>JANMES010000070.1:0-61868 GCA_031377185.1 Phycisphaerae bacterium
TGATGGTGTTGTTTTTTTTTGTTTATCTAAGGATCCGTGACACGGGGTTTCGGGGTTGTGGGTTCGGGGTTCGGGGTTAATTGGCATATGTTTTCTCTCCCGTAACCCGTAACCCGGAACCCGGAACCCGGAACCCAAGACACACTCCTTTCCATGCTGATTGAAGCTCGCGACGAAGTCACCGGCCAAGGCATGAGCGACCTGCAGTTGCGCGACGAAGCCGTCACAATCCTGATCGCCGGCCATGAGACGACGGCGAACGTGCTGACCTGGGCGCTCTACCTGCTCGGACAGCACCCGGCCGTCCAGCAGCAAGTGTATGACGAAGTTGCGGGTGTGCTGAAATGTTCACCCCCCACGGCAGCCTATGTGGCCCGCCTTCCACTCACGACGGCCGTCATCAACGAAGCCATGCGTCTCTACCCACCGGCTTGGATGCTCGGTCGATCGGCGAGGCAGGACGACGTTTTGGGCGATTTCCAGGTCAAGGCCGGGCAATTCGTCCTCGTCAGCCCGTACGTCACGCACCGCCACCCGGGTTTATGGGATCGCCCCACCGAGTTCGACCCCACACGCTTCCTCGACGGCCGGAGCGAAAATCTCCCCAAGTTCAGCTACCTCCCCTTTGGCGGCGGGCAGCGGTTCTGCATCGGCAGCCACTTTGCAGCGATGCAATCGACCCTGATGCTGTCGGCGATTGTGCAGCGGTTTGAGATGTCGGTCGTCCCCGACCACCCTGTTAAACCGTACGCCATGATCACCCTGCGCCCCAAATGGGGCATCAAAATGATCGCCCGCAGGAGGTGAGAGGATGGGGATGAGCAATGAGTCTTTTCCTACTCATCGCTCATCGCTCATCGCTCATCGCATTCCATTGTGATAGCTTTCCACTTTCCGTCCCCGGGATTCTTCCCCTTGCCCGCAGGGTCGATATAATCGAACGCATCTTTCGTCGCGGCAAACAGTTCGGTCGTTCATCGGAGAACGGCTTTCGGTCGCGTTGAAAGGGAAGGAGTCTTGGCACATGGCGGACGAAATGCAGGCGCTGCGGGGTATTTCCTGGCGGGAAACGTTTCCTTTCACTCATCTGTTCCGCACGTTCCGAGTTGCTATCCATCCCTCCAAGTTGCTACTGGGGTTGACGGCATTGATCGTGCTACTGGTAGGTGGTTACATCCTAGACACCATCTGGCCCGTCGCGCACCGGGCCGTGCCGAACGAAATCTCGATGTACGAGTTCGCGCGGTACAACCCCACGTCTGATTTCCGTACCATTCGTGCTGATAGCCGCAAGGAACATGAACTGCGATACGCCGCGTTCCTGTTGGAATACGAGGTCGTCAAAACACTGCCCGACGCGCAGGCGGCTGCCAAAAACAGCAAGCTTCTTGGGGATCTGAAAAAGGCCATCGTTAAACACCGTAACGACAAAGCCGAAGCCCTGGTCACCCAACTCAGCAAGGATAAGGCCGACGCCGACCGCATTACCGATGGAACCCTGAAGCGGGCCAGGCTTGATCAGGCGGAAGCCGACTATTTGACCAATCGCCGGTCAGAGTACGATCGTGCCTACACTGCCTGGATGTCGGCCCAGTCGATCAAGAATGATGGGGTTTTTGAAGCTTTCTTCGCCTATGAGCGGATGCAATTCAACGGCGTTATCTCGGCGGTTAAGCGTTTGGATTGGGTCACTGGCTACCACTCAGTCGAACGGTTTTTCACCCTCGGGCCGGTCTGGCTGCTTTCGCAGCATCCGGTGTACTTTTTCCTGTTCCTGATCCTGTTCACCTCGGTCTGGGCGATTTTCGGCGGAGCGATCGCCCGAATCGCAGCGGTTCATGTGGCTCGAGACGAAAAACTCTCGATCCGCGCCGCGTTGCGATTCAGCAGCGGCAAATTCCTCAGCTTCCTGTTTGCCCCGATCATTCCCCTGATGATCGTGGCGGCATTGGGAATCGTGATTACTCTGCTGTCGGCCATTGTGATGTGGGCACCGTTTGTCGGGCCGATCATTGCAGGCGTATTCTTCTTTATTCTGCTTGCCATCGGATTTGTGATGGCGCTGGTGCTGGTCGGCACCGTCGGCGGGTTCAATCTGATGTACCCGACGATCGCCGTCGAAGGCTCCGACAGCTTCGACGCCATCAGCCGCAGTTTCAGCTACCTGTACGCCCGGCCGTGGCGGCTGGCGTTCTACACCGGGATCTCGATCGTATACGGGGCGGTTACATATACGTTCATCAAACTCTTCATCGCATTGATGCTGAAGCTCATCCATGTGTTCGCCGGGTTTGGCGTATTCCGATCCGCCGACAACATGCGTCCGCTGTGGAACATGCTCTGGCCCGGTCCGGGCGAATTTGCCCACCTGACCTATGACGTTCACACCCTTTCACTGGGACCGGGCGAGACCTTAGGCGCTTACCTGATCGGGATGTGGGTTTACCTGGTGATCGCGATCCTGGGTGCCTATGCAATCAGCTTCTACTTCTCATCAAACACCATCATCTACTACCTGATGCGAAATGAAGTCGATGCCACCGATATGGAAGACGTATACGTAGAACAACAGGATGACGAATTAACCGATGGCACCCTCGCACCGGCCCCCGAGCCGACGCCAGCGACGGCGGATGCTTCGGCAGCGGCTCCGGAGCCTGAAAAGCCGGCCGCGCCTTCGGAGAATGCCTAGTGGATCAGCAGCCCTGATTTCTCGTGCGTTTTGATGGGACCGCCATCAATTCGCTGTTGCCAGTCCACTAGATCAGTGATTTCAGCTCGCCGATGAGCTTTGTCATGCTCTCTTTGGCGTCGCCGAAGAGCATCATGCACTTTTCGTTGAAGTAAAGTTCGTTATCCACGCCGGCAAATCCGGGCCGCATGCTGCGCTTCAGAACGATGATCGACTTGGCACGATCCACCTCCAGGATCGGCATGCCGTACAGCGGGCTGCTCTTGTTGGTCTTGGCAGCCGGATTGGTGACGTCGTTGGCGCCCACGACCAGCACGATGTCGGCCTGCGGGAAATCGGGGTTGATTTCCTCCATCTCCACCAACTGCTCATAAGGGACATTCGCCTCCGCCAGCAGCACGTTCATGTGGCCGGGCATTCGGCCGGCCACGGGGTGGATGGCGTACTTCACGTCGACTTTTCGCTCGTGCAGAATGTTGGCCAATTCCGCCACCGCGTGCTGCGCCTGCGCGACGGCCATGCCGTAGCCGGGGACGATGATGACGTTCGTCGCGGTTTCAAACAGCACCGCCGCCTGCTCATGCGTAAGGCTGCGAACTGTGCCTTTAGCCTCGGAAGCAGCGGCGTTCGGATCCACGGGCGCCACCTTACCGAACGCGCCGAACAGCACATTGAAAGCCGACCGGTTCATCGCCCGGCACATCAGGATTGCAAGCAGGAAACCGCTGGTACCATCGAGCGATCCGGTAATGATCTGGATCTTGTTCATCAGAACGAACCCCATCGCCGCGTCCGCCAAACCGCCGTAGGAGTTGAGCAGCGCGATGACGGTCGGCATGTCGGCCGCACCGATTGGAATGACCAGCAGCAGGCCGAACACCAGCGACAGAAGCACCATCAGGTAGAACAACCAGCTCCCGCGATCAGCCACCACGAGATACACGGCGATGACTGTGATCAGCAGCATCAGTGCCATATTGGAGAAGTTCTGGAACTTGTAAGTGATCGGCCGACCGGGCAGCAGTTCCTGCAGCTTGGCGGCGGCGATCAGGCTGCCCGTGAACGTAAGGGCGCCGACGATGACCTCAAAATCCAGCGCCGTCATCGTCACGCCGGTCAGTGAGCCGCGATAACGGAAGAATTCCGACACACCCACCAGGCACGCCGACAGCGCCCCCAGCGAATGCGACAGCGCCGTCCGCTGCGGGACGGCCGTCATCGGGATGCGCAACCCCATCGATCCGCCAGCCGCCGAGCCGACGATGAAGCCGATGACGATCCACAGATAGCTGACGATTTCGCGTTGGAACAGCGTTCCCACAATCGCCAGCACCATCCCACCGGCCGCCAGCAACATCCCTCGGCGGGCCCACTTGGGCGAGCTCAGCCCCTTCAGCCCGATGATGAACATCGCGGCGGAAGCGATGTACGAGAGCTTCAGCAGTTCATCGGTCGCGCCATGCTCGCCTTCAACGACATGCGCCTTCTTGATGTAGATCGCCAAACCCACCAGGACGGCGATGCCCGCTGCGACGACGGAAACACCAACCACGCTGGAGTGATTGGCGGCCGTCTTCTCGCCGGACTTGCGGAACATGCGCAGCATCCGGTCGGTAATCAGAAATCCGCCGACGGCGTTGGTGGTCGAACACGTCACGGCCAGGAAACCCAGCGCCGTGCAGACCCACCCGTACCGTACTTGGCTGTAATCGCTACCGCAGACCACGAGCGACCCGACCAGCGAAATCGCGGCGATCGCATTGGTGGCCGACATCAGCGGCGTGTGCAGCAGCGGTGGAACGCGCGTGATCAGGTGATAGCCGAGAAAACCGGCCAGCATGAAGATGTACAGCCCGACTTCCAGTTCAGTAGTCATGATCGAACCTCGCTGGCGATCAGTTTCGCGGTGGCCTCGTGAAGAACTTTCCCCTGATGCGTGACCAGCGACGCCTTGATCACCTCGTCCGCCAAATCCAGGTTGAGATTGCCGTCCTTCACGATCAGCGAGATGAGATTCGTGATGTTTCGTGAATACATCTGGCTGGCGTGCATGGGAGTGGCACTGGGCAGATTGAGCGGCCCGTGAACAATGATGTTGTTGTGAGAGACGGTTTCGCCGGGCACGGTCACATCACAGTTTCCTCCGGCCTCGGCGGCGAGATCGACGATGACTGAGCCAGGACGCATTCGCTCAACCGTTTCTCGGGTAATGAGCTTTGGCGCTGGACGACCAGGAATAAGCGCGGTCGTAATCACCACATCAAACTCCTTGATCTGGTCCGCCATCCAGACCTGCTGGCGCTTTTGCGTGTCGGCCGACAGTTCCTTCGCGTAGCCGCCTTTGTCCTCGAGATTGGCCTCGCCGACGTTGAATTCGAGGAACTTGGCCCCCAGGCTCTGCACTTGCTCTCTGACGGCCGGCCGTACGTCGTAGCCGAATACCACAGCACCCAATCGGCGGGCGGTGGCGATCGCCTGCAAGCCGGCAACGCCGGCCCCGATCACCAGTACCTTCGCGGCGAAGTACGTGCCGGCCGCCGTGGTGAGCATCGGGAAGAACTTATGAAGCGATTCGGCCGCAATCAGCACCGCCTGGTAGCCGGCGAGCGTGGCCTGCGACGACAACGCGTCCATCGCCTGGGCCCGACTGATGCGTGGGATCAGGTCCATGCTCAACGTGCTGATGTTGCGATCAGCCAGTTTTTTAACCAGTTCAATGTTCAGGGTCGGCTGCAGGAAGGAAACCAGCACCGATCCTTCGCGGAGGCGATCGGCCTCATGCTTGTTGCTGTTCAGCAGCGGACGCTGGATTTTCACCACCGCATCGGCCTCGCGGTAGAGCACGTCGGGGTCGGGCACCAGACGAGCGCCGGCGGCTTCGTATTCCGCGTCGCTGTAGTGCGACGCCGCACCGGCACCGGTTTCCACCAGCACCTCGACCCCCTTTTTACGCAGAATCCCCACGGCCTCGGGGACGAGAGCAACCCTTCGCTCGCCGGGAACGGATTCCCTGATCACCGCGAGTTTCATTCAAACCTCCGTTTGAAAAGTCGGCGGGCTTAACAATTCAACTCTGCCCACCTGAGGCTCAGGCAATGTGTGCAGCTTCCCAATCGGCAGTATCACCCAGGAAGTATTGCACGCGGGTTTTCTTAAACTCGCGCGTGGAATAGAGCACACGGTATTCAGTCACGCCGGTGTTCCGGCTGATCTCCGCCAACACCGCTTCGCAGGCGGCGGCGTTGGTGGCATGGACCATCGTGAAAATACTGAAAGGCCAATCAGGATAGCTCGGCCGCAGATAGCAATGGCTGACGGCGGGATGAGAGCCGGCGACGGCACCGAAAGACTCCTGCCCTTCCGGCGCGACCGCCCACACGCCCATCGCGTTGGCGGTGAAGCCAGCCTCGCGGTGATGCAACACGGCGCTGAACCGGCGCATGTAGCCGACATCCTGGTACGTCCGAGCATGCCCCAGCAGCGTCTCCACCGACACGCCGGCCTGCTCGGCCCAATTGTCGAACGGGCGTTCGATCAACGGCAGGTCCTGCTGAAGTACACGGATCATACGCTTGTCTTCATCTGTGGTCGGCGGCTTGGGTTGCCCGTGCTTCACATGTTTTTTGGCAGGGGCCGGTGCGTCCTCGGCCGCGCCGAGATTGAACTTCACGCCGATCTTGAACAGCTTCAGCGTCGGCAGCATGCGGGTGGCGATCGCGCCGCTTAGTTCGTGCAGGCGCTGAACGGTGCCCTCCATTCCCAGCTTGCTGTCCGGCGGAACCGCCAGCGTGTACCAGAGGTTGTAGGCGTTCTCCCGCTGGTAGTTGTGCGATACGCCCGGGTGCTTGGAGATGATCGCGGCCGCCTCTTCGAGCCTGTCCGGATCCACCTTGGCTGCCACCAATGTGCTCTTGTAACCGAGCGAACCGCTGTCGAAGATCGCGCTGATCTGCCGGATCACTCGTCTTGGCGGTTGTTTCAAGCCGCGAAGTTGGTCGAGCACCTCATTCTCCGTAAGACCGATGCGATCACCGATCTGCGCATAGGGCCGTGCGTTGAGAGGGATCGCGTCTTGGATCGCTTCCAACAATCTTGCCTCGAGACTGTTCATCGTGACGGACATAGTGCCTCGGCCGGTCCGGTGGCGAGCAATTCTCTCGCGTTTTGTTTCAAAAGTGCATTCATCACCGTCTGCAGCACAACCTGAGGATCCTGGCCGGTACCGCAAGCGGTAATGACCGGCAGGTTTCCGCCGCGCGCTCCCACTGCCGCATGAAGCGTGATCGAGCCACCGTTCACGCTGGCCAGCGCGGCGATGGGCGAGTGGCAGTCGCCGTTGAGTGACGCGACGATTCCGCGTTCGAGCCGAACCGCGGCCGCAGTATCCGTATCGTTCAACCGGGCGATGTACCGCCGGGTTTCGATGTCATTTTCGCGGCATTGGATCAGCAGCGCGCCCTGCCCGGCGGCGGGAAGCATCTGGTCGGTCGGAATGGCGGTCATGCAGTCGCTGTCGAACAATCCGCTGCGCCGCAGGCCGGACATCGCCAACAGCACCGCGGTGTATTGCCCCTCGCGGCATTTTCGCACGCGAGTATCGACATTTCCCCGGAGCATTTGCACGTTCAGGTCAGGGCGTAACGCCAGCAGTTGGCAGCGACGCCTGAGGCTGCCGGTACCGACCACCGCGCCCGGCCGTAGCTCGGCGATCGACCGGGGACCGAACGAAACAAACGCATCGCGAGGATCTTCCCGCCTGGGAATCGCCCCGATCATCAGGCCGGTTTGATCCACCAGGGGCATCGTGACAGGCACGTCCTTGCAACTGTGTACGATGAAATCAATCCGCCCGGCGTGCAAATCCTCCTCGATCTCCTTGGTGAACAATCCCTTGCCACCGAATTCATGCAACGGACGATCGAGAATCTTATCGCCGGTCGTCTGGAAGATGACCGTTTCAACCTTCAAGCCTTCGTGTTGTTTTTCGAGCGTTTGTGCGATGCTGGCGCTCTGCAACCGGGCAAGCAAACTGCCGCGCGTGCCCATCCGCAGGGTATGGCTAGACATGATCCCCTACTTTCGATTCCATGCATTCTTCGATCCGCAGGTGGATCAGCTCGAGCATCAGATCATTCACTCCGAGCGGCGCAGCCAGTCGGAACGTCGTGTGCGGAAACTTCGCCGCCGCTTCGCGGACCAGACGCGGAATGTCTTCCTGCCAGTGTTTTCCGGGCCCGAGGAAGAACGGACAGACAATCACGTCCGTCGCGCCACCCCGAACCGCCGACGCATACGCCGTTGAAATGGAAGGCTCGGCAATTTCCATGTGGGCCGGCTCGATGATCGAATACTCATCGGTGAACCGCTGTGCAAACCGCTCGACAATCTCATGAAGCAGTAGATTGCTCTCGACGCTGCGCGAGCCATGATCGACAATGAGAATGGCGGGCTTGTTCCTTCTCATGTTCGATCCAGCAGTTCGGCCACCGCATGAAACGCCTTCGCCAGCGTGGCGGGCGGAGTGGAATAACTGTGCGTTCGCATCGTCGCAATGCACGGGTGCATGAACTTGCCCATCAGCCGGTCCATGGCTTGGACGATTTCCTTCTTCTCGTCTTCCGGCAGGTCCGGGCAGCGGCGGAAAAGCCGCTGGATTTCGGCGTCGCGCAACTCGCGGGCGTCGCTGTACACCTGGGCGATCATGGGGTTGATCTTGGTCTGGCAAAGCCACTTCTCGAAGTCGCTGACTTCCTCATCCAGAATCTTTTCGCAGGCTTCCAGTTGCCCCTGGCGGTGCTGGTTGTTTTCAGCCACGATCCGGCCGAGGGCATCCATGTCGTAAACGTATACCTGCTCAAGCTGTCCGACGGTTGCTTCAACGTTGCGCGGGACCGCCAGATCGATCAGGAACAACATCCTGCCGCGGCGGCGCTTCTGGATTTCACGCACACGATCGACCGTCAGGATCGGCTTCGGGCAACTCGTCGCCATGATCGCAATGTCGGCCGACGCGAATTGTTCGTCGAGCTGGTCGAATGGGACTGCCGTCCCTTCGCAGGCTTCGGCAATCGCCCTGGCGTTGGCGAGGGTGCGGCTGGTGACGACGAATCGTGTCGCGTTGGCTTGCCGTAAGTACTGGCAGACCAGCTGCGCCATATCGCCGGCACCGACCACCAAGGTTTGCTTGTTGGAAAAGTCGGAAAAAATCTGTTTCGCCACGTCCACTGCTACGGAAGGCACGGAGGTTTTGCCTTCGCTGATGCTTGTCTCGCTGCGAAGACGCTTGCCGACCTCGAACGCGGTGTGGAAAAGACGGTTCAGCACCCGGCCGGTGGTGCCCTGCTCGCTGGCGATCGAATAGGCCTGCTTGACCTGATTGACGATCTGGCTTTCACCCAGCACCATCGAATCCATCCCGCCGGCCACGCGGAAGAAATGGCGAGTCGCCTGTTCGTCGCTCAACTGATAGAGGTAGTTCCGGAACTCCTGTGCCGGCAAGTCTTTAGCTTCCGCCAGAAAGCTCACGATGTCATTCGGACCAGGCTTCTCGGCGTCGCAGGCGATCAGAACTTCCACCCGATTACAGGTACTGATAATCGCCGCCTCAATATTGGGAAACTTGTTTCTCAACAAAAGGAGAGCCGTCGATGCCCCTTCGCGGCTAAATGCAAGCTGCTCACGCAGTTCCACGGGGGCGGTACGGTGATTTAGGCCGATAAGGTGGATACTCATGACTCTGTCCTTCCACGGCGGTCTGCCTTACCACGGGCGATCCAAAGCCAAATGACATAACCCCATAGCAATGCAAGACCTATGGCGTATGCGAGTCGGAGGTAATCCAGAGCTAACATGACGCGAATCCTCCGACGGTGGCTACTGTCGCACGAGTCTCTGAACTGTTATGCAAACCGCGTTCCACGCGATTGAGACCATATTTCGTCGCAATCAGCCCCGCCGTGAACGCCGTTACCGCAATGAAGAACAAGATCAGAGTGGCCTTCATCTCGGGAGCCAATTCAATATGGGAAGGATGGATGTCGGGCATCAGGCGAACTGACAGGTAGACCAGCGGGACATCCAGGAAGGCGATCACCGCGTACACGGCGCAAATCAGCGCCCGTCGTTCCGACGACTCGATCGAACTGCGAATGATCAGGTAGACCGTATACAGCAGCCAAAGCACCAGGCTGAACGTCAGCCGTGGGCTCCAGGTCCACCATTGGCCCCAGGCGCATTTGCCCCATATCATTCCGGTCAGCAGGACGATCGTGCAAAGCTGCACCGACACCCGCGCCCCCGCCGCTGCCAGGTCGTCCCACCAGGTTTTGCGAGTTGCGAGATAGCCGATGCTGGCGACGAACGCCACGAGGCACGCGAGGAACGTATTGATCGCAACGGGCAGATGCAGGTAGAAGATCTTCTGGATCGGCCCCATCGTCTGCTCATCGGGCGTGTTGATAATGAGCCTCACCATCGCCGCCGTGAAAAGTCCGGCGGTGATCAGCCAGAAGCCTACATTGGATATTCGTTTCAGCATGGTTTGCTCCTACGGCTCCAGCACCCATTCAAACACCAGCCAGCTGACGACCAGGAAAATCGCATCAAACGCCACGAGGATGCCCAGCCCCAGCCCGCCGATCGGTTCGTGATCGCGGAAGAGGTGGATGAGCATCTGCGTCGACGAAATCACCAGCGGTAGCGTGATCGGGAAGATCATCATCGCCAGCAGCCCGCCCTGCAGTCGTGACGAGCTGGCCACCGCAGAAAACAGCGTGCCGACGGCGGCGAAGCCGACCATCGACAGCGCCATCACCGCCGCGAATTGCCGCGGGGCGGCCGACAGATCGAATGAGAAGAACAGCACGCCGGCTGGGGTGACGACGATTGCGATCGCGAACATCAGCAGCAGGTTGCTGATCAGCTTGGCCGCATAGATCGCGCCGCGATCCATCGGGGCGATCATCAGCGCGGCTAACGCGCCGTCCTGCCGTTCGACGTTCATGGTTTTTTCAAAGCACAGCACGCCGCTGAACAGGTAAGCAACCCACAGCACCGCCGTCGCATCGAACGCCGCCGGTCGACCGCCCAGGCCAAGCCCGAGCACGACGATAATCAGCACCGCCAGCACGATCACCAGTCCCAGCGTCTGTCGGCTGCGGGCTTCGATCCGCACGTCTTTCTGCACGAGGTGGAGGATTTGAGCGGTGGCGTTCATGGCCCGTTGATCTCCGCCAGAACCAGTTCCGGATCGACGTTGTCCGTCGGGCGGTCGGATTCGACCTTGCCGTTGCTTAGCACGATGGCGCGCTTGGCGATTCGCAGGCTTTGCGGCACATCGTGGTTCACCATGATGATCGTCCGCCCGGCTGCGTTCATGCGGGTGAATAGTTTTTCCAACCCTTCAGACGACCGTGCATCCAGCCCCGCGAACGGCTCGTCGGCCAACAGCAGATCGGGGTTGTGAACCAGCGCCCGCGCGATCGACACCCGCTGGGTCATCCCACGGCTGAAGGTTTTCACCGCGTCGTCGCCACGTTCTAGCAGGCCCACGGTGCGGAGAATGGCGTCGGTCTTGACCTTGACGTCGTCCACGCCGTACAGCTTGGCGAAAAACGCGATGTTCTGCCTGGCAGAAAGATCGCGGTAAAGCATGGATTGATGCCCGACGTACCCCACTCGCCTGCGGATCGCAGGGTCGGCGGTTCTGAGGGATTCGCCAAACAGTTCCACGTTCCCCTCGTCCGGCGTGATCATCCCGATCAGCAGCTTTAGAAGCGTGCTCTTTCCCGCGCCGTTGGAGCCCAGCACGGCGAGAAACTCACCGGCGGCGATTTCAAGGCTGATGTCGCGCAGCACCGGGCGCTCATCGAGCCGCTTACCCACGTTGGTCAGTCGTACCGCGTTCAATGGCTTGGCCCTGAAGGAGGCTCGCGTTGGAGAAAGAGTGGCGAACACGTTGCGCTCATGCTTTCTTGGGCTTAAGGAGGATGGCCGCACCAACGAACAGGATGATCACGGCGCCCAGCCCGCCAACAATCTGCGGCGTCTTGTTGGCGCCGGGGATGTTGGCCGACGGAGCCGCCGCGAGTGCGGTCGGTTCGCCAGCGGCTTGCGCCTTCGGAACGTTGGGAAGGTTGCTGAGCACAACGCCCACCGCCGCGCCGGCCTTGATGTCCTGTCCTTTGAAGTACCGCGTAACGCTTCCGCGATCGTTGGGCTTTGAGCCGAGCGATTCCAGCCCCTTGGCTTCAAGGGTCGAGCCGTCCTCGGGCACAAAAAGCATCATCTTGTCGATCCCGGCAGGCGGATCGATCAGCAGATTGATCTTGCCCTCAACAGCAGGCACGCGATAGCGGAGTTGGATTGCCGTAGCTCCGGGCAACATCGGGTCGGAACTGACGATGCGGTCATTCACGATCGTCGCGCCGCCTGCCCGCAGGCCGGCCATCAGTTGCACGTCCGTGGCCCCTTTCGGCAGCGGCCAGGAGAGAGCTGCACGCTTGCCATCGGCACCGCTCGGTCCGAGGTACGCTCGGTCGGACGGGTTTTCGGTGTTCATCATCTCCATCACCACGGCACCGTCGCCAGCCGGGCTGACCATGACGTGACGGACTTTCACCCGCCATTCCGGAGCGACGTCAGTCGTCTCATACACCGTAACGCCGATGCGCTGGCCGGTGCGTTGCATGTCCATCACCTCGCCTTGCGTGATAAAATCCACGCCATTGTGGGTTACTTTCACCAGCGGCTGGAACTCGACGAGGACCGGGATGTTCTCCACGGTGATTTTTCCATCGGCCTGCAGGCGCGAGGCGGTTTTGAAAACCACTTGCCCGTTGTGATACGCCTCGACGGTGACCGGATCGGCCCCGATCGCCGGCGCGCCGGCGGTGCCCTGTTGGGCTTCGATGAAGAGTGTCGGCAGTTGCGGCTGAGTGGTCGGAACCGCGTTGGCGTTTTTGCCCATCCCTGGAATCTGCGGGTGCCCAGCCGGAAGTTTGCCGTCTTTGGCCTTTTGCATCAGATCTTTCAGATCAGGATGCCCACTCGGCAAAGCCGGAGCGTCCTGCTGCTGTTGTGCCTGTAATTGCGAAATGTCCGGATGACCCTTGGGCAACACCGGCGCGGTCGTCGGCGAAGCCGCCAACGCCAACGGCGAGACGCTCAACACATACACGATGGATTGAACCAGCTTGTTCATTGCCGCACCTTCTGTTTCTTCGAGAGCTTGACGTGCTTCTTGTTCTGCTTGACTGCGGCCTGCGGCTTGGCGGTCGCCGGCGGTGGGGCAACGGCCTCAGTCATCGGAAGTGACTTGTGCGGCTCAAACCGCGGCAGCAGACAGAGGATTCCGCCGGCCGTCAGGACGATGCCGCCTACCCAGATCCAGCTCACCAGCGGATCGATGATCGCCTGCACGGTGACGCGGGTTCCGTCCTGCTCCCAGCCGGCCAGCGTGAGATAGAGGTCTTCGCGCCAGGTCGATCGGATCGCGACCGAAGCGGACGATTCCTCGGACTTGTCGTAGAACCGCCGCTGCGGGAGTAGCGTGCCCATCTCGCCAGCGGAGTTGGTGTAGGTCAGCACGGCCTGCACGGCGGAGAAGTTGACGTCGCGGACTTCCTCCAGCTTCACCAGCGCGAGGTCGTATTGCCCGATCCTGGCGGTTTGGCCGGGTTTGAGTTCGAAGTTCTGCTTTTCGCTGAACTGACTCGACCCGACCACGCCGACGATGAACAGCAGGACGCCCACGTGCGTGATCTGCCCGCCGTAACGTCGGTGATTGCCGTCGAACAGGCGGAGGGTGGCTACCAGGAGATTCTCGTGGTGAGCGGACGAGCGAATCCACGCAGAGGCGATGAAATCGGCGGAAACGGTGAACGCGGCCGTGACGGAGATGAACGTTGCGGAGATCGCCCAGGCATTATGTATACCGCGGCCCCACACCACGCCCGCAGCTAGGACGCCGAGGATCGCCGGGATCGCCAGTTTGCGGCCGAGCAGATGGCCGGCGCTCTTGCCGTACCGCAGGAACGGCCCGGCCGCCATGATCGCCGCCAACACCAAGCTAACCGGACCGACGGTCGTGTTATAAAAACTTTGCGACACACTGACCCCTTGAGGCATGAAAATGCCGCTGATCAGCGGGAAGATCGTCCCCACGAGCGTAATCCCGGTCATCGCGATCAGCAGCCACCCCGCTGCCAGAAACGCGCTCTCGCGGCCGACGAGGGATTCGATCTTCTGGTCGGTCGCCAGTGCTCGGCGTTTGCTGACAAGCAACAACACGCTAGAAATCACCAGCAAGCCGAGGAAGATCAGGAAAAACGTGCCGATCAGTGATTCGCCGAAACTGTGAACCGACTGCACCACGCCTGAGCGGGTCAGGTAAGTTCCGAAGATGCAGAGGATGAAGTTCACCGCGATCAGCGCGGCATTGAGGCCCTTAAACATGCCGCGTTGTTGCTGAACCATCACGGTGTGCAGCAGCGCCGTCGCGGTGAGCCAAGGAAGCAGCGAGGCGTTTTCAACCGGATCCCACGCCCAGTAGCCGCCCCACCCGAGTTCAACGTACGCCCACTGAGCGCCTAATAGAATGCCCACGCTCAGGAACAGCCAGGAAGCCACCGACCACCATCGCACGGCGCGCAGCCAACCGGCGTCGTCGCGGCCGGTTAGCAGCGCGCCGACCATCAGTGCGAACGGTACGGCAAACCCGGCGTAGCCGAGAAACAGCATCGGCGGATGGGCAATCATGCCCGGATCCTGCAACATCGGATTCATCCCGTGCCCGTCGGCGGCCACCACTGCGGCAAGCTTGAACGGGTTGGCGGCGAACAGGATCAACGCAGCGAAAAAGCCGCAAATCACCGCGAGCACGGCGGTTGTAAACGCCCGTTCGCGTGCGTCGGCCCGGTGCAGAAATACCGCAATCACCGAGAGAACCGCCAGAAACCATGCCCACAGCAGCAAGCTGCCTTCCTGTCCCGCCCAAAATGCGGCGAGCTTGTAACCGAATGGCAGTGCCTTCTCCGTGTAGTGGGTGACGTATTCCAGGCGGAAATCTGAATTAACCTCCGCGATCATCAACATCGCCGACGAGGCCGTAATAAGGCCTGCGAACAGAAACAAGCCTCGGTTGGCTAACGCCAGCAGATGTGCGTCACGCTTCTGGGCCGACGCAACGGAGAGCAGCAGCGCCATCGCACTGACGAGAACTGCGGCACACAGACTATAGTTGCCGATTAAGATGGTCATGGTTGGGCCTCGGCTCCGGTCTTCTTGGGATGGCCGGTCGGTTCATATTTGCTGGCGCACTTGGTCATCAGCACATCGGCGTGGAAGACATGGTCTGCGCCCATTTGGCCTTCGACGACGATTTCATGGTCGGCGCGGAACATGTCCGGAATCACACCGCAGTAAACGACGTGCAACTGCTCCTTCGTGCCCTTCATATTGAAATCGGCGACAAGCCCGGCACGGTCGATGATCAGGTTCCCCGCGGCCACCTTCCCGTTCAGGCGAACGCGGCGGGATTGGTAGGAGGGATCATTCACGTACTGATCCAGGGGCAGGAAATAGACCCAACCCTTCTTCACCCCCGCGATGGCGAGGTAACTGATGGCCGCCACCAGGACGAAGGCTCCAAACGACAGTTTTAGCTTCATCGAGTTCATAGCGAATCCCGGTTATCCGCAGAACACAGAACAAACCCGGTGCCACACGGAATGGGCACTGGAATTGGAGCTTTTTCCTCAATAATCGCCCCTTTTGGAGCAAAATTGGGCTTCCTGGCGAGCGGTGGATAGGTGGAAAAGATCGCGAAAGTCTCAACATTGAGAATACGAAGGGGGAGGGAATCCCGCCTGCGTCAGAGAATCAGTCTCAATACGCATAAGTCTTTGTCTTCGCGGGATCGGGAAGGGAGTCTTGCTCGGGTTTCCCACTTTTGGAACGCGGGGGGAAAACTGCCTTCACAAGTGCGTTTTTGACGTGATTATCCGCCTCCAGAATTCTATCGACTGGCACCGGCGTTGCTTCGCACCTGTTGTCCTCCTATGGAACGGACGGACGTGGCCGGGCAGCGGAGTCCCAATGTAAACCCCGCGATCTTTTTCGGAGATCTTTTATGAAACGCTTAACACTATTAGCTGCGATCATTCCCATGATGCTAGCAGCCGCAGCCTATGGGCAGACCAAAAGTCTGACTCAAATCACTGCGACCAAACATAATTTCAACGCCGACGGATATGCATGGGCCGACGGCGAGATCTGCAAACCCTGTCACACCCCGCACAATGCGATGCAGGATGCCAGCATCAGCACGCGTCTGTGGAACCACAAGCTCACCACCGCAACCTACACGTTGCACGATGGTGTGACCACCGCCACCTACGACCAGGCGTTGGACCGCTACAGCCGCCTGTGCATGAGCTGCCATGACGGTACGGTCGCTCTGGACGCTTTCGGAATCAACTCCGACGGCACACCGAATGACGGCGTCGACACCGCCGGTTTCAAGAGGACACCGTCCAATCTTGGCACGAACCTGGTGAACGATCACCCGGTCGGGCTGGGCGCGAACTACACCTCAGCCTCGGCCAAGCCATACTTCAATAGTATGACGACCCCGGTTGCTCCGAGCACGACCTATAAGATCGGCGCTCTGAGCCTGGTGAACGCCACCGTCAGTGGCGCCAGCGTCCAAGTTGTTGGGTGCAGCACCTGCCACACCCCGCACGGTAAAGGTCTGACTGCCGGCAACCCGTACAAGCACCTGCTGGTGATGGATAACAGCAACAGTGCTCTGTGCCTGAGTTGCCACATCAAGTGATGAAAGAGAGGCCGCCGGGGGGCCAGTGCAATGCACTGGCCCTTACCGGCGACCCCACACAAGTCGTTGCATCGGCCCCGTCCGCCCGTTCCATAGATAGTAAGGTCCGCACTTGAGGGAGTCGAGTCAGTTTGAAAGGTTGGATTTGAAGATGTACACACCCCACCGAATCGCTGTGAACGCCTTGGTCCTCTGCTCCCTGTTCGCTTTAATCGGTTGCCAATCGCAAAAACAAGTCACCGCCCCTCGCGAGATCTCCTTCTGGCCCGCTCCGCCGGATGAACCTCGGATCCAGTTCCTGACCTCCTACGTCTCGTCGGCTGATGTCGCCGAAAGGCAGACGGGCATCGAGGACTCGATCTACGGCAAAGCCGATATCCTGCCGATCACCAAGCCGTACGGCGTGGCGATGTGGCAGGGGAAGGTCTATGTATGCGACATCCGCAATAAAGGCGTCACTGTTTTGGACTTGCGATCGAAACTCACCCGCGTCTTAGGGGCCGGTGGTGTGGGCGTCATCGAGAAAGCCATCGACATCGCCATCGCGCCTGATGGGTTTAAGTACGTCGTTGACGGAAACCGCGCCGTGATTGTCGCGTTTGACGCTCAGGACAAGTTCTCCGGTGTGTTCGGGCCCAAGGATTTCAATCCGGTCAGCATCGCGGTTTACCAGAACGAACTGTTCGTCGCCGATTTCCGCGGGCAGAAAATCAAAGTCCTCGACCGCGTCACAGGGAAGCAACTCCGCACGATCGGCGAAGCCGGGCCCGATGACGGGCAATTCGTCCGCCCGCTGGCGGTACGCGTTTCGCCGAAGGGGATGGTCGTCGTCTCCGACATCATGAAATGCCGCATCCAGACCTTCACCCGCGATGGCAAGTTCGTCTCTGCTCACGGCCAGATGGGCAACAGGCCCGGCGATCTGAACAAGCCCAAGCACATGGCGTTTGATGCCAACGGCTTCATTTACGTCGTCGATGCCGGCTTCAACAACGTGCAGATCTTTGACGACGAAGGCAAAGTTGTCGACTATTTCGGCTCGGCCGGCGCTCACCCGGGGTCGATGGATCTGCCGGCCGGTATCTTCGTTCAGGAAGGGGATTTAGAGCTGTTCGAGAAGTACATTCATCCCGCGTTCCAGCCCGAGCGATTGATCGTCGTCACCAACCAGTTCGGACC
Source organism: Phycisphaerae bacterium (assembly GCA_031377185.1). Classification (GTDB taxonomy): domain Bacteria; phylum Planctomycetota; class Phycisphaerae; order Tepidisphaerales; family Tepidisphaeraceae; genus JANMES01. The sequence goes on from JANMES010000070.1 coordinate 17,706, forward strand.
GCACCGCGTGGCGGTGTATGCTCAGGGTCACCTGAAGAAAGGCAAAACCGTCGCCGACGTGCTGCCGGGTCGGGCGAATGTGGCTGCCGGGATCGAAGACCCCAACAAGGCCGCCACCACCCAGCCCGTACCGCTGAAAGACCGGCTGCCCGCGCCGCTGGATACGCCCTCGACGAAGCCGACCTCGGCACCGGCCGCGCCGTCGCCTTTCGTGAAGTAACTCGACCCAGGCGCCCCACTACATCCTCCCGGATCAGGGCGCCCTCAGGTGCCCCATGGCCGACCGATGCTCATCCCGATGGACTCTGCTTCGGCGGATCATCGTACCCCTGCTGGCGATCGTCATGATCGCCAGTTGGTTCGGATGTACAGCACAAAAGCGGTACGTCGTCCTGAGCTTCTTCTTCGACGGCGTGCCTGACCCAAGCAAACCCGCCCCCGGATCACGCGGGACCATCGGCGTCAACGGCCAGGTGGTACTCGCCTCCCACGTCCACAAACCCTACGCCGACGGCAACTGCCAGGCCTGCCACACCGGCGGAACCGACAGCGTCTTTCGCGCCAGCAGCGGGTTGAGTATTGAATCCGACGTCTGCCTGAAATGCCACCAGAAAGTTCTCACCCAATACCCCGTCATGCACGGTCCGGTGACGAGCGTGGAGTGCCTGCGGTGTCATACGCCACACGAATCGAACTCCGCGCACTTGCTGAGCAGCGCTTCTCCGCGGGTGTGCGTGCAATGTCACACGCCCGAGCTTTTGTCGACCAAACCCCCCGAGCATATGGTTAAGACCGCCGACTGCCTGAGCTGCCACAGCGGGCACGGCGGACTGAAACACAAGCTCCTGCTCGACAGGACAACCACCCGTCCGGCAACGCAGCCTGCACCCTCCTCGAAAATCGCGATGGCCAACCCCCAGCGGGAGAAGCCATGAGGAACCCGAGCTGCATCCCGACAGGCTCAAGGCTTCTCGTTGCAGCCGCTTGTGTCCTGCTGGCCAGCCGGCTGGCGATGGCACAATCCGACGAAACACCGGTATACGGCGCTAGACAACGTCCTCCTGTGGTTGATTTTGAACGCATTACCGGCGACTTCAGCCTGACCGTAAGAGCGTCAAAGGAGGAGCAGACACCGAAAACCGGCGACAAGACCAAGACCAACGAATTGATCTTTGAAGAAGCTCTCACGCTCCGCACTAACGGATACGTCGTCACGCCTCGATTCGCGGTCATCAACCTGAGCGGCCGGTTCGGGCTCAATCAGGATTATCTCGATCAAACCGATCGAACGGAGAGTACCAACTCCACTATCTACGAGTGGGACACCTCGGCCACCTTTCTGCAGGACAGTTCCAAGCCGCTCACGCTCTACTCGTCGCAGTCGCGATCGTTGGTCGATCGGTCGTTCGGATCAACCCTTGAGGACACCACCACGACGTATGGCGCCCTGTGGCAACTGAGATCTCCCACCCTGCCCACCGAGCTGCGCGTCTATCGCGAAACCCAAACCCAGTCGGCTCTGAACAGTAGTGAGCCTGATTTCAACATCGAACGCAACGCTTTCGACTGGCACACGGAATACAAGATCTCCGAGCGCCAGCACGCAGACTGGAACTACCACCTGGAATCGACCGACCAGAACAGTTCGTCAGGCGTGAGCGAAACCAGCACGTCTCAATCGGCGTCGCTGACACACTCGTACGTTTTTGCCGACAAGCTGGGATCATCGCTGGATTCGGGCGTAAGCTGGTCCCATGTCACCGGACTGTTCCCGATCGAAACCGAACGATGGAGCGAACGCCTCCGGCTGCGCCACACCAGAAAATTTGAGACCAACTACGAGTATTCCATCGACCGACAGGACTACAACACCAACAGCCAAATCCGACAGCGCGGCGTGGTCGGATTTCGCCACCAGTTGTACGAAAGCCTCACCACGATCGGCCGAACCGGTTGGCAGCAGATTGATCTGTCGGACGACAGCCAAACCACCAACTGGTTCGACACGCTCGACTTCAACTACAACAAGAAGATCCCGTACGGGCTGATGCTGGACACGTTGAGCCTGTCCTACGATCGTCAGAACAACACCGCTCGGCAGGCCACTACGCAGGTGCAGAACCAACCATTGATCTTTACCAGCTATGCTCCGGTGATCATCCAGCAGCGGAATATCGTTCCGTCGTCGGTGGTGATCCGCGATGCGACCGGGCAGCTCTATCTTCCCGGCGACGGCTATACCGTGATCGCCGTGCCCAACGGTGTGCAGATTCAGCCCGAACCGGGCGGGCCACTTCCGTTGAATGAACCGCTGTTCCTCTTCTACGACATCGGACCGGCACCGGCGAATATCATCACCTCCAGGGGACTGAGTATCAGCATCCGCTACGAAATCCAGCGGGGCTGGCTCAAGGGAGTCAGCCCGTACGCTCGGTATGGCATGATCGATCAGGACGTGGAAGGCGGGATGGATCAGGTCAAACCCAATTCGTCCCGCAGCTATATTTATGGCGTGGATTACCGGGTGCGGGATTTCCGATTCAAAGCCGAGCGGGAAATCGTCGAAAGCGACCTGTTTCCCTACGACACCACCCGCTACGAAGCCCGATACGACCACCGCGCCACCGTCTCCACCACCATTTCTCTCAGTGCCATCTACAGCGACACCCATTACACTGAGCAAAATACCGAAATCCAAACGCTTCTGGTAAACGGAGGATTGGCCCACCAGATCAGCCGAAACCTCACTTTCAACGCCTCGGCGGCCTGGGTTAACATCGACGACAATACCAGCGGCATGACCAACGGCTGGGAGGAAGAACTCAGGATCACCTGGCAACATCGACAGACCGAGATCTACGGTCGAGTCCGTAACGCCACACTCGACACCGATAACGACACCCGGTCGTTCCAGTTCCTGGAAGTTGGCATTCGGCGGGAGTTTTAGGATGAGACACCACCTCGCACTATTCCTGCTTGTGATCGCCGCCGGTTGTAGCACACCGGCGGGCGTGATCTTTCCCGACCTGCCCAACGCCCCCCGCTGGCCTGGACCGCCCGATCAGCCGCGAATCCGATACGTCGGACAACTGCAGAGCAATGTCGATCTCAAGCCCGGCGTATCGTTTGGAGAAAAACTGAACCGCGCGATCTTCGGTAAGAACCCAACCCAGACCATGCTCACCCCGTTCGCCGTCTGCACCGACAACGTCTCCCGCGTATTCGTTGCTGACTCCAACGCACAGGTGGTACACGTTTTCGATCTCAAAACACGCAAGTACTCGCAATGGCGGCCGGAAAACAAACACAAGCGATTCGATCAGCCCGTGGGCATCGCGTACGACCCGGGCGGGAGGTTGCTCGTCTCGGATTCCGTTGCAGCGTGCATCTACGTCTTCAACGCCGACGGCAAATACACCGGTACGATCGGCAACGGTCATTTCATGAGACCCTGCGGGCTGACGATCCATTCGATCACACGCCGTATCTACGTCGCAGATTCCGCGGCGCATCAGGTCGTTGTCCTATCCGCCAACGGGCAGGAACTGGTGCGGGTCGGCAAGCGAGGCAACAAGCCCGGGGAGTTCAACTTCCCCATCTCCGTCGCCATCGATCGCCAGGGCCGGCTCTACGTTGCCGACGCGCTCAACTTCCGCGTGCAGCAGATCGCGCCGGACATGAAGACCGTTCAGGTCTTCGGGCGTAAGGGCGACGCACCGGGATATTTCTCTCAGCCCAAGTGCGTGGCGGTGGATAACGAAGATCACGTGTATGTGGTCGATAATCAGTTCGAATCCGTGCAGGTGTTTAATTCCGACGGCGCCTTGCTGATGGATTTCGGCGAAGAAGGGCGCGGCCCCGGGCAGTTCTGGCTGCCCACGGGCCTGTTCATCGATTTCGGCAACCGAATCTGGATCGCCGACAGTTACAACCGCCGACTACAGGTGTTTGATTATCTCCCGGAGGTCAAGCCATGAAACGGCTGATGTTTATCCTCGCGTGGTGGATGCTGGCCGCTACCGCGGTTGCACAGCAGCAGAGCATTGTGAACAGCCCGCACAACCTTTCCGCCAACGGCCCGGGGGCAGTGCGCGCCAGCAATGAGCAGGAAGTTTGTATCTTTTGCCATACGCCGCACAACGCCGCTCCCGTCCAGCCGCTATGGAACCGCAACACCCCGGCCAGCACATATCGGGTGTATTCCAGCAACTCCCTGCAAGCCGCCCCGGGCCAGCCGACGGGGTCGTCAAAGCTCTGTCTGTCGTGTCACGACGGGACGATCGCGCTCGGCAGCGTGCTTTCGCGCGAGCAGCCGATCGCCATGGCCGGCGGAATCACCACCCTGCCGCCGGGCACTACCAATCTGGGCACCGATCTGTCGGATGATCATCCGATCTCCTTCAAGTACGATGCGGCGTTGACACAAAAGAATCTGAAACTCAAAGACCCCGCGCTGCTCCCTCCCGACGTAAAGCTCGACGCGAACAAGGAAATTCAATGCACCAGTTGCCACAACGCCCACGACAATCAGTTCGGCAAATTCCTCGTCATGGACAACACCCATTCCGCGCTTTGCAGCAGTTGCCATAGCAACGGCACGACCTCAGTGGTGGGTCACAGCGAATGCGCCAACTGCCACCAGCAGCACAGCGCCCCGAGTGGACCTTACCTGCTGAAAGCCGCAAAGGTGAGCGATACCTGCCTGACTTGCCACAGCGGCACGGGCGGCGCAAACCAGGGGGCGGACATCGCCAGCGACATCAATAAGTACAGCAAGCACGACACATCCAGCCCCGTGAACCTGGCCGATCCGTATCCGAACAATGTCGGCTGCAGCGATTGCCACGAACCGCACACGATGACCGGCGTGATTGCGTCAGCCCCGTCAATCTCCGGGAAGTTCGGCAAAATCAATGGCGTGAATGCTTCGGGCGTGCCCGTGGTCAACGCGCAGTACGAGTACGAGGTTTGCTTCAAGTGCCACGCCGACAAATCCGCCGTCCCGCCGACAGTCAGCCGGCAGGTCGTCCAAGCCAATCTGCGACTGAAGTTTGACCCGACGGCCGTCAGCTTCCATCCGGTGGAGGCGGCTGGTCGAAACACCAATGTGCCTAGCCTGCGGCCGGGCCTGTCGACCGCGAGCATCATCTACTGCAACGACTGCCACAACTCCGACACCGGCAAGAAAGCCGGCACTGGCGGGCCGGACGGCGTGCATGGGTCGATCAACAAGCCTCTGCTCGTTGCGCGGTACGACACGCTCGATAATACCCCAGAATCCGAAGCCACCTACGCACTCTGCTACAAGTGCCACGACCGCAACAACATCCTGGCCAACGCTTCGTTCACCAAGCACAAGGAACATGTGGTCGATAAACGCACGACATGCTCTACTTGCCACGATCCGCACGGTATCCCATCGGCCCAGGGAACGGCGACGACCAACGCGAACCTGATCAACTTCGACACGTCGATCGTGCAGCGCGACCCAGTGACGCAGAAACTCGAATACCGCTCCACCGGCCCCGGCCATGGCACATGCACGCTAAGCTGCCACGGCGTGGTTCACTCGGGCACAGCGTATTGAGACAGCGCCTGTCGCATGGGCTACCAGCCCATGCCCAATTTAGCTGGGGCGGCAGATGTGCGGGGGTTTTGAATAGACTCGCTCCGAGCGTCGAGGGCAAAACGATCCACGTTTGTATTGCGTAATCGTGGATCGACTTGTTCGCTCCGAGACTCCAGGCATGGGCTGGTAGCCCATGCGACGAATTTGGTTACGGCTTCTGCGTCGACAGTAACTTCCGTCCATCAGGGCTGGCTTCGTACGCCTTGCGGAAAAAGTCCGACGCTCCCGCGAAGTCCTTCTCGTGGGAGGCGATCAGGCCGGCGGCGTAACAGGCCTCGGCGGGTTGTGGGTTCAGGCGGATCGCTTCCTTGGCCATCAGCTTGGCGTCGTCCCACTTATCGAGCGCGATCAACGCCCAGGTCTTCACCAACGCCGTCTGCCATGCCGGCAGTGCGTCAGGTTTGACGCGGGAGAGCAGGTCGAGCGCATCCTTGGGCGCGTTCTGTGAAACGAGGATGCGCGCGAGCATCACCTGCAACTCGGCGTTGTCGGCCTGAAGTTTGAGGTCCGCCTCGACTTCCGTCCGGGCTGCCTTGACGTCTCCGGAATCGAAGAGACGTCTGGCGACCTGCATGTGACGGGCGGCTTTCTGGTCGTCGCCGTCAGTGACGACTTCTCGCGTGGTGAGCCGCCGCTGCAGGGTCGGGCCGTCCAACTTGCCGGAGGCGAACGCGAGGTAGTTGGTCAAGTCGGCCGAAAAGGTCGGCGGCATGCCGGCCAGATGCGCAACCTGATTGCCATTCGACTGCACCACCAGAACGGTCGGCCAGACGTGGACATCCATTTTACCCGAGGCGGCGAACTCCGGGTCCGTCACCACCGGCCAGGCATATTTCCCGCCGTCCGCCAATGCCTTAGCCTGCACGCCGGCCGTCTCGCCGCTGAAAATGACGATCACTTGTGCGGGCAGTTGTTCGAGCGTGCTCTTCACACTCTCGAACGCCTCCTTGCTCTGCGGCTGATCGACGCGCGCGAAGACGAGTACCGTGGGCTTGTCAGCGACGGGGACTTTCAGGTCGTTGCCTCGCTGGTCCTTGGCCGACCACTCGATGACGGGCGGCTTGTCCTCAGCCCGAGCCAGGCCGGCGCCGATTGCCAGCAGCAGTATTGACCATCGAATTGTTCGTTGTGCGATCATGGTTTGGCTTCCTTTGGCTCTGGCGCTACAGGCGGCGTGACTGGATTGTCGCGGTCGTACGAGAACGACTTGTGACAACCCGGTGCGCAGCTCCCGCCGGTCTCAGTCTTCTTGAAGTTGATGGGCAGCTTCCAGTTGCCGTACGGAACGGTATCGCGTACATGCAGATCGTGCTCGCTGGCGTGCGTTTCATGGCAGGCCCGGCAACTTCGGCCGCGATCCTGCTTATTGACGTGCAGGAAGTGCAGGTTGGTTTCACCGTTGCGGAACTTGGTCAGTCCCGGGGTTTTTTCGGCGGTAACCAACTGCTTGTCGTGACACTTGAAGCAGAGGTCGTACTTCTCGATGGCAAACGCCTGGTAGAACGTCTCCGGGTAGGGCTTGGCCAGGAGCTTGGCCTGTTCCGAGCCGTGCGGGTTGTGGCACCCGCCGCAATCGCCGTCGCGGATCGGGCCGTGCTTGCTCGGCTTGCTCTTGTCGAGCACCTCTGCGACGGCCGGGATCTTCCGCTTGTCAGCGGCGGTTTGCGGTTTGACGTGGCACTTCATGCAGACATCGACCTGCTGGGCCTTCATCAGCTTCGCCAGGTTCCCGCCGTGGGCGTTGTGACAGTTCAAGCAGGCCTTGCCATCGGTGACGACCGAGTGCTTATGAGGCGCATCCGCGGCGGCCTGCTTGACCTTTTCATGCTCGTGACAACTGGTACACAGTTGCTCTGGCGCGGATTTGGTCTGCATCGGGAAATCGGATGAATGCGGATCGTGACACTTGTTGCAATCCTGCTCCAGCGCCTTGTGAACAAACTTCACCTGCGTCAACTGCGTTTTCATCTCGGCGTGACAACTGAGGCACAGGTCCTTGCCCTGAACGGCCAGCAGTTTCGGGAATTTGGCCGAGTGCGAGGTATGGCAGGAGTCGCATGCACCGGCCGCCACCGGGCCGTGGACGGCTTTCTTGCTCTTGATCGCATCCTGGTGGCAGCGAATGCACATGTCCGCCAGCGTGGCGCCGCGGAAGAACTTCTTGTTCGTCCCGCCGTGAGGATCATGACAGCCGAGGCATTGGCCCTCGGCGAACGGTTTGTGCTGGTGGTTGCCCTCCGGCGTCTCCATCTTGTGGCAGAACGTGCAGGTTTCGGTCTTGTTGCGGGTCAGTTCGAATGTGTGCTCCGTTTCGCTCTTCACTTTGTGGCACGCGTCGCAGGCGTTGACGTTGACCGGGCCGTGCAGAACCTTGTAGTTCTTCACGCCCGCGTGGCACTCAGCCGTCACGCACGATTCCTGCACGATCAGCTTCGTCGGCTTCTGCGGCGACGGGCGGGTCGTCGGGTCCGCAACCGCCAGGGCACATTGCCCCAGCAGCCACAGCCCGATTGCCAGCATCGTCCATATACGTCTCATGATGCACCTCGAGTCGTCGGCAAAGTAGTGGGACTGCTGCGGCGGTACTCGCGGGTCTTGTGGCACCCGGGGGAGCAACTTCCGCCGTCTTCGGTCTTCTGGAACCCGACGGGCATGGCCCATTGGCCGCGCTCGAAGGGAACATCGGTCGCGATGTGCTTGGGCAGATCGCTGCCGTGTACGTTGTGGCAGCTCTTGCAGCTCCGTCCCTTGTCTTCACGATTGACGTGGAGGAAGTGGAGGTTTTGATCACCATTTCTGAATCCGGTCAGCGACGCAGTTTTCTCAGTTTCCACCAGTTGCTTTTCGTGACACTTGAAGCACAGACCGTACTTCTCCACCGCGAAGGAGGTGTAGAACGTCTTGGGGAACTCGCCCTTGAGCAGATCGACCCGCTCGCCGCCGTGCGCGTCGTGGCAGGCGGAACAGTCGCCGACGGCGATGGGCCCGTGGCGGAATTTGGCGTCGGCGATCAGCGGCCTCATGTCGGGGATCTCATGGCCGTCGTGGGCTTTGAGGGGCTTGTTATGACAGGTCAGGCAGACCGCATCCATGCGAGCCTTCAACAGTTTGATCTGCGTGCTGCCGTGCGGATCATGGCAGTTGGTACATCCGTTGGCCGACACCATCGCCGCGTGCTGGATCGGCACCTTGGCGACGTGTTCGGCGATCGGCTTGTGACAGGTTACCAGGCAAGTCGCGTTCGCCTCGGCCTTGAGTTGGTGCTTGAAATCCGTTGCATGGGGACTGTGGCAGGTATTGCAGTTTTTCTGTGCCGGATCGTGCTTGTGCGTGGCGCTGGTGATCTTCTCCTTCGTGCCGGCGTGGCAGGTGAAGCAGTGATCGATGCCCGATCCGCCGCGCAACAGCATGGCGTTCTCCGACTGGTGCGCCTGATGACAGAGCATGCAGTCGCCTTTGGCGAAGGGATCGTGCGCGAATTTTTTCATCGGCGTCTCATGGCAGGTGGCGCACACACGCTCCACGGTGTCGGCCTTGAGCAGGAACTTGGCGGTCGAGGCGTGTGCGTTGTGGCAGGACAGGCAGCCCTTCTCCATCGCCTTGTGCTGATGCGTCTGCGTGCCGGCCACCGCGTGACAGAAGGTACAGGTGGCGGTCGCATCGCGTGTGAGTGGGTACTTGTGCCCGCCGACGTCATCCTGGTGGCAGGCATCGCAGGCACGGGCCGAGACCGGTCCATGAATATGGACGGCCGTCGCGAAATTCGAGTGGCAGGCGGCCGTCACGCAGGACGTGTCGTGCGGCAGTGGCTCGGTCGGTTTGGGCGCGGGTTTCACTGCGACGAACGCCACCGGCGATGCACCCTTCGGCGCGATACGTTCCCCATCGCCAACGTAGTGCTCCGGCGAAGCGGCTGCCGGACGCGACGTGGCGCCGGATTGGTCCTCCCTCTTACCGCAACCGGCGATGACGCAAAGCGCCATCGCCAGTGTCAGAAGTTGGAACACCCGAAACATCATGGAACCGCCCTGCCGAGAGCTCTATTCCCATCAGCCAGTTTTCTGGCTTGCTTACAGCTCTCAACCGCGACGTTCAACGCCGCCGTCGCGTAGTTCACATTGTGTACGCCTCGACCCAGCTTGATGAAGGTGATGTTGTGATTCGCGTCATCCAACAAGCGCTGGGCCTTGAGCAGATCGGTGCCTTGAAGCTGCGCCCGATCGACGGCGGCTTTGGATTCGGCGTAGGCGATCTCGGCGGCGGTGACGGCTTGCTTGACCGTCGTCTTCCACAGATCAAGCGCCCCTTCGTACTTGTTGCCATGGCAATAGTTACAGCTCTCCTGCATGGCTACGAAGGTCTGTCCGACCACTTGCGCGGCTTGCCCGGATTGGAGCTTGGCTTTGTGGCAGGCGATGCAATCGACCTGCGCCCGGAACATCGGGCTGGGCATCTCCGGCACGCCGCGAGCGCCGACGCCTCGGAATAATTCGGCCGGCCCGCTGTGCATCTGCTCGTGGCAACGTGAGCAGGAGCCTGCGTCGCTATCGACGTGGTTGCCTGTGGCGGTCTGGATCACCTTCGGCGCACCGGCCGTCAGGTTGTGCTGAATCTGCTGGTGGCAACTGGTGCAATCGACCTTGTGCGCCGTCACATGCGCCTCGTGCATGAAGTGCGTCTCGCTATAGCGAGCCACTTGAGAGGTCTGGTTGTGGCAAGTCCAGCAAACCTGCTTGGGCACGGCACCTTCGCCTCGGATCGAGTCCGAGTGGCAGTTCTCGCACGCCACGCCTTTGCCCGCATATTCAGAGTGCTTAAATACGCCCGTCGTCAGGCGGATTTCGCTCTTGGGGGCATCATGGCACGACTTGCAGCCGCCCATCACCTGCTCGTTGCGGCCGTGCTCGAAGCCTTTGAAGTGACAGAGGAAGCAGGTATCAAGCGTGACCACCAGGTGCTGGCCTTGCACGATCTGCCCGTGACAACTGACGCACCGTAACTGCTTGCCACGGCGTTCCTCGGTAAGGTGCGGCTTGTGATCGAAGTTGATTGTGACCGGCTGGCCGGTGACGGATTTCACTTCCCATTTCACCTGGCCCTCGAGGATTCGCTTGCTGTGGCACCCTTCCCGCATGCAGGAGACATCGCGGATTTCCGCGTGGGGCTTGGATCCGTAGGTCTTGGTGATGTACTTGATCGCCTGGCTGCTGGCCTGCCATTTTCCGTAGAGCGTGTTCTTCAAGCCGGGCTCGAAGTGGCATTCCACGCAAGCAACATTTTTGTGGGCCGATTCGTGCCAGGCCTTGTAGTACGGCTCCATCAGATGGCAGGTCTGGCAGAACGACGGCTGCATCGAGTACTCCGCCAGCGCACTCATACCGATGATTCCGACAAAGCCAAACAGCAGCACATAACCCCAGATCGTCGGGCGGAACTTAAAGTACTTCCCCTGTCGTCGCTTCAGGCCGAAGAACTTCAGCCACCTCGAGCGGGGAGCGATCGTGGGGATTGCCGGGGTTTCAGGTTTCGGATCGGGCTCGGGCGTTGTCGGTTGATTGGTTGGTTCGCTCATGGCTATAGCACCTTTAACCCCGCAAGGATGATCAGGACGACCAGCGTCGTTCCCACCACCATCGCCGTAATGCCTGCGATGACGGCGGCGACGCGGTACGCACGCGGCGGGGTTTTCACCCGCAACTTGTCGAGCTCACCGCTGGCCAGCAGCCGCTCGTACTCCACGCCACGTTCTTCCTTGAACTCTTCTTCCGGCAGGCTGCCGGTGAACATCACGTCATCGACGGGGAATTTTTCCATCCGCAGGTGGGCGTTGAAGAAGTGGATGGTGAAGATGAACCCGATAGCCAGCAGTGCTTCATACCCATGCACGTACTGGGCGACGTTGAACATCCACCCAGGCATGTATTGCGAGAAAAAGACCGGGAACCAGAGCATCAAACCGGTCAATCCGATGATGCCCGACCCGCCGACTTCTGCGACGTAGTCGAACTTCTCCCAGTACGTCCAGCGGTCGAATTTCGGTTTCTTCCCGCCGACAAAGAACCACTTCCACATGCCAAAGCAATCGGTGAAGTCCTTGATCCGCGGCAGCATGCTGGCCGGGCCGAAGAATATCTTTCTCACGCCGTGCTTGCGGACCCGGCTGACGATCCCCACGCCGTGTACGACGAAGTTGAGGATCAGCATGACCGCAAAGCACCGGTGCAGAACACCGGCCGACCTCGGCCCGCCGAGGAAGAGCACCAACTCGCGGCCCCAGCCCTGGTCGGCATACAGCAGCGGCAATCCGGTGATGGTCAGTCCGAAGAAGCTGATGATGACGAACGCGTGGTTGATACGATCCGTCCGGCTGAAGCGTTTGATCGCCGGCCCGCCGTGATGACGTTTATGCGATCCGTGTTTCATCCGTTCGTACAACGACCGGGAGAACCAGAGCACCGAGTGCAGCCCGAAGAATCCGAACGCCGCGCTCATCATGATGATGAAGTACCACCGCACGCCCCACAGCACGGGCGAGCGCTGCATGTTGCTCGGATCCGCGTGGGCCTGGTACGCGGCGAACTTCACGTCGGCGCCCTTGTGGCACTGGCGGCAGGTTTCGATTCGGCGCTGGTCGTTCAGACGGGAATCCGCATCGGTTACGCGTTTAACGTCATGTGCCCCGTGGCAACTGCTGCATCGCGCGGCGCGTTCCATGCCCAGTCGGGTGACTTGGCCGTGATAGCTTTCGCGGTAGCTGGCGTACAACGTCCGTCCGGCCGGGCTGCCGGGCAGCGGCTTGTCGTGGCAATGGCCGCACTCGTTGACGATGTCGAGCATGAACGCTGGGGTATCGGTCCGGCTGATCTGGTGGGCGGTATGGCAATCACTGCACACCGGAGCATTTGCGTCGCCCTTCGCGAGCAACTGACCGTGGATGCTGGTGGCGAACGTTTCGGACACACCGGTGTGGCACTTCCCACAGGTACCGGCGATGCGGTCGCGGCTGACGGTGGATCGCGGGTCCTTCGCGGGCAGAACCCGGTGGTTGCTGTGGCAATCGGCGCAGGTGGCGGCGATCGACATGCCGCCCTTCATGATCGCCTTGCCGTGTACGCTGCCGCGGTAGTTGTCGATGTGCTTCTGACCGTCAAAGCCGTCGGCGGGGGTTTGGTGCTGCGCGTGGCAGTCGCCGCAGATTTTTACGATGTTCAGCGGGTGAATGCGCGACTGACGGTTGGCCTTGGGGAAAATGTCATGGCTGCCGTGGCAGGTGACGCAGGTGGGCGCGTGGGGGGCTTTTTTAGCAACGGCCTCGGCGTGGACGCCTTGCAAATTGTCGGATTGGGCGGATTGATGGCAACCGGTGTCGCAACTGACGGGCGTCAACTTCTGCTTATGCGGGAGAGCGCCTTTGGCGTCCTGGTGGCAATCGGTGCAGCTGATTTTTGCGTGGACGCTCTGACTGAGCAGCCCGCCGGGAATGTACAGTCCCGGCCGCTGCGCTGGTGCAGGCTCGACCGACGGACGGGAGGTCGGCATGACCATTGTCAGGCGATCCTTGGCCAAATCCGTCGCCAAGTGCGATTGCCCGTGACAATTGAGGCACCGACGGTTCTCCATCTCGGCTGGACTGAGCTCGGCACCCCGCGCACCAGCCACCAAGCAGGCAAGTGCCAATAGTGTAAGCCACAAAACACGAAAGGAAGGCATGCGCAACGATCTGCTTTCCGGCGGCGGGGTCTCGAATCCCTTCGAACACAATCGAGACTGCGCCCCGTCCTCACAAAGCGATCCGTGTGCCATCCCAAGCCGGTTTCTACTCCTCAAAACGCCGGTTCAGGTCGATGGATTCTCAGAGGTTGTAATCACCTTGGCGAGAGTTTCCCGCATACGGGAACCGTCGCGGTCGGCCGGTAGCCTGACCGTAAACGTAGTGGAGACACCGGGTTGGCTTCGCACGCTGATGCTCCCGCCCTGCCGCTGGATCAGGCTGTAGCTGATCGACAGCCCAAGCCCCGTTCCCTTTCCCACCGGCTTGGTGGTAAAAAACGGCTCGAACAGGCGATCTAGATTCTCCTTGGCAATACCCAGACCGTTATCCGTGATCTCGATGACAAACCACTCGTTCCGTCGCGAGGTGGAGATGGTTAGCTTGGCGTTCTCGGTTTTTTCCATCGCGTCGAGTGCATTCATCGCCAGATTCACCAGCACCTGGCTGAGCACATGCGGCGCCAGCCACAGCTTGCCAGCGTTGGGGTCAAAGCGACGTTCGAGCGTGACTGTGCGCCATCGCGGATCCATCGTGATCATACCCAAGGCACTTTCGACGACGTCGTTGAGCGCATGCGACTCCAACTCCGTTTCCACCGGGTGGGCGAAGACCTTCATCTGCCGGACGATCTGGTTGATGCGCTCGATCTGCTCACGGAGGGTGGAAAGCGATTCGAGCTTGACGCGCTCGGGCTTGCGGAGCATCAGTTGCAGCAGGCTGTCCATGCTCGCCAGTGGATTGGCGACCTCATGAGCCACTCCTGCAGCCATTTGGCCGAGGGAGACCATTTTCTCGTGTTGCACCATGGCCTGTTGGGTGCGGTGTAGTTGATCGGTGATCGCGCGGATGCGCCGGTTCTGCTTCAGCAACCTCCGGCGCTGACCGCGAAGCCCGCGGGTAATGTGATTGGCGAGGTAAACCGTCAGCAGCAGCGTGGTACACAACCCCAGCAACGACAGCCGATCCGCCAGTATCACCGGCCATTGCCCGGCGACGAGCAGCCCACCTACCAGAATCAGTAGCGCCGCCGCCGCACTGGCGAAGGCTTTTCGCTGCGACAGAAGGAGGCTCGAGAAGACCATGTGGAATACGAGATACCCGCTCAGCGGGCTGCGCACCCCGCCGGTCCAGACCAGCAGCAGCGTGAGGCACGCCATGTCCAGCAGCAGTTGCACCCAGACCAACAGCATCAGCCGGTGTCGATCGAATGACTCCTGTGGCTTCTGAAGCCACCGCCACAGCAAGATGTTGTACGCGATAATGAACAGCCCCACGCCTGCCATCGGCAGTGCATGGGAATGCCACGACAGCCACGCCCAATCGACCCCTGCGCCCATCGCCACCGTCGCCCCCGCCAGCCAGCGGAGACGAACGAACCAGCGCAGCTGGGACAGCAATGCGCTTTTTGCTCGGACGTGTTTCATACCGTGGTGGTCTCCGCCGGGGTCAACTCCTGCTCGGCCGACTTGCGTAGGTCGAGCATCTTCATGCCTGAGACGTAGTCGGTGAGCACGATCCGCCTGATGTTCTTGAGCATTTGCACAGCCTCAGCCAACCGAAGCAGGCTGCCCTGAATCTGCTTAAGTGATGCCTCGAGAGAGGGATTATGCATGGCGTGCTTGCCGGCCATTTTCAGTTGGAGGTTCGAGATCGAAATCACATTGTTGATCTCGTGGTTGATCGCCAGCGCCACCTGATTGAGGGTTTCCATCTTCCGCTGCTCATTGGCCTGCAGCTTGGCGGCCAAAGAGTTGTAAACCTCGGCCAGTTCACCGAACTCATCCCCCGGATCGACGGCCACGCGGTGGGTGAAGTTATCACGACTGAGCTGGCGCGTGGCTTCGATCAACAGGCCGACCGGTCTCAATATCATCCGGCCCAGATGCAGCAGGATCACCACCGATAGGTTCGCCACGATGACAAACGCAATCGACAACGACAGCACCACCCACCGGAAGCGGCTGGACAACGCCTCCTGCTCGGTGCGGGCGTGCTCACTCACGCACTCATTGAGCGGCGGGATGTCTCGCCTGATGGCTGCGGCACCAGAAAGCATCTGGTCGTGATGACGCATCGCCGAGGCTTCGTCCTTCGCGGCGGACAACGCACGAATCTGCTCCCGGAACTCCAGCAGTCGGCTGCTGATGCGGTTGTATAATGGGCCGCAGTTTTCCGTGTCGCAGAGTCGTTCGGCACCCATGTGATTGACCAGCGATTGCGCTCGATCTACTTCCCGGATCAGGTCGTCCAGCGACTTGCGCTCATCCAGACGGAGTTCAAACAGGCTGACCTCGATGTCATGAACGACCATGCCCAGGGAACTGACATCCTGCCCGATCGTCCATACTTCTCGGTTGATTTCGTCCAATCGCCGCAACACCCCCTGAAGCATGACAATCGACAGCACCGCCGTCGCCAACATCAGGCCAATCACCGGGCCGAGATTGAATATCAGCTTGCGACGCAGCATAGGTCACGTTTACCAAGCGAGCCCTGCTATTAATGCGGGCCGATCTAGAACCGCGATCGAAGCCGTCGGAGCCGTTCCACGATCGATGTTCCCGGGCGATCTCGCGCCCGCACCTCGCAATCCCACTAACAAACGGCGGACCATCGGCTTTTGGCACGCCAAATGCACTCCGATCTCAGGAGCAAGCATGGCCAAAACACTCGAACATGATTTGAAGACGCTGGCGCGGTTTATCGGATGCTATTGCACGCACTCCCATGCCGATCGTGAGAAACGCCCGCCCAAGCTCCCGATCGACTACCTGTCGCTGCTCGGTGGGGAGAATCTGCTGCTCTGCGAGGATTGCCATAAGTTGCTGGCCCACGCAGTGGTTAAGCGCACACACTGCCCGATGAACCCTAAGCCCATGTGTAAGCATTGCCCCAATCATTGCTACCACCCGATGTACCGGGAAAAGATTCGAGAAGTCATGCGGGTGTCTGGGAAGCGGCTATTACTGACCGGGCGGATCGATTACCTGCTGCACATGCTGTTCTGACCGTGAGACAGCAGGCGTTGCTGGTTTCCCAATTCCGGGAATTGACCGGACTAAAACTCAAAAAAGGCTGCGGAATCACAGAAAATCGCCCTAAACCGGCTTTGGCACGCAAGTTGATACTGGATCGCTGGAGACACTCGAATGAGCATTCACTTACCCACCCTGCCGCCGCAGCCCAAGAGAAAGCATGTTGCACCCAAACCGGTCGCCCCGCCGCTCCGTTTGGTGTTCTGGGAATCGACCACCGGCTGCAACCTCGCCTGCATTCACTGTCGTCGATTGGAAGTCTCGCAGGAGATGGCCAAGTACGATCTCAACACCGAACAAGCCAAGGCGTTCATCGGTTCGCTGAAAGAAACCGGCAACCCGATCCTCGTCTTCTCCGGCGGCGAGCCGCTGATGCGCAAGGACATTTTTGAACTGGCCGACTACGCCAAGTCGATCAACCTGACGACCGCGCTGGCAACCAACGGCACGATGGTGGACGACGCGGTCGCCAAGCGGATCGTGGAATCCGGTATTCGTCGCGTGTCGATCAGCTTCGACGGGCCCGACGCCCCCACGCACGACCAGTTCCGTGGCGAAGGCGCGTTCGACGCGTCGGTGAACGGCTTCAAAGCCCTACGCAGCCGTGGGATGTCGATGCAGATCAACACCACCGTCGCCAAGCACAACTACCGCAAGCTGGACGAAACCTACAAGCTCGCGCTCGACCTGGGCGCCGATGCGCTGCACATCTTCATGCTCGTCCCGGTCGGCTGCGGCATGACGCTCGATAAGAACATCATGCTCGACGCAGCCGAGTACGAAGACGCGCTGAACTGGATTTACGACCGCAGCCTGGAAGGCAAGCTGCATCTGAAAGCCACCTGCGCCCCGCACTACTTCCGAGTGATGCGCCAGCGCGCCAAGGCCGACGGTCGGGCAATGCCCGCCCATGCTCATCCGCACAAGAACATGAAACCCGAAGCCGGCCCGCCCGCTTCAGCGGGTGGTCACCCAGGTGGACATCCCGGTGGACATCCGGGCGGTCACCCCGGCGGCGGAACGCCTGACATGACCGCGATGACCAAGGGCTGTCTCGCCGGCCAGGCCGTCTGCTTCGTGTCGCACACGGGCGAAGTCTTCCCCTGCGGCTACCTGCCGGTGACCTCGGGCAACGTGAAGAGTTCGCCCTTACCTGACATCTGGCGTGAGAGCGGCGTGTTCGCCGACCTGCGCGACGAAACCCAACTCGAAGGCAAGTGCGGCCTGTGCGAATACAGCAAAGTCTGCATGGGCTGCCGAGCGAGAGCTTTCTCCGCCACCAACGATTATCTGGCCGAAGAGCCCAACTGCGAGCACATCCCCGTGAGGATGCGCCGTTAAGGGTTCGGCAGACGGCTGTTTGCTCCTTCGAGAACCGCGGGTGTGTGCCCGCGGTTTTTTATTGCGCGAGAACGCCACCCGTACCACGGGCCTCCGGCCCGTGCTGATTGCGCAACAATTTGGAAAATGGGATGGTTTGAGTCCGAGCGTCGCCAGCACGGGCCGGAGGCCCGTGGTACGACTACGCCGTTGCTTCCGGCGCTTTGGCGATCTGCAGCTCTTCCATCTTGCGATAGAGGCTGGACACGCCGATCCCCAGGTGCCGGGCGGTCTCGGCCTTGTCGTGGCCGTGGCGACGCAACGCGTACAGGATGTGCTGCCGCTCAAACTGAGCGATCGCTTCCTTCAGATCTTCGCTCGCGTCGTCACTCATCTGCGGCGTGACAAACGGCAGGTCCTCCACGCTCACCTCGCGCCCCTCGGCGAAGATCACCGCCCGCTCGATGACGTTTTCCAGCTCGCGCACGTTGCCGCGCCACTCGTGGTTCAAGAGTGCCCGCATCACGCCGTTAGACAACCCCAGCACGCGCTTGTTCATCAGCCGGGTGTATTTGTCGAGGAAATGATGCGCCAGCAGCGGGATATCTTCCTTCCGCTGCCGCAGCGGCGGGAGTTGCAGCTTCACGACGTTCAGGCGGAAGAGCAGATCCTCGCGGAACTTGCCTTCCTCCACCATCTTCGACAGATCCTGGTTCGACGCAGCGATCACGCGCAGCTCAACTTGCCTGGGCTTGGTATCGCCGACCGGAACGACCGCCCGTTCTTCCAGCGCCCGCAGGAGCGAGCTTTGGACGTTGAACGGGAGGGTCGAGATTTCGTCCAGAAACAGCGTGCCGTTGTTGGCCGCCTCGAAGTAGCCGACCTTGTCGCGGATCGCGCCGGTGAACGCGCCGCGCCGGTAGCCGAACAGTTCGGACTCGATAAGCGTTCCCGGGATTGCGCCGCAGTTGACCGCGACGAACGGCTTATCCCGCGTAATGCCGTTGTAGTGAATCGCCCGGGCGAACAGTTCCTTGCCCGTACCCGATTCGCCGACGATCAGCACGCTGCTGCGGACGGTGGAGAGCTTCTTCACCATCTCAAACAGCTTCGACATCGGCCCGGAATGGCCGACGAGGTCGTGGAACGTGCTGCCCTCGGCGAGTTGCTCGGTGATGACTTCGCGAGTGCGGGTCAGTTCGCCGTAGTCGAGGGCTTTTTTGATGCGGAGCAGTGCGTCGTCGAATTGAACCGGTTTGAGCAGGTAATCGTGTGCGCCCTGCCGCATCGCGGTGACGGCGCTTTCCACCGTGCCGTACGCGGTGAGCATGATCACCGGCGTCTGCGGGCAGATCTGGCGGAGGTGCGCCAGCAGCGTCAGCCCGTCCATGTTCGGCATGCGGACATCGGAGAGAACCAGATCAACCGAGCGGTTCAGCACCAGATCGTGCGCCACCTGGCCGTCGGGGGCCTGCAGCACTTCGTACCCTTCCTCTTCCAGCAGCTCGGCCAGGGAGGTGCGGAGAATCTCCTCGTCTTCGACGAGCAGAAGGGTCTTGGCTTGCGGGCGCGATTCGGTCATGAGAATTAGTATATCTGTAGCACGGGCGTCTCGCCCGTGCCAAAACACTCTGACACGGCCGAGACGGCCGTGCGACCTAAATCCGTGCCAACTCTTCCACCGGCGTTTCTTCGGTCTTCAGGCCGATTTCTTCGTCGGTCAGGTAGCAGCCGGGGTCAGAGGCCCACGGGTCGCCGGTGGTGATTTCCGCCCGGGCCCGCAGGCCGCCGGCGCAGAATTCCTTGAATTTACAGGCCCCGCAGCGACCTTTCAGCAGCGGCAGGCGGTTTTTCAGCCCGGCCATGATCGGGTCGGTCGTGTCCTGCCAGATCTCGCTGAATTTTCGCTGCTTGATGTTGCCGAAGCTGCGGAACATCGAGAATTGGTCGGCGTGGACATTGCCGTTGAAATCAATATCGGCAATGCCCACCCCGGATGAGTATCGTCCGCCGCCATTCCAATTCAGCATGTCCAGCACCTGCTGCGCCCGCGGGTGATTCTCTCGCAGCATGCGCAGGTACGTGTATGGACCATCGCAGTGGTTATCGACAGTGAGGATTTCGACTCGTTTGCCCCGTTTAATCAAGTTGTCCGTGCGGGTGATGATCGTATCCACCGCCGCCCGGGCCTGTTCGGCCGTCGGCGAAAAGATGTCCTTTCCGCGGCCGGCCGGACAGAGGTGATAGAAGCAGGCGCGGTCAATCCCCTCGCGCTCGATCAGGTCGAACAGCAGATCGAGGTTCTCGGCGGTGTGGCGGGTGAGCGTCAGGCGCAATCCCACCTTCTGGCCAACCTCCTTGCAGAAACGGAAGCCTTTGATCGTGCGCTCGAACGCCCCCTCCATGCCGCGGAATTCGTCGTGGATTCTTGGGATGGCGGAGTCCAGGCTGATACCGACGTACGCGAAGTTCAAATCCTTCAGTTTCTGTGCCACTTCTTTGGTGATCAAAGTACCATTGGTCGAGAGCACGACATGCAGCCCCTTGCTGCGGGCGTAAGTGGCCAGTTCAAACAAGTCCGGTCGAACCAGCGGCTCGCCGCCGGAAAACAAAACGGCCGGCACTTTGAAATCCGCCAAGTCGTCGAGCACTTCCTTGGCTTTGGCGGTGTCGATTTCATCGGGATACTTTTTGGCTTCCGACGCGGTGTAGCAATGGACGCACTTGAGATTACATGTGCGCGTCAGGTTCCACACCACGATCGGCCGGCGCTCGGAGGCACTCTTGGCCACGGCCATCCGCTGATGTTCCGGCGGATCGATCTGCGTGATCTTTCGTCCGTAGCGATGAGGCGTGCTGGGGGTTTCGAGCCCACTGTATAAAACGCTGATATCGATCACGTGATGCTCCTGTCTGTCCGCCCGCGTCAAGCCGCTATGTATTGAGAACCCGTAACAAATGGTGTGCCGTTCGAATCGTGGGACGAGGAGGCCCAATCGCCCCCGCCACCCCGATATTGGCAAGTTCGCCCCTTGCGGTTTCTCAAAAATGAGAACCTATGCCCTTCGCCGGAGTGCTAACAGGGTTTTGTTGCGGTACGCCCGTTGCTTCCAGCTGGTAAAGGCAACGGCAACCGCCCGTGCAATCGAAACCACAAAGGAGTTTTACATGCCTGCCACCGTCAACACCGAACGATGCGATGGTTGCAAGACCTGCGAAGAGAACTGTCCCAATGGCAGTGTGGTAGTGACCAACGGTCATGCGTTCGTGAACAAGGACGAGTGCATCGAGTGCGCCGCCTGCGTCAGCGACTGTGTTCGAGGCGCGATTACGATGGCCGACTGATTGGGAATCCACCGAGTGAAAGACCCCCATGTGTCCCAGCGACTTCCCCGATTGTGAATGCGGTACGACCGACACCCTTCATCCGCCGACGGAACAGCACCGGAAGCAGTCGATTTCCGTTCCTTCGGTCACCATCCGCTTCGTGGGCGATTCCGGGGACGGCATGCAGTTGGTGGGCACGCAGTTTTCTGACGTGTCGGCGCTCATGGGCAATGACATCAGCACCCTGCCCGACTACCCGAGCGAAATCCGCGCCCCAGCCGGTACGATCGCGGGCGTCAGCGGGTACCAGGTTCAATTCGCATCGAGCGACGTATTCACCCCCGGGGATGAAGTCGACACGCTGGTGGCGATGAACCCGGCCGCCCTGCGCGCCAACCTTGCCAGTGTCCGTCCCGGCGGGCATGTAATTGTTAACGAAGACGCATTTACCGCGGCCGAACTGAAGAAGGCCGGCTACCAGGGGAACCCAATCGAAGGCGAATCCCTCGCCGGTTATCGCCTGGTGAAAGTGCCGATCGACCGCCTGACCGCCGAGACGCTAAAAACCTCGGGCCTCACTCCCAAGCAGATCGAACGTTGTAAGAATTTCTTCTCGCTGGGCGTGATCTGCTGGCTGTACGACAGGCCTTTGGAACCGACGCTGCATTACATCGACGCGAAATTCGGCAAAAAACTCCCCGCCGTTGCCGCCGCCAACTCGGCCGTGCTGCGAGCGGGCTACGACTTCAGCGAGACGGCGGAGTTCTTCCCCGTGCAGTACAAGGTCGATAAGGCCAAGCTCAAAGCCGGCAAGTATCGCAAAGTCACGGGCAATGAGGGCGTCGCCCTTGGCCTGGTGACGGCGGCGAAACTCGCGGGTAAGCAGTTGTTCTACGGCAGCTACCCTATCACGCCCGCCACCGACATCCTGCACAACCTGGCCGACATGAAAGCTCACGGCGTGGTGACGTTCCAAGCCGAGGACGAGATTGCAGGCATCGGCTCGGCCATCGGCGCCAGCTACGGCGGATCACTGGCCGCCACCGGCACCAGTGGTCCCGGCATGGCGCTCAAGACCGAAGCGATCGGCCTGGCCGTCATGACCGAGCTGCCGCTGGTCATCGTCAACGTCCAGCGCGGCGGACCGAGTACCGGGCTGCCGACCAAGACCGAGCAGTCCGACCTCTTCCAAGCCGTTCTCGGCCGCAACGGCGAATGCCCGCTGCCGGTGATCGCCGCGACTTCCCCATCCGACTGCTTTAACGCGGCACTTGAAGCAGCGACGCTTGCGATCAAGTACATGACACCGGTTGTCGTGCTAACCGACGGCTACATCGCAAACAGCGCCGAGCCTTGGCTGATCCCCAACATCAGCGATCTGCAGCCGATCAAGGTGCAGCATCCGACTGACCCGGCGACGTATCACCCCTACAGCCGCAACGCCGACGGTGCCCGGCCGTGGGCGATCCCGGGGACGCCTGGCCTCGAACACCGTATCGGCGGACTGGAAAAACAGGACATCACCGGCAACCTCTCCGGCGATCCAGCCAATCACCACCGCATGGTGCAACTGCGTGCAGAAAAAGTCGCCAACGCCAAGCCGGCCGGCGCACCGTGGATCTGGACGGGACCTGAATCGGCCGACCTGCTGCTGCTCGGCTGGGGCGGAACGTACGGCGCGATCAAGGCCGCTACGCTGGAACTCCAAGCCGCCGGCGTGAGCGTGGCGGCGTGCCAGATCCGGTACGTCAACCCGCTGCCGGCGGATCTGGGCGATGCACTCAAGCGGTTCAAGAAGATTCTCGTTCCCGAGCTCAACCTCGGGCAACTGGTGATGCTGATCCGTGCCAAGTATCTGATCGACGCGATCCCATTCAGCAAGGTCCGTGGCCAGCCGTTCACGGTCAGCGAGATCGTTCGTGCCGCCAACGAGTGCCTGCAGGGCAAGCATCCCGTGATTTTCAATGACGCCCCGGCCGCCGTGGCGACAAGTGAAGGATGACTCTTATGAGCAACGCAACCCTTCCACTTCCGACGTTGAAGCCCGCGGATTACGCCTCCGACCAGGAAGTTCGCTGGTGTCCCGGCTGCGGAGACTACTCCGTACTGGCACAGACCAAGAAAATTCTCGCCAAGCTCGGCGTCGAGCGGAATAACACAGTGTTCGTCTCGGGCATCGGCTGTTCCAGCCGGTTTCCGTATTACATGAACACATACGGCTTCCATTCGATCCACGGCCGGGCGCCGACGATCGCATCGGGCCTGAAGCTGGCTCGGCCGGACCTGAACGTCTGGATCGCCACCGGCGACGGTGACGCACTGGCGATCGGCGGCAACCACATGCTGCACCTGATCCGCCGAAACGTGAACCTGAAGGTGCTGCTGTTCAACAACCGCATTTACGGACTAACGAAGGGCCAATACTCTCCTACGACCGCCAAGGGCACCAAGACCAAGAGCAGCCCGATGGGCTCACTCGATGCCCCGATGCGCCCGCTGAGCTTCGCGCTCGGCGTGGGCTCAACGTTCGCCGCCCGATCGATGGCGACGGATGTGAAACATCTGGAATACGTCCTGGAACGCGCCGCCAAGCACGTCGGGACAGCGTTCGTCGAGATCTACCAGAACTGCGTCATCTTCAACGACGGCGTGTTTGAATCGATGAGCGAAAAAGACTTAAAGGCCGACCACACGGTATACGCCGAGCACGGCAAACCGCTGGTCTTCGGCAAGAATCGCGACAAAGGCATCCGCCTGAATCGCCTGGTGCCGGAGATCGTCAACGTCGCGAACCATCCGGATGAAATCCTCGTCCACGACGAGCGGGAATCGACCAGTGCGCAGGCGTTCCTGCTGAGCAATCTTTCCCAGCCCGACTTCCCCGAGCCGTTTGGTGTGTTTCGTGCAATCGAGCGCGACACGCTGGACGCGCTCGTGTACGACCAGATCCACGCCGCCCAAGCCGCCAAGCCCGATGCCGAACTGCAAAGCCTGTTGAATGGATCCGAAACGTGGGTGACGGCTTAGCGCATCAGGCAGACACGGCAAGATAAGTGTTCACGTAATCCTTCACCGCGTCTTCCAGAGAAGTGAAAGGCCGCTTGTAGCCTGCGGCGGCGAGCTTTTTCGTATCGGCTTCAGTGAAGTATTGATACTTGCCCCGCAGATTCGGTGGCAGGTCTATGAACTCGATGTTGGGTCTTCTGCCCATCGCTGCGAAGACGGCGAGCGCCAAGTCTTTCCATGTGCGAGCTTTGCCCGTGCCGCAGTTGAACAGGCCGGACATGTCGCGGTGTTCCAGGAACCAGAGCGTGACATCGACGGCGTCCTTCACATAGACAAAATCGCGTTTTTGCTCTCCATCCGCATAATCGGGCCGATCGCTTTTGAACAGTTGGACCTTGCCGCTCTCCAGTATCTGGAAATAGCTTCGGCGGATGTGCGACTGCATGCCCGCCTTGTGGTCTTCGTACGGGCCGAACACGTTGAAGTACTTCAGCCCGACGATGTGATTGAGCAGCTTGTGCTGCATCGCCCATAAGTCGAACAGGTGCTTGGAGTAACCGTACATGTTCAGCGGCCGCAGCGTGGGGGTGACGGCGGCGTCGTCGCTATAGCCGAGACTGCCGTCGCCGTAGGTGGCGGCGCTGCTGGCGTAGACGAAGCGGGCGCCAGTGGTTACGCAATGCTCCGCCAATGAACGCGTGTAGTGATAGTTGTTTTTCAGGAGGAAATCGGCGTCTTTTTCGGTGGTCGCGCTGCAGGCACCCAGGTGGATGACCGCCTCCACCGGCGGGAGAGCCCGCAGGTAAGTGTCGGGGGAAACGATGTTCTCAAACTTCAGGCCGACGAGATTTTTCCACTTGTCGTCGGTACCCAGTTGATCGACCAGCAGCAGACGGTCGTAGCCGCGGGCGTTCAACTCGGCGACGACATTGCGTCCGATGAAGCCCGCTGCGCCGGTAACGACGATCATTTTGGACATGATTTTCTTTCCTGTCATCAGAAAGAGAAAACAAAGATTTCGCAGATTCAATTCAACTTATCGGCTTATCTGCGCAATCTGTGAAATCTTTGTTTTCTCCCCTATTCCTATTTCGGCGGCAACTTATCTTCGTTCAGCAGGCCCGACCAGAGCGTATCATAATCCCACCCGATGCCCGGGAGCGAGCCCGGCAGCTTTTTGCCTGACTGGGCGTATTGGCAGCCGTGCCGCATCGCGCCATAGAAGAACACTTTGCTGCGGATCGGGTCGAGCCTTTTGTTTTTCAAGCCGAACTTCCGCCACACCTGCTCAATCTCCCGCTTGCCGACCGTTTCCAAAAGCTGCGTGGTCTTGGCGGCATCGTGCTGTCGGAAGCAACCCAGGAAGCGGTTGACTCGCTTGAATCTGCCTTCCATCATGTAGCGGACGAACAGGTCGTAATCCATTGCAAACCGGTACTGAGGATCAATATTGCCCGCCTTCTCGAACAGGCTGCGCCTCCAGAACGCGGTTTCCTGCGGGATCAGATCCCATCGCATCATCAGGTAGTTATTGTGCTTGGGCAGAATCCAGTACCACAGCGCCTTGTTCACCGAATCAACCGTGCAGCGGTGACTGTAAACGAAATCGATGTCCGGATTCTGATCGAAGAACTCAGCTACGTAATGCAGCGCACCGGGAGCGAGCATGTCGTCGCTGTTGAGGTACGCCATGATGTCGCCGGTGGCTTTTTGAAAGCCGCGGTGGATGGCGTCGGATTGGCCTTTGTCACGCTCGGAGACGTAATGGGCAAATCGGTCGCGGTATGGCACGACTACATCCTGCGTTCCGTCAGTCGAGCCGCCGTCCATGAAAATGTATTCAAGGTTCGGGTAGCGTTGCAGCAGTACACTGCGCACGGTCCACTTGATGTACCGGGCATGGTTGTAGCATGGCGTGACGATGCTGATGCGGGGGAGGCTCATTGTTCCTCCTTCGGCGAAAGCATCGCATAGAGGTAATCTCCTCGCCCGCGCCAGTTGTACAGAAATCGAGAATAAATCGAGAGATCGACCGCCTCCGAGCACAGCACCGGCGGCGGGTTTTTGCCGTGCGGTACGGCTCCGCACAGGCCGAGCTGATTCAGCCACAGGCTCATCACCGACCAATACGGGTTGGAGTGCGTCACGCACTTGTCGAGCGTCATCTCTACCTTGCCCGCCAGCAGCTTCATCGATCGTGGCGAATACAACACACGATGATACGGCATGTGCCAGTGGGCCCAGGTCGGCCCGAACAGATCGATCTGCTTGCTGTCGAGGTTCGGCGTGCTGAGAACGATCGCCCCGCCCGGCGCCAGCAGCATTTTTAGCCGGCCGAGGACTTTGATCGGATTGTTGAGGTGCTCGATGGTCTGGCCGAGGTAGATCAGATCAAACCGAGCGTCATCGAGCACCATGTACGGTGCGTCCTCGGCCGTCGCCTGCCAGACCTGATGACCTTTGCCCTGAGCGACGGCGACGGCTTTGCTGTTCGGGTCCAGGCCGCATGTCTGCCAGTCGGTCTTGGTGCGCAGCAGATCGAGCAGTTCA
Source organism: Phycisphaerae bacterium (assembly GCA_031377185.1). Taxonomy (GTDB): domain Bacteria; phylum Planctomycetota; class Phycisphaerae; order Tepidisphaerales; family Tepidisphaeraceae; genus JANMES01. The sequence continues at coordinate 44,344 of JANMES010000070.1, forward strand.
CCCTCGAAACAGCCGACATCGAGGAATCGCAGCTTCCTGCCGTGCGTGGGAAACCGCCTTTTCACCAGCCCGAGGAGTTCATCGACGGTCGGGTCGGTCCAACTGACGCGCTCACGCCACTTCTTGCGGAGCAGGTTTCGTCGCAAGAACTTGTCAAACCTGTGCCCGCCGAACCATTTCTTGTACGGCGAATACGTGTTGATCGGTGGTTCCATCACTTTGGCGTCGTGATCGGAATAGTGCTTTTCGTACAGCTTGGTCAGTTCCTGTTCGCTCATCGGCGGATACGCCATCGCCACGCCGCTCTTGGAGCAGTAGTAGACGTAGGTCATCGTCTGCTCGCCAAAGCGCGTATCCGGCGTGCTGAGCAGAAACCGGTCGGGCGGCAAACCGGTCAGCGGACACTTCGGCTCGCCGGCAACCAACTTCGGCCCGGGAATCGGCGGCGGAGGTAGATTGGCCAGGTCCATCGGGAAAAACAGCCGGCGCCACTTCCGCAAGTGAAAAAGATTTTTCACCGTCGTCAGCAGCCGAACCGCCTTCAGCCGTTTGATGGCGATCGGCGGGAGACTCTTCCAGAACCGATCCCGCACCAGCGCCTGCTCGGCGGTGTACTTCTCCATGTCGCCGCTGAGCTGTCCGTACCGCACGCGGAAGCACGAATTGTGTTCCGGCCGACGCACCAGCTTCGCGGTGCGCGACATCCGCAGCCACAAGTCATAGTCACCGGCAAAGCGGAGATCGGAACTGGCGCCGCCGATCACGTCGTACAACCCGCGGCGGAAGAACACGCCGTCCTGGAAGAGCATGTAACCCTTCATCAGGTCGATCGTATCGCAATGCACCTGGCGCGAGTTGGGGAACTTCCAGCCGTTGTATTCAACCGTGTCTTCGTGGTAGATCAGGTGTACGCGCGGGTGAGTGTGAAAATACTGCCCGACGCGCATCAACCCGCCTGGCTCGAACAGGTCGTCGGCGTTGAGATAACAGAATATCTGCCCTGTCGCGACGGCAAAGCCCTTGCGGATCGCATCGTACATCCCCTGATCCGGCTCGCTGATGACCTTTTGGATGACATTGCCTTCAACGTACTTGTGCAGCAGTTCCAGGGTGCCATCGGTCGATCCGCCATCAACGACGATGTATTCCAAGTCGGGGTAGTTCTGGGCGCGAACCGATTCGATCGTCTCGGCGATCGTGCCGATCGAGTTAAAGCATGGTGTGACGACGGAAATCCGAGGTAGCGGCTTTCTGCGCTTCTCCACCGGAGCCGGCCGGCCGACAACCCAGGCTTCGACCAGCATCAGCGTTCGGTTGATCAGCTTCTTAAACGTCGGTTCATTCAGACCGAGAATCACCTGCTCCAGGTGCTTGGCCTGCTTTTGCCAGGTATCGTGATCGGCGAGCAGCTTGCCGTAGGCCTCGCGGAGTTTTTGATCTTCCTGCCGGGCATCGCCCAGTTGCTGCTGAAGGGATTCGGTTTCAACTCGATGATCCTCCTGCAGCTTGTGATACGCCTCGTTCAATGCTGCTTGCTGCTGGCGGATGGTTTCCAACTCTAATGCCTGCTCGGCCGCCGGACCGGACATGGAATCAAGGGTATCGAGGCGTGCGCCCGGGAACCGGGGCGTCCGCGCCACCGTGTCCGAAGCGCTGGCTGCCGAGTGAATATCGACCCATCGCTGACGCAAAGCGCTCTCGGCCTTGGCGACGTAAGCCGCAGTCACATCCGGCCCGCGATCGCAAACACCCCGCTCGGCCAGACGTTCGAGCACGCCAGCGTAGCCCGAATCGCGGAACACATCCGCGCCAATCGCGTCAAGCAGCGTTTGCAGATCATCGTTACTGAACGCGGATTCCCATGCGTTGAGCGAATCCTTGTGAGGCCGATGCGTACCGACGATTTTCTTATCCCCCGTATACGCCCGAGCGACTGCGCCGGAGGCATCAAACTCGCTCAGGTTCTCCGCAGGAGGCAAACCCATCCACGCGGTGAGGGATTGAATCGTCGGTTCGGGCGATTCAACGAGGTCTTCATACTTCACCCAGTACGGCGTTCCGCCGGTTTGACGTGAGAACTCCATCAGCCGCCGCGGACCGACGATCAAATCGTAGTACGCCCAGTTGTCGATCCCCATCGACAGCAACTGCGGCAAATCCATGCCCCATGTGCTCTTGTACGACGCTGCGACAGCCAGGGGATTGCGCTGCAGCCAGACGAACTTCGCAGCTGGAAAAAGCTGCTGCAGGTACGGCAGAATCAAGTAATACCGGGGCGTTTTATCTACAAACCACGATAGACCGGCTTCGGCGAGCTTGCGGTTGTATGCTTCCATCGCGGCGATTCTCGCGACGTGCTGGGCGCCTTTATCACCCAGGAATTCCGCCAGTGCCCCACCGAGCACCTGCGAGTCGGCCGGGTGACGGTGGGAGACTTTCCCCAGTGCCTCAATCGCCAGCATCAGCCACGGCTCGGGCGGGCAGCAGACGTCGGGGTGCTTACCGAGCATGACACTGAGCAGCGTGGTGCCCGACCTCGGCAGGCCGAGCAGAAACGCCAGGTTTTCGCCTTGCGGACCGATCATTTGGCAGACTCGCCTTCCACGATGTCAGGCGATTCCACGATACTGCACAGCGCCCCGCTGCGGCTGCGTCCTTCGACGGCAAATCGGTAGCCATCGACTTCCCGAACCAGAAACTCGTACGGATTTTCGACCGTCGAAACCCCGCAGGTGATGAAATACTCATCCACCGCCAACCCCGGCTTGACCGGCCAGCGCACGATCGCCATCTCACCGTTGGCGTAGGATGCCACTTGCCGGTCCATCATCAACGTATTGGTGGCGACCAGCACTTCGCCTCGGATCGTGGAAACACGCACGCCAAACACCGGATGTGCGACCGGCGCTTTGAACCGGACGGCATAACAGATCGAAAGCTGCTGATCGACCGCCGCCGACGGCGTGACCCGGCCGGTGTGGTCTTCCACCCAAGCAGCGACGATCTCGGCGGCATGACCGGCGTACATAACAGCGGCACTGGTGCGGGCAAGTGCGCCTGATTCAGGAATTCTGAATGCTGAATGCTGAACGCTGAAAGCGGAAGTTTCTTTGCCGGTCGGCGGTTGTATTTCGTTTTCAGAATTCAGCATTCTGCATTCAGAATTTTCTTCCGGCCCCTGTCCGGTGAACATGAACTTCATGTACGCTTCCACCACCGGTTTCGGTTCCCCCGCCAGCTTCACCCGTCCGTGGTCGAGCCAGATCACATGGCTGCAGAGTCTTTGGATCGAGATCATGTCGTGCGCCACCAGCAAAACCGACCGCGTTTTGTCCTGCACCATCTGCTCCATGTGCCGGTAGCATTTCCGCTGGAACGACGCATCGCCCACCGCGAGCGCTTCATCCACCACCAGGATTTCCGGATCCAATGCAGCGAACATCGCAAATCCAAGCCTTACCTGCATGCCTGAGGAATACATCCGCAGCGGCAGATCGAAAAACTCGCCCAGATCGGCAAACGATTCGATCTGCTTTTCCTTCTCGCGAGCGTAGGCCGGACTATAGCCAAGCAATTCGGCAGTGTGAAGCACGTTCAGTCGGCCAGTGAGATTGGGGTTAAATCCTGTGCCCAGTTCCAATAACGAAAGCAGACGCCCGTTGATGCTGAACGATCCGGCACTGGCCGCCAGCGTACCGGAGAGGATTCTCAGCAGCGTGGATTTTCCTGCCCCATTGGCGCCGATAATCCCCACGCACTGCCCGCGGCGGACGTCGAAAGAAAAATCCCGCAGCGCCCAGAAATCGCGATGGCGCGTGACGCGACCCATCGACATCCACTCGGCCAGCCTGCCGGTCGGTTTCTCGTAGATCTTGAACCGCTTGGACAAGCCGCTCGCGGTGACGAGGATGTCGCTCATATCACATCCCGTATTTCATCGCTCAGCCGGCGCGACACCGCCAGCGCCAGCACCCCAAACACCATCGGCCAGGCGAACATCATCGCCCAATCCCATGACGAAGGAAGATTTCCGTCCATCAACGCCCGAATACCGCTGATCGACGGCAGCAGCGGATGCCAGCGCAGCACCGCCTGATAAGCCGGCGGCAAGATGGTGGCGGCGTAGACGATCGGGGCGGTCCACATCGTGATCTGCAACGCGATGCCCACCCATTGCTGAATATCCCGAAAAAACACGTTCAACGTACTCAGCAGCATGCCGATCGAAAAACCCAGCGTAATCAGAGCGATCAGGGGTAACGGCAGCAGCAGCCAGGTCGTCGCCGGCGGTAATCCGACACAAACGCCGAACCCCAGCAACAGCAAGAAACTGATGGCTGCCGTCACGAACGCCAGGACCGCTTCCTGCGCCACAAACACCGGTTCGGGGATCGGCAGCTTCCGCAAATACCCCGCATTGAGCACCAGCGCCCCGCACCCGCGGCTGACGCAGTCGGCGAACGCCGTCCAAGGGATGATGCCCGAGCAGAGGTAAATGATGAACGAAAACCGCCCGGCATTGCCCGGCAATCGCGGGCTCATGATCGACGAAAACACCAGCGTGTAAATCGCGATCATCGCCAGCGGGTGCAGCACGTTCCAGAACGCGCCCATGCTCGATCCCGCGTAACGATGTCGAAAATCGTGCATCGCGTTGCGCCAGATGAAGCTACGATGTTGGAACAGGCTCAAGAGCATTCTGAAAGCGAAAGTTATAGTGCAATCGCAAGAGCTTTTCACGGTTTGCTCTTCTCCCGGCGTACCGGAAGAGGAGAAAACACCGCCGATCGGTATAATCATTACCCGTATGTCGATCGTGGAAACTCCCAAAAAACCCCGCTGCCTGATCATCGTGCCCGCGTATAACGAGCGGACGGCAGTTGGGAAGCTCATCCGTCGAATCCATAAGCACCTGCCGGACTTCGACGTCCTGCTGATCGACGACGGCAGCACCGACGACACCGCCCGCCAGGCTGGCGAGCATACCAAAGTGATCAGCCTGCCGTTCAACCTCGGCATCGGCGGTGCGATGCAGGCGGGGTATCGCTACGCGGATTTCCACGGCTACGACATCGCCATTCAGGTCGATGGCGACGGCCAGCACCGCCCGAGCGAAGTCGCCCGGCTGGTGGAGAAACTCACCCACACCGAATGCGATCTGGTCATCGGCAGCCGGTTCATGAGCGATATCAAGTACCGCCAGTCGTTCACGCGGATGACGGGCATTCAAATCCTCAGCACGCTGATCAAATGGCTGAAAGGCCCAGACACCACCGACTGCACCAGCGGCTTCCGCGCCGCCAATCGGCGGGTGATCCGCGCGTTCGCCCATTGGTATCCCGATGATTATCCCGAACCCGAAGTGGTGCTTCTGCTCCACAAAGCCGGCTACAAGGTCGGCGAAGTGCCCGTGCGGATGCGCCAACGTCGCAGCGGGATGACGAGCATTCCGCTCACACGCGGGTTGTTTTATGTGATCAAAGTCACTGTGTGCCTCCTGCTCGACACCATCCGCGAGCCCTGGCCACAAGGAAAGGTTGGAGACCATGCCTCTGCTGTTCCGCAGCCTGCTGCTGATCCTGTTCGGTGGGACGCTCCTGCTCCTGACCATCAAAAGACTCAGCCAGTACAAACTTAAGGAACGCTATGCGTTGATCTTCCTCTTCACCGGCCTGCCGTTTTTGGGCCTGGCGATGTGGCCGGACGCCATGGGCACGCTGGCGACCTGGGTCCACATCGAATACCGCACACTCTCGCTGATGTTCGTGGCGGCATTCCTGCTGCTGATGGTGCTGGAACTGCTCTCCATCGTCAGCCAGCAGGACCGGAAGATCACGACACTGGCACAGATGGTGGGGATATTGATGGAGAAGCAGGAGTTTTCTGAGTCAAAAAACCCGAATGACGAAATCCGAAATCCGAAAGAATGATTCTCACAAACCCGAATGACGAAACCAGAATGACGAAAAACGGAACGCTGAACGAAATACCGTCGATCACGAGTTTTGTTCGTCATTCGGATTTCTTCATTCGTCATTCTGGTTTGGTCATTCGGGTTTATTTGAAGTTTACTTCCCAATCAGCCGCATCAGCCGGTACGCCCAGACGATCTTTCCCACACTGAAGCGGTGGGCCCGCAGCACGCCCGTGTCGTCGGCGGCGTAGCGTTTGGCGACCTCGTAGCCCTCGTCAAACTGCCGGCGGTCGATCACGCCGGTTTTGCTCTGGTTGTGGACACGGAACCGGGCCAGGATATGGTCGATCAGCAGCGGATCGTGCTGCCAGCCCATGCGCAGCCAGAGGTCGTAATCCATCGCGAAATGCAGCGACGTGTCGAGCAGCCCGATCTCCCTGCCGAACTCGGCTCGCCAGAAGACGGCGGGCTGGGGGATGATGTTTTCGCGGAGCAAGGCGCGGTAGGTGTAATCGCGAAGCTGCTTTTCCTTGTAGCGTACGATCCGCCGGCGGATGGGTTGCGCCGAGTCGTTGATGATTTCGTACCGCCCGACGGCCCACCTTGCCTGAGGGTTTGAGGCGAACGCCTCCGCCACCGCCGCCAGTGCGCCGGGGACGTACAGATCGTCGCTGTTGATCCAACCGACAACCTCGCCGGTGACCAGCCGCAAGGCTTTGTTGATCGCATCGGACTGCCCGGCGTCTTTTTCGCTGATCCAGCGGACGCGCGGGTCTGCCAGGGATCGCAGATACTCCACCGAACCGTCGGTGCTGGCGCCATCGACGACAATCCATTCCAGATCAAACCGGCCGGTCTGGTCGAGAACGCTTCGGGCGGTTTCTCGCAGGTATTTCAGTTGATTGAACGACGGCGTAACGATACTGAGCTTCATCGAGGCCCTCCGACTTGGCGGAGAACCCATCGCTTTTGATCGTAAGGCCCCTTCAGCCCCGCCACTTCAGGACCGGCCGACTGGATCAGCGGCAGAAGCGGCGAATCCGGCTCAAACTCTGCCGGCTCAAGGAGGTAGAAATGCGTGAAATCCGGCTCGCGCCCTTTCACATCGCCGGGCTCGCTGACGTTGCGACCTGATAACGCAGACAGGATCCGGCTAAACTTCTTGGGCCCAATCACCCAGGTATCCCGCGGCACGTTGTTGCGGATCATGTCGGCCACGCGGTAGACCGACTCGAATCGTCCGTTGCGGACGACGGTGAGCGGGTTCGGGTGTCGCTGTTCGATGAAAAACCCGCCGACTTTCGCTGAATTGGGCACCGCTCCGAGGACGAACAGAAATGCGAACAGGATATTGCCCCATCGCCCCGGCACGCGGAGGTTGATGCGACGGATGAGCAACCACCAACCGTAAACCATCACCGGCAGCACGGGCAGGAAATACCGATCGCGGGCCAGCGTGAAGACCATCATCAGCACGGTCACCAAAAACCAGATTCCCCATAGCGAGCGTTCGCGAAACACCATCAAACCGACGACGATCGCGACGACGCTGCCGATGGCCTGCAATGACACGGGGCCGAGGCGCATGACTTTTCCGAAGTCCAGACCGAACATCGCTTCGGACGCCATCGGGTCGAGCAACTCCGAGACGTTGGCCTCCAGCGCCGGCCAGGAGATTTGCTCGAAAATGACGTCTTCGTAATCGCCAATGCCAGAGCCTTGCCCGCCTCGCCGCGGGTCTGCCAGCAGAAACGCGACGGCCGCGACCGGGACGATCGCCAGCAGCAGAATCCCCTTCTTGCCGAACCGCCCGCGTACGACTTCCCACGCCATCGCCGCCCCGAGCGCCGCGAGCAGCGCCCACATGGTCGGCCGGGTGGTCACAGCGACGATCAAACCAACGCCAAGCAGCACGACATCCCAACCCCGCCGCCGCGCGCTTGCGCCTTCGCGTGGAGATGAAACGAGCCCTTCGTACCCCGCCAGCACCATCATCACGCCGAGCATGAACGGCATGTCTGATCGAAGTTCAAAGGTATAGCGGTAGAAGGTAAAGCTGACGCCCAACCCCATCGTCATCAGCACCGCCACCGCCCGCCCGGCGTGGAGATACATCAGCCGATACATCAATGCCAGCGACGCAAGCCCCATCGCGAACACCGCCACATGCGCTATCAGCATCCCGTGCGATCCCGACAGGCGAAAAATCCCCGACAGCGCCCAAGGCCAACCCGGATACGCCAGATGATGCGGTTTGTCGTGATAAACGTACCCCTTGCCGTCGGCCAGACTGCGCCCCAGCGCCACATACAACGCCGCATCCGGTTCAGGACGCCATTGGCCACTGAAACCGGCGCAATACGTCAGCAGAACCAAGACTAGCGCGAGCGCGCGATAGCGATCCATCCACTGCAATAGCAAATCGCTCCATCGCGGTGAGGAGCAATCCACCGAGTGCGCAGATTGCACAGATTCAGAAGAATTCATCCGTGTCATCTGTGAAATCTGTGGATCCATCTGTTGTTTTGCTCGATCAAAGCCTGGAAGGGTTAATGTAGTTTCTTACGTAGAAACTCCGACAGCAACGGCTGAATCCTATCGTGCAACGCCTTGTTTGCGTAGCCCGCCCAGCTTAGCCCCGTCGTTGTATCCAGCGGCCCGTCCAGCGGTTGGCCGAGGCCATTGGTGATGATCACGCCCGCTTCCTCCGCGATCAGCAGCGTCGCGCAATCGTACGGGTGACAACACAATCCTTCGGACTGCTTTTGCGCCTGATAGAACAGCGGCCGAAGGTCGGCGTTGAAGCGGTCATGGCCGACGATCAACTCGTAAAACTGCCCGCCGGTGGAGATGTATTGGTCGTCGAAAACGGTGGCTTTATGAACGTCGGCGTCGCCGATCAGTTGGCTGACGAGGTATTCCATCAACTCGCTGGCCATCACCTTCGTGCCGGGAAAGAAGTTGACGATGGACGCAAAGCCGTGGTCGATCTTCTCGCTGCCCGACGGCGTGAGAATCAGCGGCGAGGTTTGGCCCGTTCGTAAATCCACCCGATGCCCGTGCGCCCCCTTGCCGCGAATCGCCCAAAGAACGTCGGCGGCGCCCATCTTGCTGGTGGGCAGTTCGGTCATCACCGCCACTTCGATCTCGTGCAGATACGTGTTCACCCCGCGATTGGGCGCCACGCCCGCCAGCGCCCAGGCCGGGCGCTTGTCGTACATGATGCCGCGCGTGCCGTCGATCGGATCGACGATCACGCGGATCTTAGCGTCATCGGCCTTTGTGCCGTGCGGAAACACCTTCCCGCCGATGACTTCGTTGCCGTGCTCGTCTTCCAAGCCCTCCGCCACCAGCACGAGTGGTGTTTCTTTGGCCCAATCTTCGCAGAACCGTTCCAGCAGCGGGTCAACGTCGGTGTCGATCTTGTAGATCGTATCCGCCGCCGACGTGCGGGAGACCTCGTGCCGGCCGTCGATGGCGTGGGATTTGACAATCAGGTCGCGGACGAGTTTCTGGAACTCGATCAATCGCTCGACGACGGCTTGGTGGTTTTCGATCATGCTTTTCCTGTAGGGTCCGCCTTGGTGGACCGTCGGTCAATGTTCCGCCAAGGCGGACCCTACATCAAACCACCGCCGTGCCAGCCGCCCACGCGCCGGGACTGGCATGCAGGAACGCCTCGGGTTTCTTTCCGGTCTGGGCTTCGTAGATGCCCATGATCTGGCCGATTGCTTGATCGGCTTTCTCGCCTTCGTCCGCCAGCACCGCCACGGTTCCTCCGCTCCCGCTGCCGGTGATTTTAGCACCGTACAGGCCTGCATGCTCTCGTTCACGTACGAGTTTAACGAGCAAATCGCACTCCTCGGATCCCAGCAACGCGTCGTTGGTGTATGACAAATGCGATGCGTACATCAGGTGCCCGGCACGATCCAATAAGGATTTTCGCTCTTTCACGCCCGCCGCTAAGCGGTGAGCTTCGCTCAGAAACTCCACAAAACTCCGCGCGCGTCGCGCTTCCAATATGTGATGATCTGCTGCGTGCTGGACGGGATAGCTGTAGTCCGGCTCGACGCGCGTGACCGTGTCAAACGTGCCGCCGAACTTCAGCAGGAACTCGCCGCCTTTCATGAATTCAGGCAGGTACTGGCGGAAGATCAACTTGTAGTCGTCGGGATCGAGATTCGCCAAGTACCCGCCAAGCGGGTCGCCGACCAACTGACGGCCGGCTTTGTGGCCCATCTGTTTCATCACTTCGTAAATCATCCGATGCGCCATAAACGCCGCGCAGCGGCCTCGGCCGAACGCGGCGCTCGTGGGGGATGACTTCATCCCGCTATTAATGCCGATCACCCGCACGCCCTGCGGCAACGGCAACGGCGGCTGCGGTTCGTGCGGCTGACAGAGCAAGCGCAAGAGCGAGCCCGGCTCACCCGCAACGCCGGCCAACGGATCTTTGATTCCGCACGGAACGCCCACGATCGCGCTCTCCACCCGCTGGCTCATCTCCGCGACGATCATCGGCGAGACCTGATCGCGAACGCCGAAATGATCGAGCAGGTTCATCATCGTTGCGACTGTAATCGCCGTTGACGAGCCCAAGCCCGCGCCCATCGGCACGGTGCTGTAAACCGCGAGGTTCAATCCCTTGATGGCCGGTGCCGTGAGATCGATCAGCTTCTTCTCGTGCAGTACGAAAAGGCAGCCAACGAGATACCCAGCCCACCGTCGCCCCGGCTCGGTCAGCTCTGTACGCAGCACTTGGACACTTTGCGTCGCCAGCGAATCGATCGGCAGTTGCAGCGTGAATGGCACATGCTCATCGAGCAGATTGAAGCTGAACACCTGGACCTGTCGATCGTCGCGCTCCTGCAGCACCACGGCGGCGGCGCGGTCGATGGTGGATTGGCAGACCAGGCTGCCGGTGTATTCCGCGATGCCGCCCATGACATCGAGCCGGCCCGGCGCTCGGCTGAGGCGCATCGGCTTCCCGGGGATGAAAACGGCCGCCAGTTCCTCGCGGGTGCGGCTTAGCAGCGTTGGAACAGGGCTAAGGTTGAGGATTTCGCCCGCCGGGAGAAGTGCCGGGCAAGCTGGCTGGCTGGACACGCTTGGTCTCCTTGGGGTTCTCACCGACGAGGACGATCTTATGGAAAAACCGCCCGCCTGCCGCCCGATCAAATTGTGCCGTCAGCACGTAATTGCGGCCGAAGCTGATCTTGTCGTACGACAGTTGAAACGTATACGTGCGCCCCGTCGGGAACCAGTGCGCCTTCTGCTCGGCCAGCGTACCGATCGAGCCAACCCACGGATCGGTCAGCACCTTGCCGCGTGCGTCGGGGTCTTCACGGCGATACTCGTACAGCTCAAAAATCACCCGGCCGGCGGCCTTGGTGGGGTCCTCGAAGCGGTCTTCGAAACCGATCGAGACTTCAATCCCGTCCGGCTTGCCGTCGCCGGTCCAGTCGCTGATCTTGGTGAAGATCGGGTCGATCTTCATCGACACCGGGCCGAACATGGTGTCGCTGTCGGTCCCCCGGCTGCTTACGCCCGATGAAGCGCAACTCACCATCAGACCAAGAATAACAGCGGCAGTGAACGCTCGAACCATGCCGGGCATCGTAATGGGTTTTCCCCGAGCGTCAATTTTAGTACGGGGCTATTCAGAAATCGGTGGGACAGGCATTCTTGCCTGTCATGGGCGGATGTACTCATCCGCCCGTACCGGCCGATTCCACGAGAAAAGCACGAGTCGACGAGTACATCGCCTCGTGACAGACAGGAATGTCTGTCCTACCTTAAGAACATGACTACGCCCCCGCCGTTATCCAGCAACTCTCCGTTCACGCCGGAGCAGCTCGCCCAGATGGCCGACGCCCGCAAGGCGATGAAGCCGATCCGCCGGGCGGTAACGATGGCACAATTGGACGGCTGGACGCTGGCGGTTTTCGCGGGGCTGACTGTGATCTGCGGCATTTCCAGCGTATCGGCGTTGCTCGTCGGAGCGGGGCTTGGCGTGATCGCTTATGTCGAGTTGAACAGCATCAAGCGCCTCCGCCAACTCGACGCGAGCGTTGCCAACACGTTGGGATTCAACCAGTTAGCGCTGGCGGGCGTGCTGATCATTTACGCCTCTTACAACCTGCTATATCCATCGCCGGCGCTAAAGGATGCTCTGGCCAACTCCGGCGAACTTCAAAACGCAGGCTTGGACCCGAATCTGTTCAAGGAATTTGATTCCCTGGGAAGCCTGATTAATCAATTGGTTTACGGCTCGCTGCTGGTAATCGCCGTGGGCGTGCAGGGATCGACAGCGCTGTTCTACTTCCGACGAAAGAAAATGATCGAAACCTACCTCACCAAGACCCCGGAATGGCTCCTCGAAATGCAGAAATCGGGCTTCCAGCCGTGATTTTTATGAACGCCAAGACGCCAAGACCGCCAGGTCCAATCGTCAAGTAAGAATTCTGACCTTTCTCATCATCATTCCTTGGCGTTCTCGGCATCTTGGCGTTCATTTCCTCTTCGCAGCCTTAACAAAAAGATAAAGAAGCCGATCACGACTTTAAGCCGATGATAACTGTGGTATAGTGACTCCCGGTCGGACGGATCCGACGTTCGTTTCTCACCGGAGCGTTCGCATGGATGCGAAGCATTCTCTCGGTCAACCCCGTGTCCTCATAAGTCGTGCCGCGCTGCTGGCTAATGCCAGGTTCGTGCGCAAAGTCGTCGGCGAGCGTGTTCGCATCTGCGGAACCGTAAAGGCTGACGCATACGGACACGGGGCCGCGGTGGTCGCTGACGCGCTGGCGAATTTTGCGGATGACACCTCACGCCACTCCGCCGTCGATGGATTCGCAGTCGCGAATATCGAAGAGGCCGCCGACCTGCCCGATTCAAACCTGCCGGTGACCGTGCTGCGTCCGGTCGAAAACTGCTACGTCGGCCGGCAGCGAGCCGCGATCGAGTTGGCGATCACCGCCGGTTGGACGCTCACGCTTTGCTCATTGCCGGCCGTCGATGACGTGTCGCGCATCGCCCAAGCCATCGGCAAACGCGCCAACGTGCAGGTGATGATCGACACGGGTATGACCCGCAGCGGTATCCGCCCGGAGCAGACCGACGACATCCTCCGCAAGATCGAAACCCGTCCGTCGCTGCACCTGGTCGGGCTCTGCTCGCACTTTGCCAACGGCGAGGTCGCCGGGCACCCGTTCACGATCGAGCAGTTGATCCAGTTCCGCAACGCCACCGACGAGTACATCACGCACAACCCCGGCAAGCTGCTGCGACACATGGCCAACTCCGGCGGGACGTTTTTCACCCGCGAATCGCACATGGACATGGTCCGTCCGGGCATCAGCCTGCTGGGGATCGATCCGACCGGCAAACCCAACATCAACCGCCCGCTCAAGCCCGCGATGAAATGGACCGCCCCGATCGTCGCCATCCACGACGTGCCTGCCGGTCAGAGCGTGGGATACGGGCAATCGTGGGTCGCCCCGCGGTCGACGCGGATCGGAGTGATCCCGATCGGCTACGCCGACGGCTATAGCCGCGAGTTCGGCTTCGGGGGTGCGGTGATGATGCTCCGCGGCAAACAGTTGCCCGTCGTCGGGCGGGTGAGCATGGATTTCACGACGGTCGACCTGGCCCAAGCCCCTTGGGCCGTGCTGGGTGATGAAGTGACGGCTCTCGACAACGATCCGGTCTCCCCCGCCAGCGTGTACCGATTGGCCGAGATCGCCAAGACCATCCCGTACGAAATCTTCTGCCGGATCGGGCCACGGGTGGCGCGCGTAGGCGTGGATCCGGAGGAAAAGCCGATGACCAAGTTGGAAACGATGCGAGCGACTTAAGTCCTCAGACGGGCCGCCCGTACCACGGGCCTCCGGCCCGGGCGGAGTGGGCTAAAACTCGGGGAACTTAATCTCCTTATCTTCGATCGCTTTCGGCACGGGCCAGAGGCCCGTGGTACGGGAAACAAAAAAACGCCCGCGGATCACTCCGCGGGCGTTTGCATTTCAGATCGTCTCACAACCGCTTACCGCCGATTGCTTCCGCCCATGATGCGGAGGATCGACAGGAACAGGTTGATGAACGAGATGTACAGAATCAGCGAGCCGATGATCGCGTACCGTTGTGCCAGGTGCGGGTTGCCGCGGGTCTGGTCGGCGATATTCTTGAGCATCTGCGTGTGGTAAGCCACCAAGCCCAGCACTACGAACAGAACGCCGTAAGTCACCACCCAGCTCAACAGGTCGCTGGCGATGAAGATGTTGACGATCGATGCCAGGAAAATGCCCCAGAACGCCATCACCAGCATCGAGCCCATCGACGTCAGATCGCGCTTGGTCGCAAACCCGTACACGCTCATCCCGCCAAACACGCCGGCCGTGACCAGGAACGCTCCGCCGATCACCGGCATCTGGTAGACGATGAAGATGTATGAAATCATCAGTCCCATCAGACCGGCGTAAACGAGAAACAACACCGTGCCCGCCAACGCGCTGATTCGCAGCGCAGCCGACTGCACGCCCATCGCGATCGCCATCATGCCCAAGGCACAGGCGATCACCATGATTCGGCTGCCGTACATCATCTGAATGATGGCCTGCGACTGACTCGCCGCGTACGCAACGACGGCCGTCAACGCCAAACCCACCGCCATCCACGAATAGACGGCGTTGAAGAAGTTGAATGCCACCTTATCGTCGGTGGAATAATTCAGGACACGACTGCGGACATTGGGAAATTGGCTCATAAAATCTTCTCCTATTACGACTCGCCCATTATACGCTCTTTCGGCTGGAAAGTCGCAAGATTGCACACCTGTAGGCGTTATAACTTGCCGCTATTTTCCGAATAGCGATTCAAAAAGCCCCTTGGCCCCCTCCCCGATGGTTTTGCCGACTTTCCCAACGCCATCCACCGCCATTTCACCAGCACCGACCACCACATCCTGCACCCTGCCCTTGGCGAGCACGACCTGGATCTTGGGTTCATCGATCGTTCCGCTGACACGGTAGGTCAGCAAATCCGGCTTCACGGTGGTGATGATGTCACCGATCTTGGTCCCCAGCAGCGACGCCAGCTTGTCGATCGCCCCGCCGTTCATCGTCAGGTCCAGACGCTGGTCGAGCGCGATCGCGCCGTTTCCGCGGGCGGCGACGATCTCGCCGGCGTAGGTGAATTCGCTGATCTTGATCTGATCGCCCATGAAGTCGAAGGCAACGTCGGCCTTCTCCGTGGGCTGGGCTTTGCGTTTGAAAGTCATCAGCGAGGCCGTCTTGGCGATCGCCCGGCTGAGCTGCTCAATGACCGGGACGTTCACCAGTCGGCCCTTGTCGAGGTGAATCTGACCCTCACCCCATTTGAATGGCAACGGCTCACGGAGTTCAGGGTCGAGCATCGCCAGCCGGGTGCTGGCGGTGCTCTCGGGCGCCAGCCGAACGATCAACGCCGACACAGGCACGACGGCGTTCATATTCGCGTTCAGCCGCCCGGCCAGCTTCGGCTTCTCCGCCGTCCCGAGGGTGACGAATAGGTCGTCGATGTGCATGCCCTCCACAACGACATTCAGCTTGCTATCCAGCCGGCGATTGAGCTTCACCGTGCCGCTGGCCTCCAGCGACCCTTTCAGTGCCTTGAGCGAGACCGACGAGAGGGTCAGTTGACGGTTCTTCATCTGTGCGTCGATGTCGAACCGCTGAATCGGCAGCTTGAATTCTTCGGTGGTGATGTTCGCCCGTGTCAGCCGTGAATTAAACCCCACATCGGCCGATCGAATGTCCTTCAGCGGCACGCTGCCGGTGAATTGAACGTTGAGCTTGCCTTCCACCTTGTATTGCTCGATCACCTTCTGCAGTTGCGGCGGAAGGAACGCCTCGCGATCCCGCCCGACGTATCCATCGAGCTGCACCGCCATGTTGCTGATTTCCAGCGTATCGAGATTAAACCGCCCCCGGGCATCCAGCGAAAACAGCGGCTGACGGTTCAAGCCGATCGCCAGGTCGTACGCCCCGTCAGTCGCAGGATCGACGTCGGTCTCGGTCCAGATGTGGTCCAGTACCATCGGCTCGGCGCCGGCGATCCTCGGGTCGTAGACCACCTTGCCGTCGTTCAGTCGGATCATGCGGATTTCAAGAATGTCGCTCAGCTTCTTCTCGCTCGGCCTAGATGAGGCCGTGGTTTTGATCACATCCGGCTTCACCAAGTCGGTAAATCCGATCAGCCTCCCCTTCCCTCCCGATACGAGCAGCACTGCGGGCTGATCGAGGATCACTTTTGAGATCCGAATCGGCTTGCCGACGTGCGGAATCTCCGCCAGAGTGATGGTTGCGCCGGACGCGGAAATGATGCTGATATTCTGCCCCGGATTCGCCGGGTCCGGCGCGTCGATGTGAAGGTTCTTCACCCTGACCGTGCCCGGATACTCGTAATCAATGTCCTCGAACGATAATTGCGGGTTGATGTAGGAGTTAACGATTGATTGAAGCTGCACCCCGATCCACTTCTCAATGCTTCCACTGCCGACGAGACCGGCGTTCCAAACCAGAAACCCGCCCCCGATCACGAGGAGCAGCAGTAGAACGAAAATGGCTTTGAAGGTCTTTTTCACCGGGGCAACCAGAGTAACAAATGATCATGTGTACGGAAGGTTGCAAGAATCGCCATGGAGGATTTACCGAAGTTCCCATCAATCCCAAAAACAGAAGAACCCAGAGATAGTCTCTGGGTTCTTCCGTTGGTTAGTTGGACGGCACACCGCAGCCATTTACCTCATCGAAATCGGCATTGGCTCAATCTGGAGGGCGGGTGTCCTCACCCGCCGACTTAATTGCAACAACTCGGCGGCTGAGGACAGCCGCCCTCCAGTTTCCGTCGATTGTCTATCATAAAAACTAGTACCGGTACTGATCCGCCTTGTAAGGCCCATCCACCGGCACGCCGATGTAGTCGGCCTGGTCCTTGCGGAGGACGGTCAGCTTCACGCCCAGCTTGTCCAGGTGCAGGCGGGCCACCTTTTCGTCCAGGTGCTTCGGCAGCACGTAGACCTTCTTTTCGTACTTCTTAAGGTTCGTGGCCAGTTCGATCTGGGCGATCGTCTGGTTGGTGAAGCTGGCGCTCATCACGAAGCTCGGGTGGCCGGTCGCGCAGCCGAGGTTCATCAGGCGGCCTTCGGCGAGGATCAGCACGCTGTGGCCGTCCGGGAAGGTCCACATGTCGTACTGCGGCTTGATGTTGGTGGTCTTGATGCCCTTGACCTTCTTCAGCCCGGCCATGTCGATTTCGTTATCGAAGTGCCCGATGTTGCTGACGATGGCCTTGTCCTTCATCTTGGCCATGTGGCCGGCGGTGATGATGTTGTGATTGCCGGTCGTCGTCACGTAGATGTCAGCGTAGCTGAGCGTGTCTTCGACCGTCAGCACCTGGTAGCCTTCCATCGCGGCCTGCAGGGCGCAGATCGGATCGATTTCGGTCACGATCACGCGGGCGCCCTGGCCCTTGAGGCTCTGGCAGCAGCCCTTGCCGACGTCGCCGTAGCCGCAGACGACCGCGACCTTGCCGCTGACCATCACGTCGGTCGCGCGGAAAAGCCCGTCGATCAGCG
>JANMES010000091.1:0-7362 GCA_031377185.1 Phycisphaerae bacterium
CATGCGACACAGAGGCACAGAGTCACAGAGACAGGCACAGAGAGTTCACTTCTTCTCTGTGCCTGTCTCTGTGACTCTGTGCCTCTGTGTCGCATGATTGCTTTCAGAGATGTGGAGCGGCGGAGGTTGGTGCTTTACGCCTTCGGCTTCTGCGAAATCCGCCGCGCCAGACGGGAGATGACAGTACGGTCGATCTTCACGTCATTGGATTCGAGCGAATGCGTCAGCAGCGAAGGACATAACAGCAGCGTAAGCGGATTCTGCAGCGGTTGCCCGCTGGTGCGCTGATGGATGTCGGCCAGCAGCTTGAGCTGCCGCACCTCGTCGCCGGCCAGGCCGATCTGGCGGGTGATCTGCTTCATCAGCTTCCGCGAATGGTTGACCTGCCGTACCTTCTTGGGCTTGGGCTGGCGGTTGTTGTGCCAGACGAGGATCGAGATCACGCCCAGCCCGAGCATCGTAAACGCCAGCAAATGGGTCGATGACGGAGCCTCCGTCCCCGGCGCCGTCTTGCCGGCCACTCCGTCGAAGAGGCTCTGGAGCTTGTCCTGCGCGCTATCCGCTGCCAACGCGACCGACGCGCCGGCTGTCGCGAGCATCGCCGTACCCGAGGCGAGCCAGCGGCTGAGTCGGGTTGTGATTGTTCGACTGAGCATCATCCCGCCTTGTTCCTGGCCGTTTGAGCCGATTCGACCACCGTCTTCACCGCCGCCAGTGCGTAGCGACGGACCTTGAGGCTCTCGTCCTGTTTCGCGATCTTCACGGCCTCGTTCACCAGTTGCCAGATGCCGGTCTGCTTCAGCGCCCACAACGCGCTGATGCGGTGCTCCGGGCGCTGGTCTTGCAGCATGGCGAGCAACTGCGAGCTGGCCGTCGTGACGCGCATACGGTGCATCGCCTTGATGGCGTTGGCGCGTTCGCGGTTGTTGGCCGACCGTGCCCGTGTCGCAAGCGCGGGCAGGAACGCGGTCTTCTGCTTGGTCTCGAGGATTTCGATGGTGTTTGCGCGGACGCGGGCGTCGGAGTCGCTCATCAGCCGTTCGATCAGCGCATCGGACGGCAAATCCGTAATCTCGCCCACCACGTGGATGGCTTTACTGCGCACCTTGGCGTTGACGTGCGTGCAGAGCGTGAGCAGTTGCGATCGGAGCTGATCGCCAAGCTCCAGTTCCTGCGCGATCGTCATGGCCTTGAGCTGGTCGTCGATCTGCCCGCTCGCCATCCGCCGGCCAAGCCGGAGGGTCGCGTCGGGCAGCAACTTGAGCATCGCCCGGCCGGCCTGCTTGCGCGTGCTGCGGTCGAGGCGATCAAATCGCGTCCAGAACAGATCAAACCCAACCTGCCCGATCGATCGGCTGATGACGCGGCGGACGCTTTCGGGCGCGCTGGTCATCATCTGCAACAACAAGTTCTCGTAATCCGCTGGCTTGCGGCGAATCAGCTCGCGGACGGCCATTCGCATCAGTCGTTCGTCGGGATCCGTCAGGTAAGACTGGACGAGCTTCACCGACGCCCCACGTTTGCGCTTGATGCCCACCCGCAATACATTCAGCCGGGCGGAGAAATCGGTCATCGCATGGTTTCGCAGGCGCTCGATGCGCTCGTCTTGAACCACGTCGTGTACGCCCGTGCAGGCGATCCACTCCGCGATCCTCGCCGCGTCGGCCGGGCTGCGGCGCTCGATGTCGTGCAGCAGGTCTTGCTCGGTCAGCCATACGCCACGGGTGACGTGGTGCATGCACGTCTCGAGCTGATGATCCTTCAGCCAGTGCGTCTTACGCAGCAGCGCGTCAAGCACCGGCGCTTCGTTGATCCGCGAGAAGGTTATGTTGAAGTGCGACCGCAACTGCCCGTGACTGGCACCCAGCAGAAACGATTCAACCGACTCCGACGCCGGCGGTTGCTGCAGCCTTCGGACCATCGGCGACTGCCCGCCGTGCTTGGCGGTGTTGAGAATCGCCAGCGTCTTGCTGCCCGCCCAATCGCACAGGAGCAGCGTCGCCCGGAGCAGATCGCCGGCATGCGCACCACGGTGCATGTCCAACGCCCGCGCGACGGCGGTTTCGATTTCGGGGCGCTGTTCCATGAGATCGGCGTAGATGGCAGAGGACGAATGGGGTTCGGGGTTCGGGATTCGGGGTTCGGGGAAAATCAGCTTGTCGTTTACAAGTTGCGATTCATCCGCACCCTGAACCACGCACCCTGAACCCTGAACCCCCTTCTGCAACCCCCGCGTTTCCATCACCACCCACAGCGCCATGGCGACCA
This sequence comes from Phycisphaerae bacterium, assembly GCA_031377185.1. Lineage (GTDB taxonomy): Bacteria > Planctomycetota > Phycisphaerae > Tepidisphaerales > Tepidisphaeraceae > JANMES01. Next base: position 2,269 of record JANMES010000091.1, read on the forward strand.
TCGACTTCACTGCCATCTCCGCCAAGCCGTCATCGCCGGCGTGCAGGTTTTCAATCAGGACGTACGACAACTTCGCTTGCCTTCCGAGCGCGATCAGCTTGAGGGCGTTCAGACGGACCGATTTTTCATCGCTCCGCCCGCACTCGCTTAACGCGGCGTGGTATTGGCGGATGTTGCTCAGCACGCGCTGCTGAAGCGACTCGGGCAGCAGATGAAAGCTCCCCACCACGCCGCCGAGCCCGCGAACCGTGTTCCGACGAACGATCGCATCCAGGCACAACGCCTTCTCCGCGTTCGTGCCCAGGCGCAGGCCCTCGAGCAGACAATCGTCGGCGGCCTCGTTGGGCGATTCGATCAGAGCTTGGACGAGTCGATCTGACACTTCTACAATTATCGGACGTATCGACCCGGCCGCTTGAACCAAAATCGGCCGCCAATCCAAAACATAAACGTTGATACGACAGCACTTTACACCCTTTCTGGCAGTCGTTGTCGGCGGGGTTTGCAGTCCGGGTCATAATCCGACGGGCTGGAGGTTGTACTGTTCTTTCAGAGACGCGTAGTAAACGACCGCCCACGCCAATTGGATCGGCGACGTCACCACATCCACCGCCACCGCCGGCAGAATGCCCAGCGCGAAGACCGCGTACCCGCCGGCGGTTCGGGTGCTGTGGTCGGTTTCGTCACGCAACAAGCCCTTGCGCTCGATGATCCCGCGGATCGAGCCGTACTCGTACACGATTTCATCGAGGAACTTGTCTTTCGGATGCAATTCGATCGGCGGCAAGGCTCCGACCAGCAGATCGGACTGCGGCTCGGCCAGACCGGAACGGTCCTGGCCCGTCGTGACGTATCGGCTGGGCGTATCCGAGCCGAGATAAATCCGCGGTGTTTGTCCGGGCTTGAGCGATTTACCCGCGTTCTCCAGCCGCTGGTGGATGTATTCGTGCTCCACCACGATGTAACGCTTTTCCTGCGTGATGCTGCGATAACCGATCTCGACTTCACACTCGATCGCCATCGATCCGTCGGCCAACACGTACAACTTCTTAGGGCTTGCTGCCGATTCCATGTGCTCGGTCGCCAGATAAAGATTCGTACTCACACACCCGCCGGCCAGCAGCAGCGTGGAGAGGAGGATCGCATTGGTAATGAGGGCCAAAAGTTTCAAGATGATTGCGTTTACCAGAACTTCCACCACGGTTTAGCCGGCCTGATAAAGCTCGGCCGCTGCGGGTCGATGACGGCCGTCACGTTGGCGGCGTCCATCTTCGCGATGAACGCATCGTAACCGTGATCGAGCTTGTATTGCACTTCCTCCTCGTACAGCGGATAGATCGTCAGAAACGCGATGTCGCGATCGCCCACGCTCAGCTTGTGAAAATCCTTCGGAAACAGCGGATTGAAATCCACCATCGCAGCGCACATTCTGGTGCCCGGCGAATACGGTTCCGGCGGATTGCCGTTGTGCGTGGTATGCCCGAACCACAGCCAGGTCTTGTACTCATGCGGAAACCGCGCCAGCGATTTGAGCGTGCGGATCGGCCAATAGTTGTTCTCGTCTTTCCACGGATGATCCGCGTCTTGCGGCGATTGGGTCCGGGCTTTCTCGCTCAACCCCGGCCAATCCGGTGGAAGGCAGATGCACAGTTCCGCAAACTCACACCCCTCCGCCTCGGGCGGTGACGTCATCGGCCGCTCCGCCATCCCGCTTGTCACCAGCACGTAAAACGGACGCTCCTCCGTCGGCGGGACGATGTGGATATCGACATGGATGGTGGTCGAGACGATCTCGTGAAACACCCAATCCGACGCCCCGCCGAGATGCAAATCAATGTGCTTTTCGATCGCCTTGATGAGCAGCGGATCGCCGTGAACCACTTCGGGCTTTTCGGCCGGCGTTTCGTACTTGTAGATCGACGTGCCCGCCTTCGATGTGTTGGCGGCTCTAGGCGGCTCGAGACGCTCGGGGAGGAAATCCGACATCGCCACTAAATTAGCCCACCAACCCCGCCGGTTCAATCGGCAGTCGGCTGGTGGGGATATTCATCCAATTTCGCTGCCTTTGTGCAATCGGCCCCGTCTCGTCTTCTGCTCGACAAATTGATGATAAAATCCATTCTAAAACTCGTATCCTCTTGATCAACAATGAGTTATTCGCAAAATCGGGCTGAAAAAAAGGTACGCAAAGGTACTCCAAGGTACGCAACCAGTTGGGAAAAGAACGAATCGGTTATGAATCCTCAGCCAGCGGTGAAATTGCCAAAGAGCAACGCTCCAACAATTCGGAGCCAATCACCGAACATTATACGAACAATCCGCCCGATTGTCCAGTTCGATCCGCCAAATAATCCGCCAGTTGTCATACTACTACAGCTTTTCATCGATCCACGCTCTCTGCTTCTTTCGACGCTCATTCGCGCGTTTTCTCGCCCATCTAACAAGGGAAAACATCAACAGCCCGCCGAATGCTCCGCCGACAGCGAGCATACTGATTCTCGGAACGGTCAGCGCGAGCGATTGGTCGGGCGAAATGAGACAGAACACAGCAATGAGCATTCCAAGTGATTCAATACACAACACCGTGGTCAGGGCGGCCAGTCGGCAACTCCATGAATCTCCCGGCACGTCGGCCGACTCCAGATTGACCATCAGACACATGATCGCCGCTTTGGTTCCGAGAGCGATATGTACCACCAACCCGCCGATGACAAGGAGTAGCCAGAGGAAGCCGTTTGATAGCGGCTGGTGAGGATCAGGGCGTAATTGCCAAAACCCATACAAAAGATAGTCCAACAGAAAGGGAGCGTATGCACCGGCGATGGCGAGGCCCGCAGTCACTATCTGGGATCCGGCGATGGATTTCTCCGCCCGGAGATCCGGCTTCGTGGGCTCGCCAATGGGTTCACTGATTGCCATTGAAAATGCCTGCTTTCAGCGACTCAAATAGTTTCATGTCCCGTTTAATTCTTTCTTTTCATTAGAATTCATTTTCCCCACTCAGCGCTGGGATTTCGTTGAGCCATCGGGGCGACGATACGCTCCGCGTGGCCCGGCTGCCTGCATGATCTTCACGGCCTCGGCCGGCCATTTCGAGTCTTGAACCAGTGTGTTGTTGGTGACGATGTTCGCCTTATCGAGGATTTTAGCCAATGGGCCATTGTGATAATTTCGATCAAAGGTGTTTTTGTAATTGGGCTTGTTGCCCGAAAAGAATGCCACCTCCACATTCTCGATGACGTTGTCCTGAACCAGCTTGAAGCAACTACCGTTATCCAAATAGATACCGCAGATGCCATAACCGCCGCTGAACTTGGAGCGCACGATGTCGTGAATGTAATTGTCGTGGATCTTCATGCCCGGGATCTTGCCCAGGGTGTAGATGCCTCCGCCATCGTCGTGCAGCCCCATGGTTCTGTGGATCAGGTTGTGGCCGACATCGTGGTTTTTTGCGGCACTGTCTTTATCATCCCAGGACCACCCGGTGCTGATGCCGGTATAACGAACGTACCGGATCTCATTGTGAAGGATGGCGACGTCGGGGGTGCGCGCCGCTAGAATTCCACAGCCGTCCGAATGGCACATTCCGACGTATTCCACGGTATTGTCGACCACCATGTTGCCAGTGGACTTTTCGTCGTTGAGCAAAAGGTAGATGCCGCCCGCCGCGGTGTCGGCCACGAGGTTGCCGATGATGGAACAATTGCTGACCACATCCTTGATGGCGGCGATCCCATGGGCGCCCGTTTGCCTGACCGTGCATGAGCGGATCTCAACCTTGTCGGCATTTGCCAACTGCACGGCAGCCGGGATCGTTCCGTTCTGGCCGGGAGACTGCGGGTCGTAATACCAAGTCGCCGACTGCCAGACCGTATAGCCTTGAGTGTTTGGCTTGGTCCAGTTGCTGTGTTGAAAGGTGATGCCTTCAAACGAAAGGTCATGCACCATCGCGTCAGGGGAAGAACCACGGACGTCAAAGAGCGTTTCCACCACCGGCACAATCACCTCAATGGGCAAAACATCCTCCTTCCTCAGCTTGTAGAACAGAGTGTCGGCCTTGGTGTTCAGATAGAACTCGCCCTCCGCATCCAGGAACTCATACGCGTTCTCATACCAATGCGGGGTGCCGCCTTGCTCCATATGATTCATTAAGGGAGCTGCGTTCTCGGGCTCCTGAAAATTGATCATATTGCCGGCGATGCTGGCAATGCGTGCCCGCTTATGCTTCCAGTGCGCGACCATCACGACTTCCACCTCGTTTAGATTGGTCCATGTCTCCCAGCCTTTCAGTTCTGCGGGGTCGACCTGGAGTTGGTAAGGCGCTTTTCCCGTAACCTTTGCGCCAAGCAAATACCCCTCCAACGTCACCTCGTTGGTCCGGTTCGGATAACGGGCGCGTATCCCCCGGACGCCGTTGACATAAACTTGGCGAAATTTCAGGTCACCAACGGCAGCTTTGTAGATGTTCTTCTCCTTGTCGTGCACCTCCCAGTTCTTGATGGACTTTCCGCCGCTCACGATCGGCATCTGGCCGGCGGCGGCTTTGTAAATCACCTTGTGGCCGTTGGTGCCGGAATCGTTGGCATCAAATACGACCGGCTCGGAAATCTCATAGGTTCCGCCTCCAAGATACACCACGATATCGCCAGTCATCTTGCCATTGATCTTGGCGACGCTGTCGCGCGCATGGGCGATGGTCTGGAAGGGCTTTGCCTGGGTGCCGGGGTTCTTGTCGCTGCCTGACGGCGAGACATGAAACTCCAGGGCAGACGCTGGGGCTGCGGTCAAAAATACGGCAATCGCAAATATTACGCCGGTCGCAGTCACCATTGATATCATCGTGCTCATCCTTTCGCTTCGTCGAACGTTGTGAATCCGCCGAGTGCTCATAACGCGCACAACGGCGCGGAGTTAGGGGAAATCCGAATGGCGTTCGTGGATGTCACCTCATAAACCTTTCGCTTTATCAACCCTTGAGTAACTGTTTACCGTCCCGTCATGGATTTTGTAACTGCTTACCGTCCCGTGGAATTTTATTGAGTGCAGGGGGCGCGCCCGGCGAGGGGATTTGGTAACTTCTGCTCCGGCATGGAC
>JANMES010000125.1:0-88626 GCA_031377185.1 Phycisphaerae bacterium
CAGCAACCGCGTGCAGTATTCCGACTTGCAAACCAATGGCGTACCGCTGCCGACCAGCGGGGCTAACTACCTAATGGTCTGCCCGGACGCCGATCTGCCGACCGCCAGCACCGCCAACCCGGCTGAGGTCAATGGCGCCTATTACACGATGTGGGGACACAACAACCCGCTCCCCGCTCCGGCATCGATCGGTACGAACATGACGGCGGGAACCACCGATACGCTCGGTGGAGCCGTGGTATCGCGCAACATGTACGTCTGTTACGGGATTAACTCGCAGATCAACAGCACCACGCAATTGGGTGCGAGTGCGACCAACCGGCTGAAGCTCGTCAAAGCCAAAGGCCTGCGACCGGCCAGCGAAGTAGCGATGCTCGTCGAGCGTCGCATGACCGTGAACGAAATTCCCAAGGACGTACAGACCGCGTACGGCGCGCCGAACGGTAACGATCTGCCCAGCCGGCGTTTGGCGCGCGTGAAGGCATCGTGGACCTACTTCGCAGCCCGCCATCGCGTCGGCGGAATGATCTGCTTCGCCGACGGACACGTCAGTTGGTATGCGGCTAAAGAATTGATCCTGCCGCCGGGCTACACCACAGGAAACGCCACATTCAATTTCAACCAACCCGGAAAAGTGATCTGGGATCCGTACGGCCCATCGACGCCGTAATGATCGAACGCTCGGAGAATCCAGCACGCTAAAAAGCGATGGGTGATGAAACAACTCATCGCTTTTCACTTTCCACTCCTTACACCCGCTTGCGGAACGCCGTGGGTGACATGCCCACAAATCTTTTGAACTGCTTGCTGAACGTAAACGGATCGGCGTACCCCAGCGCGTAGGCGATTTCCTTGTTGCTCAGCCGCTGCTGGATCAGCATCGACCGCGCCTGGTCGATCCGCCGGCGGATGCGGTATTCGCCGGGGCTGACTCCCATCCGCTGGCGGAACAGCTTGCGGAACCGCTCGTAGCTCAGCTCAAGCCCGGCGGCGATCCGCCCGATGTCCAGCCGCTCATTCAAATCGCGGCCGAGCAGCGCGGTGGAGCGCTCGATCATCTCCGTCTGCGGATCGATCGAACCCCGCCGGCGGTCAGCGCGGTGGATCGCAGCCAGCAACTGATGAGCCGACACCAGCGCATCGGGCAGGTCGCGGTCGGGCAACTCACGCAACTGCGTTCGGATGTCATCGAACTGCGTGATTAACGACGTATCTACGCCCGGCCAAAGCACGGGCTGCTCTTCGTTAATCGATCCCAAATCGATCAGTGCCTGGGCAAACCGGCTGCTCAGGGTGATCCACGCTTCCAGCCATCGCCCGTCGGCCTTGTGGACGACCGAGTGCTTCCGCCCGGGCGGCATTTGGATCACTGCACCGGCGCTGACCGCGTGCGATTGGCCATTCCAATCGGTGAACGTTCCCGATCCGTCGAGGACATAGACCAGCGCAAACTTCTCCAGCACGCGATTCACGTACGACCCGCGTAAGTTGGGCTTACGCACCATTGAACAACTCTCCACCGCGGAGTGCGACCGATAAATGGTTCCCAACTGCAGTCCTTTGATCAATTCACCTGCCATATATCCAAATATGACATATTTGTGACCATCTAAGCAATGGATTCGCCTATTTTTCGATCTACTGTGTCTTTGGAGTAAGCCAAACAGGACACAATCCATCAAGAGGACACATAATGAGCGGAACCATCCACTGGGGCATCATCGGCTGCGGCGCAATCGCCAAGGCGTTTGCGACAGGTTTAAAGCAGGCCAAAACCGGCAAGCTGTACGCGGCCGGCTCGCGTGATCAGGCCAAGGCGGACAAGTTCGCCGCTGATTTTGGCGCGACCAAAGCGTATGGCTCTTACGACGCCCTGCTGGCCGATCCGGACGTCAATGCGGTCTACATCGCCGTGCCGCACCCGCAGCACGCGGAATGGGCCATCCGCGCCGCCCGCGCGAAGAAGCATGTACTGGTGGAAAAGCCGTTCGCCGTCAATCACGCCGAAGCCATGGCGATGCTTGAAGCCGCCGTCGTCAACAACGTGCTCATGATGGAAGCGTTCATGTACCGCTGCCATCCGCAGACGGCCAAGCTGGTGGAACTGCTGAAAGAGAATGCGATCGGCGAGATCCGCGTGATCAACGCCACTTTCAGCTTCCAGGCGGGGTTCAATCCAGAAGGACGTCTGTTCAAGAACGATGCTGCCGGCGGTGGGATCATGGACGTTGGTTGCTACACCACCAGCTACGCCCGACTGATCGCCGGTGCTGCCAGCGGACAGGATTTCGCCGATCCGATCGACGTCAAAGGCGCCGCCCACCTTGGCCAGACCGGTGTCGACGAATGGGCCATCGGCACGCTGAAGTTCCCCGGCGATATCCTGGCGCAAATCTCCACCGGCGTGGGCATCAACCAGGAAAACGTCGTCCGAATCTTTGGAACGCAGGGAAGAATCACGATCCCCAACCCCTACGTCGCCAACCGAGGTGCGCCGGATACGGGCAAGATCATCGTCCAGAAGAACGGCGAAAAAGAACCCAAGGAATTCGTCTGCGAAGCCTCCAACACCAGCTTCGGACTCGAAGCCGACGTCTTCGGCACCGCCGTTCTGATGGGCAAGAAGCAAGCCCCCGCACCGGCGATGACATGGGCCGACACGCTGAGCAATATCTCCACGCTCGACCGCTGGCGCGAAGCGATCGGGCTGACGTACGAGATGGAAAAGCCGGAAAAGGTGCTGCACACCGTCGACCGCCAGCCGCTGAAAGTGCGGGCCGACAACAACATGCTGTACGGCACGATCCAGCATCTAGGCAAAAAGGTCAGCCGGCTGGCGATGGGCTGCGACAACCAGCGCACCATGCCCCACTCGGCCGTCATGTTCGACGATTTCTTCGCCCGCGGCGGGAACATGTTCGACACCGCCGTCATTTACGGTGGCGGGCTCATGGAAAAACTGCTCGGCCAGTGGATGAAGAACCGCTGCGTGCGCGATCAAGTCGTCCTAATCGTCAAGGGCTGTCATACGCCCAACTGCGATCCGATCAGCCTGACCAGCCAGTTGAAGATTTCGCTCGAGCGCTTGCAGACCGATCACGCCGATGTGTACATGATGCACCGCGACAATCCGGAATATCCGGTCAGCGCGTTCGTCGATGTGCTGAACGAGCACGTCAAAGCCGGCAGGATCAAGGCGTTCGGCGGGAGCAATTGGTCGCTGGCCCGCGTGCAGGAAGCCAACGACTACGCCAAATCCAAGGGTTTGCAGGGCTTTTCCGTCGTCAGCAACAACTTCAGCCTGGCACGGATGGTCAACCCCGTTTGGGGCGGCTGTGTGGCGGCCAGCGATCCGGAATCGCGGGCATGGTTCACCAAAAACCAGTTGGGGCTGATCAGTTGGTCCAGCCAGGCCCGCGGGTTCTTCACCGACCGCTCGGCGCCGGACAAGATCGACGACAAGGAACTGGTTCGCCCCTGGTACAGCGACGACAACTTCCAACGAAAGGCCCGCGTTTACGAGCTGGCCAAGAAGCTGAACGTCACGCCGATCTCGGTAGCGCTGGCGTACGTGATGGCCCAGCCATTCCCAACGTTCGCCCTGATCGGCCCGCGGTTCCTGAACGAAACCCGCACGAGCATGGACGGGCTGAACATCAAGCTTTCGCCGGAACAGGTGAAGTGGTTGAATCTGGAAGCGTAAAAGCGAATTGGATCATTGACGATCGAGTCATTGACGATTGAAAAACTCGAATTCAATCGACAATGTCTCGATCGTCAATGTCTCAATTACAGGGTTTACCTAAAACCGATGTTCAGATCAGTCAGCACCTGGCCGCTGATCATCGTCAGTGTCAAAATGCGCGGCGTCGTGGCGATGTTGAGCGGCCCGCTGGTCACTACGCGCAACGTGTAGGTGGCTGGCGGCAACTGGGCGAAGGTGAACCCGCCGTTGGAGTTGGTGGTCGTCACATAGTCGCCGGCATCGACCTCGGTGCTGTTGTTGATGTCGAGGAACACGGTCTGCCCCGGAACACCTGCATCAGCGCCGTTGCGTAGGCCATCGCGGTTGTTGTCACCGAACACGCTGCCGCTGATCAGGATCGGTCGTGCGGAGGCGAAATCCTTGCGGGTGATCTGGTCGGCGGTCACGGTGATGTCCGCCGAGCCGAACCGCGGGGCAACGCCGATCCAGCCGGCGGGGATGATTTCCTGCAGTCGGTATGCACCCGGCACCACGCCGTTAAACGTGTAAATGCCGCCGGAATTGGTGGTGGTGGCTAGCTCGCCGACGTCGAGTTGCCCGTCGCGGTCGGTGTCGAGGAAGACGGTCCATCCGGCGAGCGGCCCTTCGCCGATCCCGCCTGAACCGTTGCCGTTGACGTCCTCAAAAATCACGCCCGTGATCGTTCCGGCCGGCGATGCGGCGGCACCGATGCTGTGGTGCCTGGCGATCTGCTCGATGGTCAGGCGTACCGGGTAGATCGCCACTTCATCGATCGTGCCGTGGAAGAATTCCGTATAAAATGGATCGAAAACGCTGCGCCCGACAACCGAACCGATGTACCAGTTCTTGTAGTTCGCTAAAGTCCCGACCGCCACAACGCCCGACTGCGCCACGCCGTTGACGTAATACGTTCCCGCCGCCTTCACGCCGTTGATGTAAAGCGCGGACGACCGCCCGTTCTTGGCAGTCGCGGCCAGATGATAAAGCGTACCGGCGACCACCTCATCGTTGGCGACGAACATCTTGCCCGCCCCGTCGAAGGTGTAGAACGCAAAGCGAGCCTTCCCGCCGATGTTCACGATCCGCAGATTGAACGTCACATCGGAATACACGCCGGCGGAGCTGGTGTTCACCAGGATGCCCTGGTTGGTGGTCTGCGTCGGGCGAACCCATGCTTCCAGCGTAATGCCGGAGTAGGTTTTGGAGTCCGCGATGTTGTGAACGTCCTGATTCAGCCCGTTGACGTTGAATTGAATCGCGGTGTCGCCGGCGGTTCCGGGAATGCCCGGCTGGCTGCGGTCGGGGTTGTTGAAGTATTGGCCAAACATCGACGACCCGCCGGTGGCGCTGGGGTTGTTGAGCGCGAATTGCGTTCCGCCTGGTTCGTTCAGTTGAAAGTACCCGCGCGGCGCATCAACCAGCACCGCCGCGCTGTAGGCCGACATCAGGCAACGCGCTTCCAGCGGCTCGATCGCTGTTTGGGCCGCTTTCGCAACCGACGTGCCGCGGTTCCGTTTCCACATCGCATTCAAACATTGACTTAAACGACGCACGTTCATGGCAGACTCCTTACGGCAACTCACAGTGAAAAACCTGACGCTATCTGGTGAGGGTAAGCGACTGGAATCCAGTGGCAAGCAAATTCCGTCCGATAAAACAGGCTCAGGCGCGGGATCAAATCCGAATGAACCCCAAACATCGCCGGATAAAACCTACGTCCGGCAAAATCGGCACCGTGGGTGCCGGTTGACCTTGCTTGAATACGCAAACCCTTGCGGCGGCTCTACTTTGTCGATTTTGATCGGCAGCGTCAATTTTTTGCCTCCGCGCTGACAGCCGTGATTCGGAAAAGTTCGATGGTTCTGAACTGGTGTGTCCCAACGGGCGGCAAGTAGCAAGGGCGAGCCATTTATTGTATGGTCAACCCTCCCTACTTGGAGCAAATCGACCATGGCGGATCGCCCCATCACACGCATTGGCAGCATCAAAACCGTTGAAGCGTTTCAGGCGTACGCGAAGGAAGTCGCGCCGCAAATCCCGTGCGATAGTACACTTGAGTCCGGCCCGAATTCGCCGATGGCTAAGCCCATCCGCAAAGGCGACATCTCCATTGGTAACAGCTTCTGCATCCACCCGATGGAAGGCTGGGACGGCAGCACCGACGGCCAGCCCAGCGAGCACACCATCCGCCGATGGAAACATTTCGGGCTCAGCGGTGCCAAGCTCATCTGGGGCGGCGAAGCCATCGCCGTTCAACCGGACGGACGCGCCAATCCCAATCAGGTGATGCTCAACGAGCAGACGTTTGGCGGCGTGAAGACGATGTTCGACACGCTGGTCAAAGCACACAAAGACGCGGTCGGCAATACCGATGATCTGTCGATCGGCATTCAGCTCACACACTCGGGGCGATTCAGCAAACCCAATGACAAGAAAAAGATGGAGCCATTGACGGCGTTCCGTCATCCCGTGCTCGATCGCCGGCTGGGGATAACCGACGACAGTCGACTACTGTCGGATGGAGACATCCGGCGGATCATCGACAACTACCGCAAGTGCGCGAAACTCGCAGAGAAGATCGGTTTCCACTGGGTGGACGTCAAACACTGCCACGGCTACTTAGGCCACGAACTGCTCGGCGCTCACACCCGCAAGGGCGACTTCGGCGGATCGTTTGAAAACCGCACACGCTACCTGCGCGAAGTGGTCAGCGCGATCCGGGCCGAAACTAAACTCAAGATCGGCGTGCGCGTCAGCATCTTCGACATGGTTCCGTTCATGCCCGACCCGTCCAAGAGCACGCCCGGCAAGCTCGGCCCGGGCATTCCCGACGAATACCCGATTCCCTACGTGTACGGCTTCGGGCAGAACCCGAACAACCCGCTGCAGATCGACCTGACCGAGCCGATCAAGTTTTTGGAACTGCTGCGCAGCTTGGACATCCGCTTGGTGAACCTCAGCGGCGCGAGCCCCTATTACAACCCGCACCTGAGCCGTCCTGCCTTCTACCCGCCCAGCGACGGCTACCAACCGCCGGAAGAACCGCTGATCGGCGTGCAGAGACATTTAACTGTCGTGCGCGACCTGAAACAAAAATTCCAGGACCTGATCCTCGTCGGAACCGGCTACACGTACCTGCAGGACTACCTGCCCCACGTCGCCCAGGCGTGCGTAAGACAAGGCTGGGTCGACAGCGTCGGCCTCGGCCGAATGGTACTGAGCTACCCCGACCTGCCGCTGGACATGATCGCCGGCAAGCCGCTGAAACTGAAGCTGATCTGCCGCACCTTCAGCGACTGCACCACCGCCCCCCGCAACGGCTTGATCAGCGGCTGCTATCCGCTCGACGATCACTACGCGAAGCTGCCCGAGGCGGTGGAGCTGAAGGTGATCAAAAAACCCAAGCCGGCCAAGGCCTGAGCGAACGTACTCATTTAGGGAGGATTACACATGTTCCACCGTGGACTGTTTTTCGCCGCATTGGTCATCACTGCGTCAGTCGCGTCAGCCGCTCCTGAATGGAAACTGCTGTCAGTCGAGGCGAAGAAGTACGACGTGCTCATTGAACCCGTCGGCGATTATCCTCGCAAACCGCTCGTCTACGACAAGCAACTGAAGCCCGCCGCGGGCAATGTCTTTGTGGTGATGACTTTCAACGCGTCGATTAACTTTACTCCCACCAGCGGTGACCTCGCCGTGCCCGCCGACCAGGTGAAAGTCGTCGCTGACGATAAGGATGGTGTGATCGTCGGTCGGTCGGTCGGCCCGGGCACGGTGCGACCTGAAAAATCCATGCGTTTCGGCTGGATCAAGGATCCTTTCCTCAAGCAACCAAAAACCCAGGAAATTAAACAGATGTGGGTTGTTGAAGTGCCCTCCGACGCCAAGCAAATCACGCTCAAACTTGGTGACAAGCAAGCCGCCACCTCCATCCCCGCTGACGTAACAAAGATCGACCCGGCGGAGGCCATCGACTTCCAAATCAAGGGCGTGCAAGTGGCCGACAAGTTCCTCACGCTTACTGCGTCAGAGGGCAAGCAATTGATGAGGGTGTCGATTGTGATGGTTCCCAAGCACGAGTCGTACAAGGATGAACAAGGCAAGCCGTGGTTCAGCTTTTCGACCACCAGCCTCAATGTGCGTGCCGGCGAGACGACAGTGCCGGTGATCGGGTACCTCATCAATGGGCAAATCATCCAGCCCGGCAGCTACAGCCTCGGCGTGCCACACAGCGGCAAATCGCAGTTTCCAATCGAGCCGATCTTCGAAGTTCCTGCCGGAACCAAGGCTGGAACGCTCCTTTGGTTCGGCTGGCCGGCCGGAGACGCAAAGTAACGCGCTGAGCATCGCGACATTCACACTTTCCCATGGGTGGGTTCGCTTTGCCCATCGTTCCCGGCGGACGGCGGGCAAAGCCCACTCTGCGTCATTGTGCAACGATCGAGAAAAACTCGTCGAGCGCTAAAACCCCTGCTTCTTCAGCCAATTCGCCAGACGCTCGGTCCAATCTGCGTCGATGGCGTTCTTCGCAAAACCCTGCCCGTGGCCGTCGGCGTCGTAGATGTGGAGTTCGCAGCGGACCTTATGCGCCCGACACGCCGCCGCGTATTGCAGCGGATTTTCCAGCGGGACGGCCCCGTCGCCGAAGCGGTGGTACAGAAACGCCGGCGGGGTTTTTTCATTCACCTGCAGTTCGCTGCTCATCTTGCGCTTCAGTTCGATCGGCGCGTCGTTGCCGATCAGGCCGTTCTGGCTGCCCTTGTGTGTGAAGTCGTCCATCATCGTGATGACCGGATAGCAGAGGATCGACACATCCGGCCGATTGCTCACGTGGTCGATCGGGTCGGCTGCTTTAAGGTCGCCCTGATCGAAATGCACCGACACGCTCGACGCCAGATGCCCGCCGGCGCTGAAACCCATCACGCCGATACGCTTCGGGTCGATCTTCCAAGCGGCCGCGTTCGCTCGAACGGTGCGGATGGCGCGGCTGACGTCATGGTGCATGATAGGGTTTTTGTACTTGGGCGCCAGCCGGTACTTCAACACGTACGACGTGATGCCCAGCGTGTTCAGGTAGAGCGCGAACGGTTCCCCCTCGTGTGCCGCCAGCCCGTGATACCCACCGCCGGGGCAGACGACGACGGCTGAGCCGTTGGGCTTTTCCGCCGGGTAGAACGTGAGCGTGGGGATATCGATCGGTTCATTGCCAAGCGCGCCTGGGGCAGCGCCGGACCATAGGGGTTGGGTGATGTAAGCCATGGCGCCGATCTTGGCAAAAAGTATTCGAAGCGTCTACGGGGAGCGCGTTTCAGTCAAAGATTCATCGCCAAACCGCCTCCGCCACACAACGCGTGAAGATCATCGACTTAGTTGCTATAAGGGGGTTGATGTCGGACGTCACAACGCTGGAATATGAATCGCCACAAGCGCCCATCGAACCGCCCAAGGGCGCGATGATGGCGCTGTTTCTGATCGTGCTGTCTGACTTGCTGGGGTTTGGCATTATCATCCCGACTCTGCCGTTTTACGCGTTGCGGTATAACGCCAGCGATTTCCAGATCGGCATTTTGTTCGCGGTCTACTCGCTCTGCCAGTTGCTTGCCACGCCGATCCTGGGGATGGCCAGCGACCGCTACGGCCGCCGGCCGATCCTGCTGCTGTCGCAGGTCGGGTCGGTCATCGGCTATGCACTGCTGGCCGTCGCGATGACGTGGGATTGGCAGCCGGCGATTCTGGGGCTTTGGCTGATTTACGTATCCCGAATCATCGACGGAATCAGCGGCGGGAACATTTCCACCGCACAAGCGTACATCAGCGACATCACCACCAAGGAAACCCGCGCCAAAGGCATGGGCGTGCTCGGGGCGGCGTTCGGGATCGGCTTTGCACTGGGGCCGGCCGTCGGTGGAGTCCTCGGCCACTTCGGGCAGGCGCTGCCCGCGATCGCCGCCGCGATATTCAGCGGCGTGGCGGCGGTGATGACCGCGCTGCGCCTCCCTGAACCGGCCCGCCATGCCCGCAACGATGAATCACAGGCCTGGCTGCACCCGTCGCGCTTCAAGCCGATTTTCCAGAACCCACGGCTGGCGCAACTGTTGGGCATCTGGTTCTTCACCATGATGGCGTTTGTGATGCTGGAAACGTTCTTCGCGGTCTTCGCCAAAGACACGTACGGGTTCACGCAACTGCACGTCGGACTGTTTTTCATGTTCGCCGGGGTCATCATCATCGTGGTGCAGGGAAGGATGATCGGCATTTGGACCAAGCGGTTCGGCGAATGGAAACTCGCCATCTTCGGGCCGATCCTGGTATCCACCGCGATGACCGCGTATGCGTTCATCGGCTACTCGCTGCCGGCGATGCATTGGGCGGTGGCGGCGATGCTGTTCGCGGGTTTATGCAACGCCACCGGCCGCAGTTTGCAAGGCCCGACGCTGTCGTCGCTGGTCAGCCAGAACTCCGATCCGCGGATGCAGGGCACGGTCTTCGGCTTCTACCATATGCTGGGCAGCCTCGCCCGCGTGATCGGCCCCCTGATCGCCGCCGCCCTGTACAGCCGCCACCACACCGCCCCGTTCATCCTGGCGGCGGTGATGACGCTGCTGATCGCCTTCTGGACGATCGCCGTCCGCCAAAACGCCGCCAGTGCAACGCCCGTGGCGGGCGCGGCGGCGTAGCGTCAACGTAGGGCATACAATAGCATGCCCTACAGAACTAATTGGAGGCAGTACGATGCGATACTGGCTCATCGCAATAATTGCAGTGTTCGTTTTTTCCAGTGTCGGTCGTTCCACTAGTCAGACATACTTCCGATTTGAAGAGTCCGAGCTGCCAATTGGAGGTGCATTCATCCAGCACCCCAAGACAGGCACTTGGTATTATTTTGTGTCTGCCCATGCCATAGGTCAGAATCGGGAGAACTTTGGCAAAAGGTGCGGACTTTATTTTTCCAATTCCACCGATCCAAAAGCCAAGGGTCGATTCGCGCTTTTGCAGGCCTTTGACTTCAAGCAAATTTTTATTCATCCCACCACACATCGTTTTTACGCGTTGATGCCTTGGAACCTTGTAGCTCCAGGAGATCATCGCAAGTTCCAACCCCGTGCAGGAGCGTACCTTGCTTGGTCGCGCGACGGGGTCGAGTGGTACGATATGACTCCACCCGACACTCTCTTACAACCAGGCGCGCATATGACGAATGCTTTCGGGCGAGAAGAGTCAATGATCGTGGTTGATCCGGACAACCCAAATCGTATCTGCGTGACGATACTTGGGACGGGTGGCTTCATACTGCGCGCGGTCGATGATGAATTATCGAATTGGGAAACGATTTCGCTTCGCGATTGGCAGCGACAACATCCTGCGTCACCACCTTCGACGCAACCGACAAACCCCTAACTTGCCAAGAATAGGAAAGACTTCTTCATTTTGTTTGAATTCGAGGAGTGCCCTCTCCCGATTTCCAACTCCTCCCCTCTCCGCGTAGAATCGCCCCGTGGTGATGACGGCTCAGCAACTTGCGGATCAGATCGGCGCGACCGTGAATGGCGACGGCTCGGTTGAGCTGCGCGCGGCTGGGACGCTGGAAGAGGCCGTCGCTGGCGAGGTGAGTTTTCTCTCTAACCCTCGTTATATGCGGAAGTTACACCACACCAAGGCATCGGTGGTGATCGCTTCGCCGGGGGTGGGGGCGGATCATGTCACGCTGCTGCATACCGCCGACCCGTATCTGGCGTTTGCCAAGGCGATGGTGCTGCTGCACGGGTTTCGCAAGCACCCGTTCAGCGGCGCACACGCCAAGGCCGTGGTCGATCCGACGGCAACGATCGGGCCGGGGACCGTTGTCTACCCCGGCGTGTATGTCGGGCCGCGGGCGGTCGTGGGGCAGGACTGCATTCTTTATCCGAACGTGGTGATTTACGTCGATTGCCGGCTGGGCGATCGCGTCACCATCCACGCCGGCAGCGTGATCGGGCAGGATGGGTTTGGGTACGCCACCGCCAAGGGCGAGCATCACAAGATCCCGCAGGTGGGCAACGTGGTGATCGAGGACGATGTGGAGATCGGCGCCAACTGCGCGATCGACCGCGCGACGCTCGGCAGCACCGTCATCGGACGTGGCACGAAATTCAGCAACAACGTCGTCATCGGCCACGGCAGTAAGATCGGGGCCGGCGGGTTGTTTGTGGCGCAGGTGGGCGTCGCAGGGAGCACCACGATCGGCCATCACGCCACCATCGGCGGGCAGGCGGGCGTCGCGGGACATCTCAAGATCGGCGACAACGTCAACATCACCGCGCAAGCGGGCGTGACGGAAAACATAGACGACCAGACCACCGTCATCGGTTTCCCGGCGATGCCGGTCGAAAAAGGCCGGCGCGTCTACGCCGCTCTGCAACAGCTGCCGGAACTGCTCAAACGGATCAAGGAACTAGAACAACAGGTCGCCGAATTGGCGACTGAAAAAGAAAAGTGAACCACGGAGGCACAGAGACACGGATGCGCGCTAGACGCACCACGCCGGTCGGTATGTGATGCGTATTAACTTTGTGGTTTTTATTTTTAGAGTGCGCTCAGCTTTTGAGCGCACCTCCGTGTCTCCGTGCCTCTGTGGTTAAAAAATGTCTTTAGTTACACTCTCCAATATCGAAAAATCCTTCGGCCGGCGCGTCTTGCTCGACAAGGCGTCGCTCACCATCTACCCCAACGAGCGCATCGGCCTGATCGGCGATAACGGCTCGGGCAAATCCACGCTGTTCCGGCTGATTGTCGGCGAGCAGACGGCTGAGTCCGGCGTGGTCGCGATCGCCAAGGGCGCGCGTGTGGGCTATCTCACGCAGGATCCGGTGTTCGATCCGAACAACACGGTCATCGACGAGGCAGAGCTCGCCTTCTCGCACCTTCACGAGATGTCGCACAAGCTGCGCGATCTGGAACACGAGATGGCCGTCAAGGTCGACGACGAGCTGCAGAAGGTGCTCGACGAGTACCAGGAAGTGCAGCACGAGTTCGACGTGGCCGGCGGGTACGTGTGGCACCACAAGCTCGAAGCCACGCTGCTGGGCGTCGGCCTGCCGGAGAAAATGTGGGAACAGCCGATCTCCACGCTCTCCGGCGGGCAAAAGTCGCGCGTGGCGCTGGCGAAGCTGCTGATCAGCGAGCCGGACATTCTGCTGCTGGACGAACCGACGAACCACCTCGATCTCGAAGCGATCGAGTGGCTGGAAAGCTACCTCGAAAGCTACAAGGGCTCAGCCGTCATCATCAGCCACGATCGGTTTTTCCTCGATCGCCTATCAACGCGCGTCGTCTGGCTCACGCAGGCCAAGCTCAAGAGTTTCACCGGCAACTACAGCAACTTCGTCGAACAGAAAGAGCTGGAAGAGCTCAGCCGGGCGCGCGCCTACGAGGAGCAGCAGGCGGATATTGAGAAGCAGAAGGAATTCATCCGCCGGTTCGGCGCCGGACAGCGTTCGAAGGAAGCCAAGGGTCGCGAGAAACGGCTCAACCGCCTGCTGGAAAGCGACCAGATCGTGCAGGCCGTTACCGACACCAAGAAAATCAACCTTAGTCTGCAGAGCAACCAGCGGGCCGGCGATCAACTGCTGCGGGCGGCGGAGCTGACCAAGGCGTACGAGAACAAGACGCTGTGGCACGAGATCGGCTTCAACATCGTCCGCGGCGAGCGGCTGGGCATCATCGGGCCTAACGGCTCGGGTAAAACCACGCTGCTGGAAGTGCTGCTCGGCAACCGCGAGCCGGATAGCGGCGTGGTGAAATGGGGCGCGAACATCACCATCGGCTACTACAACCAAAAGCTCGACGAGTTCAACGCCGACGCGACCGTGTACGACGAATGTCTCGGCAAGCGGCAGGCGAACGACAAGCAACTGCGCGACGTGCTGGCGGTCATGCTGTTCCGCAACGACGACGTCGAAAAGAAAGTCGGAAGCTTGAGCGGCGGCGAGCGCGCGCGGCTGCGGTTCGCGCAGCTGCTGCTCGATCGCCCGAACGTGCTGGTGCTCGATGAACCGACGAACCACCTTGATATCGCCTCGAGCGAAGCGCTCGAACGGGCGCTGGCGGACTTCCCCGGGTCGATCCTGTGCGTCAGCCATGACCGATACTTTTTGAATCAAGTCGCGGAACGTTTGCTGGTGCTGCACCCGCCCGGTTTGATCGATTTTGAAGGCACGTACACTGATTGGGTGATGAAGGCGAAGTCACTGATCGCCAAGTATGAAGCGAGCAAGGCACCCGCGAAGCCGCAAGCGGCACCCAAGCCCGCCAAGCAGGAATCCAGGCCCGCTCCGGTGTCGCAAAACGCCCCGACGAAGAAGAAGGACAACCCCTACGCCCGCCCGTTCGGGAAGCTGACAGTGAAAGAGCTGGAGCACGAAATCTCGATGGCGGAGCAGGCGATCGAGCAAGCCCAGCAGAAAATCGCCGACCCAGCCAACTTTCGCGATCAAGCGAAGCTCAAAAAAGTGCAGGCCGAGTACGACAAGCTGACGTCGAAGAAGGAACAACTGGAGGCGGAGTATTACGTGCGGGAAACGTAACGCAAAGAGTTAACCGCGAAGACACGAAGACGCGAAGGAATACAATAAAACGAAGATTGAAAAGATGTAAAATATGAATGCCTTGGTCCCCACCTTTTACATCTTTTCAATCTTCGTTTCCGTCCTCTTATCCTCTTCGTGTCTTCGCGTCTTCGCGATTAACTTTTCGCCTGAGCCCTGCAACTTTTCCAAGCCCCGCGCATTCCACTGATAGCCTCATCTATTTGCAACTTACTTGCAAATACAAAACCGGGCGGTTACGCTCGAAAGACTGGCGAAAGGTGCTCGCGTGGCGATGGACTTGATCGAACTGAGGAAAAAGTACGTCGGCCCGGACGGGTCCGTCGTTCCGGTCATTGATATCGGCCGGTTCACCCTGCAGGCCGGCGAGCAGGTGGCGCTGGTCGGTTCGAGTGGATCAGGCAAAACCACGCTGCTGCACATGATCGCAGGGATTTTGACCCCTGACAGCGGCAGCATCCTGTTCGACGACGCCTCGTCGCGGGTCGATACAGGCGCGTCTGATAGCCGCACCCATTCACACAGGCCGATCGATATCTGCATGCTTTCCGAGGCCGAGCGGGATGTGTTTCGCGGGACGAACATCGGCTACATCTTCCAGACGCACCACCTGCTGCCCGGCTTTACGGCGCTGGAAAACGTCCTGCTGGGCATGAGTTTCACCGGCCGATCGCCCGACCCGGCGTGGGCGAAACAACTGCTGAAGGAAGTCGACCTGAGCGATCGGCTGAACTACAAGCCCGAAAGACTCTCCGTCGGCCAGCAGCAACGCGTGGCCGTAGCGCGGGCGCTGGCGAATCGTCCGAAACTGGTGCTGGCCGACGAGCCGACCGGCGCGCTCGACCCGGCCAGTGCCCAGCAAGTGCTCGACCTGATCCGAAAATTATGTACTGCAGTCGGCGCCAGCCTCCTGATCGTCAGCCACGACCCGCACATCACCCAGCAACTACCGCGGGTGGTGGAGTTGAAGGAACTGAATAAGGCTTCCAAGTAAGGATGAATGATGAATGCAGAATGATGAATGAAAACCTATGACTTCATTCTGAATTCTGCATTCATCCTTCTGCATTATCCCATGAATCTCTTCCAGCTCGTCCTCAAACAGATGCGTCAGCGTGCCCTGGGCACGTGGCTGACCGTTTTTTCCGTGCTTTTGGGCGTGGCGATGGCGGTGTCGATTTTGATTATCCACCGTGAGGCGCAGAACATATTCGTGCAGAAAGATTTCGGGTACGACATTCTGCTGGGCCCGAGCAAGGGCTCGCCGTTGCAGTTGACGCTGAACACGGTCTATCACATGGACCAAAGTCCAGGCGTGATACCGTTCAACCTGTATCAGGATCTGACCCGCAAAACCGCCCCCTTGCCCGGGCGCGCGGATTATCGCCAGGTCGTAAGGCAGGCCGTGCCGTTCATGGTGGG
The DNA here is from genome assembly GCA_031377185.1 of Phycisphaerae bacterium. Taxonomy (GTDB): domain Bacteria; phylum Planctomycetota; class Phycisphaerae; order Tepidisphaerales; family Tepidisphaeraceae; genus JANMES01. The sequence continues at coordinate 15,733 of JANMES010000125.1, forward strand.
CGACAGCTTCCGCAATCGGCGGATCGTCGGCACGAGCCCGGCGATGTTCGGATTTGACGACGCCGGCAAGCCCATGGCGGTTCCGTGGCAATACCGTGAGGGCAAGAGCTATCAGATCGCCCAAGGCCGCGTGTTTGGTGCCAAGAAGTTTGAAGCCGTCGTCGGCGCGGAGATGGCGCAGTCGCTGAATCTGAATTTGTACGACGAATCGCGCTCGCCGGAGGACAACGAAGCCGCCGGCGGAGCCTTCCGCGCCACGCACGGAATGCCGCCCCCGGGGGCGACGCCGGACATCCATAAGCCCATTTGGAAGATCGTCGGCATTTTAGCGCCCACCCACACCGCCAACGATCGCGTGGTGTTCGTGCCCTTCATCAGCCTCTATGCCATCGCCGAGCACGAGGACGGCATGATCCAGCAGGCGCTGGCCAGGGCCAACATCAAGCCCGAGGACGTGAAGCCCGAGCAGCTTGATGACGTGCTGAGGTCGCTCGGGATCGATCCCAAGCATGTGCCTGAATCGATGAAGCGGAGGTTCAAGATCGAACAGGACTCGACCGCCCACGACCATGGCCACGACCACGCACATGGCGAAGACTGCGAGCATCCGGACGTTTATCGCCTGGACGACAAAGGCGACATCGTTCCCGACCTGCCTTCTGACGAGTGGGCATTGTCGGCGATCCTGGTCAAAACCTACGGCCCGTTCCAGCAGGCGACGATGCAGTACAACTTCAAGGTGATCGACGAGCGAGCCGCCGCGGTCAACCCTGCAGACGTGATGCGCGAGTTCTTCAACACCTTCCTCAAAGGCAGCGCGACGGTTCTGCTCATTATCAGCGTCCTGGTGATCGTGGTGGCGGCGGTGGGGATTCTGGTCAGCATTTACAACTCGGTGACGGCGAGAAAGAAGGAAATTGCCATCCTGCGTGCGCTGGGCGCGACACGCAACCGAGTACTGGCACTGATCTGCATCGAGGCGGCGTTCGTCGGTCTGTTCGGCGGCCTGCTGGGCCTGCTCGTCGGGCACGGTTTGGCGGCCATCGGGTCGGGGTTCCTTAATTCGTTACTGGGACAGAGCATTGACTGGCTATTCGTCGATCGATACGAACTGCTATACTTGCTGGGCGTAACCGTGCTGGCAACCCTGGCGGGCTTGGTGCCCGCGCTGTCGGCGTATAAAACGCCGGTGGCGACGAATCTGGTGGCCGCGTGAAGCTACTATTCTGCAGGCGGGTGAAAATGCGCAAGATATTGAAAACACTCCTGTTCTGCGGCGGGATGCTCATCGCGTCAGGAGCCGCGCTGGGTGAATCGCCCGCCACCCAACCCGCCGGGCCCAAAATGGGATTGAAGCTGTCGCCCGACGAGCTGGAAATCGCCGCCAACATGGCGTTCAATCGCGGTGATTACTCCATCGCGCTTCCGATGCTGAAGAAGGTGGCTGAGCGGTACAAAGACAACGCCGACAAGCTCGGCCCGATCGAGGAAATGATCCGCGTATCGACCAAGCAGGCCGCCATCGCCAACCTGCAAAAAAACGCCGTGGCCGCCGACGCACCGGTGCCCGAGGCGCGTAAGGCTCATCCGGCTCCCAAGGAGGGGAAGACGCAGGATCTGACCATCAAGGAACTGGGCAATTTTGAATACGACGCCGACAAGGGCGGCAATATCCCCGATGATGTGAAAAAGCTCACCGGCAGCACGGTTCGGCTGCACGGGTACATGATCCCGATCAACCAAGACGAGCGGATCAGCAAATTCGCGCTCGTGCCGAGCCTCCTCCAGTGCTGCTTCGGCCAGCCACCGCAAATTCAGCACGTGATCATCGTCAACTGCCCGGCGGATAAGGCGGTGAGCTATTTCCCCGATGAATTGATTGTGGAAGGCAAGCTCACGGTCGATGAGAAAAAGGAAGACGACGTCATCACCAGTATTTTCCAGATTGAAACCAGCAGCGTGAAACCGGCTGCGAAGTAGGATCGTGTTATGGAAGCAACTGCCAAAATCCCCCTGAGCGAGCGTATCAACCTGCGGCTGGTCGTGTTCACCTTCGCGATGCTGGCGGTGATCGGCTACCCGATTTACCTGTTCGTCGATGAGGCCGTCAGCGGCGGCATTCACGATCGTGGGGACTACAAGGAAGTGAACCTGCAGGCGATGAGCACGTTCAGTTTCGATCAGCAGAACGGCACGATCGATCAGGTCCCGCAGAAATGGCGAGACCTCAACGGCCAGAAAGTCGTCCTGCAAGGCGAAATGTGGGCCGGCGGGATGGCGGTGGATGAACTCAACCGGTTCGACCTGGTCTACAGCAAAACCAAATGCTGCTTCAGCGGCCCGCCGCAGGTACAGCATTTCGTCAAATCACACGTCGTCGGCGATCGCAAAGTGCCGTATTACGACTCAATGGTCCGCGTCACCGGTACACTGCAAGTCAACGTGACCAAAAACCCCGAAACCGGTGGCGTGGAAAGCGTTTACCAGCTCGAAGTTGAGAAAGTCGAACAGTTGTAGCGCCAGCTCTCTCGCCCGGCGGTGTGGAGACGAGTCGGAGCGAGGTTTTTAAATAAACCGCGTCAGCCCGCCCGCCGAGCCGTCGAACGACAGCAGCAGGCCGATCCACAATTGGGCGAGAATCGCCAGCAGCAGAACCAGTGCGAGACTGCCGAGCAGCAACTTGTTCTTCGGCGCCCATTTGCCCACGCCGGCCAGGATCAGCGGCAGAACGATCAGCGTTGTCGCAAGGATCGCGTGGACCACGCCGCGGTTCAGTTTGGGTCCCGGCGGGGACTCTTGCGACTGCGACACCTGTTGCCACATTTCTTTCGGATTGAACGTTTCAGCCTCAGAGCCATAGACATACCAACCACCCAGCGAGGTCAGGATGAACAACGTCATCGCCACCAGCCAGAATTTAGCTGAATAGAGTACGGCCGGCGGTTCGGCAGGGGATAGCGATTGGACCAGCGCGTCGCCGTCCCGAAGTTGAACAGGCGGGACCTCGCCGGTGATCCGGCGGACCGACACACCCACCGCCGCCAGCGCCACCGCCACCGCCATGCCGGCCATAATCACATGCGGCTGAAGTGGCGGGACCGCGGTGTTGATCTTCTCCACCACCGCCATCGCCCCGCCCGGCAGGGCTGCGGGTGGCTCGGCGACCGCGGCTTGCGTGCTGGGGACCTCGCCGTCCACATCCGGGGCAGCCATCACGGCCACGCCCGACTTAAAAATCGCCTCCCCGGCGAACCACGCGCCGCTGGCAGTCGCGCCCGCGCCGATGAGGAGCAGCCCGAGCGTCAGCCAGTACAGCTTGTTCCGCAGCCGGTCCGACATCGCCAGATAACCCACACTGCCGACGACCACGATCACACTGGCGGCCGACATTAGCCAGGTGTGCCAGAGCAAATGGCTCCACGCCTCAGCGCTGAGTTGGCTGTTGGAGACGACATCGGACCACGGTTCGCTCGGGCCTTTGTTGCCCATCATCGCCACATCGCGCAGCGCGTACGCTCCGCTCAAGGCTGACGGGATCATGGAGAGCGACCCCAGCAGGATCATCCACCGCCCCGCCGCCCGGACCGACGAGCGACGCCACATGAAGCTCCCCAGTTCGATCAGCAGTCCGAGGAAAAATACGCCGATCGGGTAATGAACCAGGACGACATGCAGGTTGGGGATGATCAGTTCGCGATTCACTACAGCGCTCCAAGGTTATACGGCCGACTGACAGGGGGATTGTACGGAAGTCCTGCCAAGAGGGAATTGAATCGCCAAGTCCACCCGGTTGAAACCGAGAAAGGATTCCCACCGATATGGGCAGAGGCTGTCGGGGTTTTCGCTCTGGGTCGTCCCATGGAAAATTGATTTTGCTCGGGCCGATTTTGTGATTGCAACCCTGTGGCAAGAGTCGAACAATGCAGACGCAACCTTGAAATCCCAACCATGGAGCGATGATGATTCGTAATGTAGTAATTTTCACCGGCCTGTTTGCCGTCGCACTTTGCATGGCAAAGCTGGCTGGCGGGCGATCGAGTGGCGCAACGGGCATCACCGTCACCGTTCGCGCCCAGCCGCAGCAGGCGTTTGCGGGGTTTGGGATCAGCGAAATGAACTTTGAAGGTCGCTTTCAGCAACTGACGGCTGCCAACAAGGCGCTGATATCGAAAAACATCTGGGTGGATCTGAACTTCAAGCACTTACGCCTGTGGTGCAGCCCGGCGAAGTACCTGGCCAACCCGTCCAAGCCGTCGATCGCGGACTTTAAGGCTCATTACATCGACTCGGGAATCATTTCCCTCGCCAAACAGCAAGGATGCACCACGCTGCTGCTGGCCCCCGGAGATGTGCCCTCCAGCTACGCCGTCACGCCGACAACCACCAAGTACAACTACAAGAACTTCTCAGACGCCGGCGTGCTTGCCTACGCCAAGCTGCTGGCGAACTTCATCGCCCAAGTCAAAGCCGAGACCGGGGTGCAGATTACGGCGACCGGCATTTTGAATGAGCCTAACGACCGCCCGATCCGCTTCACCAATGGCCAATGGCCGGTGGTGGTCAAAACCCTGCGGTCCGAGCTTGATAAACGCGGTCTGAACTCGGTTGTCATTATTGCCCCGGAGGCAGCCAGTTGTGATAACGTGGCGTATGCGATGGTCGATGCGATCAAGTCCGATGCCATCGCCTGGTCCAACCTGGACGGCATTGCGACGCACACCTACAACATGGGCGCAACCGACACGATGAAGGCGAAAATCGCCGGCACGAAAAAAAGTTATTGGCAGACGGAATCGAGCACGCCAGGCCCCGAAAATCTGGGCAACCCTCTTAACGCTGCCTCCTCGGCCGGGCGATTCATCAGCGACCTGAACCACGGCGTGTCGCACTGGATCTGGTTCATCGGTTTCGAGCAAAACGACCCGGCCGACAACGGCACGCGGCTGATGAAGTTCGACGCGACCCATCCCGACGCCCCGCCGGACAAGTTTTACAAGTACTTCTACATCCAGCAGCTCAGCCGGGCCTTCCCGCCGGGCGCTGTGGCGCGGCAATGTACGAGTTCGAGCGAAGGGACGATGACCTGGACGTACGGCAAAAAACCCATGCTGCTTGCAACTTCCACCCAATCGGCCGACGGAACGATTTCCGTCGCGATGGTCAACTACACGTCGGATAAGTTCGGCAGTTGGTCGCTGTCCAGTTGGGACCGCGAACAAGGCGGGCAACTGGGAAGGACTATTAACGTGACATTGAAAATCGAAGCCCTGGCCAATGTATCGAGCAAAACCTTCAACGTCCGCCGAAGCACCGACACCAAGCCCAACTACGACGCCGGCACGCTCACGGTCAGAAATGGCGTGGCGACGCTTTCGCTCAAGCCGCTGGAACTGGTGACGCTGACGGGGCGATAGATGAAAGGTGGAAAAGCCCACGGTACATCAAGACTAGATTGGGATTGAATCATTGACGATCGGGCCATTGACGATTGAAGAAAGGTCTTTTCAATCGTCAATGGCCCGATCGTCGAAGATTCAATTCCGCGATGAATCGCACTGACGAATCCGGATTCGCATCAGCCTGCGACTACTTTGTGACGCTGCTCTTGTAATCCGCGTTCAATACTTCTGTGGCATCTTTGACGGCCTGGTCGGCGGCGTCGCTGATGCTCTTGAAGTTGGTCGCGTGCCGCGGGGCGACGCGGGTGAAATCCTTGCACGCGGAGGATATCCGCTGACAGGTATCAACGATGGCATTCAGCTCGCGGGTGTAGTTGGAGTTCAATCCCATCTTGTGATACGTCGTGGGCTTGGCGGCGGCTTTGGTCTTCTTCCCTTTCTTGTCTGTTACGGTTTCCTGTTGCTGGGGATTGGCGACCAGGACGTTGGCGTCGTCGCGAATCCGGTTGATGCGCGGGGTGAATTTCTTCATCGCCTCATCCATCAGGCTCGCCGCCTGCGAAGCCAGCTCGCCGGCGATGTCCTGGCTGGCGGTGTCGGTTTCGGCCGCGGTCATCTCGATCGCGCGCAACTCGTCGATGCCGTTAATTCCTGCGATGATGGGCAGAAGCGACTTGCTGGAGGCGGCGGCCTTGGTCTTGGCGGCAACTTCCGCCTTGCAGTCGGCCAGCAGCGCTTCCATCGCCGGCTTGCGTTGAGCGGGATCGGTCAGGCTGATCGGCTTTCCCTTGCCGGCGTCGGTCTTGGGGGTGAACGCCAACGCAGAAGACCGCTTCACCAAGGCGCGCATGGCGATGACTTCGTTGGCAAGCTTGGGCGGGGTTTGAGGGGTGATCGCCTTCACCGCCTCTTCCAGCGACGCGCCGGCCAGCGATTGTTGCTTCAACTGAAGTGCAGTGTTGGCGCGAAGCAGTTCGAGATCGACCCGATCGTAGGGCTTGGCGGCATCGCCTTTGAGGTTGAGCACGCGGGTGAGCTTCGTCAGGAGCGGCTGATACTGCCCGGCGTCGTAGGCGGCTTTGAGTTCTTCAGTCGTAGGCAGCGGCGCCAGCTCGGCCGCCAAGGCGGGCAGCGTCGAAAAGACCACCGCCGCCACCGCTAAAATCCACGCCCCGGAATGGACCGCTGTAGCATACATTTTCCTCATCTTGGCCTCCTCAGCCGGTTGCCTGCGACGAATCCGCATATTGGACACTATTTATCGATTGACGTCAGCCAAAATCCAACCCGATTGACTGCACGAAAAGCCGAATGCCACCCTCCCGCGAACGGACGCTTGATGCAAAAATCGCAATATTCAGCCAAAATTCGCTGTAAACGCTATTTCTGATCTTAGCCATCTTCCCCAGAAGGAACAAAAAGCAATATCCGCATATTGATGAGAACAAAATGAAAAATTCCGCTTGTCTCATCTCTTTCTCATTGAATGTAGATGGATCGCCCGTGTATTAAGTTACACGAGCGCTGCAGTGGGTGTAGCGCTCGTCTGAGATTGAGTGAGGCTGTTCGCAGCCTACATATTTTGATCGGGTGGCGTGCCGATTTCATCGGCGCGGATTGTGAGCAAGTCGGAAAAATCCACGAGATTTTGCAGGTCAAAATCTCACGGGCTACCGGTGCGCCATCACCGGTGAAGCCGGATGAAAGGGAAGACATGAAAATGCATACTCGGAAGATACTACACCTGTCATCGCTGCTGACCACAGGAGCGATGATCCTGGTGTGGCAGGCCCAACAAGCGAGCGCAGCGACATGGAATCTGGCAAACAGCGGTAATTGGGGAACATCAGGAAACTGGACCGGCGGAGTTCCGAACGCTATCGGGGCAGTCGCTACTTTTCCTGACCTTGGTGGCAACAATAAAGTCATCACCGTGGATGGCACGGGCTATACCATCGGAACACTTAGTCTCGACGGAACACCATCCAATAAGGCCTATACCATTAGCGGCACGCAGGCGCTGACGTTTGATGTAAGCTCCGGAAATGCTTCGCTGGTTTCAAACGGTGCCGGTCCCACAGTCAACGTCAATCTAATCTTGAGGGATTCTCTGGATATTACTGGCAGCGCGCCGCTGACCCTGGGCGGAGTCATCAGCACCGGGACCGGAACCACCGCGATTACAGTCAATGGTCCGACCGTTACCTTTAGCGGCTCTAGCGCAAATACCTATAACGGAACGACATCCGTTAGCGCTGGAACGCTTAACCTCGGAAAAACCGGGACATCCAACGCGATCGCAGGGAACGCTGCCGTCAGCGGCGGTACTCTCAAGTATACCGGTGCCAGCACTGATATGATCGCCAACACCGCCACTGTTACGATTAGCGGCACGGGAACGCTCGATCTGGCAAATGTTTCCGACACCATCAGCACATTAACCCAAAGCGCCGGAACCCTTTCCACGGGAAGCGGCACGTTGACGGCTGCCACCTTGAACGTATCTGGAGGCACATCAACCGGAAACATCGCGCTGACTGGAAACTTCAACGGCACCAACACCACCGGAACCGCGACCATCGGCGCGGCCCTGGTTCTGAGCTCGGGAGGCCACACCTTCGATATCGCCAACGGCGGGACGACGAGCGTAAGCAGCGTGGTTTCGGGTTCCGGGGCATCGGTGACGAAGGCAACCGGTGCTGGAACCCTCATCTTCACCAACGCCAACACCTACACGGGCGGAACGACCGTAAGCGCAGGGACGTTGCGTGTGAATAATTCAACAGGATCGGGTACTGGCACGGGCGCAGTTTCAGTCAACGGATCGGGCGTTCTGGGTGGAAGCGGCTTGATTACCACGACCGTCGCCAACGCAGGCGTCACCGTCGCTGCCGGCGGGAAGCTGTCGGCGGGTTCTGGATTCAAGACCACCGGAACCCTGACATTCAACCTGAACGGGACTGGAAAGATGGACTTGAGCGGAGCAGTAACGGCCAGCAATTCAAAAGCCATCCAAGTGGACCTAGGCGGCTCGGCTTTGGCGGCGACCAGCGACAAGGTCGTGATTAGCAACACATCCGCCACTATAAGCAATTCGTCACTGGATATCGGAAGCGGCGTACTGGAGTTTGACGACTTCGATTTCACTGTTTTTAACGGTGTAACGACAGGAACTTACGTTCTGTTCGACACCAGCGAAACCATTGCAGGCTCGTTTGGCCTGACGACCAGTGGCAGCATCAATGCGTTCGTTTCGGGATCGATTTCGTTCGCCAATAGTAATCAGGACATCGTACTGACCGTAGCGGTCGCCCCCGAACCGACCTCAGCAGCAGTACTTGTCTTGGCGAGCTCAGCATTAATGGCCCGACGCCGGTCGAAGCGAAAGTGAAGCGACCTATTTTCCAAATGGCTTGTTCAGAACGCTCGCGAATTTTCTCGATCTTGCCGGGCGGATTTCCTTCCCCTCGATCAAAGTCCCCTATAGTATTCCCTTCGCTGTTGTGATTGGGGTTACATCAAGTACACGTCTGTTTGGTCCGATTATTAGCTTTATCGGAAGTGTATGGACTTTGAGCGCGCGATCACTGCGAAGACCGGGCAGCCTTGGTGGCGCTCCAAGGTCGCTCGCGGCGTTGCGTTTGCCGTTGTCTTGGCGATCGGCTTGACTCTTCGGGTTTGGAGGCTGGGCGAACCCATCCTTTGGTGCGATGAAGCTGAATCTTGCATCAACGCTCTTACCATCCTCAATCATGGTGTGCCGGTGGACCATTATCTGGGGCTGCCGATCTATGAAAACACGTTGACCGACCCTTGGCCGGAAAGCGAAGAATACGAGTTCCGGGATAGCAGCTACTCCAAGAAGGGCTTGGCGATCTACCACGGCTGGCTGCCGCTATACAGCATTGCGGGGTCATTCAAGGTTTTTGGGATCAAGCCCGACACCGACTCCCAGGCGCTCAACCCGGTGCATGATCAGGCGGACATGACCCGCCGCACGATTGCCGGTCGGGCTCCTGGGGTGATCTTTGGGATGGGCTTCCTGCTGATCCTTTTCCTCGCGGGCAAGGAAATGTTCGGTACCGACGCCGGGTGGGCGGCGATGATCTGCGCCGCGGTTTCCGTCCCGATGGTGAATATCGCCCGACAGGCGCGCTACTACTCGCTGACGGCCATGTTGTCGGCCGCCTGCTGCCTGATGGCGTGGAGGATGTACTCGCGCGGGCGGTACCGCGATTTCGTCATCGCCGCGATCGCCTATGCGGCGATGTTCCACACACACATCCTAACGTTCGCGATCGCGTCGGCAGCACTGGCGGTGTTGGCCCCGTTCATGCTTCGCCAGCGGCAGATTTTCCGCAAATTTGCGGTATTTTCAGTGATCGTTGGTTCACTCACCATTCCGTGGCTGATCGGAACGGGTTTTTTGGGCGCGGCCCAGAGCGTGCCCAAGGCAATCCACACCATGAGCCTTCCTTGGGACTTACTCGCCTGGCCACAAAAATACTGGGCGATCTCGGCATTGCTGCTGGGCGGGATGGCGTGGATTCTGTTGCTGAAGCTTCGGCCGAGCTGGGTGGCGCCTCAAGCATCGGCACCATTTCTGCAGGCAAGCGGTGCGTTCCTATTCCTGTCGGTTTGGATCCTGCTCGGATTTTTCATGTTCATGCTGCTGATCCCGGCGGCGAGCCTGTTTTTCCAACGGCTTTACCTGGGCGCTGTGGGGCCTGGCATTATCTTCGGCGCGATGTTGTTCGCCGGTGCCGGTCGGGCGATCGGCGGGAAACTGGCGACGGGGCTGGCCTGCCTGGCGTTTGTGGCTTTCGCGTACGGTAACACACAGGCGGGCTACTGGTGGCAGCGGAACAAGGTCGGTCAGGTGCGGTTGGCTGCGATGGTCGAAGAAATGCGCGGCTGGTCGCTTAAGCCCGGCACGCGTGTTTATGCCTCGCCGAACGATCATCTCACGCTGACATTTTACTCGGGAATGCCCATCCAAAGCATCGCCCCGGTGCGTAAGAGTTTTCTGGACAGCTACGCCGGTGACATCCTGTTTATCGAGTGCAGCGTTCATGTAGTGCCCATCGAATTCCAAGCCGTCCGCGACAAGGCCAGCCAATACGGCCATCCGATGCCTGAAGAAGACGTTTTCGGCTGGGTCAACCGGATCAACCAGGTGGCGACAGCGCGGAAGTTATCGGGCCTGGTGAAGCGGACCTATCCCGCCACCAACCCGACCGCCCCATTTGCTGATGCGATGATCCAAGAGCAACTGCAGGCCAGCCCGGGATGGGCGAGAAAATTCAACTTTAACTATATTAATCCGGCGGTTTTTCGTGGCTTTGACTACGACGATTTTGGGAAATGGTGGCAGGTATTTTTCTATCGTTTTGTTAACCCAACTTCCAGAATGGGCGACAATCTTAACTATGCGGAGCGCCTCCGTCGGGGTGAAGCTCGCGTGCTACCGACGCTCTGGACGGTCTATTCCTCGCCAGGAACCGGCAGCGTTGAACAAGCCAGCCAAGAACTGGAACGAAAATGATTACGACATCTCGGATCGTTAAAGAAAAAAACATGGGCGAGATTGACTCAGACATCATTGGCGGGGCACCTCCGGGAAACAACCCGGCGGCGGCTCGACGGCAATACGAGGTGTCGATCGTCATGCCCTGCCTCAATGAGGCCGACACGCTGGCCACCTGCATCACCAAGGCCAAGCGCGCGCTGGAAGAAAACCACATCGATGGTGAAATCGTCATCGCCGACAACGGCAGCACCGACGGGTCACAGGACATCGCCAATCGCCTGGGCGCACGTCTGGTTCATGTCAGCGCACGCGGCTATGGCAGCGCACTGATGGGCGGGATCGAAGCGTCGCTGGGCAAATACATCATCATGGGCGACGCCGACGACAGCTACGACTGGCTGGAAACACCCAAGTTCGTCGCCAAGCTCCGCGAGGGTTTTGAACTGGTCCAAGGCTGCCGGCTTCCCGTGGGCGGCGGACGCGTGATGCCCGGCGCGATGCCCACCTCGCACCGCTGGCTGGGCAATCCGGGCCTGACATGGCTCGCGCGACAATGGTTTAACGTGCGCCTGAACGACGTGTACTGCGGCATGCGCGGGTTCACCCGCGAACTGTACGACCGCCTCGATCTGCGCAGCCCGGGAATGGAATTCGCCACCGAAATGCTGATCAAGGCCAGCCGCTACAGGGCCAAAGTCGCCGAAACGCCGATCACGCTGCACAAGGATGGACGAATCGCCCACCCGCCGCACCTGCGGACGATCCGCGACGGCTGGCGAACTCTACGGTTCTTCCTGCTCAGCAGCCCGCGCTGGCTGTTCTACCGCCCGGGCGCGGCGCTGATCATACTGGGGCTGATCGGTTACGCCCTATCACTTTTCGACGTCCGTATTGGGGGCGTTCATTTCGCACTCAACACGATGATCTTTGCCAGCCTGGCGATCATTACCGGTTTTCAGGGCATTATGTTCGCCGTCGCGATGAAGACGCTCGCAGTGGCGACAGGCATACAACCGCACGATCGGCGATTGGATCATTTTTACGAAGTGGTGACGGTCGAGCGCGGGGCTGTCGCCGGCCTGATCGGCATGTTCGCCGGCATGGCGATGCTCGCCGTCGTTGTCATCGATTGGGGCAGGGTTCACTTCGCAGACTTGGACAACACGCAAACGCTCCGCTGGGCCATCCCCGGTGCGGTGCTGACGGCCGTCGGCTTTCAGATGCTCTTTTTCAGCTTCTTCCTGGGCGTACTGAAGGGCTTGAAAGCTCATATGGCCGAAACCGAGTAATCCACCGGGATTGGCGGATCGTGTTCGAACAAAGCCAACGAAGTGAGCGATCGGAAACGGTCCTCACTTCGTTCGCGTATGGATTCCAGCGAGTGAATTCACCGGCTTAAACAGTGGTGCAACAGGAACCGGGAATGACTGTTCAACCCATGAATCCAAGGAAACACCTCCGGCCGCGTCGGATGCGCGCTGATGGCACGTTCTGGCTGCTGGTGCTGATCACATTGGCTGGGCTGGGGTTTCGTCTGTCGATGGTGTCAGAGAGGAACTGGTCAAAGGCCGATAGCGCCTTTCAACTGGAAGGCGACGAGGGCGGCTACGACGGACTGGCGATCGACCTGCTCCACGGCAGGTTCTTCCTCTGGCCTTTCCGCGTGCCGGTCTACCCGATGTTTCTGGCCGGCGTTTACTGGGCCTTTGGCCATTCACCGGCGGCGGCGATTGTCGTGCAGGCGTTTCTGGGCGCGGGGCTGATTCCGTTGACCTACTGGCTGGGGCGATACGTCACCCGCAGGCCCGCCGCGATGATCGGCGCAGGGTTGGTCGCGGCGAATTACGAAATGGCGTATCAGACCACGCGGCTTTACACCGAAGTTCTTTACACCACATTGCTGTTGCTGACCCTGATCTCATTCCACCGCGCGATCATTCGGCCGACCGTGAAACGATTCGGATTGGCTGGCGTCATCCTGGGCCTGCTCAACCTCTGCCGGCCGACCGGTGCGCTGCTACCGGCAGCGATGGCACTGGCGCTGCCGTGGCGATGGAACATCTCACACCGGGCCAAGTGGATTGCGGTGTACGCCATCGCGATGATCCTGCCGATCGCGCCGTGGACACTACACAACTATCGCCAGCATCATGTCTTCCTGCCGCTGGCGGTATCCACCGCGGTGCTTTGGCAGGGAAGCCCGGATTTTTATCACCACATCGAGAGTGGAAAAACGCTCTTGGATATCTGGAAAACCGATCTGAACCCTACAGTCAACGGCGGACACAGCCCCCATACCATAGAGGGCGATCGCTGGTTCACGAAACGAGCGATCCAATCCATCAAAGCCGAACCCGGTTTGTGGGCGCGCTACTGCCTGCAAAAGTCGGCCTACTTGTGGATCGGCAACCCGGCGATCGACTGGCCTTGGGCTTACCGAAAAGACTACCCCTTTGGACGGGCCTTCGGCATTCTCACGTGCCGCGTGATCGTCGGCTTGGGTGCCGTGTCGCTTTTAGTTTTGGCGTGGAAATCGAAGCTGAGGCGATTTGTACCCCAACTGATGGTGATGGCGTACGTGACGGCGATTCATGCCATCACATATCCCGAGGCGAGGTACAGCTATCCGCTGCACGTGTGTTTGAGCCTGATGATCGGCGCGGCGATCGTCGAGGGATGGTCGCTGAGTAGACGTTGTGAAACCGATTAGAGCATTTTCGGTTTGATCGCATCGGCTTGGTTAGCCGCCGCACTCGTGCGGCGAGCCCGCCCCGCAATCCGGGCGACCAACTCGCCGCCACGCCCCATATGAAAATGCTCTACTTCTTGTGTTTGGCCCTGCGGCTGAGTACGTCGTCGTACAATCGTTCGACTTTGCGGGCCGTGCTTTGAATGGTGAAATGATCGCGAACCCGCTCGCGTCCGCGTCGCCCCAACTCCGCTGCCGCCACTGTATCAGCAAGCAGCCTGCAAATGGCGGCCGCCATCCCATCGGCGTCGCCCATGGGGACGAGAATTCCGGTTTCGCCATCGATCACGATTTCCGGCACGCCACCGCCCCGGGTTGCCACCACTGGTTTGGCTGCCGCCATTCCCTCGATCACCACCTGTCCGAATGGCTCGCCGACGACCGATGCATGGACGAGGATATCGAGCTTGGATATTAGTTGCGGAACATCGTTCCGAAAGCCGGTAAATTCCACGGCGTCGGTCAGTTTGAACGTCACCACCATGTCGCGCACGAATTTTTCGTATTCCGCTTCATCGAACAGAGCCGCCCCGATGATTTGAAATCGCGTGCCCGGATACTTCTCCAAAACCTGAGCCGCCGCGCGAAGGAAAATATGCTGACCCTTCCACGGGCTGATCCGTCCGACAAGACCGATCAGCGGGCTTTTGCTGATGATCCCACCGCCGGAATCGCTGCGTTCAAACGTCCCGTCATGCACGACGCTGACGCGAGAATCGAAATCCACGCCGGAGTGAATCGCCGCCGAATGCTCCAGCTTTTCCTTCGAAAGAGTTTGAAGCGTTGCGGCCGAGTTTGCGATGACACAGTCGGGCAGTCGCCGAGCGAGCTTGCGAAACACCTTAACGACGATGGGCGGGAGATAGTCTTCGTCGATTCGATCCCGCACGTGCCACAGCAGTGGCAGCCGCGCGATCTTGGCCGCAAACCCGCCGATGATGTCGGCCTTGAGCGAGTTGGTGTGAACGAGCTCGATCTTCTGCTCGCGCATGAACCGCGCCAGCCGCCGGATGAAGCGGATCGTCCGGTAGACGTCGAAAACTCTAAAAAGCGTCTTCCCGCCGAGTGTGTCCTTGCGAGTGTTGACCACCGACGAATCCAGCGCCAGCAAATGAACCTCAGCGCCGGCCTCGACGAGCAACGGCTTGAGCGGCCCGTCGGAAAACAAGGCGATGACCGGGGTGAATTTTTTGTAGTCGAGATGCTTGACCAGATTCAACAATGCGATCTCGCCACCACCGAGCATGGCGGTGTGATCGACAAAAAGTACGCGAATCCTTTGAATCGGCGGATCAGAATCGACTCGCTCGACGATCGAGGCCGATTCGGATGCGATGTTGGAAGCTTTCGATGTCATGGTATTGTCTGAAGCGCCCCGACAAGTCTATCCCCGATCATTGGCCAAGCGAAACGCTCGCTGAACAACTGGCTTCCCCCTTCAACGATCCGTTGCCTTAGAGGCGCATCGCCGATCAATCTCATTACACAATTGCAGAACTCCTCCGGCTTATCGGCATCGACCATCAACAAGGACTTCTCTTCGGCGGCCAATATCCAGGAATCGGTGTTGAAGCCGCGAGTGGCCACCGTAGGCAGTCGATGGTCCAACGCGGCAATGAAAGCGCCCCGCCGAGCCGAGACGCCATCGATGTACGGCGAAAGGGCCACGTCGATAGCTGAAAGTCGACGCGACACTTCGTCCGGCGGCAGCGGACCATCGGTAATGCTAGGGACATCTTTAAGCTTCTCTCGAACGACTGCGCCATCGGGTCCGATGTACAGCACTTTGACGTCCCGACCTGAATCGCGAACCCGCTCGGCTGCCAGGCGAACAAACTCAAAGAGGCGAGAGACGTGCGCATTCCCGAAAATTCCAAGAATGACTTGCTCCGCGGGAATCCCAAGGCGAACTCGGGCCTCTTCGCGAGAAATCGAAATCCGGGGGATGTTCGATCCCACAGGGAGCTGTACCACATGATCGGCACGGCATTCTCTTGCCCAACCCTCGGTAGAAAAAAATACGATCTCCGCAGAACCCATGAGATGCTTGAACTGCCATCGCTGCCAAAGCGACATGATTTTCCATTTTATCGTCGTCAACGGCACATAACGCTCGTGTACCATGACCGCGACGCGGGTAGCCCTGCAGGTTTTTCGGATCTTGTCGATCACACCCGGAAGCACCAGATTGCAGCCGCGTTTCCCGTAACTGAATGGATTGTATTGCAATACCAACCAGTCCGGCCGCTCAGACTGGATGAATTCCGGCAATAGGCGAAGGGAGGCAGGCACATCCGATCGAAACAAAGGGTAAAATTTGACGCCCTTCACTGCCGCAGCAGGTTTATCCGCCGCGTGAATGATGGCGACAGAGTGAGCGCCAGACAAAGTCATCGCCAGTTGGACCGTGTAGTCCCCAATCCCATCAATGGCTGGAGGCAGAGTCGGATACAACAGATGGATCTTCATGATAATGGATGCGAATTAGTCGGCCAAAACACTGCCCCGTTTAACGTCGGCCAAGAAAAGATTTGGCTCGCGTTCTGATCGATTCGGGAAGTCGGTGATGGAGGTTCATGAGGTAACCTATCTGGTCCTTAAGTGAATGCAGTACAGGAACGCGTCTGGCATTGTACTGCTGCAGCCACCAACCGTCGGCAAAGGGATCGAACACTGGTGCATCCGTTCTTTTGAAAAATGCCGTCGTGTCAACCACTTTTGCCAGTTGGAACATCTCGTCATCAGCCAGAAAGCGGAATAGGTTGGCCACCGTTGGGATTTGAATATCGTCGATAACCAGAATAGCTCCGGGTTCCAGATGAGGATAGATATAGTAATACTCCAAGTCCGGAAACGGATATCCATGCGGACCATCGATCATCGCTAGTTGAAGAGTGTTCGGAAAGTTGTACGCCGGAAGCGTCTTTTGTGTAGGACCAAGGATGAACTCGATCACCTCTTGACGGGCTAACGGAGATTCTCGCACTTTACTGACCGTTTCATGATCGTCGAGGGAAAAGACTTTATGACTTCTACTGAGATTCGAAATGATCAGCGTGCTTTTGCCAGAACCCGTCTCGATGGAGTTCTTGACATCCATACCATCCGTGCATTTGCTGAGGTAATGGATGACGTGGGAAGAGATTGTACCCGCCGTATGCCATCGCCTCGGAAGATTCACAACTTCTTCCGCAATTTGATCAATGGTTTGCATTTTTCTCACACTCGTCGGATTTTCAATAGACATTTTCGCTCCTCTTTAGAACTTTTGAGCATTACCTGAAAGTGGTGGATCACTGGCGGTTGAATAAATGCGGCGTACTTTCGGTGAATCGTACATAACGGTTCACCAAGCGGATGGCTTGCCCTCCGCTGCGTCCCACACGGGGCAGAAAGGATACGGCCTCTTGGACAATAACCCGTAACAGATCGGACTGGTAACCCTGCTGGTTCTGGACGACATTCTTCGCGACGGGGCCCGCCAGGCGTTGCAGGCGGCTATCGAGCGGGAAGTTCAGGCCTTCATCGAACGCCATGGCGATCAAGCGGATTCGGCCGACCATCGGCTGGTCGTTCGCGACGGGCATCACCCGATAGGGAATATTCAGTCGGGCAACGGGCCGATAGAAGTCTGCCAGCCGCGTGTGAACGACAAGCGGATCGATGAGCACGGCCAGCGCCTCCGCTTTGCCTCCAAGTTTCTTTCGCCGTCGCTGCGGAAGACTAGGGCAATCGAGAAACTGGTGCCGTGGCTCTACCTGAAGGGGATTCCCACCAGCTATTTCCCCGAAGCACTGGCCTGCCTAGGCCACGACGGGTCTGGACTCTCGACCACCAATGTCGTTCGAATGAAGGATTTCAGGCAGGGAGAATACCAGACCTTCAACCGCCGAAGCCTAGAAGGCAAGCGGCGCGCCTATCTCCGGGCCGACGGGATCTACTTCAACCTTGGCCTGAGCGACGACCGGCCCTGCGTGACGGAGCGAAAGGATTTCGCCGTACGCACATACTGTCGCGGCGTCCGCAGGTGTCGGTCAAGTTGATGCTGCACGAGATCGGGATGGCAGCGACTAGGCATAATGCCATCAAAGCGATGGGCAAGTTCGCGGCCACATACCAAGCCAAGTACCCCAAGGCCTTCGAGTGCCTTCTAAAAGATCAGGAAGAGCTGCTGGCGTTCTACGACTTCTCCGCCGAGCACTGGTAGCAACGGCGGTCGAGTAACCCGATCGAGAACTCGTCCGCAATGCGCGTTAAAGGACGAGAAAAACCAAGGGGGCCGGCAGCCGAACGGCCTGCCTGGCGATGGCCTTCAAACTGGTGGAATCCGCCCTGACCCACTGGCGAAAACTCAACGGCAGCACGTTGCTGCCGGCCGTGGTGATGGGAGTGATCTTCAAAGGCGGAACCCTACTCGCCGCTTTACGGTCGCGGCCATCCCCTATTTTGGCGGAATTTCATCGCTTGTTCTACGACAGCCGATTTTTTTTGCAGGTACTCCGGCCCAAATCTCATAGGCTGGAACCGACCGCGTCACCACTGCTCCCGCGCCTATTATTGCGCCCTCACGAATCGTCACTCCCTTGAGCACCATGGCGTTGGCACCAATCCAAACATCATCTTCAATACGAATCGCAGCTGCCGGACCTTCTTGAGATCTCATTGGCAATCCTATCGCTATTCCGTGATCATGATCTATGAACCGACTTCCTGCCGCAATCAGGCAATCGCGTCCAACTTCAATACGCTCAACAATGTTGAACTCGACACACGCTCCAACAAACGTGCGATCGCCGATCAATATCCGAGGACCTTTCTTCCAGTAGCTTGAAAACTTGAAAACTGCATCGCGCTCAACAACGCATTCCTCTCCGATAACCAGTTGGTGCGGCCAATTGACATGAACTCGTGCGAGCGAAGTCTTCTGGCCGATTCGGGCCCCTTGAAACGCCAGTCCACGCTTCCGCAGCCATTCCGTCACCCAATCTATCGGGTGGAGGTGAAACAACACTTTCTGAATCAGTACTGTCAGTGGCATGCCCTATTTACTCTTGTATCCTTTTGAATACTTTCTCTCCCAACTCCTAGAGTGGGCGAGGACGTAAGCGAACTCGACAGCAAACGAAGCCGCGCCGATCAACGTATTCCAGGTAATTCCGTTGCGAAGGAGACTTATTGTGCGGATTTTCATCAGATGTAAGGGAAGCCACCAGCAGACACTCAGCCTCCTATTAAACTTGTAAATAAAAAATACACGACTCTCCCATACTTTCCCGGCGGCTATTCCAAGACGGCATGACCGGGGCGGATGATCAATCAGGGCATCTGAAATGAACCGGGTGGCGATCCCGTGCAAATGTACTCGTTCGAGAAAATCAATGTCTTCCATTGACGCGTAGGGATATGAATCATCGAATCCCCCAAGGCCATTAAACGTCGCTCGTTCGATCATCAGGTTGCAGGACCACATCAAACCACCGGTCAAATTGATCGGTGCCTCCTCAATTATCGGTATGCAGCCATCAATACAGGTGGTTTTTCCCTCGTAGATTTGTATATCCGGCTCGATCGCATCCGCGTATTTCTCAAGCCAGCCGGCAGAAGGCAGGCAGTCATCGTCGGTGAAGGCGATCCATTGCCCGCGGGCGTACTTCGCGCCGTTGTTGCGGTTGGCGGCTGGGCCGCGCTGTGGGCCTTTGACCCAGCGCGCCCACGGGAATTGCTCGACGACCATCTTCTCCGCGGTCGTGGATTTGCCATCGTCGGTAACGATGACCTCGTAGCGCAAGGCGTCCATCGTCTGCGTTCCGGGGGCTAGGCAGGCCAGGCACTTGGCCAGCAGATCGTTCCTTTGATACGTGGGAATCACCACGCTGATGAGAACATCGCTCATGACTGCTTTGTACGATTGACCCACGCGTTGTGGATTTCGATGAAAGTCTGCTTCAGGCTCTTGGTCAGTTCGAACTTCGGATAGTGCGATTTGATCTTGCTCAGATCGCTGATGTAGCAGATATGGTCGCCCTGCCGATTCTGATCAACGTACTCGTAAATCATTTTCTTACCGCTCACTTCTTCCGCGAGCTTGAACGCTTCCAGGATCGAACAGCTATTGTCCCGGCCGCCGCCCAGGTTGTAGACCTGCGCCACCCGCGGGGCCTCGATAATTGCGTGGATAAACCGTGCCACATCCAGCGAGTGGATGTTGTCGCGGACCTGTTTGCCCTTGTAGCCGTAGATACTGTACTTGCGGCCTTCCAAGTTGCACTTAATCAGAAAGCTAAGGAATCCGTGCAATTCCACACCGGAATGGTTCGGGCCGGTCAGGCATCCGCCGCGGAGGCAGGCGGTGGGGATATTGAAGTAGCGGCCATACTCCTGCACCATGATGTCAGCCGCCACTTTGCTGGCGCCGAACAGGGAATGCTTGGACTGGTCGATGCGGAACGATTCCTTGATGCCGCCAAAGTCGGCTGCGTCGCCGTACTCCCAGCGGGTTTCCAGTTCCTTGAGATTCAGTTCGTTCGGAGCATCGCCATAGACTTTGTTGGTGCTCATGTGGACGAAGACCGCCTCGGGCGCGCCGCGGCGGGTGGCTTCGAGCATGTTCATCGTGCCGACCGCATTGGTGTCGAAATCTTCGAACGGCATCTTCGCCGCAAGATCATGCGATGGCTGGGCGGCGGTGTGGGCGATGGCATCGGGCTTCAGCTCGGCGATCAGCTTCAGCACGTTCTCGCGATTGCGGATGTCCAGCTCGCGGTGCTCGAAGTTGGGCAGACTGGCCTGCAGACGTTTCTGGTTCCACCGAGTATCTCCCTGCGGCCCGAAAAACGCAGCGCGACCGTTATTATCGCACCCGTAGACCTTCCAGCCGTTGTGGGCGAAGTAGGTGCAGACTTCGGAACCGATTAATCCGGACGAGCCTGTGACAAGCAACTTACGCATAGTGTTTATTTCGGACCGATCATTGATCTTGTTGACCGACATTCCATCCTGTCCGCCGCAGACTAAGCGTTCTTTACCTGAAGCACATGCCGGAGCAATTCCTTGTTGGCCATCGTCCATTCCAGAAGTTTGGCAATGCCCTCCTGCGGCGCCACCTTGGGCTGCCAACCCAGTTCCTGACGTACCTTGTCAATATTGGCAATAAACACTCGCTGGTCGCCCGGGCGCCATGGAGCAGGAGCTGGCGTGATCGGTTTAGCACTTAGCTTCGTGAGGGTGTTGACTAGATCGATCAGAGACAACGTGTTGACGCTGCCACCGCCGGCGTTGTAGATCTGTCCGGCTGCCCTGTCGATTTTTTCAATTGCCCGGATGTACAACGCCACCAAATCATCCACCCACAATACGTCGCGGACCTGCTTTCCGTCGCCGTAGATGGTAATGGGCAAACCGAGCACGGTAGCGATGGTGAACCATGCAATCCACCCTTGGTCCTCTACGCCAAATTGCCGCGTACCATAAATGCATGATTGGCGAAATACCACGGTTTTCAGCCCGTATATGCGGTGATAATCGCGCACATATTGATCGGCAGATCCTTTGGAGCAACCGTATGGCGAGTGGAAATCGATGGGTGTTTCCTCATTGATCCCGTCTGGGTGATCGCGATAGGCATATCGACCTTCGCGCTCAATGACATGGGCCCCCTCTAGTCCGCCGTATACTTTGTTGGTCGATGCAAACAGGAATGCCGCCGACGGACAGTGATGTCGCACCGCTTCCAGCATGTTGAAGGTACCTAACGCATTAGACTCGAAATCCAGTCGAGGATTGCTGACCGAAGTGGTTACTGCTACTTGGCCGGCGAGATGGATCACTACGTCGATGTCGTGATACTTGCCGAACATCTGACGCAAATCGGCCTCATTTCGGATGTCGGTATGGTGAAAACGGAAATCTCCCTTAAGCGTTCCGAGCCAGGCAAGATTGTCCACACAACCGCGACGAGAAAGGTTATCGAACCCAATAACGGTTGCTCCCCGCGCCAAGAATGCCGCGACAGTGTGTGCGCCGATAAATCCAGAAGCGCCAGAAATTGCCACTTTCATATCTGCTCCTAATCCCGAACAACAAATCGTTCCTTGTGTTCTATCGACCAGCCGACCGGGTTACTCTGCACTGCTCAATCAGTTCCTGAAATATCCGACGATGAAAGCGAGTGATTTCGCCCCAAGTGAACCGCTCGCGCTGCATTGCCTGCCCATTAGCACCCAATAATTGTCGCAAATTCCGATCGGCCAACAGCTTCTCCAGAGCGTCGCCAACGCTGGCGGCCGTCTGTTGTACGAAATAGCCATTGACATTGTCGTTGATCATTTCTCGTACCGCTGGGGCCGGCCCGCCTATCACAGGCTTGGCGTACTCCCATGCTTCAACATAGACGATTCCAAAGGCCTCGCCCTCGGAGGGCATTGCAAATACATCGCAGGCAGCCAATGCGTCGGCCTTCTCCTGCTGGTCAACGTCGTTCCACGAAAGCGAACCCAAGTCGAGTACGTTGTACGGCGGAAGCTCGGGATATGGGGGCTCAAGGTCGGGTCCGATAACTACCAAGCATGCGTCCGGGAACTTCTGAGAGGCCCGCGCCATCGCCTGCCGCAGAACATGGTACCCCTTATACTTCTGCCGTCGCCCGACGAATAGAATAATTCGCCGGCCGACCATTCCGTGCTTTCGACGGAAACGTTCTCCGTCGCCTATGAACTCACTGGCAGGCGCAAGTCCGGTCAACTTCAACCGCGATTCTGCCACCCCCAATGACCTAAGATAATCTCGTTCAAAATTTGAAACTACGAAAACCGCATCCGCCGAGTTGTACAATCGCACATCCAATGCGCTGTCACCCCACAGCCTGGGATGGACAAAGGGCGTCATCGCAAATACGGCCCCGCGGTTGCGAGCGGCTTTGAGCGCGCTGAAGCCAAGCAGCTCCCACCCGTTGCCAGTATAGTGGACCACGTCTGTATCACGCGGCATCACCGCATCTAATTGCGGTCCGAAGGCCCGATCAAACAGTCCAATCGCCAAAGGATGCAATCTTGGTCGAGTCGTCAGGGCAAGCATCCGTCTCAAGAACGGACGATAAAAACGCCTCGACTCGATCACCCAGTTCTTATAGCCACCGCAATCCAAAACTTGTGCAGGATCTGCATCCACATAATTGGTTCCCGGCGGTGGATTTTGAATAAAACGCGAGATCGCACTTACCCGGTTCCCATCGCTCAATTTCCGGGATAGAAACCGCTCATAGGCAGCTACACCACCATTGGCTTGTACGCTGGTATTGCAGACAAAGCTGATGGAGAGCGACTGTTCTGTTGGGCTCATGAGTGACCGATTCAGACAATAGACCAAGCGAATGGATTAGACTGTGACTTCGACTGTTGGGCGACGGCGAATCATCGCGAATACGGCACGAATCTCATGAAACGATCCGTTGCCTCGCATCAATAGTTCGTATCCCAGAAACAGCACTCCAAAAACACCGACGCCTGCCGCACATCGGAGATTAATACTTTGATTGGCAAGAAATATAGAGGCGATGAACGCTATCGCGGTAAACAGGGACGCGCGCAGCACGGGTCTGACGGCTTCGCCAATCAAGCCACGGATCAGTAAATGGCGACGTTGGATAAGCCAGCAGGTAAACCACATTTCTATCAGTGTGGCCCCGACCACTGTAGGCCCCAAGCTGGCAAAACCAAATGTTCGAATCGCAATCCACCCAAGCACCCAGTCGGCGACACCGGCCCCCAATGCGATCCAAAGTCGATCCAATGCATGCCCGGTGGCGTTTTGTGATGCTGCCAGGATGCCGAGCAACGTCCCGAGTAACACATCAAAGCTCAACCATTGCACAAGCTGAATTGCGGGCACCCAGCGATCTCTGAAGAGGATTGGAATCGCTGCGGGACAAACTAACACGCCTAATGGCACCAAGAGGCCCATGACGGCCACAAGCCTGCGTATTGAGGTCTTCAGAAATTCCCCAAGTTTTTCCGGATCCCCCTGCATACGCGCATAGGCCGGAAAAGCTACACGGTTCAATATCCCGCTGAGCATCATCGGAATCGATGCCTGGGTCATCGCCCAATTGAAGTATCCGACGGCAGTCAGCCCCAGGTATTTCCCGACAAGGATTGGAATCCAGCCCGAGAGCAAAGTGGGCGCCAAAGCGTTCAACTGAAACGCGAGGCCGAACTTCGCTAGACGCATAAATATACTGCTGCGAAACCGTCCGGCCGGCTTCCATGGCGACGCCATCCAAACGCCAATGGTAATTACAGCCGCACCAGAAACACTTCCCCATGCCAATGCCCATGCGCCCCATCCCAGCCAAGCAAGAAAAATATTTACGCCAGTGTTCACGAGCGACTGAATCATCTCCAACTTCGAGATGACGCCAAACTTCAACTCTCGCTCCAGCGCCATCATCGGGATAACACGGAGCGAATTGTTGAACAAATTCAAAGCCATTACATAGAGGATACTCTGTTGAGACGGCCCCAACTGAGAAACGCCGGCTAGGCGCGGCCCGAAAAGGATCACCACGACGGCAATCAGGCCTGTCATCACCTGCTGAGAAATGAAGACAGTAAATGCCTCGTCGCGGGTCGGAGCTTGGTGTTGCCGAACCAGTGCTCCAGCAAGTCCAACGTCGCTGAGGAATGCACCAATCCCCATGATCCACGCCGCCACCGCAAAGGCCCCGTAGTCGTCCGCAAACAGCAGTCGAGCCATGACGATCGAACTGAGTATCCGCAGGAACAGTGAAAAGATCATCCGAATCCCTAGCGATCTGACTGCCGCAACCGCCTTGGTTTTTACCTCTTGGGACGACAACTGCGCGCTCATCGCCTCCAAGCCATGCTGGGTCGATTCGTACTCGACTGCCAACTTTGCTTCGGGTGTGAATTGTTCGGCGGGATTAGTTTCTAGCACTGGGATAAACGCTGACTGATATGAGATGGCATCCGTCTTAAGCAGCTTCACGAATCTTATCACTCTCGGCCAAACGCTTCGAGAGCACAATGGCCCTTGCAATCGAATGGTCCATATCGAAGTATTTGTACTCACCCAACCGACCGCAGATTAGCACGTCACCGACTTCTTCGGCCTGTGCCCGATAGGCCTGATAGAGTCGCTTGTTGGCTTCATCCGGAAATGGATATTCATAGTCCTGAGGATGATCCGGCGTAAACGGAACCTCGCGAGTGATGACCGTTCCTTTGGCAGAGTTAACCGAGCCTGGCGGCAGCATCTGTTTCCATTCCAATGTGCGGATATGAGGCCCGCCCTCGTGAAGAGGCTCGTTGACTTGGCCGGCGACCTGATAGCGATCGACATTCGGCAGAAATTCTGTAGTCCGACGTTGGCCACGGTATTTTAACCAGCCAAGCGAGTGGTTGAAGAACTCATCGATCGGCCCAGTGAAGATCGTCATCTTGGTTGGTTTCACAAGGGAACGGTCTTGGAGATAATCACAGTTCAGCCATACCGGAATCCCATCCAACATGCGCTTCATCATATTCGCATACCCATCGACAGGGATGCCTTGATATTTGTGATGTGGCATGAGCCGGGGATCATCATTCTCACGAACCTCAAATCGCTTACAAAGCTCGGCCGATAGTTCCGTCGCTGAGACTCCCCACTGTTTTTCGTTGTATTCCTTCACGAACGTTTCGTAGACCTTGCGCGGCATTAAAGAGAGGGCCGCCTGCTCGAAGTTCATCGGTTTACCCGAAAATTCGGGCGTCCACTTCTCCCCGATCACCCGCCGGATATAGCTGCCGGCGATGGGCCAGTTCTCGTAAGATCCGCGAACATGTGACACCACACAGGCCTCATACCGATAAAATGTCGCAAAGCGATTCACAAAACGCCAGATGTCGTCACTGTGCGTTCGAAAGTAGTGCGGCCCATAGGTATGAATGCGTATGCCGGACTCGTGTACATGGTCGAACACGTTTCCACCAAGATGGGCTCGGCGATCGACCACCAGCACCTTCCGCCCCGCATCGGCCAGGGTCCGCGCGATTACCGAACCAGTGAGACCCGCACCCACGACTAAATACTGAGGCGTAGAGTGCGATGTCGCCCGAGGGCGCGGCGAGACGATTGGCGTAAGTGGCTCTAGACGCACACATCCATTATCGGACGTTCGTGCCAGAAAGTTGAGCCATTCGCATGCTCGGTTGCCTGTCCGTCAATCCAGTAAGGTCCAAGATTGCGCTGAGCAAGTGCTGAGCGTACCGTTCAACAGAAAACTCTTGGGCACGCAGCCGGCCTGCCTCGGCTATTCGGGTTGCGGCGGCTCGGTCGTTCAGAAATGTCAGGATTGCAGCTGCCAGCGCCTTATGATCGCCAAATGGAGCCAGCTGGCCCGTCCTGCCAGGTGTGATGATGTGTCTTGGGCCCCCTCCCGCGCCGGCCACGACCGGCTTGGCCATCGCCATTCCCTCCAAGACGACCAATCCGAAAGGCTCATGATCTGAGGCATGGACGAACACATCCATTGCAGATACCCAAAGCGGGACGTCCATCTGTAATCCGGCCAGAATGACGCGTGGTTCGAGCTTCAACGACCGAATGATGTCATTGAGCCGATCTGGATATTCCGGTTCCTGATCGTGCTTACCACCGACGATCAGACAGTGCGCGTCAGGATGCTCCGCCAAGATGGCAGGCATCGCCTGGAGCAGCACGTGCATTCCCTTCCATGTTTGCAGCCGTCCCACAATACCGATGATCGGTCCGTTCGGAGGCAAATCGAGCTCCCGACGTGCCTCGTCGGAAGTAGGGAGGCTTGCGGGATTGAATCGGTCGAGTTCCACCCCGGGATAGACCACTCTTTCCTGGCGCCGGGGCCAGAATGCACGCTGCGCCGCGGCGATATCAGGTGAACACGAAATGATCCCGCACGACGGTATGAGATGGTTGATCCACTGGTAGAGGCTTTTTCGTTGTGGATTTCCCAACTGATACCACGAAGCGGGCACGCCCGCCAGCCATGCTGCGGGCCCACTGTAAAAGTGCGCCTGCCCGAACCATGCGAATACCGCATCAAACTTCTCGGTCCGAATCATACGCCGCAACCGACCCACGCCAGCGGCCCAGCGATGAAGTTGTCGCAAGCGCCCGGTGTTCAACAGGTGAACCGCAACACCCAATTCCCTGATTTTGTCGATTAGCAGACCAGGCTCCATGAAAACCACGGTCCAACGTACGCCAAGCCCGCGGCCGTACTTCATGAAGTGGTACAGCATCATCTCAGCGCCACCTTTGACGCTGGCCAGCGGCATGACGATCAGGATTCTTCGCGCTTCAGGCGAGCTCATTTCAGTGCCGCCTGATAGACAGCCTTGGTCTTCATTGCGATCACGGGCAAATCAAAATTCGCGCGAGCGTAGCCGCGACAGGCATCGCTCGTAGGCAGGGATGCCGGATTGCTCAACGCGCCGTCGAGCGCAGCGGCTAGCGATGACGGACCCGAGGATTGACAGATCAATTCTGGCGAAAGGCCTTGGACCACCTCCGGCAATCCGCCGACGGGTGTAACGATGACCGGCGTACCAGCGGCGAGTGATTCGATGGCGATTAGCCCGAATCCCTCAAGCGCGACCGTCGGCACAATCGACAGATCAGCAGCCCGATAGGCGACTGGCAGATCAGCGTCACTGACATACCCGAGCAGGCGTACGTGCTTATGCAGGTCGGCAGATTCGATCTGTTGTTGGAGTTCCTGCGACAGCGGCCCTTTCCCAGCGATGCAAACCAGTACATCAGGATGCCTTTGCCGCAGTTCAGAGACTGACGCTATCAAGTCTTCCAACCCCATTCGTGACACAAGTCGTCGAATCGCGAAGACGATGGGACGATCCGACGGCCAGCCGAGTTTCTCACGTGCTTCGCGGCGGGACATTGAGATCTCGTATCGATCACAATCTACTGAACCTGGAACAATATCGACACACAAAGGATCGACACCATATGAATCGCACAAAACCGTTTTGAATGCCTGGGACAATACGATCAGGCGATCGGCCCGGCGGTACACTTTTCGTTCGATCCAGGCTTTGGCGACCGTTGCGATCTTGCGCGCACCTTCCCTTTCGCCTTCGGCCGCCCATGGACCGTGGAAATGGTAGACAAACGACTTACTCTTGATGGTGGACAATGCGGGGAAGCAATAGATCGCAAAATGACCGGCAACCAAATCTATATCTTCGGTCTCAAATGTTTGCCGAACGGCGGCGCGGATGGCTCTCCAGCGTTCAAAGATTGAAGCATCGGTTCGCACAACGGCCCGAACCGCCCCACCCGTCTCGTCTTGCGAACGGCTGCTTCCGGTAATCAGCCCTCGGCAATTCACACCCGCGGCGGGCAAACTGTGAACCAAGTCATAGTAAACACGATTCAGGCCGCCAGCCTGCTCCGGAAACCAACCCATGCCCAGCTCCAGAACCGTCAGGTCGGCTTTACTGGGGGGGCTCGTCTCTGCCCTGGCGGGATAAAGTATCGAATTCATCCTCCCACCACCGTGGAGGATGAGACAACATGGTAGAGGTGCGATTCAAGCTGATCTACGACGCGGGCCAAATCAAAATGACGCTCGGCCGCCGCGCGGGCAAGGTGTGCCATTCCATTCGGATCAGCGCGCAGTCGCCCGAGCATTTTTTCTGTCGCTGCCGCCACACTGGCAGGCGTGTATTCTTCAAAAATCTCGGCCGCATCGTCTACATAGTCGGCCGTGCCATTGGTCCTGCCCAGCACGACCGGAACACCGCACGCCAGCGCCTCGGCCGGCGTGCTTGCAAAGTTCTCGTCCTCACTCGGCTGCAAGACGAGATCCGTCTGACGCATCAATTCGGCAACCCTTGTTCGATCCATTGCGTGAACGTATTTCAGGCGCTCTGGATACTTGAAGCGGTCAAGAAGCTTTTTGTATCCCGGTACGAACGCAAATCCACCGATGATCTTGAGACGTACGCGGATCCCGCGATCTATCAGCAATGCGCAAGCGTCGAGAAACAAATCAAGGCGCTTGCGCGGCACCACTCTGCCGAGCCAAAGAATGACCGGCTCGTCAGATGGCACAAACGAAGTACGTTTTCCAAATGCCTGTAAATCGATCGGATAAGGTAGAGATACACACTTTTCTGCTGGCACTCCGAACTGCCCAATATTGTCATGTGACCATTTGCTTCCGACGATGATCAGATCACTTGCACGGAGAGGCGGAAGTCCTATCCTGCTCCGCCACAGAGAAAACACCCTGAATTGGACGTAGGCTCTGTACCCACAGTTCTGAATGATCTCTTGGCGGCGCGTTCGAATTGATTTCCCGTCGGTCATCGGTGGCCCCTGCAACCAACTGACCACTGGAACAGAACCCATCCGACCGAACGCGGCCTCCCCAAGCGATAGTTGAACATCGTAATTGCGAGAACGATGTTCTCGCGCCATGGCGTTGACAATACTTCTCGCAAATGTTCGATGAAGAATTTGGCCTCCGACAGCCCGGCACGCAGCCAGCGGAATCGCATTGGTCCATTGATGGACAGCCTCACCAAACCCGTCCTTACAATCGACATAGCGAAAACTGGGATAAGCGCGAAGTTCTATGGGGTTGATGAACGAGCGTTTATTAAAGAAGTCAATCTCGTGACCTCGCTCGAGTAGAGCACGAACCATCAGGTAATTTGCACTCGACACCGAGCCCGCATGTTCTTCGGCATAGGCGAAGCACGCTAACCGGAGTGGCAATCGCTTTGAACATTCCGGCGAAACCATTGTGGATTAAGGCACCCCGGCGGCAGCACGGATCGAATCGGCGAAACTTGAAACCAGCGCGGCATTGGTGAATTCAGATAGTACCACCGCACGCCCAGCCGCCGCCTGCGTTTGACGTTCATTCGGGTTTTTGATCATTGCATTCAGTTCTTTCGCCAGCTCCGCGTGATTCCCTTCGGCGAACACTCTGCCACCGCCGGTTTTGCGGATAAGCACTGCAATTTCTCCCGAATCCGATCCCAGAACCGGCGTGCCGCACGCCAGCGATTCGATAATTACCCGTCCGAACTGCTCTTTCCAATTCGGGCGCGTTTCCGACGGCAGTACCGTGATGTCAAACGCCGAGAGATACTTTGGCGCTTCGGTGTGGGGCACATAGCTTCGAAACGACACTCGATCGGTTAGGCCCAATTGCTGCACGAGCGACTTTAACTCTGCTTCATAAGATCCGGCTCCCACAATAGCCAATTTCCAGTTTTCTTCGCGGAGCTGATTGACTCCCTTTAGTAGAGTCGCCAGCCCCTTCTCTGGCACGACTCGGCCAAGAAATCCGATCAGTACCGTGCCTTCGCCAGCGCCGAGTTCCGCTCGCAGTTGGGCTATGTCGGTAATCGGGCGATGTACTTCGGGATCGATCCCAAAGGGGAGTATCGTGCTTGCGCCACTATAGCCTTTGGAGCGATGCACCTCGTCCACTGTCTGGGTAATGGGGAACGAAAATCGGCTGTTCCGAAAAACCATCTGTTCGGTCCACCTGAACGGAGGCGGATAACGCTTGGCGATGTTCTGGCAAGAGTAGAACCCGATCGGTCTATTGATAGAACGGCGGTTCGCCCAATAAACCTGCGCGGTGGCCACCGCGTAAGGCTCGTGATTGACGTAAATCACATCCGGGTTGACGCTCTTGAGCAGTTTCTTCATTGAACCCTGATATGAGTGCAGGATGATGTTGCCCGAGAGCCAAACCTTCCTTTCAATGATCTCGCCCCGGAAATTCGGCCACCGAGAAGCGACATGCACGCCGTACTCGTTGATCCAGTTGGAAGGAATAAGAAGGGTAAGATCCCACCCAGTGTGTTCGGCTACATTAGCGTAAAATTGCTGGTTGATGGCAACCGAGCAGGCATGAGAAACAACGAGTAACTTCATTTGCAGGAGCTTTCGAGCAGTTCAATGTACGCCTGAGCCATGCTGCTCCAACTGTATTGCTCGGCCACCAGTCGGGCATTTCGGCCGGCTTCCAGTCGCACTTGTTCATTATCCGCCAAGTGTGCGATTGCAGCGGCCAAGGCATCCACGTCGTCGGGGTTTTCGATGATACGTCCGGCGCTGTCGCCCATCACCTC
Organism: Phycisphaerae bacterium; assembly: GCA_031377185.1. GTDB lineage: Bacteria > Planctomycetota > Phycisphaerae > Tepidisphaerales > Tepidisphaeraceae > JANMES01. Next base: position 46,561 of record JANMES010000125.1, read on the forward strand.
GCAACCGCCAGCGGTGCGTGCGGTGACCACCGGCAGTCCGGATGCAAGAGCCTCCAAAAGAACTAGAGTGCCTGCCTCGTACCGCGACGGAAATATGAACAGATCGACAGCCCTCATTAACTTCCCGATATCGCGGCGGAAATCCAGGAAGGTGATGCGATCTTCGATCCCGAGTTCTTTCGCCAGTTTCGGAAACGGCGACCCCCCCAACGTACCGGCCACCGCCAGGTGAACAGCGGGCACCATGGTCAGCGCCTTAAGGGTTGAATCCAGATTCTTGCGTGGCGTGCGGATATCTCCAACAAACAAAGCCAATGGAGTGGCCGGCGGCAATCCCAGTTCAGCACGGCTCTCCGTTCCGGGACAAAACTCGATCAGATCGACGCCGTTGTAGATCACCCGGATTTTCGCATCCGGGACGCCAATGCCCAGCAGTTCTTGCCGGATTTTTTCAGACGGCGCGACCACATACTTAGCTGCGCCGAACGCAATTTTTTCGTATTTGGCATTTCGGTTCGAATACAGCCATTGATACCAGCTCTTCGGGCCGCGCTTTAGTTTTGATACATGCACCGGCGAGTGAATCCATGCGCCGTGAACAAATTGGCAGAGGTTTACGTTGTGGGGATGAGAGTTTGTGTAACCATTACCGATGATCGCGTCATATTCCGATCGATGATCGCACAGAATTCGGTCAGCTACCGGCGCAAACTGCTTCACCTTGATCAAATTCGGCTTGGGGATTCGCGGGTGAACAGCAATCCATTTCGCACCTGCCTCGATAATCTCTGGTTGAACAGCATCGGCGATGAGGGTGATGTCGTGGCCTTGAGCCATTGCACAGCGAACAATCTCTAGATTGATTCGACCCTGTCCATCACCGCGGACGACATTGTGGGCAACAAGCGCTATCTTCATTGAATTTGCACAATTACGACCGGTCAGAAACACACAGACTTGCCAGCGGATGACCTATACGGAATCATCCCATTCGCGAGGAAGGGAGGAGTTCTCCGGCCTCGTATTGTTTGTATTGGCGATCGATCGCACCGATACAGAACCAGAGAACCGGCGCAATCGCGTAGAGGCCGCCGTTCAGCCACTGCGTGAATTGTGTGAAGAGGATCGCCAATACAGCTACTGCAACCGGGGATCTATGCTTCCTTGATAATAGCCCCGCATACTTGAACACCATGCCAATCACGATGATGTAAACAACCCCCCCTACCGGGCTTAGAGCAACAAAAAGATTGCTGATATCCATTTCCGTCCCATCGATGCTGACACCAAACTTATTGCCTGCCAACGTCGTCGATCCAAGGCCTTTTCCGGAAAAGTCGGAGAATGACTGCAACACGCCGGATAGAAAAAGGAACCCATGATCAGTTGCGGTGGACTTTCGCGAATCCAGCGGATTCATCAGTCCGTCGGCTTGTCGCTGCACCAGTGGATTGATGTCTTCCCCCAAATCGGCATTGTTCGCCGCCGTGAGTCCGAAATAGAGCCCAAAACCGACGATCAAGACAAAAAGAAACAGTCGTCCGGTGCTGGTGACACTTCCCTTGGCCATGATCATCCACGTCGCGCACACAGAGAGAAGTACAAATACCACAGGTCCACGAGCACCAGTAGTAAACAAAGCCAGCAGCGCAAATGGTAAAAACAGCACCACGAACCGCAACTTCTTGAAGGTCGTCCCACAAATGGCAAGTACAACTACCAAAGCGACATAATGCGCATATTCTTGGAACGAGACAAAAAAGCCAAATGCTCGCGTGCGCGTACCGACGTTGATGGCGATGACGCCTTTCTTCGCGTTTTGCAGAATCCATTCTTTTTGATAGTCAGGAAAATCAACGAAGGTCTGGTACAACCCGAACAAACACGCTGCGACGCCGACGCCAAAAATCGCTCTAAACAGTAGATTCTCGGTGAACTCCTGGTCGCCATAGCACTTGCCAATCCAAAACCAAACAAGCGGAATGATATAGAAGAGCCCTCCGGCAATATTCACCTGAATGGGCACGTATGCGATGTTGAGAATCTGGATGGTCATGATTCCCAATAGAATCATCACCCATTTGGAAAGTTTTGAATCGACGCGAATTTGACTTCGAAACAATGGCCTAGCGAAGATGACCAACGCAGAGATTGGTGCAACAAGCAAGAGAAGATCAAATTCTGCCGTACTGCTCTGAAACTGGAACCATCGACGGATATCGCCGAGTACACCCACATAGCAAAACGTAATAACGATGCCAACGCGGGGCGATGTTACTGCAACCCCGGTAAATACAATGATCAGAATCTGCGCAACGGTTGAACTATTGAAGTTTGTCCCAAGCTTCAGCGTGAACATGGCACAAGCCACCATCGCCACCAGGACAAATAGGATCGCCAGCGGCTTTTCCAATCGCTCAACAAGCCTTTGTTCGGAATTCATCGTTATACCCGTGTAATCGGTCAGCTACTGCGGACTTTGGACAGAAATGGCTTTTCCGCAATCAGGTAGAATAGCCATCCAAACAACACTGCCAGCATTATTGATCCACCGAACTGGATGTAGTGGTAGCGAACATCTTTTAGAACCACTCGACACAACTGATTAACCAAACCCAGGATCAGGAAATGAGTGAGATACAGGCTGTAGCTGAATAGTCCGACAACTCTAAAGGACTCCTGCAGCGGATTCCGCGACAGGCGGTCATCGCAACCTTTTAGAAGAATGATTGAAATCGCGAATCCCAGCGACACCAGATAAGTCAGACGGCCGCTGACTTGCATGACGCTAAGCGACACATCTGGTAACACAAAAAGGACCGCAACTCCCAGGCAAACAATTGATCCGATAAGACCTGCTCGTCGGCTACTGCGTGAATTCAACCAATCAAATGCGATCACACCCATACCAAACTGTGGCCAGAGATCGAATGGAAAAGGAACACTATGGGGCGCGAGTACGAGTCCCAAGATCGAAACAAGCGTCACGGCATGTAGCAGCCCCATTACGTAGCTTTGGGAATCTCCTCGCCGAGCTCTCCTGATTACCATCGTCGCCACCGCAACGACCATGTAGAACGCGATTTCGTAACACAGCGTCCAACAGACGGCATTATAAAAGCCCTGCGCAAATATGATCTGTGTCAGCGTGAGGTTTGTCGCCCAAAAAAGCCACCCATCGCCCCGAAGCGAGCTGGCCATCGTACTTTGGCCGAGTATGCCACGACGAACGAGGTAGATCGCCAGGAATTGAAATGCTCCAGTGAGCAGCAGTGACGCCCAGCAAGCCGGATATATGCGACGAATTCTCGCTCTGATGAACCCGGATAACGGTTTGCCATTCCGAACCACAGACATCGCTGAAGCGGCGATGCAATATCCACTGATGACGAAAAAGACCTGAACTCCCAGCGAACCATAGTGACAGAGGTCATAAAACCACGTGCTATGACCGTCGAGTCGCTTGTTGGTGACAACTGACGCGCCGTGATAAAAGCAAACCGAAAGCGCCGCAATGCCGCGCCAAGCGTCCAGCATCAAATATCCACCTTGGCGTATTACTGGTTCCCGTGGTGCCAGCGGCGAATCAACCGAAATGGGTTCAGCCAAGGATGTCATGTGATAACGGCGGCCGGTTTGATCGATTCGGTGATGATGTCGTACGGCAGATCCTTGGCGTCGCCTTTGATGAACCACCGCTCGATCCAAACCGGCAATAGCAGAATTGTCGGCGGTGGGATCTTGAACCTCGGCTTCCACCAATTGTCAAACGTCATCAATGCCTTGGTAAACTTGAACATACAGTATTGATGACGCTTCACTTCAAAGCCCTGGGCTTTCAATAGTCCCGAAATCTGCTCGTAAGTATATCCTTCGCGAACATGTGCGCGATCCAAGTACGGTGCCGGAGGTACGGGGACACTTAGAATTAGTCGGCCACCCGGTTTGAGCACCCGCCAAAGTTCCGAAACAGTCTTCTTGTCATCCGGAATGTGCTCCAACACCTCGCAGTGGATGACCAAATCAAACTGCTCGTCCTTGAAAGGCATGTTGTCTGCTGACCCCACCTGCAGCGACAAGTTGGGGAGATGCCCCAATCGTCGCTTGAGGGCCGCAATATGGTTAGGATCGAAATCGAGTGCCGTCACGTTGGCCGCACGCTTTAGCAGAACTCGAGTGTACATTCCTCGCCCGCAGCCAGCATCCAGGGCGGACTCTGGATGACCGCAGCCGATGAACTGTTTCACCAAGGGCTTCTGAACGATAGGGCGAATGCTGTCGCCGAGCATAAAAAACGCCCGAGACAGGAACCGCACTACCGCCACGTCCGACAATTTCGTCAACAACAATCCCATACTAAACGCCCTTCTGACAAATCCCTCGCACTACAGTTAATTTGTGATGGCGGGTGCTATTACCCCACGGTCTTGCTCGGAAGTAGGCAAATCAGCGGCGACCACTCGTTCAGACATCGATGCAATAGTCTCTTTTTGTTGGGGACCAGCGATTGTGCCCACGAACGCCACCCACTTCTCTTCCACCAACTCCATCAACTCTTGCCGGAAGCGGGCATTGCTGAAGCGTTCGGCCTGGGCTCGGATGACCGCCGGGTCCATCTTGGGAGAAGTTTCAAACTTCTGGATGGCCTCGGTGAGTGCATCGATCGTTTGGCTTTCGAAGAAAATCCCCGTCTTACCCGGAATGATACTCTCGGTCGCACCCCCGCGGCCAAAGGCGATCACCGGCGTGCCGCAGGCCATGGCTTCTACCGCTACGATTCCGAAATCCTCCTCGGCCGCGAAGACGAACGCCTTGGCTTTTTGCACGTATTGCTTCATCTGCTCCAGCGGCTGATGACCTAGCATCTGCACGTTCGGGCCGGCCTTGCCTTTGATCTTGTAGAAGTCGGGGCCTTCGCCGATCACCAGCAGCTTCTTGTCGGGCATCCGGTTGAACGCCTCAACGATCAGGTCGATTCGCTTATAAGGCACCAGGCGGCTGGTGGTGATGTAATAGTCTTCCTTCTCCTCACACAAGGTGAACTTTTCCACATCCACCGGCGGGTAAATGACCAGCGCATCGCGGCGGTAGATCTTGTTGATCCGCCGCGCGACGAATTGCGAGTTGCTCACGAACTGGTCCACGCCGTTGGCCGATCGCACGTCCCAGTTGCGGATGTAGTGCAGAACCGCCCGCGCGAACAGCGACTTCAGCCCGTACGTCAGCCCGCTTTCCTGCAGATACTGCGCCTGCATGTCCCACGCGAAACGCACCGGCGTGTGGCAATAGCAGATGTGGATCTGGTTCGGGCTGGTGATCACACCCTTGGCGGCGAGGTAGCTGCTGCTGATTACGATGTCGTAACGGCTGACGTCCAGTTGTTCGATCGCCAGCGGCATGAACGGCAGGTAATGCCGGTGCTTGGTCGATGCCATCGGCATGCGCTGGATGAAGCTGGTGGTGACCGATTTACCTTTGAGGAACGCACGATCCTTGTGGGGCAAGAAGTCAAACAGCGAGAAGATGTCGGCCTCGGGGTAGGCTTCGATCATCTGCTCCAGCACGCGCTCGGCGCCGGCGTAGACGTACAGGAAATCGTGCACGATCGCGACGCGGCGTTTGCCCCCGCTGCCGGGCGTTGCACGGTTTTCCATTCGCGACGAGGTTCCGCGGTGGGGCTTGGATTTGGCTTGGTGCAGCGGGCTGGTCGGTTCGGTCAGCAGCATGGAAGCCATGTTAACCTTCTTCGTTACCACCGGCTTGGCTACCGGCGCGGATGTATCGGCCGGCAGGACGGCCAGGCAATGCTCTTCCATGAGACGGGCAAAAAATGTCACGCGAGCACCGGCCGACTCCAGGGAATCCAGCACGGCTACTTCCGCTTCGGCCTTCAGCGGCCCGCCACTGCGGCGATGGCGGACGGGGATCGTCACCTTGATCGTCTGTTGCGGGCCGGGCATCGGTCCACTGTGCCACTCGGCCACTCGCTCCACCCCGTCGCGATTGGTTAGCGGCAGCTTCAGTGTACGGAACTGCAGCGCCTTGGCCGACTCGCAGGTCTCTCGCCACCAGTCTTCGAACGTAAAAGCATTGGCAAACCGCAGCTGTGATTGCTCGAAGACGTTGCGGTAGGTCTTTTGTTCACGATTCATGGCAGCGTTGCGACGCATTGCCATGATCGTCTCCCACAATTGCACACTGCCGGTTTTGTAGAAGAACACCAGGATGAATACGGCCGCAGTCCCAAAAATCAGGGCTAGGCCACTATCGCTGGAATTGTAGATCGTAAGCAATCCCAGGCCCGCCAGCACCAGTTGGGCGGCATAGAGCGTCAGCACGGCGTTGCGGTGCTCCATGCCCATTTCCATGAGCTTGTGATGTACATGCCCTTTTTCAGCAGAAAAAATCGAGCGGCGTTTCAAAATGCCTCTGCGGATCATCGTGATCAGCGTATCGAACAGCGGGATGCCCAGCGCCAACGCAGGAAGCACCAGCCCCATCGCCGTGCCCGATTTACTGTTGCACTTGATGCTGGTGACGGCCAGCATGAACCCGATGAACATGCTCCCGCAATCACCCATGAAAATCTTGGCGGGATTGAAGTTAAAGAAGAGGAATCCGGTCAGACTTCCCAGAAGCGCTAAAGACGGCACGATGAGGATCGAATCCGCGTTATGGGCCGCGATGACCGCAATCACGCCGCACGCAATCGCGCTAATCCCCGCCGCCAACCCGTCGAGGCCGTCGATAAAATTGATTGCGACCGTAACAGTGCAAATCCAGAAGATCGTTACGAGCCAACTGATCCAAGGCGAATCGAATTCCCCGATGAGCGGAAGGTGCTCAATCCGCACGCCGGCATTGCAGACGGCGATCGCAGCCAACACCAGCGCCACCAGTTTCACCTTGCTCGGCAGGTTGAGCAGATCATCCAGCAGGCCGACCATGAAGATCGCAACCGAGCTGATCAACAGTGCGAGTACTTCGCCTTGGCTTCTGTAGAAATAAGTTCGCAGATCCGTATCGATCAGATAGCCCGGAATCGCCCCCGCCAGCATGGCGATCACGATCGCCACCCCGCCGATGCGCGGAATGGGCACCCTGTGGACTTTGCGCGGATCGGGCTTGTCCAGCACGCCGAATCGGTGCGCGGCCTTGACCACCAGCGGCGTGGCGAGCACGGCCGTCAACATCGACCCGAGATAGATCAATGGATAGGTGCTAATCATGACACCACCCTGCCGCCCCGAACCGGCGAATCCTCAGGCGAATCGATCGCCTCTAGCACGTCCGCATCGATCTGGACCGAAGCACCTTGGCCGAGCACGCTTACCTGCAAAACAACCCTGGCCAACTTGCTGCGTTCGACGACAACACCCTCCAACCCCATCAACGGCCCGGCGGCGATGCGAACGCGCTTGCCAACGGCGGCGAAGGGATAGAGGTCGAGGGAAGCTTTGCCCTGAATGGCCTGCTCAATCGCGCGGAGTTCGGCAACAAGAGTGGCCTGATCCGAGACGGGGATCACCTGACAGAGGCGATTGGTTGTCAGGGCCTTGTATCGCGATTGCGAATCGCCCGCGAAAAAGACGTATGAGGTAAAGAGCGGCATGAGAACCGTTCGTTTACGCCCGCCGGAAAAACGGATGCGTGGAATCATCGGCAGGAAATAACCCACGCCAACCGCCAGCAGGTCAAAGGCGAAGGCCTTTTCAAATCGCGCTTTGGTGTGCGCAATATACCATGACCCGGGGAGTTCGATCATCGAGCGAACGCTTGTGGGCAAGATCGGAGGATTGTCTGAAACTCTTAGCATTGCTTTTCTGATCGCGCTATTTTCGGGCTGCGCGCACTTCGTCCCCGTCGGTGCACCGGTAATTTTCCAGCCACCACTTTCTATCCAAGATGCCTACGGCTTCACAGGCGGCGTGACCAACCCGGTCAGCGACGCCAGCAATGTCTTTGCATCCGCATTCTGCGGCTGAATTCGCAAACAAATCTCCACTTCCTGGATCGCATCATCCTTGCGACCGACACGTTGCAGGAAACGCGCAAGATTCATACGAACTTCGACATTCCCGTAATCCAAATCCAGTGATTTTCTGTAAGCATCAATGGTCCGAGAATCTTCGCCCAACTCGCTGGCCCACTTGGCCAGAAATGCCCATGCACGCGCGTTCGTTGGTTCGACTTGAACCTGCTGATCGGCCAGCACTAAGAGGCGAGCTCGTGTTTGTCGCAAGAGTTGGGGTTGGTCCGACAACTCGTCGGTCAATCGCCAAAGAGCGCCGGTATTGTCCCTGAAGATATGCGCTGCCATATCCGGACGATGCAGCACCTTAACGTATAACTTGATCAAGGGTTCCGAAAAGCCTCCATTTAGACTGCAGCACCTCGTGGCAAAGGCCTCGGAATGGTCCCATCGACCCTGGATGGCCGCGACTCGGGCAAGGTAATACAACGGCTCCGGATCGGCGGGGCGACGTTCGTGACCTATCTCCAGGTTTCTGACTGCCTCTTTCTTATCTGAAAACTCCCACTGGATCGCGCCCAGAAGGGTATAAAGTTTACCATAGCATGGGCAAAACACTCGTGCGGAAGACATTTCATCCACGATCTGTTGAGCCACTTCTTTTGCGTTGGCGGGGAAAATGATGACGCCCGTCTTGTCGTCTCGCCTGGCGGTCAATTTGCGCCAGCGAAAATGATTGACCCAATGCATATACAGCACATTCGTCGAATCGAGCCGACACGCTTCGGCATCATCAGCGATGACCGGGTCATAATACTCGTCGAGCCGGGCCTGGAAATCCGGATCAGTCACCGCGGTCTTAAAAGATGAACTGCCTGGGTCGGATTCGTATGCCAATATCTCCGCCCGCCGAAGGTAGTCCAGCGACCAGACCGACCATCCCATCGCCGCCACCACCAGTCCGGCAACAATCAGACGAGGCCATGGCGTCCAGCCGAAGGACGGCAATTGCCGTTGTTTCGCTTCTACTGGCCTTTGTGCGAGACGATGTAGCGATACCAACAATCCAAGTAGCACCGACGTCACGGCCGCAATGGCAGAGGCGTGTTGAGAGAAATCGCTAAAGCTGTGAACCATGATGGCAAGCAGCCCCAACCCGATGCCCACAGCAGCCATATGGATGGGACGACGACCCCGGTATGCACCAATCCAATGACCTAGCATCACCACAACAAATGCCAAAACCAGTATGCCACCCACGATGCCGGTATCTGTCAGCACTTGGGCGTAGTCGTTTTCAGCAAAAACATAGAACCCACCGAGGTCTTTCGGCTGGAACAAGGGAAACGTCCATTCGAACGATTCCGAGCCGGTGCCCATGATCGGCCAGGTACGGAACATTGGTACCATGGACTTAATCAATGTGATCCGCGACACGCCGCTATTGCCGGTGGTCGCGACCATTTTTCCGAATTTGGATTCGAACAGGGCATAGGTAATACTGATTGCTATTGCGACCACAATCATTGCATTGATCAGTAAGATTGTTTCGCGTTTGCGCCAGCCGCGCTTGACCGACAGCAGAATGGAAACCAACACGCCGCCGACCGCCAAACCGAGCATTGCTCCCCGAGACAAGCTCCACGCAATAGTTAAGGCCGCCACCATACCGCTCAAAATTAGGAGCCCGGCGATTCGAAGACGTAACGACCCCAGGCGATCGACGATGTCGCGGCTGCTAGGTTCTTCGCCCTCGAAGGACTCCGCGATCAACACCAGCGCCAAAGCCACCATGGCACCGATCGTCAAATTCAGGTACTGACCCAACTGTGCCTTGCCCGGAAACGGCCCGGCATTGGGGTGTACGGCGTCAGTCGATATGAACGGGATATTCCAAAAAATTCGGTATGGCTGGTCCGGATCGTGCGTCACGTTCTGTGCCACTGTTATCGATGTAACAACCAAGCCAGCCATCGCCACAGTGCCCAACAGGCGTTTGATCTGGGACGGGGTCTGGTAAATGTTAACAACGACGGCAAATAGCACGCTCACTGCCATCATCAAGCGCAAGCCGCGCAGGGTTGTCCACGTGTTAAAGCTGATTGTGAGTCGACTTAGAAGTTCGCCAACATTGGGGATGTCTGCCATCAATCGGCTTTTTTCTTCGTAGGTGCCCGGTGATATTGCGCGGACCAATCCGGCGGGCAGTGGGATGACACTGATCGTCACCAGCACCAGATAAAGCAACATCGGCAGGTAAGCCCATGTGAAGATAAACCGGGTTCCGCGAACGAAACTCAGTTTTGCGCCGGCCAGTAGCGCAACAATACCGATCAAAGCATAGAGAATTTCCTGGCTCCAAGGATTGGTCGATCCGTAAGCCAACGGCGACACCACCAGCGCAACACCGAGCACCCACTCAATGGCGTAGTCGTGCCACGTCAATGGTTCGTTGAACTCCAGTACCTGGATGGGTTCACCCGATCGCCGACTCATAGGGCTCCTGCGATCCCGAAGGATCTCCATCAATGCTGCAAGCCGAGGTGTTGTGAGGAGCTGATCCGTAGCTTTCACCGTCGCCCGCATCGTGGCGGACGAGAGTCGGAGGACTCACGTCGCCACGATGCGGGCAACAAGGAGACTGGGCACCGTCAAAAGTCCGTTACGACCGGCTGACGTTCTTGTCCGCCGGAGCGGCTTCGCTGGCGCTCTTGCTGCGTCCGGCGGATTTGTTGGTGCGGTCGCGGTAGAGGCGATCGCTGTAATACCCGTATCCGTACCCGCCGTAGCCGCGGCCGGAACGCGGGGCGTCGTTCACTACCACGCCCAGGATATTCGCGCCTACGCCCAACAGGCTTTCGCGGGCGTTTTCCGCCAGTTTCTTCGTGCTCTTGTCGGCACGGACGACGATGATCGTCACATCCGCACTGGCGGCCAGGATGCGGGCGTCGGTCACCGGGTTCACCGGCGGGCTGTCGATGACGACGTGATCGAACTTGCCTTTAAGCTCCTCGATCGTGTCGGCAAAGATCTGGCTATTAAGGATTTCCGACGGGTTGTTCGGGATCGGGCCGCAAGGCAGCAGCGACATGTTCGGAACCGTCGTCGGCTGTACGGCTTCATCCAGCGAATGCTGGCCGGCCAGCACGCTGGAGAGACCGATGTCGTCCTTCATACCAAAGATGCGGTGTTGACGCGGTCGGCGGAAGTCGCAGTCGACCAGCAGCACGCTATGGCCGGCCTGCGCCATCGCGATCGCCAGGTTCGACGCCATCGTCGTCTTGCCGTCACCCGGCGCGGGCGACGTCACCAACACGGTATTGTCCTGACCTTCGGGCACGCCGAAGTAAACGGCCGTGCGGATGGTTCGGTACGCTTCGGACACCTCGCTCATCGGCTCGACATGCACTTCCATGCCACGCGCCATCGCCGTCTTGCCGCCCATGATGTGCGGGACGACGCCCAGGATCGGCAACTGCAAGGCGGCGGAGATTTCGTCCACCGACCGCAGGCGCTGGTCCATCCAGTCCTGCAGCAACGCGGCACCGAAACCCATCATCACGCCAACAATACCGGCGATCATCAACACCTGCAGCTTCTTTGGCCGAATCTGCATCGGTTCGGCTTTGGCTACTTCCAAGATCTGAATATTGACATTGGTGGTGTCCTGGTTGCTGACGTCAATTTCTCGCACCTTGGTGTTCAGGCTTTCCATGTATTTGTTCGTACCATCAAGCTGCTCCTGCAAAGACCGCAGTTGCGCTGCGCTGTTTCCTAACGCGACGGCTTGTACCTTGGTTACCTCATAATCGTCCTGAAGGATTTTCAGCTTGTTGGTACTGGTGATGTAATTCTGCTGCATAACCGCTACATAAGCCTTGATGTAGCGGTCTTCGTTATCACGGATGCGTTCTTTCAACGCATCCATATTAGCGATGATTTTCTTTACCGTACTGCTGTCTGGACCAAACCCTTGCGCGAGGGCTACCTTAAGGTCGCTCTGGTACTGAGCCAGGAGTTCGTTCAGGCCGGTACCCCCACCGGTAGCGCTCCGCATGGCAATAAACTGCGCTACCGCCTGGGGATCGGCTTGGAGAGCTTTGGCAGATTCCCAGGCAGCCTGAGCATCGACTTGATTCGACTGCTCCTTGACTACGGCCGTGGTAAGATCCTTTAATTTCTCCAGAACTACGTTGCCTTCCTTGGTCGTCAGTGCAATATCGGGATGGGAGTCGATAAAGGCCTTGATGTCGGAAAGAATTTTCTTGCGATCAACATTATTCCGCTCGTAGGCTTGCTCCAAAATGTCCTTGATTCCTTTGGACGTTTCACGACGCTTTTTCGTTTGGTTATCGATATACGCCTGAACGACAGCGTTCACGATCCGCATGCAGTCGTTGGGATACGGCGATTCGTAAACGACCGTAATAATATCGCTCGTGCGACCGACGCTCGCAGTGAGAGAATTGCGAATAAAGACGACCGAATTTTCAACATTTGCCAATGAAGGTAGTGTCTGCGTCGGCAACGCGCTCACCGCAGCAGCAACGATCGGCGAAGAAGTGATCACATCGCACTGGGTCGAAAGGTAATTACCTCCCTGGCCAGTAGTGGTAAGCAAGCTTTGCAGAAATTGGGGCGTGTTATTGTCGATGTAGATACGAGACTGGCTGGCGTAGATCGGCGTGGCTTGAGTGATGTAGACGATCGCGGTGATCAGGCAGACGGCTACGCAAAGGAACAAGATCAACTGCCGCCGCCACAGGATCTGCAGGATCCCGCGTGTTGCCAAATCGGCAGGCGCGATCTTAGGGGTCGAACGCGGGGCCTCTGACGATTCACCTCTTGCTACGGAACTCATTCGGTGTCTCCATGAGGGCGACAGTGCATATCACCGCGCCGGTTTCAACGACCAAGCAGACTGCATCCTGGTACGAATGTTAATCTGGCTGAAAAGATCGGCCTATACCATGCAGCAATACGCTTTCTTCGCTCTCTAAGGCCATTATGTCAATGGAATTCTTGGTTTTTTGAGCGTTCCAATCAGGTCTCGTGAATAACTTGTCATTTCAGTATAGGCATCGGATCGAGTCGGCTCATGCATTACGTCCATACACGTTCTGCGGTTCAACCGGGCTGCACCCAAACCGTTCACTCAATAAGCGGATCATACTGGTGCAACGGAGATTAATGTGCGTCGAAATTTCAGATTTGCAAGTTTGGAATCAGAATAAGTAACGTCCGAATATCAGATTTCGACAGGATCCAGATTAACCAGCCCGGGAGCGACGAACCCGCCCGCTTGGGCTGGAAACGGAAAAACGGTTGTGGCGAAGCACCCTTGAGGCGCTTCGCCACAACCGAAACCTTTTTCAGAGAGTGAGCCAAGCGATGACCAATACAACGATCATCTCTCGCTCAAACTACCTACGCTTGCCAATAATGACCGGCGGGGTCGTGATGTTGTCAGCCAGCGCCTTTTGAGCGGTGTCGACGATTGCGGTGAAGGCCATCAAGGCCAAGGCAATAATCCAAATCTTTTTCATAGTACACTTCCTATCTTTTTAGTTTGCCTGACACCATTATCGGCTATCAGGGGACATCATTCAACACAATTCTCGGACATTAGGCCCGACGCCGACGAGCCAGAAGGCCCATCCCTGCAAGACCCAGCAGCGAGAGGCTGGCGGGTTCCGGAAGAGCCTGGAGGGCTGCACCGGCAAAGCGGGAGTTGATGTTGATCGTTCCAGCATTGACCGAGCTACCGCTGGCGCTGGCCACATCACCAACCTGATTGAGACCGGACGGACCATTCGCAAAGTCAACCGCAGCCGCCAGGGCGTACTTCAGGGTATTGATGTCGGTCGCATAGGTCGCGCCGAAGGCTTCCAACGCCAAGATGCCATAAGCCGCATCTTCGCTGATCAGGTTGCCGCCACTCAGTTGGGCCATCAAGGTCGCATCGAGCGACGCAGCCAGCGCCGCCAGCGTACCGTTGTAGGTACCGCCACCAACGATCGACGAGGCGTAACCCGAGGTCTTCAACGCCCACAGTGCCATCGCCAGAACCGTGGTGTCGCTGAACGAATTAGTGCTGTCAGCGTTGGTGTAGTTTCCGAGGGCGGTCGCCAGCTCAGCGGAGAACGCGGTGTTCGCCGTGTTGTAACCCAAGACATGCGTCGCCAACACATGGTTGGACAACTGAACAATACCCGTATCATCCGGGTCCGCCGAAACAGAAGTGGGGCTAACGACGTACTGAGCGAAAGCAGTGTTCGTTAGGTGGGTTGTCGGCACGTAAGTATTATAGAAAGTGTTCAGCTCAGAAGCAGCCGTGGCCGCGTACCCCGAGGAGGTTACGCTCAGCTTTGCCAAGCCATAGGCTTCGTCACCAGTGTATGCGCCACCGAAATTCGTGTTGACATTGGTTACAATATTGGATGCAGCCGTTTGCACTACCGAATTAGCGATCACGCCCAATTCATAGGCATGAACCAAGCCCGCCAATTCAGCGCCGTCTGTGGCGTTGGTCGCCGCGGTGTTCAAGCCGGTGGCAACCGGCGTTCCACCGAGAAGCGGAGCCATGTCTTTCACAGCAGCAAACGGATCGTTCGCCGCAAAGGATGAGCTGACGCTCATTCCCAACAATGCTGTCGCAACAGCAGTAGTAAGAAGTTTACGCACTTTTCTGTCCTCTCCAAAAAGGTTTAAAGCCCCAACATTTACGCATAGACTCAACAAACTACATTTGCACCGGTCTATGCTCGGCGCTTTTTTTGTGTTAATCGATCGCCAGTTCTCAACAGTTTTCAGATTCAGCGGACAATCCCATCATCCGACCGAAACCGGAGTCTGTTTCGGAGTCCAGGAATTTGAGCTTGTGGCTCAAGAAACCCCAGGAATTACCCGAAACGACCCATCTGTTAACAGAAATGATCTAGTGACCAACTAGCCCATTCCCGGCACAAACCGGCTCTCGACATCACACAGACGCCACGAGTTTCTACGAAGCGTCTGGTAATGTCAAGTAATTTTTATATTTGCTACAGCACCCCGGAAACCGGGAGCGTAGCCTGAATGAGTCTACCCTACTATTCGGTACTGCCAACAAAAAAATGAACGTTGTCCACAATCGATCGTACATGACGTGTTAAAATAGCTAGAATTCCCGGATCGGAGCGCGCAAGGCTCGTCATGGCAGGTCAAAACGGGTGCGATCCCGGGCCCGAAGAGCGGTCTCAAGCTCCGGCGGAGAGATCGGCTTGTCCGTTCGGGTGCCCGCATACGCCGCCCAGCCTTCCCAGCCGGAAGCCCTTAGCCTTCCCCGAACCCGATAAATCCCGCCCTGAGCCTCAAAAAACAGAGCGTTTTCTCCCTTGATCGGTACTTTATAGACGAGTTCGGCCGACCCCTCCGACCGCTTCATCTCACGCAGGAAACCCCACAGCGCCAAGTCCGCAGTCACTGGAATGGGGAGCGAAAAATGGATCACCCCGTACGCGGTTTCTCCGCCCGGGCTGATCCATACCTGGTGATGGTGCTTGGTAGAAGCCTTCATTGGCTCAATCAACCATCCTGGCGGGGGAAAACACGTCGCTGAAAGTGCCGAAATTCGTTCGCCCCCCTCATCCACCGCCAAAACGCCGGCCGGTCGTCCCGATGAGCATCCGCCAAGGAGCAACACGACGGCGATCCATGCTGCTCGTCTATATAGTAGTATCCGTTGCATCACGCTCTCCGGCCGTCGTCCCCACCATCGCCGCGCTCGACACCGACCGAGCCGGCCGCTGATTCCCGGGATTCAGGCCATTCGATCATAACGCCGTCCCTGCGTAAAGCCTGCTCGTTCCCGTCTGGCCCAACCCGGCCTAACACTCCGCTTTGGCAAACCGCGCTCGACAATCGAGTGCGCGCGATCAAGAATGTCCCGCATGTGTGGCCGCTACACCGTCCGCCGGTTCGATCCCGCCGCTTACGATGCGGCCCCGCTGTTCGAGGAATTCGCGCAGCTGAAGATCGTCCCCCGCTTCAATGTCGCCCCCAGCCAGGACGTGCCGGTGATCCGGCTTGATAAAGACGACCACCGCGTCGCCAGCTTCATCCGTTGGGGGTTGATTCCCAGTTGGACCAAGGGCAAGCCCAAGCTCGCCCCGATCAACGCCCGGGCCGAGACGGTGACGACCTCCCCGATGTTCAAAGCCGCCTTCAATCGCCGACGCTGCCTCATGCCCGCCGACGGGTTTTATGAATGGAAGAAACTCGACGGCGGCAACAAGCAGCCCTACTTCATCCACCTGAAAGACGACTCTGAATTCGCCTTCGCCGGCCTATGGGAACGTTGGAAGCCCAAGGAAGACGCCGAGCCGGTCGACACCTGTACGCACATCACGACGACGCCGAACCCGTTGATGTCGAGCATCCACGACCGCATGCCCGTGATTCTCCGCAAGGCGGATTACGCAAAATGGCTCGATCGCGATGCCGACGAAGCAACGCTGCGCTCCATGCTTAAGCCCCTCCCGGCCGAGGAGATGGAAACGGTCCCCGTCAGCAGCCGGGTGAACAGTCCGAAGAACGATTCGCCGGAGAACGTAGAACCGGTTGATCTGGGGTCGTCGAACCAATCGGCCGGCGATTGATACGAATCCAGATTGATCCGCGCTCCATCGCCGGATTGAATCATGGACGATCGGGTCATTTTCGATTGAAAAAGCCTGTCTCTCAATCGTCAATGATTCAATTCACCCTGGATCCGCAAACCTTACGGATTCGGCGAGGTGGTGGGCAGCGGCTTGGCGGGGGATTGCAGGCGTTTGAGCGCGACCGGATCGGCCGGGTTGATCGTCAGCGCCTTGCGAAGATACACCTCCGCCTCCGCCGGTCGACCGGCCAGTTGCAGGCCCCAGCCCAGGTAGGCCCACAGGTACGATCGGTCGGGTTCGAGCTCCGCACCCTTCAGCATGTCGACCAATCCTTCCTCGCGACGGCCGAGCTGGATCAGGCACATGCCGCGGTTGGAGCGGGCGCGGCCGAAGTCCGGTTTCACGCGCAACGCGGCGTCGTACCACTTCATCGCCCCGGCAAAACCTTCTGTCGGCTGGACGGCGGCGGCCATGTTGCTCAGCGCAAACCAATTGTTCGGGCGCTTGGCGAGCGTGTCCTTCCAGATGGCAACATCGGTCGCGTAATCGTCGTTGCGATAGACCGTTGCCTGCCCCAGTCCGATCACGAGCAGCGCGACGATCGCGCCCATCACCACCCGCCGCCGTGGCAGCTTGCGCGACAGCCGCCGGGCCGCCAGCACCAGCAGAAACACGATCGCCGCCAGCGGCAGATACATGCGTCGCTCGGCCGCCGGTTCCGAAGGGAGCGGAAGCAGGCTGGAGGTCGGCGCCAAGACGAGGAAAAACACCACGCCCGCCGCCGCTGCGGGGTATTTGCGGATCACGCCGACAACCGTCGCGACAAACAGCGCGCCCATCGCCGCCAGCGTCGGCCAGGCGCTCCAAGGCGACACCGGCACCGGCCAATCCACATAGCTGATCACCAGCGGCGACGGCCAGAAGCACAGCTTGAGGTACATCAGCAAAATCTGCGACTGCATCGCCAAGTACTGCAGCGGCGAGATGATTCCCGCGCCGCCGAGTTTGTTATGGCCGGTGACGGTCTGCAGCAACCCGACCAGCAGCACCCAATCCAGCAGTAACGCTGCGTAAAACCATTTGCGTTGCCGCAGCGTCTGCATCCATGAGCCGGTGACCAGCAACACGTCGAGCAGCAGCACGATCGGCCCGAGCATCGCGCCCACCTCCTTGCACGCCACCGCCGCCAGGCTGGCGAGGATCGACAACGCTTGCCACATCCGCCGGCGGGGTGAATCCAGTGATCGCAAGAACGAATAGAGCGTCAGCAGCGAGAACAGCCCGAGCATCCCTTCGCTGCGGTTGACGATGTAGGTGACGGTTTCAGTCTGAATCGGATGAACGGCCCAGATCAGCGCGATCACCATCGCGATACCCTCGGCCGACGCCAGCGACCATCGCCGCAATAACCGACGAGCCACTCCGAACAGCGTCAGCGCTGCCGCAATGTGGATCAATACGTTCCCCGCGTGATACCCGCGCGGGTTAAGCCCGTCGATCGCGTAATTGATCGCAAACGACAACCCCACCAAAGGCCGCCCGGCGATGCCCAGATTCCCGGCCGGAAACATCGGCATCCATATCGGCCAGAGCGTACGAATCGCCGGGTTGTTTGGGATCGATGGCAGATCATCAAAAATGAACGGCCCACGGCAGGCGTTGTGGTAGGCACACAGAATCGCCACCCCGATGAGCACCGGCGATAGCCGATGGAGCAGCGGAGAACCGGGGAATTCAAGGCGTAGTGCATCCGAAGCCTGGGCCATGCCGCGAACTCTCCCACAAGGATGGCCTTGCTGCCAGATGAGGCGTCCCATCGCCGAAGCTGGAGGACCGGTGACTCTCCGAGACTCGCCGTGGCGGATGGCGTGAGGAACCAGACGGGTTGGGCTTTGTTTAGGTCTCCACTCGGGTTTGACCCGGCACAATCGTCATAAATCCCCTACGGGCCGGGAGTTGGGGCGGTCGGGCCTTGATGAGCCTGCAATTTTTCAGGATTCGTTCGATATCACCCCCGCCGGCGGGTATAGTCCTCAATCAACCACCGCTTCTGGACGATTGATCCCATCTCAACGCTAGTTGTTTCCCAGCAGGATCCCTATGGCAATCCGTGTCGCCCTCAATCATAAGACTCACTACAAGTACGATCAGGCCGTCTGGCTGTCTCCGCATCTGGTTCGGTTGCGACCGGCTCCGCATTGTCGGACGCCGATTCTGTCGTATTCGCTGAAGATCACGCCCTCTGAGCACTTCATCAACTGGCAGCAGGACCCGTACAGCAACCGCCTGGCTCGGCTGGTGTTTCCGAAGAAGACGAAGGAGTTTGGGTTTGAGGTGGACCTGGTCGCCGAGATGACGGTGATCAACCCGTTCGACTTCTTCATCGACAAGTACGCCGAGGAATACCCGTTTGCGTACGACGAGACGCTGAAGAAAGAACTCGCGCCATATCTCGAACTGCTGCCGATCGAACCGAAGCTGGCGCAGCTGGTGGCCGACAGCCGGAAGCAGAAGATCCGCACGATCGACTTCCTCGTCGAGCTGAACCAGAAGCTACAGCACCGCGTGAAATACCTGATCCGCATGGAGCCGGGCATTCAAACGCCGGAAGAAACGCTTACGCTGGCCAGCGGCTCCTGTCGCGACAGCGCCTGGCTGATGGTGCAGTTGCTGCGACATCTTGGGCTGGCGGCGAGGTTCGTCTCGGGCTACCTGATCCAACTGAAGCCCGACGTCGCCTCGCTCGACGGGCCAAGCGGGACGGCCGTCGATTTCACCGACCTGCACGCCTGGACCGAAGTGTATCTCCCGGGCGCCGGTTGGGTGGGCATCGATCCGACCAGCGGCCTGATGGCCGGCGAAGGGCACATCCCGCTCGCCTGCACGGCCGACCCGGTGAACGCCTCGCCGGTCACCGGCTTCTTCAACCTCGATGACGAGTCGATCAAGGACGCCGACCCCGAAGCCGGCAAGGACGACGCGCGAGCGAAGGACAATTTCCACTTCTCGATGACGGTCACGCGCATCCACGAAGACCCGCGCGTCACCAAGCCGTACACCGACGAGCAGTGGACCGAGATCGAAGCCCTCGGCCATCAGGTCGACGCCGATCTCAACTGCGGCGACGTGCGCCTGACCATGGGCGGCGAGCCGACGTTCGTCAGCATCGACGACCGCGACGGCGCTGAATGGAACACCGCAGCGATGGGCCCGAACAAACGGCGTCTGGGCGATGAGTTGCTCCGCCGACTGCGCGAGCACTTCGCCCCGCAAGGCCTGCTGCATCACGGGCAGGGCAAGTGGTACCCCGGCGAGCCGCTGCCGCGCTGGGCGTTCGGGCTTTACTGGCGGAAAGACGGGCATCCGGTCTGGCACGACAAGTCGCTGATCGCCGACGACGCCAAGCCGAACGCGTTCACCGAATACGATGCAGAGAAGTTCATCGCCAACCTCGCCCATCGGCTGGATGTCGATGAGCAGCACGCGATCCCGGGACACGAAGACGTGTGGTACTACCTGTGGAAAGAGCGCCGCCTGCCCGTGAACGTCGACCCGTTCGACAGCAAGCTGTCGGTAAAGGAAGACCGCGAGCGGCTGGCGAAAATCTTTGAGCAGGGTTTGGAAAAAACCATCGGCTACTGCCTGCCGCTCAAGAAGCTGCACTACACCGATGGCTCGAGCGAATGGGCGAGCGGCACGTGGTTCCTGCGCAGCGAGCGCATGTACCTCATCCCCGGCGATTCGCCGATGGGCTACCGCCTGCCGCTGGATTCGATCCCGTGGGTGGCCAAGAGCGACTACCCGTTCACGCACGAGTACGACCTGTGGGCGGCTCGCGGTCCGCTGCCGGACCCGGATTCGATCCGCAAGCAGCGGTACATCACCGGCGCGCCCGAGGCGCGATTGCCGGTCGGCTACATCGAGCAGGAGCTGGATCCGGTCGACATCGTGACCGAGCGACCGGCCGGCAAGCGGAAACGCACGCTGATCGCCGACGGGCCTTCACTCACGCAGGACGTCCACGGCCGAAGCCGCTATCCGCTCGGCGAACTCCCGCCGGGGCAGGGCGAGTCAGCCGGCAACGTGATCCGCACGGCGCTGTGCGTGCAGGCGCGCGGAGGCATCCTCCACGTGTTCATGCCCCCGCAACGGTACCTGGAGGATTACCTCGACCTGGTGACGGCCGTCGAAGACACCGCGGCCGAGCTGCACATGCCCGTGCAGTTGGAAGGCTACACGCCTCCCAACGATCCGCGGCTGCAGGTGATGAAAGTCACGCCCGACCCGGGTGTGATCGAAGTCAACACGCACCCGGCGGCGTCGTGGGAAGAGCTGGTGAAGAACACCAACATCCTCTACGAGGAGGCGCGCTTAACGCGATTGAGCACCGAGAAGTTCATGACCGACGGCCGCCACACCGGCACGGGCGGAGGGAACCACATCATCGTCGGCGGAGCAACACCCGCGGATTCGCCGCTGCTGCGAAGGCCGGATCTGCTCAAGTCGCTGCTGGGGTACTGGCACAACCACCCGTCGCTGAGCTACCTGTTCAGCGGCCTGTTCGTCGGCCCGACCAGCCAGGCGCCGCGCGTCGACGAGGCCCGCAACGACCAGGTGTACGAGCTGGAACTGGCGTTCAAGGAAGTGCCCGACTTCGGCGACGTTCCGCCGTGGCTGGTGGACCGCATCTTCCGCAACATCCTGATCGACAGCACCGGCAACACGCACCGCAGCGAGTTCTGCATCGACAAGCTCTACAACCCCGAAGGCGGAGCGGGTCGACTGGGGTTGCTGGAGATGCGTGCGTTTGAAATGCCTCCGCACGCGCGGATGAGCCTGACGCAGCAGTTGCTGTTGCGATCGCTGATCTCGACGTTCTGCAAACAGCCGTACGCCAAACCGCTGGTGCGCTGGCGCACGGAGATCCACGACCGGTTCATGCTGCCGTACTTCGTGCAGCAGGATTTTGCCGACGTGATCGCCGACGTGAACAACGCCGGATATCCGCTGAAGCCCGAGTGGTTCGCGCCGCATTACGAGTTCCGCTTCCCGCACTTCGGCACGATCGCGCAGAAGGGGATCGAAGTCGAACTGCGCCAAGGCATCGAACCGTGGCACGTGCTCGGCGAAGAAAGCGCCGGCGGCGGGACGGTGCGGTTCGTCGACAGCACGGTGGAACGCGTGCAGGTGCTGGTGAACGGCATGATCGACAGCAGGCATGTCATCGCCTGCAATGGTCGACGCGTGCCGCTGCACCCGACGGGCGTGAACGGCCAGTTCATCGCCGGCGTTCGCTACCGCGCCTGGAAGGCGGCCGAGTGCCTGCACCCGACGGTGCCGGTCCACGCCCCGCTGGTGTTCGACGTCATCGACACCTGGAACGACCGCAGCATCGGCGGCTGCACGTACCACGTCAGCCACCCGGGCGGACGATCGTACGACACGTTCCCGGTCAATTCGTATGAAGCCGAAAGCCGGCGCGTCGCGAGGTTCTACCAGATGGGCCACACGCCCGGACGCATCACCGTGCCGGACGAAACGGTGACGAAGGAATTTCCGTTCACGTTGGATTTGCGGAAGAACTGAAGGATCCTCTTCGGTAGGACAGACATTCCTGTCTGTCACGGACGGACGTACTCGTCCGTCCGTACCAACCGCCGGTGAGCGAAAGAATACGAGTCGAGGAGTACCTCGCCTCGTGACAGACAGGAATGTCTGTCCTACCTCAATGCTCGACAGGCTGCGTCGGCGGCAAGTCCGGCATCCAACGGTCCTTGGTGTCCTGATACAGCTTCTCCCACTCGGTCCGCTGATCGGGGGTGAGCACACCGTCGATCTCGATTCGGAGCTCGTCCAATTGCGTGTTGAGCTTCGGGCGGATCTCCTGGCGGAGAGCGAGCAGTGACTGCTGGCGCTGCCGGATGATCGCCAGCACCTGATCGTGCTGCGACGGCGACAAATCGAGCTTGCGCGTCAGGAACTTGGTGATCCGCGGCGGGGCGTCTTCGGGGTGATGGATCGCGTGCTCTACGCGATGAACAATGACCATCACGCACAACGCCGCGCCTACCACGATGCCGGCGATGAATACCAACAGCGTCCGCAGCCAGCGGAACCGCCGGCGAGGTGCGGGGGGAAGTGTGGTCGTTGAAGGGTTGGTACTCATTGGAGATGCACCTCAAAAGGAACAGTGAGCGCGCCCAGCGAATCCTGCGACTCGGCCACCGTCTGCCAGGCCCAGACGCCCATGATCAATGCGAGCAGCAGGCTGGCCGACGGGAGCAGCCACGGGGATTTCTCCTCGTCGGGCATGAGCGCCCCGGACTGAATCGTGCCCAGCACGCGGGCGGTGACGTTGATCGCGGGGGGTTCGCTCCGCGACGGTTGTTTTAGAAATTCGATTTCGTTCATGTTCATTTCATTTCCATCCTCGGATGCGTTTCCCGTACCACGGGCCTCCGGCCCGTGCTGGCGGCACAAGGATTTGAAAGACCGGGCTTTCTTGATTCATCGCGCCGTAGGCACGGGCCGGAGGCCCGTGGTACGGGTGGCATTTTCTATTTCGAATCCAGAAGCTTTCGCAGCTTCGCTCTAGCGCGATACGCCTGCACTTTCACCATCGCCTGTGACCACCCGGACAGCTCCGCCGTCTCGGCGATGCTGCGGGATTCGACGTACAGCAGCGTCAGCACCAGTCGATCGCGCGGGGGCAGTTGCTGCAGGCGGTCGAATACCTCGTTGCTCGTCTCAACCGTCGCGGCCGCGTGATGCTCATCCACCCGTGCGACGTTCTCCTTTTTCAGCCGCTTCCAGTACCGGTATCCCACGCGCGTTGCGATCTTCTGCAGCCAATGCTCGAACGGGGCCGAGCCGCGGTACGTTCGCAGCGACAGATACGCCTCGACAAACACGTCATGCACCAATTCCTCGATCGCAGCCTGCCCACGGGCGAAGCGGGTCATCCGGCGGGCAATGGTCGGCGTGTATCGTTCAATCAGCCGCGCGTACGCCGCCCCGTCGCCCGCGAGGGACGCTCGAACCTCCTGCAGATCACCGGCTGGCGCTTCGGTCATGGCGTTGATTCACTTCGCGATCCGTTTATTCCTTGATCGACCCGGTCGGTCAAGTCGCGCCAGTCAGGCTTCTCACCCCGGTAGTGCGCGCCCGACTGGCAAAAGTTACACCCGGGTTTGAGTGGAAAGCGGAAAACGATGAGCGATGAGGAAAAGTAACGAGTCGCGAGCGATGAGTAACAAGGGGGCACTTTCCCCTCGTTACTCATCGCTCATCGCTTACCACTTTCCACTCAAAAAAGCCCCGTTTCCAGTACCCGTAAACCGCGATTAATGGTATGCTCCGGATCAACCGACCTTGTGTGTGCAGGATGACGCTTTGACCCTTCAGGCCGATAACCTTTCCCCATCTGTCGTAACTCCCCCTGCCGACGCGGCGCGCGGGTTTGCGGCGGGCTATGCTGTCCGTCCCGGCGGGTTTGATGAGATGGTCGCCGGCGATGGGTCGATCCGGCCGCACTGGCAGACGTTCGTTTCGCAGCTAGACGACCTCGGCCCGGCCGAGCTGCTCAACCGCTGGGATCAGGCCCGCCGGCTCATTCACGAGAACGGCGTTACCCACAACGTCTACGGCGACCCGAACGGGCTTGATCGCCCGTGGAATCTCGACTTCACGCCCCTGCTCTTGCCGGCTGACCAATGGCGCACGCTCGACGCCGGGCTAGTGCAGCGAGCCAACCTGCTCGACCGCCTGCTGGCTGACCTGTACGGCCCGGCCCGCACGATCGCCGACGGCGTTTTGCCTCCTGAACTGCTGTACGCCAATCCCGGGTTTCTTCGCCCCTGTCATGGCGTGAATCCGCCCGGTGGGCGATGGCTGCACCTGTACGGCGCGGATCTCGGGCGATTGTCCGACGGCAACTTCGTCGTACTGTCCGATCGCACTCAGGCGCCCAGCGGCGCGGGGTACACGTTGGAGAATCGCATCGTCCTTTCCCGAGTGCTGCCGAGCCTCTTCCGCTCGTGCAACGTGCAGCGACTGGCGCCATACTTCATCGCGATGCGCGCCCAACTGGCCGCCATGGCACCGGCCAACCGCGAGAACCCGCGAATCGTTCTGCTCACGCCCGGCCCGTACAATGAGACGTATTTCGAGCATGCGTACCTCAGCCGCTATCTTGGTTACACGCTGGTGCAGGGCAACGATCTGACCGTGCGCGACCGCAAGGTGTTCCTGAAAACCCTCAGCGGCCTGCAGCAGGTGGATGTGATCCTCCGCCGGGTGGATGACGATTTCTGCGATCCGCTGGAGCTTTACCAGCGTTCGTTCCTCGGCGTGCCGGGGTTGCTCGAAGCGGTGCGCAACGGGAATGTCGCCGTAGCCAACTCGCTGGGGACCGGTTTGCTGCAAGCTCCAGTAATTTTGCCGTATCTGCCGGCGCTGTCGCGGTACCTGCTGAACGAAGAACTCAAACTTCCCAGCGTAACCACCTGGTGGTGCGGCGACGCCTCGTCGCTTGGGTTCGTGCTGGCCAATTTGGCGCGGCTGGTGATCAAGCCCGCATTCCCCACGCGCGGCGGTGATCCGATCTTCGGCGAGAGCCTATCGGCCTCGCAGCTGGCGGAGCTTTCGGCGCGCATCGCCGCCAAGCCGATTGATTTCGTCGCTCAGGAAAAGATGATCCCTTCGACCGCGCCGGTGCTGCTCGATCAGCGCGTGCAGCAGCGACACCTCGTCGTCCGCACGTTCCTCGCCGCCAGCGAAGGCTCGTATGTTGCCATGCACGGCGGGCTCACCCGCGTGACCGCCAGCGCCGATTCGCTCGTCGTCTCCCTGCAAAAAGGCGGCGGCAGTAAAGATACTTGGGTGCTGGCCGACGGACCGGTCAGCGCTGCGACTCTCCTGCCCTCACCGACACAGGCGATCGAACTTAGTCGCGGCGGCGGTGATCTGCCCAGCCGCGTGGCGGACGATTTATTCTGGCTTGGGCGGTATCTCGTGCGGGCCGATTCGACGATCCGACTGGCGCGCAGCACGCTGATCCGCCTTGCCGATCAAAGCGGCATTGAAACGCGGCAGGTGCTCGACGTGCTCACGCTGCTTCTCACCGGCCGGTCCCCCGCACCGGGCGAGCGCTCGGAGCAGGAACTGCTCGCGGCGCTGCTCGACCCGGAACATCCCAACGGCCTGCGGTCGTCGATCCGCTCCCTTCACGATTTGGCCCGCGTGGTGCGCGACCGCATCTCCGCCGACGCGTGGCGCATCCTGCAGACGATCGAGCAGACGTTTACCACGTTCACGCCCACACCCGGGCAGGACCAGCTGGCGAGCGTGCTCGATCTGCTCAACAGCCTGGTGATCGACCTGGCCGCGTTTGACGGCATGGCGATGGACTCGATGACGCGCGGGCAGGCGTGGCAGTTCCTGGACATCGGCCGGCGCGTCGAGCGCGCCATCGCCATCAGCCGGCTGCTGCGGGCAACGCTCGTCGATGCCTCGCCGCAGGAAGGTCCGCTGCTCGAAGCCGTGCTGGAGATCGGCGACAGCGCTCTGACTTATCGCCGCCGCTACCTCACCCATCTGCAGGCAACGGCGGTGGCGGATTTGCTTCTGGCCGACGAAACCAACCCGCGGTCGGCGGCGTTTCAACTGCAGACGCTGGAGGATCACCTCTCGAAACTCCCGCGCGAGTCGAACCACCCGCAATCGAGCCCCGATCTGCAGTTGGTGATCAAGTTGCGCACAATGGTACGCCTAGCCGACCTGCAAAAAGAATGCACCGCCATCGACGGCCGCCGCGAACGACTGGATAAACTATTGACGGAACTTACCACGCAGATGGTGACCGTCTCCGACGCGATGAGCCATACGTACTTCACCCACGCGCTGGGTTCGAGGCATTTGCTGGTGCTGGGGCAGGAGACATTGTTATGAAAATCCGAATGACGAAACCCGAAAGCGTGTTTTCCCGCGATTTCGTCATTCGGATTTCGTCATTCGTCATTCTTTCGGATTTCGGGTTTCGTCATTCGGACTTGTCTTGGAAAGAATCCCCGTGAAACTGCGGATAGTTCACCAAACCTCCTACCACTACACCGAGCCCGTCTCGCTGTGTCAGAACACATTGCACCTGCAGCCGCGGTGGTGCGATCGGCAGGTGTTGCTGTCGTGTGCGATCGAGGTGACGCCCGAGCCTGCCGTGCGGGCCGAGCGGGTGGACTTTTTTGGCAATCCGGAGATGTACTTAGCCGTGCAGGAACCGCACCGGCATTTGAAGATCACCGCCCGCAGCGAAGTGGACGTTGCGCCGAGCGCCATAGACAAAACAATGCCCTCCATGCCTTGGGATTCGGTGGCCGACACACTGCGGGCGTCGCGCGATCGGACGGCGATCGAGGCGCTGCAGTACACATACGAATCGCCGCTGGTCCCGCGTCACCCGATGCTGGCCGACTACGCCCGCCCGAGTTTCCCGCCCGGCCGACCGCTCATGGAGGCGGTGTTCCATCTGACCGAGCGGATCCACGATGAGTTCACGTTCGACACCCGCGCCACCAACGTCGGCACGCCGATCCTCGACGTGCTGCTGCACCGTCACGGCGTGTGCCAGGATTTCGCCCAGTTGCAGATCGGCTGCCTGCGGTCGTTGGGGCTCCCTGCGCGGTACGTCAGCGGCTACCTGCTGACCAACCCCCCGCCGGGCCAAAACCGGCTGGTCGGTGCCGACGCGAGTCACGCATGGGTGAGCATCTATTTCCCCGGCACCGGCTGGATCGACTTCGATCCGACCAACGCAATGATCCCCTCCGATAATCACATAACCATATGCTGGGCAAGAGATTACGACGATGTATCTCCTGTGAAGGGCGTGATTTTGGGTGGGCGTCATCATGCGCTGAGCGTGTCGGTGGATGTGGCGCCGGTGGGGTGACCGCGTCGTAATATCGATACAAAAAGGGATGTTTTTTGCCGCTTGCGGCTTCGCGCGTGGGAAACTGTCGTCACTCGCGAAGCCGCAAGCGGCGGAAATCACCCGTCCCGGGACCGAGTCGCACGAGCATTTCCTCCGGACCATTGTTAGCCTATACTCCTCATCCTTCCTGTCGGTATCGTCCGATAGTGAAGGACCGAACCCAACGGTCCGGCCGGCAATGTTCCCGGCGGGGCTAAGAGTCTCTATCGCGGCGGTGTGAAACGACGTCTCCTGCGGCTTTTTTATAACGGTGCTTATCACCGTCAGAGCCGTAAGCCACGTCGAGAGGCACAGCCAGTGCTGAGTTCTGAGTGCTGAGTGCTGAGTAAGACATGCGTTTTACTCAGCACTCAGCACTCAGAACTCAGAACTGTCCTGGCTTCCCCGCCCTAAGGAACTGTCATGGCAATCGATCCGCGCTTTCTGGCCGAGTCCGGCCGCGAAATCTTTACTGGGAATGAACTGCTCGTTAAAGGCTGCCTCGAAACCGAGGGCGGCGTGGCGCTGATGACCGGATACCCCGGGTCGCCGGTCGCCGGGTTTTTTGACGTCCTGGGCGATATCGGCTCGCTGCTTCAAAAAAACGGCGTTCGCGCCTTCCAGGCCAATAACGAAGCCCTCTCCGTCGCGGCCGTCAATGGCTCGCAGATGATGCCCTGCCGGGCGATTACCGCGTTCAAATCCGTCGGCGTGCATGTGGCATCGGACGCGATGGCGATCGGCAACCTCGCGGGCGCCCACCCCGACGGCGGGGCCGTCATCGTCTGCGGCGAAGACCCCTGGTGCGACAGCACGCAAGTGCCGGCCGATTCCCGCTTTCTGTGCGAGCACCTCCGTATGCCCGTCGTCGAGCCCGGCGGGCCGCAGCAACTGAAGGACTGGGTCGATCTCTGCTTCAAACTCTCCAACGTCGGCGGGTTGTACATCGGCTACATCGTGACCGTCGCCCAGGCGGACGGCGGCGGGACGGTGGAGGTCCGCAGAAATCAGTTCCCGACGACAAACATGAACGCCCGCGTGGAGTTGGAGACCGCCAAGGTCTCGCTCGAGAAAGTGCTGCTCCCGCCGCGAACGTGGAAGCGCGAGCTGGCGATCCACGAGCGCTACGCCGCGACGATCGCCAAGGCACGGGAACTTGGGGTGAACAAGATCGTCACCCGTAGCACGGGCGTCTCGCCCGTGCCAAACGGTGATCGAACTTCGGACGCCGCTGGGCATGGGCGAGACGCCCATGCTACGAAAGCGCCGCTCGGCTTTATCGTCACCGGCATGGCGGGTCCTTATCTGGAGCATGTGCTGGCCGACCTCGGTCTGCACGGTGAGTTCCCGATCCTGCAAATGGGCATGAGCTACCCGGCCGACGTGCCGCTGGTCGCGGAGTTTGCCCAGTTGTGCGACAAACTGATCGTCATCGAAGAACGCCGCAGCTTCCTGGAGAAGAACATCCGCGACGGGCTTTTCCAGCAGCTCGGCCACGACGTCGCCGCCGACATCGCCGGGCGGCTTTACGGGAAGAAATTCCCCGGCGACAAGTCGGGCATCCCGGAGACGCGCGGGCTTAACGCGTCAGTCCTGGCGCAACTGCTCATCCCGCTGTTCAAAGCCACTGAAGCCATCCCTCCCGAGCTCCGCAACGGCCGGCTGACGGCGGAGATGGAGATCATCAAGAAGGCCAGCAAGCCCAAACTTGAGATCATCAACATCGAAGAGATCGTCCCACGCACGCCAACGTTCTGCCCCGGCTGCCCGCACCGCGACAGCTCATCAACGCTGCTCGAACTCCGCAAAAACTTCGCCGACCCTGAGTACATGAAGAAGCATCACAACCGCGGGCCGGTGGACATGGTCGCCCACGGCGATACCGGCTGCTACACGATGCTGATGTTCGCCCCGACCGAGCAACTCATGCACAACTACAGCGGCATGGGATTGGGCGGTGGAACCGGAAGTGGCGTCGATCCGTTCATCACCAACAAGCAAATCGTCTTCATGGGCGATGGCACGTTCTTCCACTCCGGGCAAGTCGCCATCAGCCACGCGATCAAGAACGGGCAGGACATCACCTTCATCATCCTAGAGAACGGCACGACTGCGATGACCGGCCATCAGGAACACCCGGGAACGGAAATCGACGTGCTGGGCAACCACACCTGGCTGCAGGACATCGAGGCGATCGTCCGCGGCA
This sequence comes from Phycisphaerae bacterium, assembly GCA_031377185.1. Taxonomy (GTDB): domain Bacteria; phylum Planctomycetota; class Phycisphaerae; order Tepidisphaerales; family Tepidisphaeraceae; genus JANMES01. Next base: position 76,347 of record JANMES010000125.1, read on the forward strand.
TGCAGGGCACCAGCCCGCTGACGGTGGAGAAACTCTCCCCGGCCGACCGAGACGAGTACAAGCGTGTGCTGGAGCGCACGATTTTGGCCGACGGCGTGAAGGTGATCATCGCCGACAAGGAATGCGGCATTACCGCCAACCGCACGATCCTGAAGAACGAGCGCAAGACGATCAAGGAACACGGCTACCTGCCGAAGAAAACGCACATGAACATCACGCCCGAGGTGTGCGAACACTGCCTCGAGTGCACCAAGGCCACCGCCTGCCCGGGCCTGACGACGATCGAAACCGATTACGGCAAGAAGATCGACACCGACCTCACTTGGTGCGTGAACGACGGCGCCTGCGAGCGCGTCCGCGTGAGCAACGAATTGGAAGAGAGCGTCAAACCCTGCCCGAGCTTCGAGCAGATCACCGTCATCCGCCAGAAGCGTCGCCGCTACACGCTGCCGCACATGGCGCTCGACAAGCTGCCCGAGCCGACGTGGGTTCACGACATGAGCAAACCCGGCACGCCGTGGCGCGCCCACATGGCCGGCGTCGGTGGGATGGGCATCGGCGTGGTGAACGCGATTTTGGTGCGAGCCGGCCACAAGGAAGGCTACCGCGTCATCTTCAGCGATAAAAAGGGCTTAGCCATCCGTAACGGCGGCGTGTATTCGCAGATTACGTTCGTCAGTGAAGACGTCGCCCGTACCACGGGCCTCCCGCCCGTGCAAAGTGCGCAGTCCGGCAGTGAGCGCTCCTCTCAACCTGAAAATCATTCGCACGGGCCGGAGGCCCGTGGTACGGGCGACATAGATCCCCGCTCCAATCACCACACTAACGCGTCGTTCGATCACCTGTCGTCGGAAACACCTTCCAGCGATGCGCCACAGCCAAACCTGACCAATCACTACCCCACCACCGGCAGCATCCCCTACGGCCGGGCAGACTTGCTGCTGGGCATCGATATCCTCGAAGCCGCCCGCGCGACCGACCCGCGAGAGCAGTTCCGTGTCGCCAGCGCCGAATACACCTGCAGCGTGCTGAACATGCACAAGCAGCCGACGGTGTTCGGCCTGCTCGGGCGCAGCGACTTTGACCCGGAAAAACTCCGCCAGGAAGTCTTCGCCCGCAGCCGGGCCGAGCTTTCATACGCGAAGAACCTTTCTGAATTGTGCGAGCTTCGCCTCGGCAGCAAGCTGTATGCGAACATCATGATGCTTGGCGTTGCGTACCAGCTGGGGCTGATCCCGGTGAGCGCGCACAGCATCGCCTGGGCGATCAAGGACAGCATCCGCCGCGACCACCGCAAGAACCTGAAGGCCTTCAACATCGGCCGCAAGCTTGCGCTCGAGCCGCGGGCCATCCCCAACCGCCCCGTGCCCGAGACGTGGGAACAACTGGTGACCAACAAGGTCCGCATCATCCGCAAAAGCAAGATGCGTGGCCGCACGCTGGCGATGGATTTCGAGCGGCTGGTGCAGGGCGCGATGAAGCAACTCCGCGACCTGCCCGAAGAAGCCAAGTACGACGTGGCCGTCCGCATCTACGACCTGACGATGTACGAAGACATTTCGTACGCGAAGAAATACGTCGAGCTGGTCCGAAGCGTTTGCAAGCAGGACAGCGCCGCCAAAAACTTCGCGGCCACGCAGGCTGCCTTGTGGGGCATCGCCAAGGTGATGCTGATCAAAGACGAGCCGTACGTCGCCTACCTGCTGACGCGCTACGAGAAGAAGGTGCGTGACATCGCCAAGTTCGGCGTCGATGAATCCAACGGCGACCGCATCGTCTACCGTCACCACACCAGCCCGGAGTTCAACATCGGCAAGTGGCGCATCCGCTTGAAGCTGACCACGACCGACTGGCAACTGAAGCTGGTGGCCGGCATGAAGTGGTGGCGCAAGCTCCCCGGCTGGCACATCCGCGAGACCGGCTTCCGCGACTGGTACCTCGGCCTGCTGAGTCGCGTGAGCCTGACGACGGACGACGGTTACGCACAGGCGATCAAGGTTTTCAAGTGCCCTGACGAGGTATCGGGCTATCGCGAAATCCGCTACCCGAAGATGACGGCCGTCAAAGCGGCAATCGAGCAGGAACTGGCTTTAAAGGCGCCAGAGGTGCAAAGTCGTGCGAGCGTGCGGGACGAGCTCCGAACGCCCACGCACGTTTGACCGCCGAACGGTAAGCGGGGTGGTATCCATGAGATACTTTGCAATAGCGTTCGTATTGATCGCCGGCTGCACGGCGCAACCCAAGGCGCCGACCGCCACAACCCAGCCTGCGGTAATTCCGGTCGTCATTCGCCTCAGCGATCCAAATGCCAAGCCGGAATGGGGAATTACCGTGGTTGCCCCGCACGAATTGTCCGCATCAAAAAATGCCGACGGCCGATTCGAGCTGCAGCTCATGAATAACATGCCGGAAGAAATGTTCGTTCAAGTCAGCGGTTTCGATTCACTGGGCGGCAAGTTGGAGAAGGAAGGCTCGCTGCGCGCCGGCGGCGGTTCGTATGGATTATCTGCTCACCAGCGTTATGAATTGCTGCACGCAGGATTTAAATTAAAGGACGGCCGAATCGTCACCTGCGGCTGCGGCATGGCGTGGATCAAGGCTAAATTCGATGTCGATGACCTGAAGAAATGGGTGGGCGCAACCGGCGAGATCACCATCTACGTTTCGGGTTACCGTCGCTCCAACGGCGAATCGTTCCAACAATTTCTCGATCTACCGATAAAAATCGTGGAATGATTCAAACACATGAGCCATTCTAGCAGGCCAATCACGCCCACGATTCGCTGTACACCGCTGAGCGGAAGAAGCTGCAGAAACTCGCGGCCCAATAGAGGGCCGACACACGCGATCAGTTCGATCTGCCGGAGTTGAAACTCCATGAACTGTGTACTGATCGACGCCTTCGCCACTCGCCCGTTCACCGGCAATCCCGCGGCCGTGGTGTTGCTGGAGCGCAAACTGGACGACGCCACCCGCCAGGCGATCGCGATGGAATTCAACCAGGCCGAGACGGCGTACGTACGGAAGCTGGCCGACGGACGGTGGGATCTGCGGTGGTTCACGCCGACGCGGGAAGTGCCCCTGTGCGGCCACGCGACGCTGGCGGCGGCTCATGCGATTGTGCATGAGTGGAAGCTGTCGGATGCGCGCGAACCGGTGCGGTTCATCACGCGCGAAAGCGGCGAGCTGCTCTGTCGCGTCGTCGGTGAACAAATCGCAATGGACTTCCCCGCGACGCCCTCCAAGCCGACGGCTCTGCCGTCGGACGCCGCCGCGCTGCTTGGCGTTACCGGTCCCGTCGTCTGCGTCGGAACCACACCGATGAACCTCACCCTGGCGCTCCCGGACGAAGCCCAAATCCGAGTTGCCCGGCCGGTGATGTCGGAAATCGCGAAGTGGCACGAGACCGGCGTGACGATCACCGCCCGATCGGCTGACGGCGAGTTCGATTTCGTCAGCCGATTCTTCGCCCCGCAGTCGGGCATCCCCGAAGACCCGGTCACCGGCTCGGCCCACTGCAGCCTGGCGGTGTATTGGTCGGCGGTACTCGGCAAGACGACATTCAAAGCCCGCCAACTCTCCGCCCGCAGTGGCGAACTGGGCGTCAGCCTCAACGGCGACCGCGTCGAACTTCGCGGGTCGGCCGTTACAACGATGCGCGGCAACCTTACGGTTTGAATGCGACACAGAGACACAGAGTCACAGAGATCTCACAGAGGAATTCCCTTTTTCTCTGTGAGGCCTCTGTGACTCTGTGCCTCTGTGTCGCATGGAGTCCCATTCGGCCGATAGTAGATCCATGCCCATCTCCCTCCCCACGCTCGCCCCCGCCGGCCAGGCCCGGTTGATTGTCGATGGAGAGCATTTTCGCGCGATCGTGCTGGAGGGCATTTGCAGCGCGAAGACCAGCGTCGATATCATGACCGCCGACTTCAAGGCGATGCTCGTGCCCGACGGTTACAGCCGGCGGGCGCGGTCGATCGTGGAGATATTTCGCGTGCTGGCCAACAAAGGCGTCGAAGTGCGGCTGCTGCACGCGGGCGTGCCGTCGAGCTCGGCGTTGCGGGAGCTGAAGCGCGAGCTGCCGACCGGCCTGACCATCCGCCGCTGCCCGCGGCTGCACAGCAAGGCGGTCGTGATCGACTCCTCGCGGATGTACCTCGGCAGCGCCAACCTCACCGGTGCCGGGCTGGGCGCCAAAGCCGACGGCCGGCGGAATTTTGAGATGGGGATCTGGACCGAATCGCCGGCGATGATCGACGCGGTGTCAGAGCAGTTCAATGAACTCTGGGAAGGCGGCCAGTGCAAAACGTGCAAGCGGCGCGACGTCTGCCCGGTGCCGCTCAAAGAGCCGGAACTATAAACCAGTTACATCATTTTCTCGCGCCGACTGATCGCTTTTGCTTTCTAAAATGATGTCAAACCCACGCGGGTCGGGACGCTGAACGCCCCTAGCCGCCCTTCCGAACACTACGCCTACAACCCAGCCCGGCAACGCAAACATCTGTATAAAAAGGAACATCCCCGCGGCGTCTTGCCATCCATGTTCAATGTCGCCGGGAAATTGCTTTCCCATGCTCATCGGAACAGCTATTAACGTGGAGAGAGTCAGGAAGATCCCCCACCCCCAACCTAAGCCAGAAATTATGCCGAGCACAATTCGCACATCGCAATCATAATCGAAGCGGATGCAGTATTGGAAAGAAATGGCATGCAATAGCATGCCCTACGTTTTAGGAATTGTGTGGCGTCGTCGCCCCGCGGGCCTGATGACAGAGCTCGGCCAAGTCGCGGACGGCCTGATCGACGGCGGCCAGTTCCTTTTCCGCCCCCTGCTCGATCTCGGCGGCGACGCGGCTGATGTTGGGGAAGCCGAAACCGCCGGCGGCGCCTTTCAACTGGTGCGCCAATACCTTCAGCGACTTGCGGTCCTCGTCGGCTACTGCTTTTTTGATCGCGGCCAGGCGGTCGTCCAAGCCGGTGATGAAGCGGTCGACGATCTTGGCGAGCTTGGGCTTGGCCAGCAGCGCTTTCATCGGGTCGTCGATATGGACTGGGGCGACTTCCTCCGTTACTGCTGAGGAAGTCCGGGCCGAGGCGCCGATCGCATTTTCATCGGCAACTTTCACGTACTTGCGGATGGTGGTGATGAAGCGATCGGGGTCGATCGGTTTCACCGCGAAATCGTCGCAGCCGCAGGCGATGCACTTTTCGCGATCGCCGCCCATGGCGTGGGCCGTCAGCGCCACGATCGGGCCGGGGTATTTCAGCTCGCGGAGCAGCGTAGTGGCGGCGTAGCCGTCCATCTCGGGCATCTGCATGTCCATTAGGATCAGGTCGAACGGCCGGCCGTCGCTGGCGGCGCCCAAGGCAGCGTCGCAGGCGAGCTTGCCGTTTTCCACCATCGCCACGTCCAGGCCGGCGTGTTCGAGGTAGAAGCCGATCAGCACGCGGTTGTCGGGTCCGTCCTCGGCCACCAGCACGCGGCCGGCGAGTTTTTGCTCGCCGTTCCAGAACGCTTCGGGGTTGTTGGATTCGTCGGGTTCGCCTTGGGGTGCGTCGATCATCCGCACGCCGGACAAATCGCCGGTCTGTACCATCAGGCTGAACGTGCTGCCATTGCCCGGAACGGATCGCACGGTGATATCGCCACCGAGCATCTCCGCCAGGCGCTTGCTGATGGTCAGCCCCAATCCCGTGCCGCCGAACTTGCGGGTGGTGCTTTCGTCGGCCTGCACGAAGGGGCGGAAGAGTGATTCCTGCTGCTTGAGCGTCAGCCCCATGCCGGTATCGACGATATCGAATCGCAGCCGGGGCAGTTCGATGGTACGGCGATCCATCATCGAGACGATCAGTTTCACGCCACCCGTGGTGGTAAACTTGATCGCGTTGCCGATCAGGTTCATCAGGATCTGGCGCAAGCGTGTCGGGTCGCTCACGATCGATTCCGGGATCGTGCCTACGTATCGCACGTCGAACGCCAGATGTTTGTCCTTGGCACGGATGCGCATCAGCGAGGCGACATCCGTCACCAGCTGGATCGGGCTGCAGGCGATTCTCTCGACCGTCATCTTGCCGGCTTCGATCTTCGAGACGTCGAGAATGTCGTTGATGATGCTCAGCAGGTGCTGGCCGTTGCGGCGGATGGTTTGGACGCAGTTGTTTCGCTGCGTCACGCTCTGCTGGCTTTGGCTGAGCAGGTCGGCATAACCCAGGATGGCCGTCATCGGCGTGCGGATTTCGTGGGACATGTTCGCAACGAAGGCCGACTTGGCCCGGCTGGCGGCCTCGGCAGCGGCCTTGGCTTCGTACAGGTCGTGCTCGATCTGCTTTCGCCCGGTGATGTCCTTGCCCACCGTGATGATCGCCAGCGGACGCCCGGCGTCGTCGCGCATCGTGCTGGCGGACACCAGGGCGTACACCAGTCGGCCGGAGCGGGTCTTGTACGTCATTTCCATGTCGCGGGCGGCGTTGTTGGTCAAGAGCTGGTCGATCGGCTCGGTTGTCAGGATACTTTCGCTTTGGAAGAGCAACTTGATCGGCTTGCCGATCAGCTCCAGTTCGGTGAACTCCAGCAGATCGCAGGCGGCCTTGTTGACGGTGACGATGTTCAACTCCGTGTCCGTCACGATCATGATGTCGTACATCGATCGAATGATGTTGTCCGCAAACCGCCTCGCCGCCACCAGTTGCCGTTCAGGGACCTGCTTATCCGACAGCGCCTTGATCCTGGCCGATAGTTCGTTCACCACGCCGGCGACTTCGTCCAGCTCGTCGTGCATCCGGGTGATCGTGAAATGCCCGCTCCTGGGGGGCGTGCGAAGCTGGTTCAGCCGCTGGCAGATCGACGAGGCAACCGACAACCCCACTCCGGCAGCCAGCGCCATGCTCAAAGGTGTGAGGATGATCAGCAGGTTAATGGATTTTTCCACGTCCATCGTAGCCGGCGTGGGGGCCATCAGCTTGAGGTATTCCCGCACGTCCAGGAGTGAGTGCAGACCCGTCGTGCCGACACCGGCGACCATGACGGCCGTCGAAAGCGAGATCAGCACGAGCTTTTTGCGAATAGTCATGTCCGAGAACAACCGATCGCGGGCCGGCAGCGCGCGGTATGCGCGCCAGTCGGCACGGCAAGGTTTTCATCGGTTGATTCCGGTCGGCATTTAAGCGGTAACGGATATTCCGGCCAGGCCATCTGCGGCCGGTCCGATAAGACGAGGGATACGGAGTCCGTTTGAATCCCAGGCGGAGAAGTGATTGAGTCATTGTCGATCCCATGTCGGATACGACACGGAACCAAAACAACCCGCCGGGTTACAGCGATAGCTTCCAGATGTATTTCCCCTGCGGGTTGATGTACCCGCGCACGTCGGCGGAATTCACCCGACAGGTGCCGCGGTGAAATTCGTCAACGAACTGCCACTGCGGCGGGATGACTATTTCTCCCTTGCGATCCACGAAGCCAAAAAGCCCGTTCAACTCGACCGAGGCAAGGCCTTCCGAGAAATTCCCCGCGCGGGCCGCGCCGGGAACTTGGAGGACGACTTGGCCGGTCTTGTCGATATAGCAAGGCGGTCCGCCCTGCGGAGTAATGGCCGCCAATCCCTCGCGGAACGGCCCGCCGAAAAACGCGCGGGGTTCAAACGCCGGCTTGCCCGTCAGATCGACGTAGCCGCCGATCAACTTTCCGTTCTCCCGGTTGCCCACAAACGCCAATCCTTCGGAGAAATCGGAAGCGCTGTCGAAATGAGCCGGGATGGCGATCCGTCCCTGGTTATCGAGATAACCAAACCGATCCTTTTCCGCGAACACCGCCCGGCCGTTGTGGAATTGTCCGATGAACGGATGGGTCGGCGGGAGAACCTCTTTTCCCTGCCGGTCGATCAAGCCCGCCTTGCCGCCGACACGAACCATCGCAAGTCCCTCGCTGAAATCATCGGCCCGGTCGTACTTCGGCGGAATCGCAATCGCGCCGTCGGTCGCGATGAAACCCCATTTATTACCGACGACGATGGGCGCGAGGCCTTCATGAAACGTGCCGATCTGACCTCCGACACACACCTTCGGAATCACCACCACGCCGGACGCATTCACAAACTTCCAACTCGGCGCGCTGGTGTCGCCTTCGCGATTACCGACGGCTGCAAGACCTTCAGAAAACGGCATCGCCAACTCGTAGACCGGCTCGATGACCGTCTGGCCGCTGCCGTCGATGAAGCCTCGCTTGCCGTTGAGCGTGACGCGGAGTCGCAAATCGCTTTGCTGCGGGTTGAAGGAGACTTCGGTGACTCCCACCTGCGCAACCGGCACAGATGGAACGTACGGATCGTGCAGCGCCCACAGGCCGACACCCGTGCCGACGGTGATCGTGGTGAGCATCGCCAGAATCCGTCGCAATGAAGTAGCCATCGTGATCTTGTCCCTGTGTCCGCCGAGTATCGATACCTGCCCGATCAGCGAAGCCGGGTATCGCTGTTACCGATCCCGCGCAACGCCAGGTTCAGCGCATCGACATTGCTGGCCAGCCGCTTGGCTTCGGCCACGTCGATGATCTGCTTCTGGAACAGCTCAGTTAAATGCTGGTCAAAGCTCTGGCTGCCCGCCTCGCGGTTGCCGACGCACCCTTTGAGCTTATCGAACTCTCCTTCCAGAATGTACTTGCGCACCAGCGGCGTGGCGATCATGATCTCGTTGACCGGCACGCGACCCTTGCCGTCGCGCTTTTTCGCCAGGCGCTGACACACCACCGCGTTGAGGTTCATCGCCAGTTGTTCCTGCTGCAACTCGCGCTGCTCGGGGATGAACATGCTGGTCAATCGGCCGATCGTCATCGGGGCATTGGTGGCGTGGACGGTGGTGAACACCAGGTGCCCGGTATCGGCCGCTCGCAGCGCGGTGGCCAGCGAGAAGCTGTCGCGGATTTCGCCGATCAGGATCACGTCCGGGTCCTGGCGCATCATCGCTCGAAGTGCGTACTCAAAGCTCTCCGAATCCTGCCCCACTTCCACCTGGCTGACGAGTGATTTTGCGTTCTGGTGTTCGAACTCGATCGGATCTTCGATCGTGATAATCCGCTCGGCCCGCTCGCGATTGATCTTGCCGATGATCGCCGCCAGCGAGGTGGATTTACCCGAGCCGGTCGTGCCGCTGACGATCACGATCCCGCGGCGGTAGTTGGACATCTCCTCCACCTGCGGCGGGAGATTCAGATCGGCGAAATTCGGGATCTTCGTCACGATTCGACGCATGACGATCGAGTACTTTTCCTTGCTGTGGAAGATATTGGTACGAAACCGCGGCTGGCCGACGCCCAACGTGTAGGCACAGTCGACCGCGCCCTTCTGGTGCAGCAGGCGGTCTTTCTCTTCCCGCTCGCTCTGGGAGTTGATGATCTGCTTCACATAAGAATCGATCGTCTCATCAGCCAGCGGCGGCATGGATAGAAACTTGGCCTGCCCGTCGATTCGGATCATGGGCACGCTGCCGGCCTGCAGGTGGATGTCCGAACCGTTCAGCTTGACGCAGGTTTTGAGGAAATCCTGCAGCTTGTACTGCCGCTCTTCGATCTGAATATCGGGAGTCGCTGCGGGGGTTTCGTCGGATTGGGCGGGGGCGGTGGTTTCTGACATGGTGCGGATCCTTTACAAGTGAACCTGTGCATTATCCGGATCAATGCTAGGCGTGGCAATGCTAATTTTGGATTGTGGATTGTCGATTGTGGACTGTGACAAGATGGCGATCCCGGCTTCTACGCTCCAGAATCGACAATCCCCACTCCACCATCTAAACTCCAGTGATGAAGCCCCTGACGCTGATCCTTCGTTGTGCCGGCACGAATTGTGACGCCGAAACCGCCCATGCCTTTGAATTGGCTGGCGCGCGGACCGAGCGGGTACACATCAACCGCATTCTGGAAAACCCCTCGATCCTGAGCGATGCGCAGCTGCTGGCCTTCCCCGGCGGATTCAGCTACGGCGATGACATCAACTCCGGGCGGATTCTCGCCAACCAGCTTCGTCACCACCTGAACGAGCCGCTGCGCGACTTCATCGCCGCCGGCAAGCCGGTGATCGGCATTTGCAACGGCTTCCAGGTGCTGGTGAAGACCGACCTGCTCCCCGGCCCACTGGCGGGCAAGACCGGGCAGACCTGCACGCTGGCTCATAACGACTCCGGCCGATTCATCGACCGCTGGGTGAAACTGCAGCCTGTCGGCAGCAAGTGCATCTGGACGGCCGGGCTCGCTCCGCTGGAACTGCCCATCGCCCACGGCGAAGGCCGCTTCGTCCCCGGCAGCGACGAGATCCGCAAAGCCCTGTTCGCGAGCGACCAAGTCGCACTGCAGTACGCCGGCAACGACAAAACCGTCAACGGCAGCACCGACGCCATCGCCGGCGTGTGCGACGCGACCGGCCTGGTTTTCGGACTGATGCCCCACCCCGAGCGCTACGTCGATCCGACGCAACACCCCGCCTGGACGCGCCAAAAGCCGCTGCCGGAAGTCGGTGCCGGGCTGGCGATGTTCAAGAACGCCGTGCAGTACGTGAAACAGGCGATCGGCGCGGGTGTTTAGCGATTCAACCATCCTCATCCGTCCGTACGGCTGAATCCGGTTTTACCCGATACGCGGGGCCCGGCGCATGCTCTACCTTCCTCCTTGAACATCAATGGCGACTCGTCGTCGCTCTCTAACAGGAAGGAAAACATCATGATTCGCACAATTAACGCAGCCATTCTCGCAGTATTGGCCTTTTCGTGGGTGGTGGGTGTGGCCGGTTGTATGCACCACGACGCCCCACCCAAAATGCCGCCGAACACGATGACCAACGACGACATGATCAAGAAAGCCAACCAGATGATCGCCGACGGCAAGCAAATGCAATCCACCTCTGCCGCAATGGCTGAGGGCGAGAAGCGTATGGGCATGACCAAGGATGAAATGAAGAAGAAGGGCCAGAAGATGATCGACGAAGGTCAGGAGATGAAGACCAAGGCGATGTCGCAGCAGATGTAATCCGCGACGATCGCCATCTGCAACAGGACTCTCCCGTTTAGCCGCCCTGTGGGTGAAGCGGCTAAACGGGCGGTCCAACCGCTTTTACGCCAGATGTTTCTGCTGCCGCGACTTCACCCCGCGACCCGTCACGCGCGTATCCGCCGGCGCAACCAGATCCTTCAAAAACGCCGGCCGGTCACTGCGCCCGACGCGCTGGTAATCCGCCCAAATCGTCTCGGCCGCTTCTTTCGCCGCCAAGTGGTTCTCTTCCGTCAGGAACCGGAAGAGCAATTCTGATAGATTCGTCAACGAAATGCCATGTCGCCGGCCGGTTTGGTCGTAGAGCCAGTCGCCCAACCGCATAAAAGCTTTGAATGGTGAGCCAGTCGCGCCCCACACCAGCGGCAGCGTGACTGCGAAGTTGCCGCTGTTGGCGATCAAGTCCCAGTACCGGCTGAACCGCCGCAGCCGTTGCATCGTCACGAAGTCGATCGCGCCGGTCTGCAGAATCTCGTACGGCGGGTTGGGCGAATACACCATGCCCCAGTCGGCGTCGTGGCGCACGATCGGCGTGCCGCGGAGACGCTTCAGCAGCCCCACCTGAATCTCCTGCGGCCGCATCGCCAGCAGTTGATCGAACCCGCGGCCGAAGCTTTCTAAATCCTCGCCCGGCAGGCCGACGATCAGATCCGCATGCACGTGGACGCCGCTGTGATCGCGCAGCCAATGCAGATTCTCCGCCAGCTTCCCGTTGTCCTGCCGGCGGCTAATGCGGTGCTGCACGTCGGGGTTCATCGACTGCACGCCCACCTCAAACTGCAACGCCCCCGGCGGAAACTTGGCGATCAACTCCCGCAAACCTTCGGGCAGGCGATCGGGAATCATTTCGAAATGCAGAAACAACCCCGGCGTATGACGCTCAAGGAAAAACTGCAAGATCGACCGGCTGAAGTTAAGGTTGAGGTTAAACGTCCGATCCACAAACTTGAACTGCCGGCAACCGCGATCTAGCAGCTTCTGCATCTGATCCAGAAACGGCTGCAGCGGCACGTTGCGGACGGGCACATCGAGCGACGACAAACAAAACTCGCACTTAAACGGACACCCGCGGCTGGCCTCGACGTAGATGACGCGATGGGCGAGGTCTTCGTCGGTGTAGAAGGAATAAGGAAGTTGAACCACAGAGGCACGGAGACACCGGGGCGCCCACGGCACACCCCCACACCACCGCGAAACAGCCATCTTTGAAAAGAGTTGAAGCGGCCAATGTTAACCGATAGCGGG
>JANMES010000011.1:0-4905 GCA_031377185.1 Phycisphaerae bacterium
GTCATGCGCACCGCCGAACAACAGGGCCGAGATGTGCTGGAAACGATCAAGACCCTCCTGCAAGCCGAGTGGGCGGGGAAAGACATCGCCTTGCTCACAGACACGATCTAAAATCCATGACGGGACGGTAAACAGTTACCACACCTACTAAAAGAAAAAGGGGTCACTACTGATTATTTTCGACCATCGCCGCCGACTCGTCATAAGCGCGAACGGAAATCGGAACAGGTCCAATGATTGATCCGCCCCCCCTTGCTCCCGCTCGTCTTCCCTTCATTTCTTGCCGCCCAAAATCATATTCACTGCCCGAACTTTCAGCCATCGCGGGTCATTCGGGTGGGTAACGAGAAAAGAACTGAAAAACGGTTCGCCCCTGACTTCCCAAAGGTAGATTGGCGACCCTTTTTCGGCAGAATGAACTGGACATGCGGCGGGATGGTTAGTAAAATGTTCGGTATTGGGTTTTGAGTAGTCGTTCTTTGACAATTCGCCGTCGGGTCGGGGGTGTGGCGGGATGGGTGCATATTTGCGTCGATTGGTGTACCTGTGCGTACCTTGGAGTACCTTGGAGTACCTTGGAGTACCCTTGTATTTTTATAAGTTCATTTTATTTAATGAGTTATGATTTTCGGGTGTAAAAATAATCACCGGCTCTGGGGCGGTTGGGCAGGTCTGTGGGGCAGGGTTTGATCTGGCGTCGTCTGGGTTTGATGCTCGGCGGGTCAAGACTTGCCCTACAGGCTCTTGGCCTGGAAAACCCACTGAAACCCTGCCATGCGTGGCCAGAGGTCGACGGCCAGGTTCTGACAGCCGCGGGCGAGTTTGAAGAACGGGTTGGATTCGCCGCCCTTCCAGATTTGTTCCAGCGGTACGCCGGTGGCGGTGACTTTTTCGATTCTTAACCCGGCCGACTTGAGCAAGTCGGTGGCCGTGTCCTTGGTGAGGAACTGGAGATGGGTTTTGTCGAGAATCCCCCGCTCCATCTTGGGGAACCGCCCGGCCAGCAGCATCAGGCGGATGGAAAAATGGGCGATGTTCGGCAATGAGATCACGAACAGCGCACCGGGCTTGGCGGCTTTGCGGAGTTGCTTGAGCACCGTCAGCGGATCGGGCAGGTGTTCCAGCACGTCGGCGCAGACGATCGCGTCGTACGTGCCGTCCGGCAGTTGAGCGCCTTCGACGGTCGTGGGATAAAAATTCCGGTAGAACGGCTTGGCCAGCTCCGCCCACTCGGCCGTCGGTTCGACGCCGTCGATCGTCAGGCCGCTGCCCTGTAGAAGCTGGCCGAGCATGCCCTGAGCGGCACCGACGTCGAGCGTTAGCGCCGGCTTGGCAGCTCGCAGGATCGACACGATTTGCTGGTGGCTGCTACGCAGGTCGCGTTTGAGCTGGTAGTGAACCATTGGATCTCCAGCGGTAGAGCAGCAGATATTTCAGGCACGTCAGCACGCAGTTCATGGCATACGGAATGCCGTTCACGCGGCAGATTTCGTCGCCGTAGTACGTGGGGATGGGCACTTCCTTGATGCGGTAACGCTTCTTCAAAAATTCCAGGATGATCTGCGTATCAAAGTGCCAGTTGTAAGTCATCCGACCGAGCGGGATCGTCCGCAGCGCGCGGGTGGAGTAAGCGCGATAGCCGGAGTGGAACTCCGTCAGCTTCGTGCCGACCAGCGTATTTTCCATCCAGGTAAGGATTTTGTTGCCGTAGTACTTGTACGTGGGCATATTCCCCTGGAGGGCCGCCCCGGGCGTCATCATGCGGCTGCCCATGACCATGTCGGCTTCGCCGGATTCGAGCGGCGAGAGCAGTTGCTGCATCACTTCGGGGGCGTATTGTCCGTCGCCGTGCAGGAGGACGACGATGTCAATGCCGTGGTCGATCGCGTACATGTAGCCGTGCCGCTGGTTGCCGCCGTACATCAGGTTGACGGGGTTCTTGTATACACTGAGCTTGGTACCGGGGAATTCGTCCTTGCAGAGATTTCCCACGTCGAAAGTCGCATCCTGGCTGGCGTCGTCGAAGACGAAGATCTCGGCGGTCTTGTCTTTAATCTCCGGGGGGATGCGACGCAGCACATCGCGCAGCGTGTTGGCGGCGTTGTAGGCGACGATCAGAATGCCGATCCGGGGTTGCGACATGGCCTATGTAATGATACCCCGCGACCTTCGGTAGGACAGGCATTCCTGCCTGTCGCGAGGCGAGGTACTCCTCGACTCGAACTGTTTCTCGATCAACGGTGCGTTCGGACGGATGAGTACATCCGCCTGTGACAGACAAGAATGTCTGTCCTACCAAGGAGCAAGGCGCGCCGGAATTACAGGAAGATGATCAGCAAGATTGCGATCACGCCGAACATCATCGCCGCTGCGTAACCTTGCAGGTAGCCGCGTTGGACGGACAGCTTCAGTGCAAAACCGCCTAGTTGCGGCGCGAGTCCGATGATACTGACGATGCCGTCGATGATCAGCTTATCGAACGACCAGAACGCCCGGCCTAGGCTTCGCAGCGGCTCAACGATGGCGGCCTGATAGATCTCGTCGACCCAGTACTTGGCGTCGAGCACACGAGCGACGCCCGCCACGCTCGGCTCCATCCGCGTGGCCGCTTCGCGGTCTTGGAGGTGGAAGTGGTACGCCAGTCCGATACCCAGGACCGCCACGATCGAGCTGATGATCATGAACGTATGGTGCAGCGATTCTTCCTCGGCGATGACTTCCTTGTCGCGCGTGTCGTGCTGCCCGAACTGCACGGGGTTGGCTTCGATCGCGCCGGCCACGTGACGCTCGGAGGTGTCCGCCGCCTTGTGATACGCCGCGGCGAACGACGGGCTCTGGCCGAGGAAGTGCTCGAGCCGGCCGTCCTGGAACAGGAAGAAACCAGCCGCGAGCGCGCCCAGCGCCAGCACGTACAGCGGGAACATCATGATGAACGGCTCGTGATTGTGATGCCCGTGATCGGCATGCGAATCGTGGCTGTGGTTGTCAGCGGAATGTCCGTGACTGTCGTGCCCATGACTATCATGCCCGTGACCTTCCTGCGGAGCGGGGATGACTTCCGGCCCGGCGAACACTCGGAAGTACAGCCGGAACGTGTAGTACGCCGTCATAAACGCTGCCAGCAGCAGCAGAATGCCCATCACGGGGCTCCGAACCCAGGCGGCCCCGATGATTTCGTCTTTAGAGTAAAAGCCCGACAGGAACGGGAAGCCCGCCAGCGCCGCACAGCCGATGAGCATCAGCCAGCGGGTTTTAGGCAGCACTTTCTTCAGGCCGGACATGTGTCGCATGTCCAGCACGCCGCCCATCGCGTGCATCACCACGCCGCTGCTGAGGAACAGCAAGGCTTTGAAGAACGCGTGAGTAATCAGGTGGAACACGCCGGCAACCGGAGCGAGCACGCCCACCGCGACGAACATGAAACCCAGTTGGCTGACGGTGGAGTAAGCGAAGACTTTCTTGAGATCGTACTGACGCAGCGCGATCGAACCGGCGAACAGCGCCGTGAACAACCCGACGCAGGCGACGGTCGTCATCGCCGCCGGGTTACCCGCGAACAGCGGCCCGCAGCGGGCGATCATGTATACGCCGGCCGTCACCATCGTGGCGGCGTGGATGAGGGCGCTGACCGGGGTCGGGCCTTCCATCGCGTCGGGCAGCCACACGTACAGCGGGAACTGGGCCGACTTACCGAACGCGCCGATCATCAGCAGGAACGGGATGATCTGCATCGCGGTTTGCTGGAAGGCGGTGAGATTCTCGCCATTGGCCAGCGTCAGCAGACCGGCCGAGTGACCGTCGCCGAAGTAGCTGGTTGTCCCGAACGCCATGAACGAGAGCATGATCCCCAGGCCAAACCCCAGGTCGCCGACGCGGTTGACGAGGAACGCTTTTTTAGCCGCTTCACGGGCGGCGGGCTTGTCGTAGTAGTAGCCGATCAGCAGGTACGAGCAGAGCCCCACGCCTTCCCAGCCGAGGTAGAGCATGATCAGGTTTTCGCCCATGACGAGGTTTGTCATCGCGAAAATAAACAGCCCGAGGTAAGCGAAGAATCGGAAGTAGCCCGATTCACCCTTCATGTAGCCGGCCGCGAACACAGTGATGAAAAAGCCGATGCCGCAGACGACGCAGAGCATCGTGCTGGTGAGGGTGTCGAAGAAGTAGCCGACGGAAACGTGGAGGTACTCGCTGGTGCCCGACTTGGCCGGGTTACCGACTTCCATCCAAGTCCAGAGGATCTTGCTGACCGACAACGGCGCGGCCGAGTGGTGATCGACGGCTTCAGCGGCGGGAGCGGCGTGTTCGCCTCCCTCATGCTTGGGCATGTGGCCTACGAACGAGGACAAGATCATGAACGACAGCACCGCCGCCGCGCCCACGCCCAGCCAGATCGGCCAGTGCGACTTGCCCTTGAGCCACTTGGCACCAAAGAACCCCGAAATCGCCGCCCCGATCAGCGGCAGCAGTGGGATGAGGAATGAGTATTTGAATTCGAAGTATTGATCCATGTAATTCGAGTCATTGGTCATTAGTCATTAGTGAATTCACCAATGACCAATGACCAATGACTCCCTCATCCCTTAAGTTCTTTCCACGCATCGGCATCCAGCGTGTTCTTTTGACGGAACAGCAGCACAACCAGGCCGAGCGCCATCGACGCCTCGACCGCGGCGATCACCAGTACGAAAATCGTGAACGCCTGTCCCGAGAGATTGCCATGAAACTTACCGAACGCGATCAGGTTGATCGCCACGCCCTGGAACATCAATTCCGTGCAAAGGAACATGACGATGAGGTTCCGGCGGGTCAAAAACCCGATCATGCCGATGCAGAACATGATCGCGCCAACGGCGAGGTAGTGTTGTAGGGCCAGCTGTGTCATAAGTTGCCAGTTGTTAGTTGTCA
>JANMES010000038.1:0-16351 GCA_031377185.1 Phycisphaerae bacterium
TATTGTTTCAGTTCCCGGGCGTCCATGCCGGAGCAGAAGTTACCAAATCCCCTCGCCGGGCGCGCCCCCTGCACTCAATAAAATTCCACGGGACGGTAAGCAGTTACAAAATCCATGACGGGACGGTAAACAGTTACGATCTCATGAACGCATAAAGGGGTCACTACTGATTATTTTACGGAACAGAAAATGGGGCGGGTCTATTCATTCGCCCGCCCCACCCATTTGTCTTCCCTTCATGTCTTACCGCCCGGAATCATATTCACTGCCCGAACGTCCAGCCATCGCAGGTCATTCGGGCGGAAACTAAAAACGAACCGAAAGAAGGTTCACCACAGATTCCCCAAAACGTCGATGAGCGACTTTTCGCCAGATTGAGCTTGACACACGACATGATTGTTAGTAGGATGTTTGGTACCTTTCTCTGTTGAAGTTGTTCTTTGACAACTCGGCCTCGGATTGGCGTGTGACGCGATGGGGGCATGTTTGCGTCGGTGGGCGTCGTTGGGTGTCGGCGGGCGTCCCTGTGCGTACCTTGGAGTACCTTGGCGTACCTTTGTATTTTGTTAAGTACAATCCATTTAATGAGTTATGATTTTCAGGGGTAAAAATAATCGCCGGCGGCTGGGCGATTCAGCCATTCTGTCGGGCGGGGGTTGATCTGCCAATGTCTGCGTTGGATGCTCGGCAGGTCAAGACCTGCCCTGCGGGTTGAACCAGCGCCGAACTTGCGAGGGTTGAGACAGGGTCGGTCACTATTGTTTATTGACGTGGTTTTCTATCTCGGTTCTCTTTTCGGGGTGCTGGGTCCGTTTGAATTCGCTTCGTCGTAGCATGGGCGTCTCGCCCATGCCAAAGTGCTTGGACACGGCCGAGACGGCCGTGCTACAGGGAACCATTTCAAACTGACCCAATACCCTTTTCGGCGAGGATTGATTTCAGGGACACCGTTCAATCCAGATCTTTGGGACCCGTCGTAGGCCCCTGCTTACGCTTCTGGGGAAGCCCGGCCAGCTTGGCAACGTCCTTCCTGATCCGGGTTTCAGCGTCAGCGAAGTCCGGATGCTGGTAGACGCGGACGTAGTCATAGACCGCGAATGCCGGGAGAGCTTCAATATCGATGAATCGGTCGCCTTTCATGACGCCGGCAATGGACGATAGCCAGACGTTATTGGGATCGTGGTCGAAGCCTTTTGAACTGTGTTCTCGCGCGAGTCGGCCGTCAAAATAGAAGCGGATGACATCGGGCGTGATCTCGCAGCCCCAGGTGTGAAACTCGGCAGACATATCCGGACCGTCTTCGATGACCCAGCGCCCGGCGTTCCACATATTCTGGCCGCGGGTGGTATCAGGATACTGGTTGACTATTCCAAAGCTGTAGAGATGAGGGTCGCCGCCGTCCTGTTCGCAAATGTCGAGTTCCATGAGGCGCGGGCGTTGAGGCTGTTTCGAGTCGGGGTGCCGATAGTGCATGGTCCAGAAGGAGGTGTGCCAACCCTCGGCCTTGGGCACTTTGAACATGGACTCGTAGTAGGCATAAACGAAGTCCTGTCGGCTGATCACGCCGCCGCCCGAAAACGGCTTGCCCTGGATTTCCTGTTTCTTGAGTTCAATCCAGAGGGCGCCATCGTGTACGGAGATATTCTCGGGTCGCTGTGCGCTAAACCGCTTGGACTCGACGCGGTAACCCCACTTGGCGAGATCGAGCTTGTCGCCGTTGAAGTCATCCTCGAAGACGAGCTTGTACCCCGGCGGAGGGAGCGCGGACGGTTTGGGGGCGAGGATGATCGGGGGGTGTGAATCCCTCTTGAACTTGGGGCGGGGGGTGGACGGCCTGCTGGTCGGGGCCGGGGGCTCGGCGGCAAACGCGGTGCAGGCAAGCAGGAGGAGGGAGGTCATGACGATTCCTCGGATGGGAGAGATCATTGTTTTTCCTGGGTCTGAAAGGCAATTCGTCCGGAGGTATAAATGGGCTCACTTCTCACCCATTGCACTCATTAAAACGCATCGTTACGCCCGAGGAAAGCTCCACCGGAGAGCGGTCATGATTTTCTCGAAAGCTTGTCGTCGGCGTGAGGTTCTTCCAGCATCACCTGCATGTGCGGGAACGGGATCTCAATGCCGGCCGCGTCGAGGGCTTCCTTGGATTTTTCGAGGTATTCCCAGACCATCGCGTCTTCATAGCGTTCTTCGTGAATCCAGAAATGCAGCATCAGGTCAACGCTGCTGGCTGCACAGGCGCGGACGACGACCTCTGGGGCGGGAGTTTTTTCGATCCGCTTGTCGTTTTCCAGCGTCGCCAGCAGCACCTGGCGGGCCTTGTCGATCGATTCCTTGTACGCAATGCCGATCGGCACGTTCACGCGGGTGATGGGATTGGTGGATTTGTTGATGATCTGGTCGGACAGGATCTTGGTGTTGGGGATCACCACCACATCCCCGTCGAGATTGGTAAACCGCGTCGAACGGAAGGTAATGCGTTTGACCAGCCCCTGTTGCTCGCCGACGGAAATCCAATCGCCGACTTTGAACGGCTTGTCGAGGAAGATCACGATGCCCGCGATGAAATTCGCCAGCGTCTCCTGAGCAGCAAAACCGACGGCCAGGCCGATGATCGACACGCCCGTCAGCATCGCCACGATCGGGATGCCCAGTTGGTTGCAGGCGATCACGAAGCCGAAGCCCATCACCGTCCACTTGATGAGGGTGGCCAGCATGTCGCGGATGGAGGAGTCGACCTCCGACTTTTTCATGCTGCTGAGCGCAATCTTGCGAATGCCGCGATAGACCAGCCAGAAGACAAAGAGGAACACCAGCGTGCCGAGCAGCCGGGGGATGAACCCGAGGACGGTCAGCACCAGGTCCTTGATGCTGTCGATCCAGAACGCGGGGTTTTTGACGTCGTTGAGGGTCAGCGCCTGCTCGCCGGTGGCGATCTGCCCGAACCGGGTCTTGAGCATCTTGTCGAGCAGGCCCGCGGTGGAATCACCGTTGTTGACGACGATCACCGTCGGCTGGGTCGTCGACGGCTGCGTGGTGGCGGTCGAGGGCTGACTGGTCGGGGCGGCGGGCGGCGTGAGGATCGTGACCGTCTGCGCCTGGCCGAGGAACAAACTCAATCCGAGAATCATCGAAAGCATGGCAAGCACCCGCGGGTAAGAATGGGTTCAACCGAGTGGTTGCAATTCTACCGAATTGCAGGCGTTCCGGTAGGACGGAAATCTCACCCGTACCACGGGCCTCCGGCCCGTGCTGGCGATGTTCAAATTGAGGAGATTGTGATGATTCAGTTTGAACGTCTTCGGCACGGGCCGGAGGCCCGTGGTACGGGCACGCTTGCCTTTTCTGTGCGATGGCTGAGCACGATTTGTCGTTGCTCGCACCATTCCGATAGACTCCGAATCATGTCCACGGGGGAAGACGCCCCTCAACTTCTGCCCGATCCGGAAGACACACCGCAGACCGAGCTTGCGCCCGTGCGCGACCTCGTGCGAGAGTGGATCCCCCGTCACCCCGCGGTGCTGGCGATGATCGGGCTGATGACAGGGATCGGTTGTCATACCGCACTCAAGCCCATGCCTTTGGCATGGGGGATCGCAACGCTTGCGTTGGTCACGCTCGGAATCCTCCTCCGCTCGCGCGACTGGATCGCTTCGATCATCCTGCTGATCGCGCTCTGCTTCGCAGGCGTCACCCTCGCGCAAGTTCAGGCGTACTACTACCCCAGTGACCACATCGCCCACTACGCCACCGACGCCACGCGACTGGCGCAGGTCGAGTTCACCATCGACGAACCCCCGCGCGTGCTGGTCAATGCATTTGGGCAATACCGCGCTCTCCCGCCGAAGCAGGTGACGCTGGGCACGGTGACGGAGATTCGCACCTGGGCAGGCTGGAAGCCCGCCGGCGGGCAGGTGCTGATCCAGATCGCCCAGCCCCACCCGAGACTCGCCGCCGGGCAGACCGTCCGCGCGCTCGGACTGCTCCAACGGCCGGGGCCGGCGATGAATCCGGGGCAGTTCGATTGGGCCAACTACTATCGCGACAAGCGCATCCTCGCATCGCTGCAGGTTCTGCAAGTGTCCAACATCCAGATCGTCAGCGACGCAAGTCCGTCAATGCTGACGCGCTTGCGCGAGCGCACTCACCAACTGTTAGCCGCCGGCTCGCCGGCGGAGCGGTCACTCGATCACGCACTGCTCCGCGCCCTGCTGCTGGGCGATACCGACCCCGAACTCCGCGACGTGCAGGAGCAATTCAAGCGCACCGGCACGAGCCACCACCTGTCGATCAGCGGCATGCATATCGCCGTCCTTAGCTTCGTGGTGCTCATCGTCTGCCGTCTATTGCGTCTCTCGCCGCGATTGTCGACGGTAATCGTGCTGTGCTTTGTCGTTCTCTACGGCTCGATCGCGCTCCCCTCCCCGCCGGTGGCGCGGTCGGTGCTTCTCTGCCTTGCGATCGGTCTAGGCTACCTGCTTCGCCGCTCGATCAACCCGATCCAACTGCTGTGCGTGGCGGTGATCGCGATGCTGATCTACCAGCCGCTCGACCTGTTCAACGCCGGTTTCCAGCTGAGCTTCGGCACGGTGCTGGGGCTGATGATCTTCGCATCGAAGATGCTCGACACGCTCATCCGCCTGCGACGTGATCCCGAAGACCCTATCGACCCCGACCCGCCGCCGTTCTTCAAGGCCGTGCGCTGGAGCGACCGCTGGCTGACGGCCGCGTTCGCTGCGGGGCTGGTGGCGTGGCTGATCTCGATGCCTCTCATCGCGATCCACTTCGAGCAGCTCAACCCGTGGGCGATCCCCGCCGGCATCGTCCTCGGGCCGGTGGTCGGGATGTCGCTGATCGCGGGGATGCTGAAAGTCCTGCTGACGCTCGCCTTCCCCGGCGGGGCGGCGTGGTGGGCGGCGATGGCGCTGGCACCGACTTCGTGGATGCGCCACCTCGTCGGCTATCTATCGCTTCTTCCTGGCAGCGACGTGCCGCTTCCCGCCCCGCCGATTTGGCTGGTGGCGGCGTGGTATGTGTCGCTGGCGATCCTGTTCCTGCCGACCAAAATGCCCAAGTGGAAGCTGACGATCAAAGCCGCACCGTGGCTGGCGTGCGTGACGGCGTTGTTCCTCCCGCTGGCCACCGGTCGGGCGGCGGAGATCGCACCGTCAGGCTCGCTCAAAGTCTCGCTGCTCGCGATCGGCGCGGGGCAAACCGCCGTCATCCAAACCCCCAGCCGCCGTACGTTCCTCATCGATGCCGGATCGATGACGCAGACCGACCTTGTCCGCAAATGCATCGGCCCCTTCCTCCGCACCGCCGGGCAGCGCGAGGTGGACAGCATCTTCCTCACCCACGGCGACTACGAC
The DNA here is from genome assembly GCA_031377185.1 of Phycisphaerae bacterium. Classification (GTDB taxonomy): domain Bacteria; phylum Planctomycetota; class Phycisphaerae; order Tepidisphaerales; family Tepidisphaeraceae; genus JANMES01. The sequence goes on from JANMES010000038.1 coordinate 5,370, forward strand.
CACATCAGCGGCGTGGCGGACGTCGTCAGCGCGTACGACGTACACGACGTCTTCATCGGCCCGCGGTTCCGCCATCACGCGATCGGCAACGCACCGGCCGAAGCGATGCTGCGGGCGCTCGACCAATCCGATCGCCCGCCGCGCCTGCTGAAACGCGGCGACTCCATCCCCATCGGCCGCGACGTGCAAGTAGATGTGCTCTGGCCGCCGAAGCAATCCGCGCTCAGCAGCAATGATGACGCGCTGGTGATGCGCGTAACATTCGCGGGCGTGACCATCCTCTTCCCCGGCGACATCCAGGACGACGCCGAGAAAGCCCTGCTGGCCGACCCCGCGCAGCTCAAGGCCGATATCCTCATCGCCCCCCACCATGGCAGCAGCGAAGCGACCACGGCCGCGTTCGTTGAGGCGGTCAATCCGCGATTCATCCTCTCCAGCAACGACCGCACGCTCACCGGCAAGCAGAAACGCTTTGAACAACTCATCGGCAACCGCCCGCTGTACCGCACCAACCGATGCGGCGCGATCACGGTATCGGTCGATCCGGACGGGAAAATCAAGCTCAACACCTTCCTGAATCCGCCGTGAACGTCAGAACGCCGCTCTGGACGAAGGTAGAGTTGACTCACGGCAGAGCTTGGACTATTCGCGTTCGTCGGAGCAGGAACCGCGTGGCTCAACGGGTTTAAATCGGTTCCAATAGTGCCGTCATGGAGGTTGTCGCAACATCACAAGATCAGGAGTTGATCGCGCCGCGACGCGGGCGTGCAATATCGCGCGGCACGCTCCGGCGATCGGCGGTTCTTGCCTATTGCCTCTTCGTCTGGCTCGGCTGCTTCCACTTCTACCGGCTGCATAACGACTTTCCGATCGGCTATCACCCCGACGAATTCTCAAAAGTCAGTCAGATCATCCAGGACTACCGCAATTTCAATCATCCCCTGCTGTTGCTGCAGACCACGCAAAAATTGCTCGATTTCAAGACCGGTCCGCACGATGCGAACACCATCGTCCGGACCGGCCGCGACGCCTCGGCCGCTCTGGCGGCGACGTGCGCGGTGGGATCTGCGCTGGCGGGGTATTTCTCGGCCGGTTGGGTCGGGATGATCCTCGGCTCGCTCGCGGTCGGGCTTTGTCCGTCGCTGCTGGTCTATGCGCACTATATGAAGGAAGACGCCAGCCTGCTCAGCGGCGTCGGGCTGACGGTTGCGGGAATGGCCTGGACATGGAACCGCAAGACCCTCAGCGGCCAAATGCTGGGCCCGATGCTCGCCGGGCTGGGTGCGGCGATGGCGGTGTCGGGCAAGTACGTCGGCGCGACCGCGATCACCGGTGCGCTGGTCGTCGTCCTGTTCGCGCCGTTTCGTCGCTGGTGGTGGATTCCGATCCGCCTGGCGGTGATGGCGGCGATTGCCATCGGGGCAGCGGCGCTCATCAACCATCGCGGGATCAACCAGTGGCAGGATTTCCGCGAAGGCATGGATCGGGAATACGAACACGGCACGACCGACCACCTGGGCGTGGCGCTTCCCCGCCCGAATCATTTCATGTGGAGGGTTGCCCAACGAGAAACCCTGCCGCACGTCAAACTCTTCGCGATCGTCCTGCTGCTGAGCGTCGCGACGCTCCGCAAGGGTTTCGGGGGCGATCTGGTACTCCTGCTGTTTGCGGGTGGCTGGCTTTATGTGCTGTCATGGAACGTGATTCCGTTCCATCGCTACGGCTTGCCGGTCGTGGTGATGGCGCACGCGCTGGCCGGCCAGGGTGCGGCGCGGGCGGTCGGGCAGTTGCGGACATTCCGATGGCTGCACCTGACCGCGGCGATACTCGCCATCGGCGTGTTCGCGGGATTCCAAGGGCAGCGCTGCCGCGATTTCACCCAACAGTTTGCCGACGACGGGCGTGACCGGTTTCTGGCTTGGGCAACTGCGAATCTGCCCGACAACGATCAGATCGCCCACGACAGTTACGCCGTGCTGTCCCATCGACAGAACGGGTCCAACGGCGGCCAATCCGTGATGTTCGCGCCGGACAATGGTGCGTTCGGCGAGCTGCGCCGCAATGGGATTCGCTATGTGGTGGTCTGCGATTCCAACTACTCCCGCTTCTTCGAACCCGAAACCAGCGGATCTCCCGGCCGTGAGTACAAATTTGACTACCGCAAGGCGTGGTATGAACGGCTGTTCAATGAAGGAAAACTGATCTGGCAAAGTAAACCCAAACATCCGACCTACTCGTTTACCAATCCCGAAATTCGCGTGTATCAGCTGCGGGGCGGGCAGTGATTATCCGAATCCAGATGACGTTGTGGGCTAAGGATGGTATTGACGATCGGGTCATTGACGATTGAAGAACAAGCTCTCTCAATCGTCAATGACCCGATCTTCAATGATTCAATCCGGTGATCGATCGCACGGGTAAGTCTGGAGTCGTATTACACACCCATCACCGCATCGTATGCGGGCTTGGGTTGGCAGTTTCGGTCAAATAACAAGGCGTGGTTGATGCGACCCTTGATCGGCCAGTTGTTCAACCAACTTCGGCCGTCGTGCAAGCCCCAGAAGGTGACACGGCTGATCTTGTCCTGATGCTTTCTGAAAAGCCGAAACAGCGCGGCGTAATCGTCGGCCTGGCGTTTGAGGATTTCCGGCGGGCAGACCAATTGGTTGGCCGCCTCGCGGGTGGTGGCGTTTTGCGTCGCGGAGACATCGGCACCCTCCTTGTCGCGGCGGAGCACGTCGATGTCCAATTCGGTGATCATCACTTTGAGCCCAAGCTTGGCGTACTCGAGAATCGCCGCTTCGATCGCCGCCAGCGGAACCCCTCCAAGCATCCAATGCCCCTGAATGCCCACCGCGTCGATCCGCGGCGCGTCCTTCTGAATCTGCTTCAGGAGCTCGATCGTCTTCTTCCGCTTGCCCGGTTGTTCGATGGAATAGTCGTTGTAGTAAAGCGGCATATCCGGGTCGGCCGCGTGGGCGAGTTTGAACGCTTCAACGACGAAGTTTTCGCCGACGGTTTCGGTGAATTTGCTGCGCCGGAGCTGCTGGTCGCCGCCGTCGCTGATCGCTTCGTTCACCACGTCCCAGCCGATGATCTTGCCCTTGTAACGCTTCATCACCGTGCTGATGTGCGTATTAAGTCGCGCCAGCACCGTTTCGCAATCCGCCAACTCCCCGCCGCGGTGAAAAAGCCAATCTGGGCATTGATGATGCCAAACCAGGCAATGGCCGATCATTTTGAGCTTGTGTTCCTCGGCGAATGCCAGCAGCTTGTCCGGCCTGGCGAAATCGAACTGTCCCTCGATCGGCTGGAGCGATTGCGACTTGAGGCTGTTTTCGACTGTGAAGCAGTTGAACTGATCGACGGTCAGCTTCCGTTCGGCGTCGGAGTAGTTCTTGGCCGGATCACCGTCGATCGTGCAGCCAACCAGGAACGGAAAGTGCGACGCAAGTGAAGCCATGGAACCGCCTCTGAATAAATGATGTTCCGTCGCCGAATTACAACGCAGGCCGGCGCTTGTGCCAATCCGTCGCCGCTTCGTACATCCGGGCGACGCGGAAGAGCTTGTCTTCGCTGAACGTCGGCCCCAGCAGTTGCATGCCGATCGGCAGAGGCTTTTCGCCGGACGTGAATCCGCAGGGCAGGCTCAATCCGGGGATGCCGGCGATGTTGCAAGTGACCGTGAATACATCGCAGAGATACATCTGCAGCGGATCGCCGGTTTTCTCGCCGGCCTTGAACGCTGCCGTCGGGCTGGTCGGGCTGAGGATGACGTCGCAGGATTTGAATGCGTCGTCGAAGTCTTGCTTGATCAGCGTGCGCATCTTGAGCGCGTTGACGTAGAATTTTTCCGCATAGCCGGTGCTCAGCGCGTAGGTACCGATCATGATGCGGCGTTTGACTTCGTCGCCGAACCCTTCGCCGCGACTCTTGCTGAACAGCTCGATGATGTCCTTCACCGGTTCTTTCGTGCGATGCCCGAAATGCACGCCGTCGTAGCGGGCGAGGTTGCTGCTGGCTTCGCAGGGGGCGATCACGTAATACGCCGCGATGCCGTATTCGGTGTGCGGCAAGGTGACATCGACGATCGTCGCGCCGAGCTTTTTGTAGACGGCGATCGCTTCATTCACCGCGGCCGTCACTTCAGGGTCCATCCCGTGGGTCAGGTTGAATTCCTTCGCGATGCCGATTCGCAAGTTGGCCAGCGGCTTATCGATTTCCGCGAGATAATCCGGCACCGCCGACGGGAAGCACGTGCTGTCTTTCGGATCAGCGCCACTGATCACGTTCATCAGCAGCGCATTGTCGGAGACGGTCCAAGTAAACGGGCCGATCTGGTCGAGCGAACTGGCAAACGCGACAAGGCCGTATCGGCTGACCCGGCCGTAAGTCGGTTTAAGCCCCACAATACCGCAGAGCGAGGCGGGCTGGCGGATCGATCCGCCGGTGTCCGAGCCGATCGAAGCGCAGCACATCCCCGCTGCCAGCGCCGCCGCCGAACCGCCCGAACTGCCGCCGGGCACGCGGCTGGTATCCCAGGGGTTTTTAGTGGTGCGGAAGGCGCTGTTTTCGGTCGAGGAACCCATCGCGAATTCGTCGAGATTGGTCTTCCCCACGATCGCCGCCCCTGCCGCTTCCAGCCGGGAGACGACCGTCGCGTCGTAAGGGGCGCGGAAGTTTTCCAGCATCTTGCTGCTGCAGGTCGTCGTGCCGAAGGTGGTGCAGAGATTGTCCTTCAGCGCGATCGGCACGCCCGCGAGTGGGCCGGTGACTTTGCCGCTATCGACGGCCTTAGCCTGCTCCAGCGCGCGGTCAGCGTAGGTGCTGTTGAACGCCTGGATGCTCGGATCGAGTCGCGTAATGCGATCGATCGCCTGGCGAGTGAGTTCTGTGGAAGTCACGCGCTTGGCGGCGACGGCGTCTCGGGCGGCGATCAGAGTATCCAAGTCAGGTTTCATTTCAGTGATGCACTTAAAAGGTCGTCCAGATCTCGATCCACTTCCGGCAAGTTGATCGCTTCAGGCATTCATTGCTTATCCCGCAGAGTCTTCCTCGCCCCCGATGACCTTCGGCACTTTGAAGAACGGCGGGTCGGTATCCGGGGCGTTGGAAAGTACCTTCTCCAGCGGCAGACCGGGCTCAACCACATCTTCCCGCATCACGTTGTGCAGTGGCAGCGCGTGGGCCATCGGTTCGACGTGGGCCATCTCCACTTCGCCGATCTTGGCGATGTAGCCAAGGATCGATTCGAGCTGGCCGGTCAGTTTCACCAGCCGTGGCTCGTCGAGCGAGAGCCTGGCGAGTTTGGCGACATGGCGAACGTCGTCGAGTGAGATCTTGGCGTCGGGCATGGGCAGAAGATTAAAGGGGCAGGGAGAAAAGTGCAAAGTGAAAAGCGACGAGCGATGAGTGAAACCAATCACGCATCGCTCGTCGCTTTTTGCTTTTCACTCTCTTGCTTAGGCCGCCGTCGTTTCCGGCTTCTTCCACTTGCGGCGGACGGGCTTGACGATCGCGCCGTTGCGGATCGCCTTGGCCGACACCTTGATGCGGACGATCTTGCCGTTCACGAGGGCGCGAACCTTCTGGATGTTCGGGCGGAACTTGCGGGCGGTAATGCCCGTGATCTTCGTACCCACGCCGCCAAGGTACTTGGCCTTGCCGCGGGTGGTGATCTGGTTCCCGAACGACGTCTTCCTACCGGTAATCTGACAAACACGTGGCATAATTCAACCTGCTTCTGAAAAAACGCGAGCGGGGCATGGTAGCGATTGATCGTAGATTTGCAAGTGTCGGATCAAAGTAACGAGTGCCGTGTAACGAGTAACGAGTGAAACCCTAACAGATTCCACTCGTTACTCGTTACACGGCACTCGTTACTTTACGCCAGGGCGGCACTTAGCCGCCAACCTTGCTGCTCAGGAGCGGGAACTGTTTGGCTTCCGATTCCTTCTGGATGATGATGGTCGGCTTCACCAGGATCAGCAGAATCTGCTCGTCCTTGGCGCTGGAACGGTTGGTGAACAGCCGCTTCAGCACTGGGATCTTGGAGAGGATCGGCACGCCCGTTTCCCGCTCCGATTCACCTGCCACCGTCTGCCCACCCAGCAGCAGCGTGCCGCCGTCAGGGACGGACACCGAGGTTCGTACTTCGGTGATCTGGATCTGAGGTTCCTGAATCGTGGCCGTAACGCCACCGCCAGAGAGGAACGAGAAAGTGAAGAAGTTCAGCAATTGGGACAACTGCGGACGCAGCGTCAGCGTCACATACTTGCGGTCGGAACTGACCGTCGCCTGCACGTCAAGCAGCACGCCCGACTGCAAGGTAGAGACCGTCGGGTCGAACGCCACGGAGTTGTTGGCCACCACCGGCGACAGGTCGCTGACGTACGACTGCTGCGTCGCCACCAGAACATAAGCCCGCTGGCCGTTGAACAACGTCACGCGGGGGGCAGTCACCGTGGTGGTGTTGTAGTTGACCTGCGTTGCCTTCAAAATGAAATTGACCTGGAAATCGTCGATGAACGAACCGCTGATCGCCAGCCCATTGAGGTTCGCCCCGGTCGTCGAGCCAGCCAGCGAGCCTGGGACGCCCGTGGTGGCACCTTTGGACATCGCAGCGGTGTCCGAGGAGACGGTGATCGGGGAGAACTTGTCCGACCAGGAGCTATTGAGGTTGAACGTCGCATCCAGATCCACGCCGATGTCTTCCAGGAAGTTGCGTTGAACCACAAGGAAGCGGGTTTCAATGGTCACCTGGATGGCGCGGGTCTCGCGGAGTTTCTCCAGCAGGTTCTGAAGAAGCTGCTGGTTTTCCGGGGTCTGTGTGACGATCAACTGACCGCCCAGTTCTTTGATCGAGCCGACCGTCCCACCGGCATCGCGCCAAGTGTCAGCCGCGACGGTGTCCTGGATCAGCTTGATCAGGGAGTCGACCAATTCCTTGCGGGTTGCGGCGTCGGCGCCACCTGCACCGCCACGGCCACCGCCCCCACCGCCACCACCACCGCCGCCGAACAGGCCGCCGCCCCCGCCGCCACCACCACCACCGCCACCACCGCCGCCGCCGTTACCGCCGCCATTGTTCGATTGGCTGTCGAGGTTGAAGCTCGGGGCGTTGGCGAAGTCCGGGATGTCGATGATCAAGTCGCGGATGTCGTACACGCGCTGCGTAACGTTCTTAGACAGGTCCTCCGACGTGGAAATCGTGATAACGCCTTGGTCGATTGTATAGCTGAGCTTGGTTGCGCCGCCGACGCTTTCCAGGATGATCGCCAAAGCCTTGCGGAACGGAATGTCACGCAGGCGGGCATTCACCGGCGCGTTGCGGTCGATGCTGGCTGCTTCCAGAGCCTTCCAGTTGACGAAGATGTTCGCGCCCGTCACGTCGCGAAGGAAGTCGATCACGTCAGCAAAACCCAGGTTGTCGAACCGCAGGTCCGGCAATCGGCGATCGAGCATCGCCATCGTCTGCTTGTCGATCTGCTTATCGCCCTGCTCGTTGGCGACGGTCTGGTCGCGACGTTCCGACAATTCCGGCCATTCGGTCGGATAGCGAAGGATTTCGTCGTACGGAATCTTCTTCTCTTCGGCCATGTTGAGCTGCTTGGTCAACGCCGAATTGAACATCTCGCGGTACGTCTTTTGTTCCGCGAAATTGGCCTGGTCTTCGATCAGCGGCTTGGCGCCGATGGCATAATCGTTGTTCGGGTCAATGAGCAGGATTTGATTGATCACGCCCAGCGCCTGGCGGTACTTCTTTTCGCGAGACAGGTCGGTGGCGTTCTTGATGTACTGCTTGATTGTCTTTTCACGCTCTTCGCGGGTTTCAGCGGTCTTGATCCGCTCCCGCTCGGCGGTGTCCTGATTCGCTTTATCGCGATCCAAAGCGGCCTTGGTGGCAATGGCCTTGTCCAGATCGTTTTGGCTTGTCGCAATCTTGCTGTCAAAATCGACCATTTCACTGCTCGTGAACAGGTCTTTGGCCGATTCACGGGCGACACGGGCGGACTGCAGGGCAGTGCGGGCCTTGCCGAAGTCGCTGGCGGTGGTGGCGGCGTTGGCGGTGTTGATCGACTCGTTGAAGTCGAACGACACTTCCTGCTTCTTGGCGCGGATCATTCGCGCTTGAGCGCCGAGTAATCCCGTGCTGGCCGGGGCTTTGCCCTGCAACGTCTGAACCCGGTCCAACGCGGCGCGGGCTTCGGCGTTGCTCGGATCGAGGTTGACCGCGTCGATCAGCATCGTGCTGGCTTCGTCGAGCTGGTTGGCGTCGATCGCCTTGCGGGCGCCTTCGAGCTTCTCCTTCGACTCGGCGGCGCGCTGGGCAGCGCGGGCTTTTTCAAGGGCGGCCGTCCCGGCAAGATCAGTGCCGGGAACTGCCGGCGGCTTGGCGGTTGGGTCGGTGACCGTGGGAGTTGCATCCGGCGGCACCGGAGGTTGAGCGGCTTTGGCGGCTTCGGCTTCCTGGGCACGCTTGATGGCAGCGGCTTGCTCTTCTGCCGCAGCGAGCTCAGCCGCGTTCTTGGCAGCGTCGGCCTGCTCCTTCTTGTCCATCTTCTCAAGGTACGACGCCGGCGAGGTCTCAAACCAAGCGGCTTTGTATCCCAGATCCTTGGCCGTCGTGAATGACGAGCGGGCGGCGATCCAGTCGCCTTTCTTGTAGTCGGCCACGCCCGCCTTGTAGGCCTGCGTCGCCTGATTCTTCTTTTCTTCTTCGCTCTGAGCGGCAGCAGCCTTGGCGGCGGCGGCTTCGGCGGCGGCTTTGTCCTGGGCGGCCTTGTCGGCATCCTTCTGGGCCTTCTCGGCGGCGTCGGCGGCTTCCTTCTGCGCCTTTTCCGCGTCCGACTGCTCCTTGGCGGTCATCTTGTTCAGGAACCAGTCCTGGCTGCGGGTGAAGGCATCGGTCTTGAAACCGGCGGCCTTGGATTCCTCGAACTTCTTCCGGGCGCCAATCCAATCACCCTTGTAGTAAAGATCGCGACCCTGGTAGTAAAGCTCGCGGCCACTGGCGTCGGCGGCGGGTTGGGCGGGTTCGCCGGCGGCGGGTGCGGGAGCCGGGGCGGGATCGGCGGCCTGTGCCATCAGATCGCTCGCCATCACCAGCGGCGTGGCCGCCCCGACAGCCAAGCCCAACGCGACCCATCGCGTACGCTTGCGGTCTACGGAATTCGATTCATCGGAAATGCCACGGCCTTGCGAACGATCCAGGAACACGATGTCCTCCTTATTGCCCCGACAAAATCGCCGGCGGCGGAGTCGATCGGACACGCGCCACGCGTCCGAGCCAAAACAGCGCTACGACCGACGCCCAGAGTCGGTCAATCCGGCGCAACGCCGCCCCAAAACCGGGCGACACAAGGTCGCCGATCGGAATCTCGGGGTGGTAAGTAGGCGTCGGGGCATGCGCTAATGAATATCTTTGGTGCTCAATCCTTGGTGCAACACTGCGAACTCAAGAAAATCGATCTAACAGCGGGCGATCCTACCGATGAAGACTCGCTTTCGCGAAATTTTTAGGCCTTTTCGCGCCAGCCGCCTCACCACCATCCCGGCCATCTCCCGTCGATGGTCCTCGATAGTCGCGGCGATCTTCCCAATATCCCGCCGAAATCTCCCCGGCCATGTCTCCGGCCCGGCCAATCCCGCGAAAGGGTTCGCCTGACCTTCAAAAACACGAGGCTCCGCCTCAAGGCAGGAGGCTTTCACCTTGCCCACACGCTATGGACCCTTCCGAGTTCAGCGCGGGCGGGGAGTTTATGTTAAGGGTATCGGCTATGCAAATAAAAACGCGTTAATCAGTTATGACAACCCGGTTTCGGATCGCACGAACTGGCAAGGGCGATTTTATCGGAAGGATCACGGCTATGGCATGACCCTGGCAGGATCGATCGAGCATCTTCAGATCCCTTGTATTGCCTCGGTTAGAGCCTTTTCAATTGCAGTGTTGCGGTAAGTTAGCCGCCGCGCTTGCGGGACGCTCCCGCCGCACAAGTGCGGCGGCTAACCAAGGCGATACGACCCAACCGAAAATGCTCCAAAACAACCGCTACGTCGGACTGAAAATGCTATAAACAGAATCTCACCCGTCACCCTTAAGCGGTTTTTTCCTCGGCCGACCCCGCTCCCGCAGCGTATTCCCCAACTTCAGCCGCTTGGCGGTCTTCGCCACCCACGTCTCCTCCCCGAACGGCCGGCCCCGGTTCACGCTCACCCGCAGGGATTCGATCGCCGACTTCGCCAGATCGCGGTTGACCAGACTGACCCAGTTCCTGGGCCGATCGACCGGCCACTTCGCCAGCGGCAGCACTGTCTCGGCCGCCGGATCACGCCCCAGGCTCGACCACGGCCAATCCTCCGCCCGGTCCACCTTCTTCGCCCGCAGCGGGTTGGCTTCCACGTACCGGCAGACGGTCAGGAAATGCTCATCATCCTGGATCGGAAAGCTCTTGAACCGCCCCTGATACAGGTGCCCGCCGCCCCGGCTGTGGTAGTGCTCGTGATGCCGCCGCACGTGCGTCACGCCCACCCATCGCATCAAATCCGCCAGCGCTGAAGCCTCCCGCGGCCGCAGGACCAGATGCCAGTGGTTTTCCATCAAGCAATACGCCAGCAGATCGACCGGATACCGCTCCAGCCCCTCGGCCAGCACGTTGAGGAACGCCTCGAAATCCGCACGCTTGTGGAAGATGTCCATCCGGCCGTTGCCGCGATTGAGGACGTGATAGTAACCGTCAGCGGACACTTTTCGGGGAGGTCGGGGCATGGGTAAGGAGCATAACCGATCGCCAAAGCGGCGTCAATTAATCAGTAGTGACCCCTTTTCTCTTCCCGACCCAAGTAACTGTTTACCGTCCCGTCATGGATTTTAGATCGTGTCTGTGAGCAAGGCGATGTCTTTCCCCGCCCACTCGGCTTGCAGGAGGGTCTTGATCGTTTCCAGCACATCTCGGCCCTGTTGTTCGGCGGTGCGCATGACG
>JANMES010000039.1:0-25043 GCA_031377185.1 Phycisphaerae bacterium
CGTATTGTTTCAGTTCCCGGGCGTCCATGCCGGAGCAGAAGTTACCAAATCCCCTCGCCGGGCGCGCCCCCTGCACTCAATAAAATTCCACGGGACGGTAAGCAGTTACAAAATCCATGACGGGACGGTAAACAGTTACCGACCCAATTCGACCTTTACCGGCTTTGCCATGCCGCACTTCTACGCCACCGACTACCCCTCCAACGAATAGAATAATAGTACTACGGAATTGTCGGGCGCGACGCCTGGATAGCGCTCCGGAACAGGTCCAACTCCGTCTGGTCATAGGCCCTGTGATCCCCGTGATATAGATCGTGTTGCCAGACCTGCGGCTGCGGGTGGTCGGGACGCGCCCCCCAGTGCAGGTGGGTTTGCGTCCGGCCATTGACCAGTCCCCAGTGCAGGCAGCCGACGTTGTGTTGGCCGAAGACCGGCAGACACGCGCTGACCACCGAACCCTTTGGCCGGCACAGCCACTCCGTGTTGATCAGCGGCCGACCGTGCCGCTGCAACTTGTCAATCCGGCCGGTCAGCGAATCGGCATTGCCATAGTGGTGAAAGGTGACGATGTCGCTGAGCTCGAGCAGCAGGGCGTTCAACGGCTCGTTGCCGTCCCACAGCCCCACCGTCAACGGCTGCGCTGGCCCCGCCTGCCTCGCCCACCCGAACACGGCAGACACCAGTGGCGGCGACGCCTCGCCAAGCCCGCCGTTGGTCGGTTCGTTATACAGATCCCACACCCAGACCCGCCGATCATCCTTGAACTGCGTAATGATATCCCGGACGTATCTCTCCAGTCGCGGCCAGGTCTGCGGATCACGCACCATGGAGTGTCCCGGCGAAGGCGTCCACCCGTTGGCGTACCAACCCGGCAGCACGTCCGGCTGCTTGCCGTACCAAGGATATTTCAACCGCTCATCGTGGCCGAAGACACAGTCATCGAACAGGCACGGCATGGCCCGCAGCCCCCGCCGTGTGCTGATCTCCAGAAATGCGTCGAGCCGCTGTTGAAACGCCTGCGGATCATGCTCCCACACGACAAACGGCAGCACGAATCGCAGACAGTTGAATCCCACCCCTTGGGCCAGGGCCAACTCGCGGTCGATCAACTGCGGATCAAAATTGTAGTCCATCCACATTTCGGTGTAGCTGATCGCGTTGGCCGGGATGTAGTTGAAACCGCACGGCCAAGCCTGACTGCCGTACCATCGCCAAGCCTTGTCCTCAGGCCACCGTTCTGTGGATGCGCTGCTCGTCATATGGGGAAGGCATAAAGGGGTCACTGCTGAACGCCATTCGGATAGCTCATAACCCGCGTGAGGGCAAGGAGTTACGAGCTATCCGAATGGCGTTCGGGTCACTACTGATTATTTGAAGAATCAGCAGTGACACCTTTTCTTGTCCTGATCAGTGCGACGGCCTTGTCCGCGAAGCGCTTGCCAAGGAGCCGGTATCCTTCAGGAGTATAATGCAGATCATTCACAACCTTGCCGTCTTTTTCCCGATCGTTCAGGTCATCCGTGTCCACCCATGCACCGCGCGGATAGGACTCGGCGAATTCAACCTGCGCGATGCGGATGGCTTGCGCCCACCCCGGTTTCTTCGAATTTTCAAGACCGCTATCGCTGATCCGGCCGAGGACGAAGTTGATGTCCTTGAAATTCAAATCATGCTGGAGCTGACTGATAAGTTCCTTCAAATAGGCGTCATAGGCAGTGTTGTTCAGATCTGATTCGCCCTGCATCCAAACGAAGGTGATGGTCTGGATGGCCTCTCCTTTGATTGCGTTGTTCACCTTGGTCATCAAGAGTCCATACAACTCACCCCTCACCTTGGGAATCCTGCCGGATGTGGGCGGTGGATTTTCAAGATTGGATTTGCACCAACTCCGTATCGACTGACCTCCGTGAGCATCTTTCACGATGATCACTGCATCCTTGCCCAAAGCCTCTGTGACACTCGGCGTGAATGTGATGTTCGGATCAAGCCCAACCATGTTCGATTGGCCTGAAAGGATGAACAGGTGTTTCCCTGCCGCGGCCTTTTGAACCACTGGCGGAACACTGTCCTGTCCTTGTTGTGTGGATAATGGGGGGCTGCCGCACCCAAGAATCGCCAGAATCAGCAAAGGTATGGATGAACGGGATTGGAACGGGATTGGGAACATCACGAATTAGTTGGCACGGGCGGCCCGAAGGGGACTCGATTCCTTGATGTCACCGGCTGGTTCTCAATTCGGCTCGGCCGGTCTGAATGGACTGGACAACTGGATTCGTTGTTTGTATAATGTTTGGTCTGCCGTCGGGTTCCCCCGGCTGTCGATCTTTGACAAGATATAGCCCCGCCGATCCCGGTTCAAGCGGATGCGGCCTTGTTGTGTCAGTTTTGCTCCTTTTGCGTACCTTTGCGTACCTTTGCGTACCCATTGTTTGAGCTTAAGTACTGGTCCACCAAAAGGATACGAGTTTTAGGGTCGGTTTTTTTCGCAAATCGACCCCGCAGTGTGGCACATGCGCCCGGCAGCGCGGGCAGGTGATGGGGCAAGTGAGTCGCTGGAAGCCGATATGCCTCAGCACTTTGCAAGACACGCAGGGGGTTTGCGGGGTCACCTTGCGTTGCGTCAGATAATTTGCCGAACCGGGCAACGAAAGCGGATCTGCGGGATACTTCACGTTATCGCCGTCTGGTTGTGACAGAAATCCCTTACCGCCCACACTCTTATGAAAATCATTCCATTCCATCGCCTGATTCTGGTTTGTCTGATTCCCCTGCTGTCGGCCTCGCTGCTGGAAGCCAAGCCGCTGAAGGTCTTTATCCTGGCGGGGCAGTCGAACATGGAGGGTCATGCGCAGATCTCGACTTTCCCCGCGGTGGCGAAGGACCCTAAGACCGCCGACCTGTACAAGGAGATGGTCGATGCTGATGGCAAGCCGGTGCTGTGCAAGGACGTGTGGGTTTCGTATGCGTTCGGTGACTTCGGCGGCAATCCGACCGGCCGGCGGGTCGGACAACTCACCGCCGGCTGGGGCAGCCAGCACCATATCGGCGTGGGGAAGATCGGGCCGGAGTTCACCTTCGGCATCACGATGCAGAAGCAGCTCGGCGAGCCGATCCTGCTGATCAAAAACGCCTGGGGCGGCAAAAGCCTGATGGTCGATTTCCGCCCGCCCAGCGGCGGCGCACTGCCCGACGAGAAGCAGAAGGACAATGCCGGCAAGTTCTACGCCGAGATGATGTCGCATGTGAAAGACGTGCTGGCCGACCCCAAGAAGGTCTATCCGAACTACGATCCGAAGGAAGGCTACGAGCTGGCCGGGTTCGTTTGGTTCCAGGGCTTTAACGATCTGGTCGGAAACTATCCACCGGCCGATGCAACAAAGGGCAAGAAAGGCGTCAAGGACTACTCCGAGTACAGCCGCCTGCTGGCGTGCTTGATCCGCGACGTGCGCAAGGATGTGGGCGCGCCGAACCTGCCGTTCGTCATCGGCGTGCTGGGCGTCGGTGGTGATACTTCCGGCGACGGGACCGACGCCTTCCGCAAAGCGATGGCCGCCCCGGGTGAGATGGAGGAGTTCAAGGGCACGGTCGCCAACGTCTACACCCATCAATACTGGCCGGCCGATATTGAGGCGGTCAAGAGCAAGGTCGACAAGATCAAGTCCGAATTCGGTACCCGCGAGCGGGACATCAAGGCGCGGTCGAAGAACGGTGAGGACACCAAGGCCGATGCCAGGAAGCTGGCCGAGGAGATCAACGAGAAAGTCGCCGCGACGCTGACTCCTGAAGAAAAGACCACGTTGGAAGGCAGTTCCAACGCCGGCTACCACTACCACGGCTCGGCCAAGTTCTTCGCCCAGGTAGGCAAAGCATTTGCCGAGGCGCTGCTGGAGATGAAGAAAAAGCCGTGAGTCTCAGGAGAAAATACGCAGGTCCATTGGTTCGCAGGGATGATCGCAAATAGCCGCCGAATCGTCGGCTGTCGAAAATGCTTCTCGATACGACTGGCTCATTTTCTCGAGTGAAGCATGAACTATTTCATCAACTCCAAGGCCGGCTCAGATTCTCATCCGCCCGGCGATCCCGCCCGGCCGTGGAAGACGTTCGGGCCGATCAATTCGCTCCATCTCTCGGCGGGCGATTTGATTGATATCCAGTCCGCCGGCGAGTTTCGCCAATCGCTCGTCCTGCGAGGTTGCGGGTCGATCGAGGCGCCGATCCGCGTGCGCTTCGCCCCCGGCCGATACGATTTCTACCCGGACGACGCTCAGCGGCGATTGTTCAACATCTCCAACACCAACTCCGACCCGGACACGCCCAAGGCCATCGCGATCCTGATCGACCGCTCGTCGCACGTTCGGCTGGAGGGTGCTGGGGCGCGTATCGTCTGTCGCGGGAAGATGATCGAGTTGTGCATTGATCATTCGCACGATGTCGAAGTATCAGGGTTGAGCTTCGACTACCATCGGCCGACTGTTTCGGAATTCACCGTCGTCGACGCCCAGCCGAGCTTTGCGGACATCGCCGTGCATCGGGATTCGACGTACCAGATCAACGACGGGCGACTGACGTGGGTCGGCGAAGGCTGGACATGCCCGCCGGACGGTCGCCGGTTGCTGGCGCAGCGGCTGGATCACGAAACCGGCTACCTCAACCGCTGCCCGAATCCTTTGGCGTCGCTGATGCTCGAAGAGCAGCGGCCTGGTCAACTTCGCTGCACGGGCGATCACACGCTCCGCGCGGGTGACGTGTATCAGGTCCGCGATACCTTTCGCGATTGCGTTGGCGTGTTTATGAATCGCAGCAGCGACGTGCGATTTCGTAAGCTCAACTTCTACTTCCTGCACGGCATGGGTGTGCTCTGCCAGTTCACGCGCGACATCCTGCTCGATCAGGTATCGATCGCCCCAGACCCCGCCAGCGGCCGCACGACCAGCGCCTGGGCGGACGGCCTGCACTGCTCGGGTTGTGCCGGGCGGGTAGTGGTTCAGGATTGCACGTTCGACGGCGCGCACGATGACGCGATCAACATCCACGGAACGTACCTGCGCGTCGTAGGCCGCCCGGCGGAGCACGAGGTTCGATTGCGGTTCATGCACGATCAGACTTACGGGTTTGCGGCGTTTATCGCCGGAGACGAGGTCGAATTCGTTCGCGCCAATACGCTGCAATCTTACGCGACACATCGGGTAGTCAACGCTGTGATGATCAACCCGCGCGATATGCTGCTGACTCTCGATCGCCCGGCACCGGTTGACATTCAAGACCGTGACGTCGTCGACAATGTCACGTGGACGCCGGAGGTGGAGATTCGACGCTGCACAGTGAAGCACATTCCCACCCGCGGCTTCCTGCTGACCTCGCGCCGGCGAACGGTGGTGGAAAACAACCAGTTCATTCAAACCAACATGGAAGGCATCCACGTCGGCGGCGATGCCAACAACTGGTTTGAATCCGGCTGCGTGAAGGACATGACCATCACCGGCAACCTTTTCGACCGCTGCCGTCGAGCAGGCGTGGTCGTTAAACCAATTGTTGAAGACACCGACGTCATCATTCACGGCAACATCCGAATCACCGGCAACCGATTTGTTCTGCAAGGCGGAACGGACACGATCATGATCACGCAAAACGCGGCAGTGTTGATGGCCGACAACGAGATTGATCGAAGCACAGAAAACCGCACGCAAATACAAAACTCAACGCGCTGATAATGTGACGACGGTGATGCGATCATCCGGCATGACTTTGGGGAGCGTGAGGGTGAAACCGTCACCGATGGATTCAATTGTTAATTCTTCATCAGTCTCCAGCACGCGAGCGGAGGTGATTTCCAGCGGCAATTTAGGCACTTGCAGCTTCAAGTCGGCCGGCCAATCGTAGACGTGGGCGTAGATCGTGTTTCCTTTCTGCGTGAACCGGCCCCACTTGGGCTCGGGAACAGGAACCGGGCGCGACCCGAAGAGCGCGTCGGCGTTGACGCTGGTCCAGGCACCCAAGTCGCGCAGCCGGCGCAAGACCGCCGGTTCGAGCGAGCCATCCCCGCGCGGACCGATGTTCAGTTGAAAATTGCCGTTGCGGCTGGCGTTGTTCACCAGGTTGCGCAACATTTCGCGTGTCGATCGCCAGGCATGGTCGAACTTATTGTAGCCCCACGAATGATTCATCGTACCGCTGGTTTCCCATGGGGTTTCGATGAGCTTCTCGGGGAAGGCGTTATCGTCAGTGGAGAGAAAATCGACGCCTTCGTTCGTGCCGATACGTCCGTTAATCAGGGTCTTGGGGCTCTTGTCGCGAATGAGCTTGATCAGCCGGCTGAGTCGCGCGGGCGTGATCTGGGTGTGCGCCTTCTTGCCCCAGCTATCGAACCAGAAGAGATCCGGGGAGAAGTTTTCGATCAATTCCTGCACTTGCGGCAGGCATTTTTCGGTCCAGTATTTTTCGTACGCCTCATCGGTCGGCTGCTGGAGCTCAGGATCGTTCTTTAACTCCGGCCACGGCGGGAGTCCGCCTCCTGGGTATTCCCAGTCGAGCCAGTGCGAATAGTAGAACCCGACCTTCAGCCCGTACTTCCGACACGCCGCAGTCAGCTCGGCGATGATGTCGCGGTGGCTCGGGGTGGAATCCACGGAGTATTTGGAGACACGCGAATGCCACATCGCAAAACCATCGTGATGCTTGGTCGTGACGACCAAATACTTCATCCCGGCGCTGGCGGCTTCCTTGATGATCAGATCGGCGTTGAATCTCTTCGGATTAAACTGCGGGATCAGCGTGTCGTATTCCGCCTTGGGGATTCCGCCCGGCTGAGGGTATCCCCACTGATAGCGAATCCATTCCGCGTAAGCGTTGCGCCCCATCTTCGTTCCCTTCCACTCGCCGGCGGGCAGGGAATAGAGGCCAAAGTGCATGAAAAGACCGAACTTTGCGTCGCGGAACCAGGTGTTGTCGGGCTGGGGCATGATTTACTTCCTATCCATGTGAACGACGATTAAGACCTCACCGCCATTGGGCCGGCAAATCAAAGCCATTCAAAGCAGCCAGTACCATCAGGCGTGGGGGTAGATTAACCGCTTGATCTCCCCCACTGCTGACTCGGCTGATCGGATGCGGTGACAACCGCAACCTCCATCCCCAGCAGTTTGCCGAGTTTGTCGATTTTTCCGGCGATGTGTCCAACACCGACCGCGCAATGGTGGGCCGGGCCGTGCGAGTTCCAGCGTTCGACGAACTCACGTGCGCCGATCTCGAAGCGATACCGGCTGTTGGTGTTTCCGATCTCCAGGATCGGCCCCTTGACGCTCTGGCCCTCGGCGACGAGCAGCTTGAGGCGTCCGTCCACCGTCTGCACCACGCTGAGTAACGTCACCGGCCCATGCTTGACCGACATCTCCACGCTCAGCCCGCGCCCGACTTTGCCATGATACACCTTGAGCGGCCTGACCTTGGTCTTGCCTTCAGCGATCGCGAAATGCCCCGGCCCGTCGTGGCCCATGAGCACTACGTTGTCGATAAAATCCATCGCGTAATACTCAGTGAAACTCCCGCCGGCCCCGAAGCCGTCCATGATCTTCATCGCCTGGACGTTCTTGATTTCGAGTTCGCCCGCGACGGGTATACCGCGCGCGGTGAGGAGCGAGTTACCGAGAATGATCGAGCTGATGGTGTCCTCGTTGTCGGCGTTACCGGTGCCCATGTAGTAGTACGCCATCGAGCCCAGGTCGTGGCGTTTAACCAGTTCGTCGAGTGCGACACTTGTGCGCGCCGCTCGCTTGAGCTCGTCAACAGAGCAATCGGATTGCACGTCGAACGTGGTTTGAAATTCGTGTACGCGACCGTCGATCTGCACTTCGCTCACGTCTTTCCGCAGCGCAGCCAGTTCATCGACTTCAACAATCTCGATGTGTCCGCCGAAGTAGGCGCATTGTTGCGCGAGATCGGAGTAGATATCGAGCATGCCGCCGTAATAATGCCCCATCACACCAAGGCGGTTGTGTTCCATGGCATGCGCGACTTTGGCCGCCTCCACCCACTCGTCGATGTGCCTCCAGACGTGGTTGTCGCCTTCGATCATGCCGGTGATCTGGTGGAACGGAATGCGGCAGCGATTGAAGACGTTGGCGATCTCGGGGACAGGGCAGGCGGCACAGTATGCAAGCCACTCGCCGGTCATTTTCGTGCGATCGTTCATCGCATTGAACGTCTTGTAATCGATCGCCGCCTCGGGCTGCAGATTGAGAATGATCACCGGCACTTTGGCGCGTCGAACGACAGGCAGCACCGTGCTTGACAGCGCATAGGTCGTGACGTGAAGAAAAATCAGATCGACGTCCCGCTGTCGAAACGTGTGACCCGCGTCGAGCGCCTTTTCCGGTGTGTCAACGAGCCCGACGTTGACCACCTCCGCGCCGCGCCTGCCCAACTGGGCGGCCACCCGTGAGAGATAGCCTTCCAGCCTTTCCTTGAGCCCCTCGAACTGCGGCCAGTACGCATCGAGTCCGATTCCAAACAGTCCGAGTTTGAGCGAATGGTCGGTCCGTGGCATAGGCAGTACTCCGTCGAGCGTGTCCCATCATGATGGAGAAAGAAACCAAAGGGAGCAAATCAAAGCTGTCACTATCAAACCTCGCTAAACAGCGATACCCACGCGCTGCCACATCGGGCACAAATCGACCACCGTGCCAGTGTCCATCGCCGCGTCGATCCCGAAACAAGCGACGGCCGAGCGGATGCCGGCGTCGAGGCCGACCAGTGGCGCGGTACCTTCGAGCATGGAACTGCGGAGAGCGTTGGCCAGTGTGCCGTCCGCGCCGCCGTGCCCGCCGGCGGTGGTTTTTTCGATCATCACCGCGGGTTCATGGCCGATGCGTTTGTATTCGATCTGGCCGGTGATGATGTCACCGCGGATCGTGCCATGCGTGCCGCACAAATACATCCGCCGCTCGGTGATGGCGGCGTTGAGGTTGGTGTGGAACGTGGCGCGAACGCCATTCGCGTACTGCAGGATCGCCACCTGGTTGTCGATGACGTCCTTCTCGGTCGTGAACGGATCGAACTGGTTTTCGCGGGTGTACATGCCGCTATTCCGCCAGCCGCAATACGCGGGCAAACCATTCTTATGCGGGCCGATCTCATCCATGCGGCCCTTGTTTTTGGGCAGGAAGAAGTCGAGCCCGCCGAAACTGGCGGCCTTCACCGGCACGCTATCGGTGATCCAGTTGGTCAGGTCGATGTCGTGGCAGCACTTTTCCAGCAGGTGCGTGCCGGCCCACTCGCGCTTGCGGCGCCAGTCCATCATGATGTAGCCGCCGTGGTCCGGGCCGATGGTCTCGTTGAACTCGAACGACACAAGCTTACCGATGACGCCGGTACTGACCAGCTCCTTGATCCGGCTGTAAAACTGCGAGTATCGCAGCACAAACCCGAGCGAAAACAGACCGGCGTGCGAATCGATGGCTCGCTTGAGCGCAACACAATCGTCGAGATTGGTAGTCAGCGGCTTTTCGGAGAAGACGTGCTTCCCGGCCTCAATCGCGCCCAGGACGTGCTCTTTGTGAAACGCATTCCACGACCCCACGCACACCCAATCAACATCAGTAGCGGCAGACAGTTGCCGGTGATCGGCATAGATGCGGGCGTCGGGACAGTTCAGCCGCGACTTGGCCTGGGTGAGTGCGGTGTCACTCCGATCACACAGCGCAACTACTTTCAAGCGATTGGAATCGCCGAGTGTGTTGCGCATCACGCCCGTGAGGCGCGAACCGCATCCGATCAAACCGACACGAACGATGTCTTTGTTGGTCATGGTTGTTATCCGGGCGCGGATGATATACGCGTCGGCCCGCGGGAGCCATTCAACTACTTTGCAGGGCGATTGCCTTCTGAAAGCCGCAGCAGTTTCGGCTGCTCGGTGGTTGCTTCGATTGCGGCAATGCCATCGAGCACCGCTTTGACTTTCATGGTTCGAGCCCATTCGGGAAAATCCTCTTGGGCCTTGCACTCATCCACCAGCTTGCGCAGTTCGGGCAGAAGCGGCTTGGCGGCGGTGCCGTAGCTGGCGAGGATTTTCATGATCTCGCCCATGCGTTCCTGGCTGCCGTGCATGCTTTGGGTTCTGGCAAAAAGCAGGCCGGCTTCGAGGCCTTCCTCGAATCGATACTTCGCCAGCACTTTGAGTCCGGCTTCGCGGATTTCATTGCCGAACATCGTGTCGGCCGGCGCGATCTCGCGGATGGCGAGGAGGATGTCCGGGCCAAGCTGACGCACCTGATCCACGGTCAGGTCCCGCTCAAGAACCCGCGACACCTTGCCACGACCGCGCCCGTCGGCATTGTGCAGCATGGCTTGGATGGCGGGCATCAGGAGCTTCATGTCGACATCGTCGATCGATCCGCCAAGCAGGCCATCGAAGACCGCTTCTGCGAGCTTGGATTGCGTGGAGTGAAGCGGATCATTCCAGTCGATCTCGTTCCTCTTGCTGGAGGAGTCAATCAACGCTTGCAGCAGTTGATTCAAGGCTGGCCTGGCGTTGTCGCCCATGAAGTTCAACGCTTCGGCGGCTTTGAAGCGGAGTACATGGTCGTCATGCTTGAGCAGCTTGATCAGAACCGGCAACGCCTGGGGATTTTGTATCCGGCCAAGCGCTTCGCAGGCACCTAGACGCTGGCGGGCGTTGGCGCTGTTGGCCAGTTCGATCAACTTTGGCACCAGAGATTGAGCCTCCGGACGCATCGCCAGTTCTTCCGCCGCCCATGTTCTGGCGACCGGCGACCAGTCGCCCAAAGCGGCGACCAATTGCTCGGGAGTGCAGTTCTTGCGATCCAGATCAAACCGCGCCGAAGCGATCGCCTCAGCCACGTCTTTGTCGGTCAGTTTCGCCGGGACATGGCCTTGCCGCCCGGTAATCAGCAGCTTTCGGAGCGGTAGGGAATAAGTAAGGACGTAGGTCGCGGTCGGGCTGAGTCCGTCGTAGCTGCTCTTACCGTAGTAGGTGTTGTCATCGGTCGCGCCTGGCCCGAATTGCTCGTCGCCGTCGTAGACGAACGAGCCATCGCAACGGCGTTCCAGATCGAAATGCCACGACGATTGGTTAAAGAATCCCGCCAGCGCCGCTGGTCCGCCGCAGTTGGCGCCCAGCGCGCCCCAGAGATAACTCAAGCCCTGTCCGGTGTGGCCGTACTCGCGGTTGCAGAATGACGCGGTGGTCATTTTTGTGAAATACCGTGCCTGCTCCGGGCGATTGGGCTGGAGTGCGAAAAACACTGCGGACATCGCGTTCTTTCCGTTGTTGTCGTGGGTGGGATAAGCCTCATGCTCGCCGTACGGGATCGCGCCGCGTTCGACGTAGTGGCCGAAGAATTTGGAAGCCCGTTCAATCGCCGGTTTGACTTCCGGATCATTCACCCCGCATTTGCCGCCGAGCAGGATGGCGATGTTCACCACCAACCCCGTGTTGTTGACCGGCCCGTACGCGGGGACCGATCCGTGCAGCTTTCCGTCCGGCGTGGGCGAGCGTAAACCATGTCCGAAGGTTCCGAACGTGCTTTGGCCTTGCGCCATCATGATGGTGAGTTGGTTGATCGCGGGGAAGACGGCTTTGTCCTGCGTCAGCAGGTAATACTCGCAGAGGAACAGATTGCGATAGCTCAAATCCCACGAGCCATCGTCCATTTTGGCAGGATCCTGATCGATGGTCTTTTTGGCGATCTGGTGGGCAAAATCACGGACGACGGGCATGAACTCCTCTTTGCCGCTGGCCAACATCGCCAGTGCGCTGATCGGGCCGGCCCAGTCGTTGCCGATGCCTTCTTTCGCCAGCGCCTGGCAGGCTTCATCGAGAATCAGCTTGGCTTTGGCGCTATGCAGCGGACTGGCGGGTTTGTAGTCACCCAATTTTCGAAGTCTCAGGCGGATCTCCTGCGTCTTGCCCGCACGCCAGACGCTGAGGTTTAGATCACCCTTGCCGGCTGACGATTCAGCCCGCTGGATGGCGATGGCGAAGAGTTTTCTGGCGTCGTCGTCAAATGGTTTGCCATCGACGCCCAGAATGACATCGCCAATCTGCATCACACCATCCGCCGGCGACTTGACGCCGACATGCGTGACCAGAATCTGCCGGCTAAGGATCGTCGTGCGACCCTGATAGGAGTCCATGTGTGTCGGGGGCTTGGTGAAGATCCATCCGCGCAACCCGGTGGCGCCCAGATTGTAGCTTTTGGACTTGTCCACCTCCGCTCCGGTGGTGAGATCGGGGACTTCGATGGACTTGGCTTCTTTGAGTGCCGCCAGCGACCCCTTGGCGGCGAGAAGGCAGATCAATCCGCAGATCACTGTTCGCCTAAATCGCATGGGATAAGCTCCGGTTGGGAAGATGGGATGGAGTTATGGACAATGACAGCCGATCAGCACCGCCACTCGACTCAACATAGCTTCGCACAGCCGGAGCATCAACGCCGGCTAGGATGCGTCTGATCTTCGGGAATGTTGCGAGATGCGATCGCGTACAAATTTCCCGCTTCAACGTCAGAAAATCCTAAAATTATGAGATTGTGATGAGATTTGAAATCACGTCACCGACTTGAAAACGGACGACCGCTTGGAACGTTCTTGGCGTAAAATACGCTACGGTTTGTCGCAAATGTGGTACCTATTTCCTATCTATTTGGGATTTCAAGTTTATATTCTTAACGACCCAGCGCTTCGGACTGATTTCTTTCCCGACATTCTTGTCGAGAACAGTTCTGTGGACGGGCAGCGGAGATTGACACCATGGTGAATGGAAAGCGTATCGTGCGTCGGCGTTTGGCGGAGATTGTAGCACTTGAAGCACGGCGGTTGATGTGTTCGGATCACAGTTTTACTGCCTTTAGTCAAGAGATCGGTTATTTCCCCGCAGTTGAAGTATCGGCAACGACTCCGAATTCCGCTGCGGCGCCGTCGGGCGCTTCCGTAGCGGCTGCCGTGCCGGCGTACAGCAGCTTGCCGGGCGCTGCTGACACGCTGTACCTCGACTTCGACGGACACTTCGAAGCAACCTGGGGCGGCTACTCGAACATCACCACCCCCGAATTCAATACCGACGCCACGGCCGGTTTCAGCTCCGCCGAATTGACTGCTATCAATGACATCTGGCGTCAAGTCGCCGAAGACTACGCGCCGTTCAACATCAACGTGACCACCGTCGAACCGGCCAGCTTTGCTGACGGCGTTTCGATGCGCGTCGCCATCGGCGGCAACAGCACTTGGTTGGGTCAGTCCGCCGGCGGTGTGGCGTACGTCAACAGCTACACGAGCGGCGGGGTTTATACGAACGTGGTTTATGTCTTCCCGGACAATCTCGGTGGCGGATACGCCAAGTACGTCGCTGAAGCCAGCTCTCACGAATCCGGCCACTCCTTCGGCTTGCAGCACCAGAGCACTTACGACGCGACGGGCACCAAGACAAACGAGTACAACCCCGGCACGTCCGCCTTGGCCCCGATCATGGGCAACAGCTACAGCGCGACTCGTGGCTTGTGGTGGAACGGAACCAGCGCCATCTCCTCCACTACCATCCAGGACGACATGGCCGTCATCGCTCGGTCGACCAACACGTTCGGCTATCGCCCCGACGACGTCGGCAGCACTGCTGCTACCGCAACGGCGCTGACTGTTAACGGCACCAGCGTTTCCGGCTCGGGTATCATCGGGCTGACCAGCGACGCCGACTACTTCTCGTTCACCACCGGCGCGGGCAACGTCACGCTGAACCTCAACGTGGTGTACGCCAACAACCTCGACTCGAAACTCGAACTCCGCTCCGAAGACGGCCTGACGCTGATCGCGTCGGCCGCTCCGACCACCGGCTTCGGCGCGACGATCACCGCCAGCCTGGCGGCCGGCAATTATCGCCTGGTCGCCCTGAGCAACGGCTCGTACGGCGACGTGGGTCAGTACACGATTACCGGCACGGTTGTCTCGCCGGGCGAAACCATTGCAGCTCCGAGCAATCTGGTCGCCTCGGCCACCGGCACGTCGATTCAGCTGAGCTGGACCGACAACGCCGCCAACGAAGTCTCGTACCGGCTTGAACGCTCCACCACGAGCGATTTCGCCGTCGTCACGAACATCGCCCTGGCGGCCAACAGCACCGGCTATGCGGATTCCGGGCTTCCGGAAGGATCGACGTTCTACTACCGCGTGATTGCCTTGGGCAACACGGTAAACAGTAGCTACTCCAACTCCACGTCGGCCACCACGGTACCATCGGCCGTCACCAGCACGTCGGCTTCGCCGTTGAGCTCGTCGCAGATCTCGGTGTCGTGGAACAACGTAGCCGGCGAAACCAGCTACCGCATTGAGCGATCGCAGGATCAGCTTGGATGGGCCACGGCCGGCACGGTAGGTGCGGACGTGTTGTCGTTCACCGACTCCGGCCGCGTCGCCTCGACCACGTACTACTACCGCGTGATTTCGCTCAACGCCGCCGGTGAAGCCCTTCCAGGCCCGACCGCCAATGCCACCACGCCGGCCGCTCCGGTCCTGCCAGCCGCACCGACCAACCTGCGGCTCAATGGAACGGTGACCAGAAGGCTCGTGCCGCTCGCATGGACCGACAATGCAAGCAACGAGACAGGCTTCTACGTCGAACGTTCCACCAACGGCGGCAGCAGCTATTCGCGTATCGCCACCCTCGGCGCAGGCGTGACCACCTACAACGACACCACGGTCAGCCGCCGCAAGACCTACGTTTACCGCGTACAGGCCTACAACGCCGCAGGCGGATCGGGTTACACGAACACCCTCTCTGCCACCACGCCGTTCAACAGCCCGACCGCGAGTGCGACCTTGTCCAGCAGTTCTTCGACTTCTGCGAAGAAGTCGTCGGTGTTCTCCGACACGCAGATCGTTGTCGAACTGCTCGCATAGAGTCGATTTCACCCCTTTGAGTTCCGAAACCAGGTCGGGAGTCTCTTACCAAAAGAGATTTCCGACCTTTTTGTTTTCCGATACGATTTCCCCATGCACAAATCACACCGGCCGCTGATCGACAGCCAGGCCCAGGCGGCCCGTCATCCGATCACGCACAAAGGCCCGTCCGTCGCCTTCACCTCCGGCGCACTGTTGGGCAACGGCGGGATGGGCGTGGTCGTGTGCGTCAGGCCGGATGCAATCGTGCTGCACTTTGGGCACAACAACGTCTGGGATATCCGACTCGCGGAGAACAATCGCGAGGCAATCGGCACGTTCGCTGAGATCTTCGCCAAGGTTGATGCGATCAGCAAAAGCGGTCTGGCGAAATCCCTGAAGGATGAGCCTTGGTTCAATCAGTACCTCAAGATGACTGCAGAAAATTATAGCCACCCGTATCCACGCCCCATGCCCTGCGGCACGGTGGTGCTGGGTTTTGATCGCAAGCGGTGCGAACCACTGGGTTACCGGCTGGATATCGCCACCGGCGTTTGCCGGGTTGATCTGCTGGACAACGGTAACAAAGCTGCGGTCGAGATTTTCGCTGATTCCCAACGCGACCGGCTGTGGGTGACATGCGTGGATGAAGCCGGCTCGCCCTGCCAGCCGTTCAATCGCATCCGGGTCTTGCCCGATCCGAAGACGCCGGCTGAGTTTCCAAAACCGCAGTTGCATCAATCCGCCGACGAATTGGGGTTTACGCAGGTATTGCCTCGTGTAACCGAGCCCGGCCGGCAAGCACCGGGCGAAGATCACTGCTTTCGGCTGATGGCGCGGCTTCCGGGCGCGCGGCTTTCTGAAGAACAATGGCCTGGTCACAAAAACGGCGAGTTTGTCGACACCATGGATCCACTTGAGCGTGCGATCGCCGGTCAGCCCGGGTTGGCGCTTATAGTCGACCTGGAACAGGCCGATCGACCCGTTCTTCCCCCACCGCCCAGCGCCCCCACGGCCGAATCGTTTGACACCCAATGCCAGTCCGTTCGCGCCGCCAACGAACAGTCTTGGCAAAACTACTGGAACCAGTCCGCCGTCGCGCTAGCCGACACGGAACTGGAAGACATCTGGTATCGCAACCTCTACTTCATGAAGTGCGCCGTCCGGCCGGGCGTGACTTGCCCCGGATTGTTCGCTAACTGGAGCTACCGCGATAAAGGTTCCGCCTGGCACGGCGACTATCACATGAACTACAACACCCAGCAGCCGTTCTGGGTGACCTTCTCGAGTAACCATCTCGAACTGAATCTGCCCTACGTCGATCTCGTCGAGCATCTGATGCCCGTTTCCCAACTCACCGCTCGCGACTACTACGGGCTGCGCGGCGCGTATTTCCCGCATTCGGCGTACCCCATGCCGATGAGCCTGGCTCCGTATCCCGTGCCGACGTGGGGATGGGAAATCTGCGAAACCCCCTGGACCGTTCAGGGATTGTGGTGGCATTACACGTACTCCATGGACACCCACTTTCTCCGCGACCGGGCATTCGGCCCGATTCGCGAATCCTGCCGGTTCATCGCCGACTACATGCTCCGACCCGATGCCCGCGGCCAGCGATTCGGCGATGACCGCTATCACGTTTTTCCTTCCGTCACGCCGGAGCTTTTCGGCCTGCGGGCCGATTTCAAAACCAATTACGACGTGCTGGCCGATCTGACGCTCATCCGCTTCGTCTTCCGCGCGTTCCGGGAAGCCTGCGCCGTGCTCGGCAAAGAGAAGGAGGAGAGCGAGTTGCTGGCAGATATCACGACAGTGCTCGAGCACTTCCCGCCCCACCCGACGGCCGACACACCTGCAGGTCCGGTCTGGATTGCTGCGCCGGATATCCATCCGCAAGTCGTGCAAAACGTCCCAGCCTCCACGATGACCATCTTCCCCGGCGAAGAGCACGGCCTGCACAGCCCGCCCGATGAACTCGCGATGGCCAGGCGATCACTCGCAACCCAGCGGAACGAAGGCGGCAATGAGCTGGTCTTCCTCAACCTGCAAAAAGCCCGCGTCGGCGTTCTGGACCTCGACGCATTCAAACGACAGGTTGACTACTGCAAACTCCCCAACGGCACATCGGCGGACATGGTGCTGCAAACCAAGGGGCGATACTCCGACACAACGAATTTCGATTACATGGCCCCGATGGGCATCTGGTTTGAAAATTTCGCCCTCCCCGCAGTCATCAACGAGTGCCTGATGCAGAGCTGGGACGGCCTGATCCACCTGTTCCCCAACTGGCCGACCGGCAGCGATGCGGCATTCCAAGACCTTCGAGCGGTCGGCGCGTTCCTCGTCTCGGCCCGTCTGGTCGGCGGGAAGGTGCTGAATGTCCGAATCGCCAGCGACAAAGGCGGCACCTGCCGCCTGCACAACCCCTGGCCGGGAGCAACCGTCCAGTTACGCCGCGGGGAATCCGTTCAGAAGCTGGTGCCCAATGATGTTCTCTCATTGTCGATGAGCCCCGGCGAAATCGTTGAGTTGGAATGACGCCGAATGCAGGAACGAGCCTCAGAACTCAGTAGCGACCCCTTTTCGGCTCTCGTGGAGAAGGGTCGAAAGGATAAAAACAAATGAACAGATCAAGTATTGTTACCCTGTCGATCTGTCTTTTGATAGGTGCGACAGGAATGGCATCAGGTGCCGACTATCACTTTGACAGCAAAGCGGGTGATGATGGGCGTGATGGACTTTCAGCACTGACTGCCTGGAAGACGCTACAGAAGGCCGGGGCTGTGAAGTTCAAGGCTGGCGACCGTATCCTGCTGAAGCGAGGTTCTGTCTTCAGTGGCAAGATTGAGCTGAAAGACGTTGCGGGTGAAAAAAGCGCGCCTGTAATGATCGATGCTTACGGGAGTGGGAAGGACTTTCCGAAGATTGATGCCGCCGGATACATCGCTGGAGTGGAGATTGTAGAATCCGAGTATATCTGCGTATCCAACCTTGAGATCACATCGGACGGCGGCAAAGAGATCGACAAGGAAGCCAGAGTGATGCGCTATGGTGTTAATATTGAAAAATCCAGCAATGTGTTGTTGGGGGATCTCCATATCCACGATGTGTTCGCGACCATTCAGACGGAATCCGAAGGCAAGGATAGAACGACGGCATATGGCCAGGGCGTGCAGATTCGGTCGAGCAACAATGTGACTGTGGCAAGATGCGCCATTGAGAAAGTAGGGCGGTACGGAATCGTGGCCGGCAGGAACAGCCATAATCTCAAATTCCTGCAAAACAAAACCGATCACACTGGCGGTTCAGGCATTCAAATGAGCTTTTGCAGAGACGTTGTGATCCGCGGCAATCGCATCGATCATTCCGGTTCATTTATTGATAAACGCATGCACGGCCGGGGAAGCGGTTCATGGGTCTTCTTGTGCCATGATATCCTGTATGAGCAGAATGAATTCCTGAATGCGAGTGGCAAAGCGGATTCCTGTGGAGTGCATATCGACCTTAAGAATCGAAATGTGGTCATCCAGTACTGCTTCAGTATGAACAATGCCGGCGGGTTTGTGGAGATTCTGGGGAGTAGTTTTAATTGCGCGTATCGATACAACATCAGTGTCAACGACGGGCATCGCGTGAAGAAAAAGGGTGGTGCCATTCAGGATGGGAAGGTGCTCTGGTTCGCCGGCGCCAGTGACGACAATCCTACGAAGGGGCCTTTCAATAACTATATTTACAATAATACAGTCTACGTCAAGGAAGGGCAACGTACCTGCTTCTTGGTGGATGAAACCGCCAGGGGCCTGCTTGTCGCAAACAATATATTTCATCTGCTGGGAGAAACCGCTGATGTATCTAAGAAACGGCGGCACGCCGAGCAGCAAGCAATTTCTAATGTTGTATTTGCGAACAATGTTTACATCGCGGATTTAGTCCTCCCTCCAACGCTGCTTATACAAGATAGTCATCCTATTATTGGAGATGCAAAATTCAAGAAACCGGGTGGAGCGAAGCCGGAGGACTATATACCGGCCAATGCAGGGCTTCTGAAGGACAAAGGTATGGTGATTGAGAAGATTCCGGGCGACGAGAAAGGGCTCAGCATCGGCCTGGAAGTGAGTCACGACTTTTTCGGGAATCCGATAAAAGGCCCTCCTGATATCGGGGCGGTCGAGCTCTCGAACTAAACGACCACCGGCTACGCCGGCTAGAACGAATAAAGGGTCACTCTGATTATTAGTTAATAGCGACTTCTTCCCGCAGCCCCAGCTTGTCTTTTGCAAATAACTTGCATTTAGAAAACAAGGTTGATATTTTCCTGCCCATGAAATCGCTTGCGCTCTTATCGTTGATGTCCGCCGCGTTACTGGTGACCGTTGCACGTGCGCAGAACGCCGCCCACGATCACGACCACGCGGACGTACCGCTGCACGCTCCCGCCGGCTCGGGCTCGCATTCGGGGCACGCGCATCCGGGCGTGAACCTCACGCACCCGATCGTCGTCGAATCGCCTCTGCCGGAGACGAAGCTGGCAGCCAAGTACCACTTCTCCGACGGCGGCGAAGGCACCGAACACGAAGCCGAACTCGAGGCTGAGTACGCCTTTACGCGGAACTTCAGCATCGAGGCGGTTCTTCCGTACGTCTTGGTCAACCCCGATGGAGGCGAATCGGAAAGCGGCCTGTCCGACGCGATTCTCGCGTTCAAGCTTGCGTCCTACGACTGGGTTGACCACCACGTGTTGCCAGCCGTCGGCGTGGAGGTGATCCTGCCTACCGGCGACGAGGAAAAGGGCATCGGCTCGGATCACATAGTCGAGATCGAGCCGTTCGTCCGAGTCGGGTTCTGGAGCGGGCCGTTCGAGTTTATCGGCAGCGTGGGTATCGGATTCCCGTTCAATCAGACCGACGAGGAAGATGCCGAAGAGGATTTCGAAATCGCCTACGGCGTTTCATCGCTCTACCACGTTGCGCCCAGCTTCCAGGCGCTGGTCGAAGTCCACGGCGACTCGGTCTTGGGCAAAGAGGACCAAAGCGCCCTCTACATCAGCCCCGGCGTGACGTTGCAGCCGCTGGACGACAAGAGCATCAACATCGGCATTGGCGCGACGCTCCCCCTGACCGAAGACCGCGATTTCGACTACGCAATCAACGTCATGACGATCATCCACTTCTGATCGTTGGTGATGGAACGATGAATAGACTGAGGGGGACGTGGATATTCACACCGGGAATGCGATCCTCCGGTGATGCCGCCCCAAGCAAGGAATTGTTCGGAACGGAAAACGGGACGGTAAACAGCCACTGCGCTCCAGCCGCGTACGGTTACTGCAATGCCGAACCATCTTCACCCGGCGGGCCATACCCTAATTATTGGACGAAATTGCCTGGGGACTGAATGGTTACCAGGAATCATCCTTACTAAACCCAAACTAATTTTATAAGTGACCTTCACTGCATGATTGGTCAGATTACCCAGAATCTCCCACGCCGCTGGCATCGTGGATGTTATACTTGATGGACGGACGTGGTAGAATGGCAAATCCCTATTGAGTAAGTCACATCGGAATTTGTGTAGACCGGTCGCGGGATGCCGAAATAGAATGAGTGATGAAGGTGCTCGGTCCCTTAGGAGACCTGACCTATGAAACAGCCGAGAAAATGGTTCCGGGGCTTCTCGCTCGTGGAGTTGCTCGTCGTCATTGCCATCATTGCGCTTCTGATCTCGCTGCTATTGCCCGCCATGCGAAAAGCGGGGTATCAGGCGCGGCTGGTCCAGTGCGCGTCAAACCTGCGCCAGATCGGCATGGGAATGATCATGTATGCCAACGAGAATCGCAGATGGTTCCCGGTGGCGGCCATGACCAGTCCGGTCGATTGGCGCTCACCCGAGATCCCGGTTCGATACACGACTTGGGAAATCAATAATTCTGACTCGTACAATGCGTTGTCCAAGTATTTCCGATCCAAATACAAGGACTACCGCGACATGACCGTGGATGGATCGAGCCTGTTCATCTGTCCGCAAGGCCGATATGAGGTTCCTTGGACACCGGGCAGCACGGCGAACTCATTTTCAGCAGTCCGTGCGTTTTACTCGATCTACCCAAACCGCGCGGTCACCAACGCCTCCGTCGTGGCAACCGCCGCAGAACTTAACTTGATACGAAGAGTCACCTTTCTCAGGCTCGGCCAGCCGTTCATGTACCCGCCGCCCGGTGTCGGAGGTAAATGGGTGAAGTTCAAACCCGCACCGCTTGCCTCGGACTTTTGCCAGGTCCGCCAGGTGCAAATGCCGAATATGTTCCGGGGGATGTCGACCAACCATACTTGGGGCGGCGACCGGGCGGGCAACATCCACTTCACCCCGGTACCCACCTACTGGGCGTCGACCACCGGCAATGGAACCGCTAATTTCATCATGGACGACGGCAGCCTCAGGCAGTGGACGAACGTCACCTACGCCATCCTGAGCGATAACACCAAAGTCTGGACGGCCCCCGCCCCGGCTGGCAGTGATTCCACTGTTTTGCCCCGCGAATGGGCCGGTTCGCCGACAAACCCGTGACGGCTCCCGGCTGGCTTCCCCTTTCGCGATGATCACCGCTGGCCAGACGCAGAATAAAGCGCTTGACAAAGCCCATGGCGAAGATAATTTAGCGTCATGGTGTGATGGCGCGGTCGCCGTTTTGACGAAGATCCGCCACACTAACCGAAATGCAAGCTCCGATGGCGAGAATCGGGGCGCAGGCGAGGACGGACGATCCCGCTTGAACGGCCCAAGCCCGTGCTCTCCCATAACCCCGCGTGCCGCCTGACGAGATACGGTCTTTCCGACCGCCTTTTGGACTTCAGAGCGGATATCCATCGGAGCAGGCCGAGATATCCGTAACGGTACATCGACTGCTTTTTTTTGTTTCCCAGGAGATTCCAATGAACAACGGTTTGACCAAACGATTCTTTCGTCGGTTCCTCCAGCAGCCCTTGAATCGCGCGTCGATCGCGAGCCGGCAAACCTTTATTCCGGAGTCACTGGAAAAGCGTCAACTGATGTCGATCACGCTGGCGGTGGCGAACACCGATATCAATGACCAGATTTCCGAATCCCTCTCGATCTCGGTCGGCGGATCGCGCAATGCCAGCATCAGCAGCGCCGACCTGAGCGGTGGACAAGCGTCAGGGCAGGATGTGGACATGTTCAAGGTCACCGTCCTGGCCGGCCAGCGGGTTCAGTTTGACGTCGATCGTCAATCCACCAGCGGGCTCGATTCTTACCTCCGCCTGTTCAACAGTTCCGGCGCACAACTTGCCGCCAGCGACAACACCGCCGCTCCCGGCGAGACGCTGGGCAATGACTCCTATGTGGAGTACACCTTCGGCACGTCTGGCACTTACTATTTCGCTGTATCCGGCAAAGCGAATAAGTCCTACAACGCCGTCGATGGTTCGGGCGATGTCACCGGCAGCACCGGGGGGTACAACATCGCTCTCCGAGACAACACGCCGCTCTACACCCAGATCGGTACCGATCCGACGTGGGCGGAAGTGCTGGCCAGCGGGAATCTGCCGATCGGCGTGGATTCGACCACCGGCGTCACCGGATCGACGATCAACGTCAACAATCTCTTTGTCGAAACAACCGCCTATTCCAAGCGGCCGATCGCATCGGCCATTCGGATTCACACCGTCGGAAACAGTTTCATCAGTCGTTCCGATTTCTCCAAGTGGTCGCGCTGGTATCAGGAAGACGGCAACACT
This sequence comes from Phycisphaerae bacterium, assembly GCA_031377185.1. Lineage (GTDB taxonomy): Bacteria > Planctomycetota > Phycisphaerae > Tepidisphaerales > Tepidisphaeraceae > JANMES01. The sequence goes on from JANMES010000039.1 coordinate 22,638, forward strand.
CAGGTCTTCCGGCTGTTCACCGGCGAAACCAACGTGCGAAATGATCGTCCGCTCGCGGCCCGTATCGAAGCATTCAGCGCCACCAAATGGCAGACCGGTGCCTGGCACGAATGGAGCGGAACCTACCGGATCATCAAGCCGCACGGGGCATGCATCTTCCAGGTGAAAAATGATGTCAACGACTGGGCCGTCCAGCTCAACATGAACGCCAACGGCGACATCACCCTCAACCGCCGCGTGGGCACGGACGAGGTCATCGCAACCGGCATGACCGGTAAAGCGTTCGATATCCGAGTCCGGGATGATGGCCTGAATTACGAGGTCTATCTGAACGGCACCCTGGCCGGGACCGGCTCGTACTCTCGTCCATCGGGATACACCACATTCCGTTGGGGCATGTACATGGGCGCAAGCACAGTCAATAACGATGCCATGATCTTCGTCTCTGGCGCTACCGTTGTGTAATTCCCCGGCGCGCTACGGGGCGGTCAGCAAGATGCGAGGGATTTAAGAAATCAAATCCTTGCGCTTTGTCGTGGCGCGTCAGTTTGGATTGAATCGCAACGAATTTCCTCCGCATGCGGCGATCTTTCATTCCGCCCTGATACGCTTTCGCGCGATTGTTTTTCCTTCCCAACGTCGCGATTGACTTCCGATTTCTCTTGGAAGCTGCATTCCTACCGGCGGATTCGTGAATCCCATTCCCAGATTCCGTCTTTACATTATCTGTTGCAACAACTAAAATTAGCAGCAATGACCAGTCGCCTTCAAAAAGAGATCAAGAAGCAGAAACCGTTCGAGTCGGCCGAGCAGGAGGCGTATCTCAACCTCATGCGGACGGCGCAGATTCTGCAGGAACCGTTCGAAAAACTCATGAAGCCTCTGAACCTGTCGGCGACGCAGTACAATGTGTTGCGGATTCTTCGTGGCGCTGGTGAGCCGTTGCCTTGCGGGCAGATTGGGGACCGGATGGTCACCCGCGACCCGGACATCACCCGGCTGCTGGACCGTCTCGAAAAGCGAGGCTTGATCACCCGCCAGCGCACCGCCACCGACCGCCGGGTGGTGTTGGCTTCCATCACCACCGAAGGGCTGAGGCTGCTTAAACTGCTCGATCAGCCGGTGATGGACCTGCACGTAAAGCAGCTTGGACACTTGGGTAAGGACAAATTACGGTCCCTGATCGATCTTCTGGAGACGAGCAGAGAGGCGGAGCATCAGCTCTCCGATTGACTGATTGCCGCTTGCGGCTTCGCGAGTAGCAGCACGCATCCCCCCGTGAAGCAGCAAGCGGCAATCAGTCAATCGGAACCTCAATCCACCGAGCATGGAATAACTTCGCGTAAATAGTCGTTATAACAGATAATGGGAATACACCCATCAAGGAGACCCTTATGATTCGCGTCATCCCGTCTGAAGATCGACACCACGGCAACATGGGTTGGCTGGATTACCGCTGGCACTTTTCCTTCGGCGACTACTACGACCCCGCCAACCTGCACTTTTCGTCGCTGCGCGTCTTCAACGACGACCGCATCGCCGGCGGAGGCGGGTTCGACATGCACCCGCACCGCGACATGGAGATCGTCACCATCATGCTCGAAGGCGCCCTGCGTCATAAAGACCATCTGGGCAACAATGAGCTGCTCCGCCCGAACGAAGTGCAGGTGATGAGCGCCGGCAAAGGCATCGTCCACGGCGAGTTCAACGCCAGCGACAAAGAAACCGCCCATCTGATGCAGCTGTGGATCCTGCCGCGCAACAAAGGCGGCCAGCCCCGCTGGGATCAGAAAGCGTACGACCCGAAGGACCGCATCGGCAAGCTGCAGCCGCTGGTCAGCGACGGCAGCGAACCCGGCACGCTGGCGATCGACCAGGACGCGGTCATCTACCGCTCCACCCTGCCGGCCGGCACGTCAGTCGAGCACGACAGCGAAGCCCGCCGGGCGTACCTGTTCGTCATCGCCGGCGATGTCGACGTGAACGGCGTAAAGCTGGCAACCGGCGACCAGGGCCGGATCGAAGGCGAGAAGGTATTGAAGATCACCGCGGGCAAGGGTGCGGACGTGCTCCTGATCGATCTGCCGTAAGCGACATGCAAAATGGTCGGCGGCGTCATCCCCAAAGTTGCCGCCGACCATTTCAACTTCCCCCGTCGGCAGCGCGTCGGCCCCCTCACTTAACTGCGGGAAGTCGGGCAGAATGCAGGCCTAGGGCGATCTACGTTTTAGAGGAAGACCCACAAGACACACTCCACCGAATCGGAGTAACTGTTTACCGTCCCGTCATGGATTTTAGATCGTGTCTGTGAGCAAGGCGATGTCTTTCCCCGCCCACTCGGCTTGCAGGAGGGTCTTGATCGTTTCCAGCACATCTCGGCCCTGTTGTTCGGCGGTGCGCATGACG
>JANMES010000040.1:0-34955 GCA_031377185.1 Phycisphaerae bacterium
CGTCATGCGCACCGCCGAACAACAGGGCCGAGATGTGCTGGAAACGATCAAGACCCTCCTGCAAGCCGAGTGGGCGGGGAAAGACATCGCCTTGCTCACAGACACGATCTAAAATCCATGACGGGACGGTAAACAGTTACGGCTTGCTCAGCGCCCTGTCCGTCACCGCCTTCTGCACGATCGGCCTGCTGTCATGGGCGATCTGGCACTGGTCTTATTACAGACTTCAATACAGCGGTCGTGTCCAGTCGCCGTTGTATGGTTGGCTCCGACCCGGCGGCCCGTTGGGCCTGTCGGCTGGATTACTGGCGTGTGCGTTGTTCGTTTGGAACTTGGCGTATCTGATCCGGCGATCCACCTGGCTCGGCAGCTACCTCCCCGGCACGTTAAGGATGTGGATGGGGTGGCACGTTTTCAGCGGACTGGTGGGCGTACTGTGCGTCCTGCTGCACTCGGGCTTCTCGATGCGCTCCACAGCCGGGGGTCATGCGCTGATCGTGCTGACGTTTGTCGTGATCAGCGGCTGCATCGGCCGGTATCTCTACGCATTCATCCCCCGGGCCGCCAACGGAACCGAATCGTCACTGGATGATCTTCGCAAGCAACTCACGCTTCTGTCCACCGACTGGGACCGCGAGCGGAAGGGATTTGGTGCGAGGGTTAGAGAGCAGGTCGACCATCTCATTACCGAAGGCCGCTGGCGGCCGGGGTTCATCGCGCGAATCGGCGTGTTTATCGTCGGGCAATTCAGACTCCGCCGAAGTTTACGCAAACTTAAGCGAGAAGGTGCCCTTGACGGTCTTTCCCAAGTCGAGATCAAGCATGCGCTCCAACTAGCCAGACGGGCCTATCGCTTGACGTTGCTGGTCACTCATTACGAAGAAGTCGGTTCGATCCTGGCATCGTGGAGGTACTTCCATCGATGGCTGGGTTTATTGATGGTTCTGCTTGCGATCGTGCATATTGTCACCGCATCACGATACGGTTCACTCGATTTCAGTTTCCTCCCCTTGATGGGAGGTGATTGATGAGCAAAGTTCAACTCCTAATCGGGCTGCTAACCCTACTCGGTGTTGCTTTGTTCGTATGGTGGGACTGGAACAAGCGCACATCACCTGGACCACTGCATCCCAGTCATGTGCTGCTGGCGAAGTTGCAAGGTAACGCCGGCTGTATCGCGTGCCATGGAGAAAAGAAAACCAAGATGGACGCGGCCTGCGAGTCGTGCCATCACGAGATTGCAGACCAGCGCAAGCTCATCGTAGGCTTGCACGGATTGTTGAAGCGTGACAAGGCCGAGAACTGTGCGTCCTGTCATACCGATCATACCGGTGGCGCGGTAGCACTCATCACTGCCAGAAGCTTTGAGTCTGCCGGCGTGGCGAAGATGGAGGCGTTCGATCACTCGGGCGTCACCAGGTTTACGCTGATCGACCGTCACACCGAATTGAAGTGCGAGCAATGCCATCACCAGGCCAAAGCCCCCGCGTTGCTGGAAGGCCAAAAGCGATTCCTTGGCCTGAAGCAGGATTGCGTCGCCTGCCACAAAGACGCGCATCAGGGCACATTCGGCCCCGACTGTCAGGCCTGCCACGGGCAGAAAAAGGAGTTCGCCAAGGCCGACGGCTTTGTCCACACGAATGAATTCCCTCTGGTCGAAGTTCACGCCGGCAAGAAGTGCGCGGATTGTCACCAATCTGACGGCCCGACATCGGTCAAGGCATCGTTCGGTACCAAAATGGCCGTGAGGACGTGCGTCGCCTGCCATAAGGACGTCCACGAAGGTGCCTACGGTAATGATTGCGCCTCCTGTCACGGCACGAGCAAGCCGTTCAAAGTGGTGCCCCTTTTCACGCACACGACAGACTTCCCGCTCACCGGTGGGCATGCGGATCTGGCGTGCATCAAATGCCACGCGAAAGACGGGCCGAACTCGGTTGCATCGCTGAAGGTAACCAACAAGTCGGTCCGCGGCTGCGTGGAGTGCCACGCCTCGCCGCATCCGGAGAAGTTGACTTTGGCCATAGCCAAATCCCCGATCGCGGCAAAAGACGTTTGTGCCACCTGCCATCACGCCGACCACAAGTCATTCCTCTTCCCAGCGGCGACGATGACCTCACGTCAGCACGAGGCGACAGGTTTCTCGCTTGCTAAGCCACACGACAAAACCGACTGTGCCGGCTGCCATTCCGAAATCGGCAAGCGTAAGAAAATCGATCCGGGCCCGGATCTGGCGACGAAGTTTGCGGTGATCTACGCCGGCCGGGCGCAGGAGGATTGCGCCAAATGCCATGCCGATGTCCATAAGGGCCAGTTCGCCAAGACCCCTAGTGCCGGCCGGTGCGTGGTCTGCCACAGCATGACGACATTCAAGCCGAACAACTTTGACGCGGCCATGCACAAGCAGACCAAGTTCGCGATCGATGGAGCGCACCTGGCCGTCAGCTGCGCGGCATGCCACAAGAAGAAGGACGACGTCGTTCAGTTCGTCGGCGTGGCCAGTTCCTGCACCGATTGCCATGCGGACGTCCACCGCGGCACGTTCGATGTCGCCGGCACGCCTAAGACTGTCGACGGGAAAGTGGGCTGCGCGCGGTGTCACTCCACCGGCGGTTTCGGCCAGATTACTTGGACGGCCAAGGACCATGATCTGTGGACCAGCTACAAGCTCCTCGGCAAACACGCAGAGGCCACCTGTGTTGCCTGTCACAAGCGCGTCGCGCCGGGCAAGGATGTCGCCCGCACCTTGGGCATCGCGCCCAAAACGTGCATCGCCTGCCACGCCGACCCGCACGGCGGGCAGTTCGAGAAACACGGCACGACCGACTGCGCCCGCTGCCACAGCGAGGCAGCGACGTTCAAGGACACCACCTTTAATCACCAGCGTGATTCGGTGTTCAAGCTCGACGTGCAACATATCAAGCTGGCGTGCGCGACCTGTCATCGCGAGGTGGAGGTTGCACCGAAGGTGAAGATCGTCCGCTACCTGCCGCTGGGGTCGAAGTGTGTGGATTGTCATGACCCCCGCCCCGATGCGAAGAAGGGAGTGCCATGATCGCCAGACGATCCGTGTCGTTCGTTGCGGCGTTGGCGGTCTTCGGATCCGCCGCCCTAGCGGCTGCGCCGGTGAAGGTGACCGTCGTTTCAGTCGCCGGCCGAAGTGTGTTCCTCGACCAGGGACGCCAGAGCGGGATCACGACCGGCGCGCGGGTGAAGCTGTTCCCGGCCGGTTCGGTGGTGGTTGAAGGCGTGGTGGTGGACGTTTCCTCGCATAGTGCGCGCGTGGAAGTACTGCCAGGCACGAACATGCCGCCAGTCGGTACGAACGGCGAAGTCGCCGTCTCCGATGCCCCGCCAACGACGCGGCCGACGACCGCGCCTTCGACCCAGCCTGTAGCCCCACCGCATGCTCCGTGGTCGCGGAAGGAAACCGGCCGATCGCCGGACATGCCGCTGCTTGCACCGGCGTTCTCGTTAGCGCCCGGCCAGCGGGAGAGCACCTTTCACGGCCGAATCTTCGCCGAAGTGGATGCATCGACCGACCAAAGCAGCGGCCGCAGCAACAGCTATTACATCGGCCGGGTCGGAACATCGTTCACGCTGACCAATCCCGCCGGCCAGGGCGGGCAGATCGACTTCGCCGGTCAGGCGTCCCGTCGTGGTAGTGACTTAACTGACAGTAACGTCACCGAAGACGATTTCATTATCGATCGCTTCTCCTACACCATCGGCGACGAGCTATACGCGCCTTACCGCTTGGAGTTCGGGCGGTTCTATTCCTACTACCTGCCGGAGATCGGCCTGATCGACGGCGTGGAAGGCGCGGTGCGCCTGCAGAACGGCCTGAACATCGGTGGTGGGATCGGGGCGTATCCGCTGCACGCAACCGATCAACAGGAAGGAGACGATCTTGGTTTCCACCTGTTCGTCGATTACGCGTCGGAAGTTCCCGGCAAGTTCAACGGCACGCTCGGCTATCAAAAGACCTGGCACAACGGCGATATGGATCGCGACGTGCTCATTGGCCGCGCCAGTGGATACCTGACGCCCAAGCTTTGGCTCTATGGATCAGCCGTCGCCGATGTATACGACGGCAGCGAGCCGGTACACTCGGCCGGGGTCGATCTGACCAGCGCCTGGCTGCAGGCCCGCTACACGCCCGAGCCGACGCACGGGATGTCGCTGTCGGTCTCGCATTACACCTGGGCTGACATCCAGCGGGATGACTTCTCGCCCGTGCCGGTTGGCCTGATCCGCGACGGACGGGTCGATCGCGTGGCCGTCTCCTACTGGCGCGACATCACGAAAACCCTGCGCCCCGAGGTCCAAGCCCACTACTTCAGCGACCAGATCGACGACGGCTACGGCGGAGAGTTCAACCTCACCGCCAGCGGCATCAATAAAGTACCGTTCGACCTGTTCGGCGGCGTGTTTTACGACCGCGGATCGTTCACTGAAGGCATGGGCTTCCGCGGCGAGATCCGCCCGCACACCGGTGCGCTGCAAGTGTTCATCGGCTACGAATACTACCGATACACCGCCGTTGGACAGGTATCGGATTCTGACTACTTCACCCGCCAGACGGTCCGCGGCGGGCTCGGGTACCAAATTGGCAACTGGTACTACAGCTTGACGGCCGACAAGTACTTTGGCGACGTGGACGATTCGTACAGATTGGGAACATTCGTGGAGTACCGATTCTGAGGTTCAAGATGAATACCAGACCGGGCACATTGCGGCGCAGGCGTGCAAGTATCTACATGGTACTGGCGTTGCTGCTGGTGGGCGCGTTGATGTCGTGCAACGCGCTGTTTCCACCGCCGCGACAGGGATGGAATAAATCGTTCGGGCCCGTGGTGCCGCATGATACGTTCCCGGGGGATTGCACGGTCTGCCATGAAGGCACCACTTGGACGAAGATCAAGAAGGACTTTACCTACGATCACAACCGGCTGACGAAGTTTGAACTACGCGGCGCCCATCAGAAAGCCCAATGCCTGATGTGCCACAACGATCGCGGACCGGCCCAAACCTTCGCGGCCAAGGGGTGCGCGGGTTGCCATATCGATGTGCATCGCACCAAGCTCGGCCAGCTGTGTTCCACCTGCCACAATGAGCAATCTTGGCGTCCGTTGGAACAGATCACCAAGCACAATCGAACCCGGTTCCCGCTTGTCGGTGCCCACGCGGGAACGGCCTGCTTCAGTTGCCACAAGAATGCACAAGTCGGTAACTTTGAAGGAACCGACACCACTTGCGTCACATGTCACACCACCGACCTGGCCAAGGCAACTTCACCCGATCACAAGGCCGAGGGCTGGACCAGCGACTGCCAAAAATGCCACACGCCGGTCGGTTGGAAGCCAGCCCAGTTTGCCCATCCATCTTCATTCCCACTGACTGCTGGTCATGCGGGTGTCACCTGCAACACCTGCCATACCGGCGGGACGTTTAAGGGTCTGTCGACCTCCTGCGCCAGTTGTCACCAGCAGCTTTTTGCGACGACGACCGATCCGAATCACACGCTGGCAGGCTTCAGCAGTAACTGCCAGACTTGTCACTCCACCAGCACTTGGCAAAACGCGAAGTTCGCGCACACTGCCAACTTCCCTCTCACCGGCGGGCACGGGGGGATCAACTGCTCGACCTGTCATGCCAACAATATCTTCACCGGCAAATCCGCGGACTGTGTCAGCTGTCACCTGGCCAATTACCAGGCGACGAAAAACCCGAATCACGTCACCATCGGGTTTGGTACCGACTGCAAAACCTGCCATGGCACGACACAGTGGAAAGGCGCAAAGTTCAACCACCCGGCCACGTTCCCATTGACCAACGGTCACGGCGGGCTGACGTGCTCAAACTGTCACAAAAACGGCGTCTATACGGGATTGACCAACACCTGTGTGGCATGCCATTTGGACAAATATCAGGCGACTAAGAATCCCGTCCATGCTACCAGTGGGTTCGGTACTTCCTGCAAGGATTGCCACAGCACGTCCACGTGGCTCGATGCAAAATTCAGTCACCCTGCAACGTTCCCCCTGACGGCCGGCCATGCGGGAAGGCTATGCTCCGATTGCCACGCAGGTGGCGTCTATACCGGGCTGTCGACAACATGCGTGTCCTGCCACCAAGCTAAGTACGACACCACCACCAAGCCGAAGCATAGTGCGGCCGGTTTTGGAACCGATTGCAAGACCTGCCACACCACAACCGCCTGGACCCCGGCGACGTTTACCCACAAATCCACCTTCCCCCTGACCGCTGGCCACGCGGGGCTCACCTGTTCGGCCTGCCATGCCAACAACGTTTTCACCGGGCTGACCACAAGCTGTGTGGCCTGTCATCTCGACAACTATCAGGCCACCAAGAACCCCAACCACACTACATCAGGATACGGAACCGGTTGCGCCTCGTGCCACACAACCACAACGTGGTTGACCTCCACCTTCAGACACAACCAGTTCCCGATCACCGGCACCCACCGGTTTACCTGTGTCACTTGCCATACTGATACATCTAACCAGTCGATCTTCACTTGTATCGACTGCCACACCCATTCCAAAGCCAATACCGATCCACGCCATACGGGTGTGAAGAACTACGTCTGGCAAAGCACCGCCTGCTACAACTGCCACTCCAACGGCCGAGCAGGAAACGCCGCAGTTGCTCCGGCGGCAGCAAAGTCGGCTGCCAAGAAGGCAATCAAGAAGTAATACGCATCCCACGCGAGATTCGAGGTCGAAACGATCCCGCATTCCACTGGTGGTTACATCGGGAATCACAATGCTTTCGGCACGGTAAATCACTTCGGCGATGTGAACAGGCCAGCGGGCTTGGTTGCTATCGAGACGAACAGTTCGTCCCACCACGCGGCGTTTGTCGCACCTTGAAGATAGTTGAGCGGAGGATTGTAATTCGCACGTTCGCGCCCGTTTATTCAATTCGAGCGTGCTCTATCAAGCGGATCGAACACTACATACCACGATCGATCTGCTGACGTGCCCAGGTCCACGCCATGATCATTCGCGGCCAGCCCACCGTGTTGTAGGCCGCGAGGACGGCTTGCTCGATTTCGCCCTCGGTCGCTCCGTTTTGCATCGCTTGGCGAACATGGCTACGCGTGGCAGTCTCCAATCCCGCTCCGACCGAGATGCCGATCTTCACCAGTTCGATCGTTTTGCGATCGAGTGGGCCATATCCATTGACAGCCTTGCCGATCTGGGCATGGGCCTCTCCTAGCTCCGGGAATTTCGCTACGAATTCTTTGAACTTGCCAGGCAGTTTTTCGGGGTTGGGATCGTCGTGGGCGGTCATGGATACTCCGTTGAATTGAGGAGTTCACAGTGTAGCGTCGATGGCCGTCGAAAACCTGGCATCTAACCCGATGTCGATTAATAAATCAGCACGGACAGGTAGCCCTGCGGCGGGCGTAGAACCACCACGTGACCGCTGCGCAGGTGATGTAGAACGCGATCAACCCTACTAACGCCGGCACGACTGAACCGGCGAGCGCACGAGACCAACCAAAGGTCTTAGGGATGAAGAATGCTCCATACGCTGCGAGGGCGGAGCTGAACCCTAACGTCGCGGCCGATTCCTTGGCAGCAGCTTTGCGGCCTTCATCGGTCTTGGGCTGTTGGTTGAGGAAGATCACCGGGATCATCCTGAACGTACTGCCGTTGCCAATGCCGGTCAGGCAGAAAAGCACCAGGAACGAAGCGAGAAACCCGCCGAAGTGAACGCCGGTCATTTCGAGAAAGCCGATGACGCTCCCCGCCGCGATACACATCAGGATGAACGTCACCAGCGTGACCCGCGCTCCGCCGAGTTTATCGCTGAGCCATCCGCCGACCGGGCGGGCCAGTCCACCGACGAGCGGCCCGATGAATGCGTACTGCATCGGATTCACCTGTGGGAACCGAAGTTTGATCAGCAGCGGAAGCGCGGCACTGTAGCCGATAAACGATCCAAACGTGCCCACGTATAGCCAACACATCAGCCAGTTGTGTTTGCGGCGGAAGATGATCGCCTGATCCGCGAAACTGGCCTTGGCTGTCGCGAGGTTATTCATCCCGAAGAACGCCGCGATCGCACAGGCCACGATGAAGGGCGCAAACACGAATCCTGCGTTCTGCAGCCAGATGGTTTTGCTGGCGTCACCCTTCGTCCACAGTTGCGAAGAGCCCACGCAAGCGAACATCACCACGATCGGCACGAGAAACTGAACGACCGACACACCGAGATTGCCTAAGCCCGCATTCAATCCGAGCGCTGTGCCTTTGCGTGCTTTAGGGAAGAAGAAGCTGATGTTGGCCATGCTGCTGGCGAAGTTGCCGCTACCGAACCCGCACGACAGTGCGATCAGCACAAACAACCAGTACGGCGTGGCGGGATTCTGAACGGCGAAGCCAAAACCCAGGCACGGGATCAGTAATGAAACAGTCGAGACGACGGTCCAGTTCCGCCCGCCGAAGATCGGCACCATGAACGAGTAGAAGATTCGGAGGGTCGCGCCCGAGAGCCCCGGCAGTGCGACCAGCCAGAACAGCTGGTCTTCGGTGAACTTAAACCCTACTTGCGGCAGATAGACTGCGCCGACGCTAAACAGCATCCATACAGAGAACGCCAGGAGCAAGCTGGGGATGGAGATCCACAAGTTCCGATTGGCGATCCGCCGGCCGCCGGTTTCCCAGAAGACGGTGTTTTCGGGGTCCCAGTGGGTCAGCGTGGCGGATTTCTGAGTGGCGGGTCTGACGGCGGTTGGAGACAGGACGTTCATGTGTTCCTCATTTCCCAGAAGACGGACGTTCGATCACGTACAGGTAGCGAAGCAGACCAAGGTTCAAGAACAGGCAAACGGCGCTAGCCCCCGCCGCCGGCCAGATGACGGCGCTGTCGCCGCCGAGGAAGGCGTTCATCGTCGCGGTGATCAGCCAGAGTTGCAGGATCACCAGCGTCAGCACCAGGCTCAGGATGCCGTACACGATCGTCGTGCGCTGCGGCCGGGTGAGCGTTCGCCGCGTGCGGGCGATGCCGGTCAGGTTGTTCTCGGAAATGCGGCTCATACGGTGCTCACTTCCACGCCGGTCGCGTAGATGTCACTGCCGCGGACTTCGAGCGTGATTTTCGGCAGCGGCCGCCGCGGCGGGCCGGAGATCACTCGGCCGGTGCCCATCTCGAACACGCCATGATGGGCCGGGCAGTGGAAGCACTTGCCGGATTGATCCGGAATCACCGGACACGCCAAGTGCGTACACTTCTGGCTATAGGCCACCAGCGACTGCTCTGTCGGCCGCACCAGGATGCAGTCATCGTGCGGCCCGGGATACTTGAAGGTGATCGACCCTTCCACCGGCAATTCTGACAGGTTCGCAATGCGATAGACCGGCGGCTTGCCGCGGTGCGATCGCATCCAGTTCTGGAGGCCGATCCAAAACTGGCCGGTGACGAATCCGCCGCTGATCAGCACCAGGAACTTGGTGAAGTCGCGCCGGGCGACATAGTCGTCCTGCGCCACATCGATCGGAAAATCCTGCCGCCACTGCGGTTGCTGGTCGTCCGGCCGCTTGTCGGGTGACATGGTGGGATGGTGGTGACTCATACCGCAACCTCCGCGAACGGGTCTTCGCTGATCACGTTCAGGCTCAGCCGCTTGCCGGTCTGTTTCTCATCCATGGCGGCGGTGACATCGACGTACCGCGGCGTGAACTCCTTCGGGGCCATCATGTTCACCTTCGTCCGGATGGTCTGTCCGCCGAACTGGAACTGGTTGATGGGCGTCGACCGCGGCCGCATGGCTTCGATCTGCTCGTGGGTGCCGAAGAACAGGGCTTGGCTCGGGCAGACGGTAGCGCACATCGGCTTTTTGCCGACGCTGGTGCGGTCGTAGCACATGTCGCACTTCACCATCAGTTGCTTTTCAATTTCCATTTTGGGTACGCCAAACGGGCAAGCCTGCACACAGTTTCCGCAGGCGATGCATCGCGGCTTGCGGGCCGTCTGCACGACTCCGTCTTCCGTCCGCTTGATTGCGTCGGCCGGACAGACTTCGGCACACGTCGGCGTGTCGCAGTGCATGCACACTACCGGCACCGTCTGCACCGATTCGGCCCGATCGATGAATTCGAGATGGATCATCGGCGTGCCCTTGTGCGTGTCGCACTCGCCGCAGGCCTGCACGCACGACTGGCAGCCGATGCAGCGGTTGGGGTCGACGAAGAATTCAAAATGTTCCGGTACCGGCATCGTTCATCACCCCTGTTGCGGCTCGAGTTCTTTAGCGTACGCCGGCTCGCCGGTGGCCTTGGTGATCCGCACGGCGCACACTTTGTATTCAGGGATCTTGCTGATCGGGTCTTGAGCCGAGATCGTCAGCCGGTTGGCGCTCTTAGGACCGGCCCAGTGATACGGAACGAACGCCGTGTCCGGACGGATCGTGGTGACTACCATCGCCCGGAGCGTGATCGCCCCGCGGCGCGTCTCGGCCAGCGTCCAATCGCCGTCCTTGATGCCCAGCTTGGCCGCGAGTCTCGGGTGAAGCTCGATCTTCGGCTCGGGATACTGATCGACCAGCGGCCCAATCCGGCGAGTCTGTGTCCCGCTCAAAAACTGGCTGACCACCCGGCCGGTTGTAAGGATCACCGGATACTCTTCGCAGATTTCTTCCGCCGGCGCGGTGTAGGTGGCGACGTTGAACCGCGCCTTGCCGTCCGGGAAGTAAAACGGGCCGTTCCCCTTGGCGACGGGGTTATACGATCCCGGCTCAAACAGCCGCGGCGTGCCGGGGTGGTCGATTGGCTCGCCGGTCTTGTAGTCGTAACTCGGGCACGGCCAGAAGACGCCGTAGTTGGCTTCGATCTTCTCCCACGTGATCCCGCTGTAGTCCGCCACGCCGCCTTTGCTGGCGATGCGGAGTTCTTCAAAGATGGCCTTGGGATTCTCAAACGTCATCCCGTGTGGCCGGTCCAGCGCGCAGGCGATGTCCTGAATGATCTTCCAGTCTTCCTTCGCCTCACCCGGGCAATCGACAGCCTTGTTGATCTTGATGACGCGGCCTTCCACCTGCGTGACGATGCCTTCATCTTCCTCGTGCAAGCTGCCGGGGAGCACGATGTCGGCATGACGGGCGGTGTCGTTCAGAAAGAAGTCGATCGCGACGTAAAATTCCAGTTTCTCCAGCGCCCGCTGGACGATCTGATTGTCCGGCAGCGACACTTTGGGATTGAAGCAGATGCTCAGCAGCCCTTTGATCTCGCCGGCGTCGATCTTGCGGAACATCTCCAGGCAATCCACACCCGGCCCGGGCAGGTCAGCTTCGTTGATCTTCCATACGCCGGCGATGTACTTGCGGTGCTCGGGATTGCTGATCTCGCGCCAGCCGGGCAGCTGGTCGCACTTCTGTCCGTGCTCGCGACCGCCCTGCCCGTTGGCCTGGCCGACAATCGTCGCGTAACCGCAGTTCTTACGGCCGATGCGGCCGGTGCCGAGCACCAGGTTGATCGCCCCCAGCACGTTCTGCACGCCATGCGTACTGTGCTCGATTCCGCGGGCGTGCATGAGGAAGCTGGTCTTGGCGGTGCCCCACAGCTCCGCGGCTTTTTCGAGCGACTTGGCTGGCACGCCGGATTCGTCGGCCGTCTTCTTCAGTGTCCACTGCTTGCAGTAGTCCGCCACCTGCTGGAAGCCGACCGTGTTCCTCTCGACGAACTCGCGATCGATCCAATCATTCTCGATCATCAGATTCAATACGCCCGCGAACAGCGCCGCGTCGCGGCCGGGCTTCACAGGGAGGAACAGGTCGCACGTGCGGGCGATCGGCGTGATCCGCGGGTCCTGCACGATGATCTTGGCCCCCTGCTCGCGGGCCTGCCAGATGTAATTCGTCGTGATCGGCGAACACTCGGCCACGTTCGCGCCGGCGATCCAGATCGCGTCGCAGCCAATGATGTCCTGCCACGGATTGGCGGCCCGATCGATGCCGAAGGACTTTTTGTTGCCCACGCCGGCGCTGACCATGCAAAGTCGGCCGTTGTAGTCGATGTACGGCGTCTGCAGCGTGACGCGGGCGAACTTGCCGAGCAGATACGTCTTCTCGGTCGTCAGGCTCGCCCCGCCGAGCACGCCGAAGGCTTTATTGCCGTAAGTCGACTGGATGCGCTGGATCTCACCGACGACCTTCTTGATCGCCTCGTCGTATCCCATCGCACGGAAACCACCGGGCGCGGACGGGTCGCGCGTAAAGGCCGTCAACAGCCGATCCGGATGCGATCCCTGCAAGTAGCGCTTCACGCCCTTCGGGCAAAGCATGCCGCGGTTGAACGGGAACTCCTCCCACGGCTCAAACCCGATGACCACGTTGTCTTTCACTTTCAACTGGATGCCACACTGCTGGCCGCAGAAGCAGCAATGGGTTTTGACCAGCTTGTCCAGTTCCACGTCGTTGCGGAGTTGCATTCCTGCCATGTTCGAGACGTGCGGGCCGAAGGCGTCGATGATCTGGAGTTCTTTGACTGGAAGGGTTGCCATGTTGTTCTCGTCTTACTCGCCTCGCCATAGGGCCGCGGAAGCCAGTCCGAACAGCTTGCGTCGGCAGGCCGGACATACCTGCTGGTAGTGCGTCGCCGCGGCGTTGCCGGTCATCTCGTAGCTGAAGCCGAGCTGCTGCTCGACGGTGATCAAGTCTTTGGCGTGCATCAGCGGCATGTACGCTTCCCCACAGCGAGCGCATTGGGCTTGTTCGGTCCGCCGACCGACATCCTTGTAGAAGCTCACGCCCAGCTGCGCCGGCCGTTGAAAGATGTGGAAAAACTTGCCGAACGGCAGCCACAACAGCGTAAAAATGACTGCGATCGCGTGCAGGATCGCGAGGAAGTCGTACCCGTACCCCTTCATCCACGTGTAGCTGGCCGTCAACATGAGCCCGGTGACGCTGACGTTGAAGAGCAGGATAAGCGGGAGGAAATCTTCGCCGAATTTCTGCAGTGCGGCCGCCCCGTGATCGAGGAACCGCCGTCGCATCGCCAGCATCACGCCCGCGATGACCAGGAACGCCGCCCACACCAGGCCGTGGAACATCAGGAAACCGAGGACCGAATGCACCGGGAACTGCTGGGCGGGGAACCCGAAGACGTACGCCTGATACCAATCCAGCTTGCCGGGGACCGATTCAAAGTGAACCCACCCAAAGACCAGCGGGAACGTGATCGCGCTGGCCAGTACGCAGCCCCACATGATCAGCCAGTGGCCTCCCCACCGCGCCTTTCCGCGCTTCCAGATGAACCGGTTGGCGACAAAATCGATTGCGACCCGACGAAAGAAGACCAGAATGTTGCCGACCAGAAACTGCGGCCGGAAGAACACCTGCCACCCGCGCCGCCAGTACATCCTCGTCGGCGGTCGCTGCAGCCACATCGCGTAGCGATAGCTGATGCCGAACACCGCAAAGAGCGTGGCAAACGTGTATCCCACCAGCGCCGCGTCAAAGTGGCCCAGATTGCGTGAACCCACAACGATCGCGACCATCAAGCAGGACGTTACCAATACGCCCCACCCTAATGCACGAGCCTTTTCGCTCGACTGCCGGCGACCCGTGGACCGCTTAGACAGGTCAGCGGGTTTCACTCGAGAATTGTCCGGGCCATTGCTCATGATCCATTCCCACCCGAGGTGACTCCACCTGTTAAGCCTGAGCCAATTCTGAACTCCGACCCGTCAACTGGGATTCCCGCGCGACGGCCTTGGGAAAGAGGATGTTGTTTTCTTTGTGGACGTGCTGGTGCATATCGCGCCGAAGTTGTGCCAAGCCGTCGAGCATCGCCCGGTAAGTATTGCACGCATCGGCCGGCGGCGTGAAGTCGTCGGTCAGCTCCGCCATGAGTTCCAGCGCCTCGCCGGCATCATCATGCTCGGCCATCATCACGCCGATCGGATTCTGCACCGAGCCGCAGTGATTCTGGGATGGATTGAAGGTTTCCTGCTCCATCTCTCTGCAGAGCGGGAACAGGATCGTCTCTTCCTTCTGCATGTGCGACGTCAGCTCCGCGACGAACTTCTGAAAGACGCTATTGAGTTTCAGAAGTCGTGGATCATGCCCGCCGTGACGGTTGGCCACTTTGGCTACCCAGGCACCCAGTTGCGGGAATTCGGCTTTGAGATAGGCGTGGTGAGTCGCTTCGATATGAACTGCCAGCTCCGTCAAACTCGCGGCTGACCAGTCCGCCTCCACTCCAGCGTTCGGCCCAGTCTGCTCGTCGAACATGGCCAGGACGCGTTCGACGATCTTGGGATCGATCCCCTGCTCGCTGCACGATTGCTCCAGCGATTTCCGCCCGCCGCAGCAGAAGTCTATGCCCAGGCTTTCAAACACCTTGGCCCGGCTCGGACGTTCGATAACGAGGTCTCCAACGGTTCTTCGGTTTAACAGGTTCATGGTCGATCTCCTTTATGTTTGATGAGCATACTATTTTATTTTAAGATATCAAGATACATTTATCCTGATTTATGATAAAAGGTGGTTTCGTATGATGCTCTTCGTCGACAGGACCATCCCTTTTCGTCGACAAATCGGGTTTCCAAGAGCGAACCCAGCATCAATGGTCGAGAGACCGTTTTATGGATAATGTGGTTATCCGTGTCGTTTTATCTGAATTTCAGCCCCGGAGGTTCAATTGATCACCCAAACCAGAGAGTACGCATTGCGGATCATTGTCCATCTCGCAACCGTTCGCGGCACCCCGGCTACCAATGAACAGATTGCGGTCTCAACGAAGATCCCACTGGGTTATCTGGCTAAAGTGGTTCAATCCCTCAGCCGGGCTGGCCTGATCACCAGCCAGCGAGGCCGGCACGGCGGCTCTATGCTGGCAGTGGCCCCCGAGGACTTGAGCGTCCTGACCGTGCTGGAAGTGGATGGCCCGCTCCAGCGCATCCACAGTTGCCCGCTCGGCATCAGGTCCCACGGCAACAGCCTGTGCGCACTGCACCAACGGCTCGACGATGCGATGGCGCTGGTCGAAAAGGCGTTCAGAGACTCGACAATCGCCGACCTGCTCGCCGAAAAACGCAACAGCCGGCCGCTGTGCGAATCCAGCGGCGCGGGTGATCCCCGAACCTCGAAACCAATTGCCTTGACGGTACGCCGAATGCAGAAGGAAGCGTAGTAATAGTTGGCTGGAAGGCGATAAGTAGGATTCGGTGATAGGCGAGCTGGCGGTATAATTCGTCATCGTGTTCCGCAGGCCTAAAGATGTACAGCAAGGAGCAGCCCCATGTCACCCACTTCCGATCGATTCGATGTGGCTGAGGATGATGCAATGCGGCTCCATGCCAAGCTGGTTCGTGAAGGCAGGAACAGGGCTTATATGGTAGCTTGCTTCCCGGAGCTACGTTTTTCGACCGACGCCTTATCCTATTTCCAACCCGTGTTTATAGAACAATATCCAAGTGCTACAAAAGGGAGATGCGATGAAACGAACCTTGTCACGGGCACTTATCCTGATCGCATCGGCGGGATTCGTGCTCACTTCCATCGCCCGCGCGGATGAGCAGACGAATCCTGCAGATGCCCGGCCCATCAAGGTGTTCGTACTTGCCGGTGATGAGAACGTGCTCGACCAAGGAGTGATTCGCTCTACGCAGACGACGGTGCTCGATTCCTTTCAAGAGCCCCAGCCTCCGGTAGCGGGCGCCAAGGGTGGCGGCAGTCGCCGGGCGGGTGTGGCGGTTTACAAGGGTGTTTTCCCTGCGGGCACTGATTTCGATGCGATGAAGCCCGAGATCACCGCGGAGGTCACGCTGGGCGAGGAAATCAAGAGGCCGCGTTTGAAACAGCAGCCCAAGTCCACGGCTGAGGCTTTCCCGGATCTTTCGCAACAGGCGGGTTACACCACCGTGATGCGTGCCACGTTCGTCGTGGAAGAGCCGGGGCAGTATGAGTTTCACCCCGGCAGCGGCGACTCAGCTTTCAATGTGACGCTGGTTGAAGGTCAGGAAGTCTATCGCCGGGAAGTCGGGGAGAAGCAGGCGAAGATCACGCCCATCGAACTCAAGCCCGGCCAGCGTTACAGCATCAAGACCATCTACCTCGCCAAGCCCGGCCCGGCTTACGAGATCATCATCCTCGACAGGCCCAGAACGCTTGAATCCATCGTCGCGCATGATCCCGCCTATGCCTTCCTCAAGAACAAAGATGGCAAGTGGACCACGCGCGAAGATGTGATCGTCCACGACCTGCATCCGATCCTCAACAATACCAAGGCGGTCGGCCATCCGCTGCAGGTCGGTGATGTGCCCTACGGCGGAGCCCAGCCACGCGGCATGTTCGGCGCGGACCTGATGTTCGGTCAGATCATGGGCGATCATTTTCAGGAACCCGTGCTGATCGTGCGTTTTGCGACGTATGACCCCATCTGGTTCCAGCGCGGCTCGCGCTCGCTGGGCAAGGATTATCTCCCCCCCTCAGCCGGGGGGAATCCCGATCTGGCTGGGAACTGGGATGTGATCCATTACAACTGCGGCGTATGGGACGCGAGCTATCGGGAAGATGGCTCGAAGTATTACTCGGGTCGCAAGGGCGATCACACCACCTCCGTGGCTGACTACGAAGCCAACCTGCGCGTGCTGTTTGCGAAGATGAAAAAGACTGGCGCCACGGTGATTTTCTCCAGCACCACGCCGGTCTGGGCGGGTGAACCGGGCAAGCCCAACGCGGATGTGAAGCAGTTCAATGCCGTGGCGGAAAAGCTCGCCAAGGAATATGGCGTGATCTTCGAAGATCTCTACGCCGAGGTCATCCGCACGGGGGCAAACAAAACCAACAACGTCCACGATGTCGGCAATCTCGCTCCGCATGTCACCAAGACGATTCTTGATGCGCTGGCGAAGCGCGAGAAAAGCACCAAGCCCTTGCCGCGCGTGCTGCTGATCGGCGACTCGATCACCGGGACCTACCAGGGAGGCGTGATGAAGAGTCTTGATGGCAAGGCGGTGTGCTACAAAAATCCAAGCAACGGCGCGTGTTCATGGAACGGCCTGAAGAACATGGACTACTGGCTCGATCTCAAAATCTATCTCCAGTGCGGGCAGGAATATCACGAACTCATCGACGGCCTCCGCCGCATCCTCGCTGATCCCGGCGCGGCCTATCCTGGCTACAAGGGCCAGGGCATTGAACTGGCGGGATTTATCTGGTTCCAGGGCTTGGTCGATTCCCATTCGCCCAGCATGGCTGCGGACTACGAGAAAAATCTCACCTGCCTCATCAACGATATTCGCAAAGATCTCAATGCTCCCAAGCTCCCGGTCGTGGTCACTGCGATGAGTTCCAAGGCGCAGCACCCCGAGGGACCTCTAGCCAAGGTCTACCAGGCCCAGCTTGCGGTCGGTGATGCTGCCAAACATCCTGAGTTCGCTGGAAGCGTCGTCGCCATCGAATGCGGCGACGGGCCGCCCGATGGCAAAGGCATGCCGCTCGGTGGCAATCCCAAGACTTACCTCGAGCTTGGCCGGAACTGGGCACAGACCATGCTCAAGCTTCTTTCAGCCACGCCCGCACCATCCACCACCACACCCTGATCCCTCACCACGGAACACACTCCCATGGCTCACATCATTTGGCACGACAAGTTCAATCGCGACTGGAACACCTGCCTGCCCATCGGCAACCGCAGCCTTTGAGCGAGTTCATCGACCATCGCTACGCCAAACCGTTTGGTCTGCCCAACGCCGCATCGGCGACCGAACTTTGCGACTCGGCCTTCGCCCACCTCTTTCGCCGGGCGACCGGCAAGCGGTTCGTGCTATACCTCAAAGAGGTCCGCATCGGCGTCGCGTGCCGCCTGCTGAGGGATACAGACCAGACAGTCGCCCAGATTGCCCTTGCCAGCGGCTTCGGAAGCCTGTCAAATTTTAACCGCCGGTTTCTGGCCATGAAGGAAATGACGCCTACCGCCTTCCGCCGGACGCATCCGGAGTCTTCTAACGAATCTGCCTGACGGCGGTATCATGAGTAGGCCGGGCCGGCTACAGGAGCGGATATGCCGTCCCCGAATCGGGCAAACACATGGAACCAGACACCTATGAACCAGTTTCTCCGCACGTTTTTCTCGCTGGCAGTGCTGCTGCTGGCTGCAACCAGTCTCCGGGCCACCCCGCTGGTGTTCGAGGGGACCGAAGGCCCCGGCAAAGGCAAGCACATCGTCTTCATGGCCGGTGATCACGAATACCGCTCGGAGGAAACTCTGCCGGCATTGGGAAGGCTGTTGGCGAAACACCACGGCTTTAAGTGCACTGTCCTGTTCAACATCGACCCCGCCACCGGCGAGATCGTCGCGGGCAACTCGAACATGCCCGGCATGGAGGCGCTCGACACCGCCGACCTGGTGGTCGTTTTCACTCGCTTTCAGCATTTCCCTGCTGAACAGATGAAGCACTTCGACGCCTACCTCAACCGCGGCGGGCCCGTGGTCGGGATGCGGACGGCGACGCACGGATTCAAGACTGCAAAGGATGATCCGTACGCGAAGTATTCCTACGACAGCAAGGTGGCCGGTTATGAGCTGGGCTTCGGCCATCAGGTGCTCGGGCAGACCTGGGTCGGCCATTATGGCACCAACCACAAGCAGAGCACCCGCATCACGATCGTCGAGGAAAAGAAAGCCCATCCGATCCTGCGCGGCGTGAAGGACATTTGGGTGCAGGTCGGCGGGTATGTCGGCAAGCCGACCGACGGTGAAATCCTGACGATGGCCCAGCCGCTGGACGGCATGACACCTGACTCCCCCGCCGACGCCAAGAAGCCGCCGATGCCGTCGGAGTGGACGCGCACGTATAAGTCGGCCTCGGGCAAGATCGGGCGGGTTTTCACCACGCTCTACGGCACATCCGAGGACATAACCAACGAAGGATACCGCCGGCTGGTGGTCAACGGCTGCTTCTGGGCCATCGGGCTTGAGGAGGCGATCAGGCCGGATCTGAACATCGCGTTGCTCGGCGCGGGCAAGCCGAACACATTCAACAGTGGCGGTTGCGCGCGGGGCATCAAGCCGGAAATGTATGCCGGCTTCGAGAGCCCGATTCCCGCCAACAACGACATCGCGACCAAGCCGGCCCCCAAGGCAAATAAGAAGGACGCGAAGCAGGAGAAAAAGGCGGGTAAGGCAGACACGAAGGCGCAGCCCGAGCCCAAGTCCGCGGTGCCCGCCTCGAACATGCTGACCACCGGTAAGCCGACGCAGTTTGTCCGCATCGAACTGCCCAGCGACAACCGGATCCTCAACCTACTCGACGCCGACCGCAAGCCGGACTTCCGCGCGGCGAATGTCGCGGCGTCGGAACCGATGGTGATCGACACCAAGAAACAAGGCACGGCCACCTATCTGGCCTCCGGCGGCGCTGCCGCTGCCGCCGTACCCGCCGGGAAGCCGGCGAAGAGGGTCCCGAAGAAGAAGCCCGATGCGCCGACCGAGGCCGTGCTGGTCGACATCCCCGCCGGCTACAAGGACCCGATGCCCTTCGCGTTCAGCAAAGGCGAGGTCGTGGCGATCCTCGGCAACGGGCTGCCAGACCGCTTCCAGCATGACGGCTGGATGGAAACGGTGCTGCAGAGCGCCCTGCCCGAGCAGCAGCTTCGTTTCCGCAACTTGAGCGCCAGCGGCGACCGCCCGGACTCCTTCCCGCGGAGCAAGGGCGCTACGTCGATGACCGACTATCTACAGCATGTGAAGGCCGACGTAGTCTTCGCGTTCTTCGGCTACAACGAGTCCTACGACGGCAAGCCTGACGAACACCGCAAGAAGCTCGTCGATTTTGTCCGCAAGACGCGCGGATCCAAGGCCAACGGAAAATCCTTCCCCCGCATTGTCCTGTTCAGCCCGATCGCGCACGAAGACACCCGCAACCCGAACGTCCCCGACGGCAAGGCGCACAACGCCCAGCTTGAAGGCTACACCCTTGCCACCGAGGCGGCAGCGAAAGAGGCCGGCGTCGCGTACGTCGACCTGTTCCACCCGTCGCTGGCGCTCTTCCAGGCGAGCAAGTTGCCGCTCACCATCAACGGCATCCATCTGACCGAAGAAGGCAACCGCCAGATCGCGGAAGTGATCGCCTCGGCGCTTCTCGGCAAGCTGGTGAAAGCCTCCTCGGGGATCGAATCGCTTCGCGCGGCGGTCGTCGAGAAGGACCTTCACTGGTTCCACCGCTACCGCGCGGCCGACGGGAACGACGTCTGGGGCTCCCGCTCGACCCTTGCGTTCGTCAACGGCCAGACCAACGCCGACGTGCTCCAGCACGAACTGTCGATGCTGGATGTGATGACCGCCAACCGCGACCCGTTGATCTGGGCTCGCGCGCAAGGCAAGGAACACAAAGTCGATGACAGCAACGTCCCCGCCCCGGTCCCGGTGGTCTCAAACGTCGGCGGCGGCAGCAAGAGCTCGAACGTCCAGAAGGAGGGCAACCTCAAGTACATCAGCGGCGAAGAGGCGATAAAGCTGCTGTCTGTCGCCAAGGGCCTCAAAATCAACCTGTTCGCCGACGAGGCGAAGTTCCCGCAACTGGCCAACCCGGTGCAGATGCAGGTCGATGGCAAGGGCCGGCTCTGGGCCGCCGTCTGGCCGACCTACCCTAAGTGGGAACCGCTCAAGCCGATGAATGACGCCCTGGTCATTTTCCACGATGACGACGCCGACGGGAAAGCCGACCGCGTCACCGAGTTCGCCAAGGTCCACAACCCGCTCGGCTTCGAGTTCTGGAACGGCGGCGTGATCGTCACCTGCCAGTCGGATCTGCTCTTCCTCAAGGACACCGACGGCGACGACAAGGCCGACGTCCGCGTCGTTCTGCTGCAGGGCCTGGATTCCTCCGACACCCACCACGGAGCCAACAACCTGATCTACGGCCCCGACGGCGGGATCTACTGGCAGAGCGGCATCTTCATGATGCACAACTACGAGCAC
This sequence comes from Phycisphaerae bacterium, assembly GCA_031377185.1. Lineage (GTDB taxonomy): Bacteria > Planctomycetota > Phycisphaerae > Tepidisphaerales > Tepidisphaeraceae > JANMES01. Next base: position 20,958 of record JANMES010000040.1, read on the forward strand.
CCCTGGGGCCCGTCGTTGAACTCCGGCGCTTCCGGAATGTACCGCTTCGACCCTCGCCGATTCACGATTTCGTTCCACGCGGCCAGGTCCCCCAATCCCCACGGCACCGCGTTCGATTACTGGGGCAACCAATACGCGACTGACGGCACCAGCGGCAACGCCTTCCAGGTCCGGCCCGATGGCAAGGGGTTCAAGATGACCCCGCTGCTCAAAAAAGAAGTTCGCCCGGTCACCGCCAGCGAGATCGTCTCCAGCACCCACTTCCCCGACGCGATGCAACAGGATTTCTTGATCTGCAACGTCATCGGCTTCCTCGGCATCAAGCAGTACCACCTCGAGCGTAACACCGAGACCGGCGCTGTCTGGGGCGAGCCGTCCGGTGACGAGCTGGACATCAAGGGGTACGCCGCCGACGGAACGATCGTCAATACCAACCAGAAGACCCGCGGCCTGCTGGTCAGCGGCGACAAGAACTTCCGCCCGTCCGATGCCATCGTCGGCGCCGACGGCTCGCTCTTCGTCAGCGATTGGCACAACGTCATCATCGGCCACATGCAGCACAACGTGCGCGATCCCAACCGCGACCACGCGCACGGCCGGATCTACCGCATCACCGCAGAGGGCCGGCCCCTGCAGAAGCCGGTCGCCATCGATAAGCAGCCGATCCCCGCGCTGCTGGAGAACCTCAAGCATCCGACCGACGGCGTGCGGCATCGCACATACATCGAGCTGAGCGGCCGCGACAGCAAGGAAGTCATCGCCGCCCTCCAGACCTGGATAAAGCAGTTCGATCCGAATAAGAAGGAAGATGCTCATCCGCTGCTGCAAGCTCTCTGGATCCATCAGCAGCACAACGTGCGGAACCAGCACCTGCTCAACCAGCTCCTGAAGTCACCGGAACCACACGCTAGGATCGCGGCGCAGACGGTGCAGCACTTCTGGACGAACATCGAAGCCTCGCAGAACGGCGGCGTCATTGCCGACGGCGGCGACGAGGTGGCAAAGCAGTCCGGCATCCTCAGCGACACCCCGACGCTCACCACTATCCGCATCGCGACCATCCCTGAGAAGATGATGTATGACACGAAGCAACTGGCGGTGAAGCCGGGCAAGAAGATCAAGCTGACGTTCGCCAACTCCGACTTCATGCCGCACAACATCCTCCTGGTGATGCCGGGCAAGGCGAACGAGGTCGGCGAAAAGGCCGCGGCGCTCGGGGCCGGTGGGTTCGCCGTCGATTTTGTGCCGCAGAGCCCGGACATCCTCTGGGCCAGCAAGCTGATCGACTACGGCGAGGAGCAGGTCATCGAGTTCACGGCTCCCACCACCGAAGGTGCCTATCCGTACATCTGCTCGTTCCCCGGCCATCACTTGATGATGCGCGGCACCCTGATCGTGTCGGATAACCCGGCTGAGTTCATCGCGAAAAACCCCGAGCGGGTCGTGAAATCGACCGCGTGGAAGCTCGCCGACTTCACCACCGAGGACCTGGCCCACGTCGGCCAGCACCGCAACCTCGCCTCGGGCAAGCAGAGCTTCACGGCGCTCGCCTGCGTCACCTGCCACCAGTTTGGCAAGGAAGGAACCGTCTTCGGACCGAACCTGGGCGAAGTTGTGAAGAAGTACAAATCCGACCCCAAGGCAGTCCTGCAGGAGATCCTGGAGCCATCGCGCACGATGGATGAGAAGTACCGCAGCGTGACGCTCGACCTCGGCGGCGATAACAGCATCACCGGGATGGTGATTGCCGAGGACAAGGAGAGTATGACGATCCAGACCGGCCCAAACGCCGCGCTGGTGCAGAAGGTCGACAAGACCAAGATCAATTCGCTCAAACAGTCGCCGCTGTCAATCATGCCTTCGGGTTTGCTGAACTCGCTGGAGAAGGAGCAAATCCTTGACCTGCTGGCATATCTGCTGGCCGACGGAAACGCGGATGCACCGGAGTAAACAGCAGTTGAAGACCGGTGTTTACAGTATCATACGCATCCCGAATAATTTCCGCGCGCATTCGGCGCTTGCTAGGTTGCGCGATGGGGTGGACTTGAGCAGACTGGCGGCCATCTTTTGCAAGGAGATGGCGCGTGATGGACCTTCGATTACATGACCCGTCGGATCTGCCGTGGCTGGCCGGGCGGATCGATGCTGAGACCGACGCACGGCAGCGTGATCGGTACCCGCACATGCTCGCCGCCACAGATGCAGCCGTGCAAACACTGAACGCCGAACGGATCAAAACGCTATGTACCTGCTCTTGGATGATGCCACGAAATTAAGTGGGATGCGTATTACAACCAAATTACGCCGGAAGGTATGCAAATATCCTTATTATTAGCCCGAAAACACAGTTCCGAATTGGTTCAAGTCCTGTATTGCCCATGCCGCCTATCGACGAAGATCGGTCACGATCAGAATCACTCGGAAATACCGGGTGATTTTGCATTTCATCACTTTCCACTATTTTGCCCATTCCGACCACTTCCGGCGGTTGCTGACCGTGGGGGAGCCCGGCAATTTTCCAGTATCGTATTCACGGGTTCACCCGTCCGGCCAATAGCGCATTTGCTGGCGGTGGACGTGAGCTTGAGTGTAACATGGTCCGGCGATGCGAGGTCATGCATGGCGTAGCTCTTACAGGTGAAATCCGCTTCCTCCACAAGAATGGATATACGGAATGAACTTTTATCCAATACTCTCTGTTTTCCCCTTGGTCTTTCTTTCCTGTACTGCAATTTCCGCTCAGACGTTCCCGGCCGATAAGCTTGCGCTCCCGGGCAAGAAGGGCATTGGATACTCATTACGCACTTCCGACGAGGCCAAGCGCACTCCGGAGGAGAACCTGGCTTTTCGGAAGTTGCAGGTCCAGCGGATCACCACACTGCAAGTGTCTTGGAATTACTCATGGAACATGCATCTGATTGATCTGCAACCTGCCGACGTGGAGTTTACTCCGATGGTGTTCGGCGGAATGCCCTCGCAGCCACAAGATGCCCCGAAAAGGCTGACTGACCAATTGGCCCAGGTGGTCACGCCACATGTGCGCGCGGGGAAAATTAAGCGACTGCTGGGCCCCAACGAACCGGATCGCAAAGAACACGGCAACATGACCGTCGAGCAGACCCTGGCGATCTGGCCAGCCATGGAATCGGTAGGTGTACCCCTATGCAGCCCTTCCTGCGCCAATACCGAGGGAACCGACGCAAAAGACGAGGCCAACCAAGGGACCGGCGGCAATTGGATGCCCACTTTCATGCGCGAAGCCGATCGCCTGGGCTTGCGGATCGACTACATCGGTACACACGCCTATCCCGGGCCCAACGCCAATGCTTTCAAGGTCAAGCTGCGCCGCATCTACGAGAAATACGGCCACCGACCGCTGCTCATCACCGAGTTTGCCGTGGCCGACTGGAGTACCGGCGGTGACATCACAAAGCATCGCTTCACTCCAGCCCAAGTGCTGAAATTTGCGAAAGAGGTCCTGCCTTGGATGGAAAGCCAAGACTGGATCGCCGGCTATGCATGGTTTCCCTTCCGAACTGACTCCCCGCACGGGACGAGTGCTGCCCTATTCGACACCCACAACAAGCTCACCGCACTGGGCCGCTACTACAGCAGCGTCACCCCCCAAAACCCTGACGGTGATCAGACTATTGAGCCTGACTAATGCCCTTCGGGCGTGATTCATGCGCCTGATCAATTTACCGCTATAATCGCAGGCTCTTCCGGCGTCCCGGTAACGAATGAGGAATATGATCGTAAAATCACTCTTATCCCTGAGTCTGCTTGCCAGCATGGCCGCGTTGTCGAATGCGGATCCTACGACTGCCCCGGCCGTTCCTGCAGGTGTTTTGGACACGCTCAAGCGTGAACACCCCCGCGTCCTGGCGACGAAGGCTGATTTCGACCGCATGCGGCAGGCGTACCAAAACAACCCCACCTTTCGTACCGCCGCCGATCAGGTGATCCAAAGTGCGGACAAGATCCTGACCGAACCCATCAGCCAATACGAACTGCCCGACGGCAAGCGTCTTCTCAAGGTGAGCGGGAAAGTGAAGGGCCGCACGACCCAACTCGCGACCGCATTTCATCTGACAACCAATCGCAAGTACGTTGACCGCGCCTGGGCCGAACTTGAGGCGGCCGCCAAATTCAAGGATTGGAACCCGCCCCACTTCCTCGATACCGGCGAAATGACCGCTGGCTTTGCGATCGGGTACGACTGGCTTTACAACGAGTGGACGCCCGAGCAACGCAAGACCCTCCGCAACGCGATTGTGCAACTCGGACTCAAGCCTGGTGTGGCGTCCTACGATCGTGGGGCGTGGTGGGTCACGGGAGCCAGCAATTGGAATCAGGTCTGCAACGGCGGACTCGCGATGGGCGCACTGGCGGTCGCGGATACAGACCCCGAAATCGCCGCACGCGTCATCGTCGAAGCCGTCAAAGGATTGCCCCACGCGCTCACCCACTTCGGCCCGGACGGCGCCTGGAGCGAAGGCCCCGGCTACTGGCGATTCGGATTGAGCAGCACGTCACAGGCGGTTTCCGCAATGCAAACCGCGCTCGGAACCGATTTCGGCCTGACCCAACTTCCCGGGCTCGAAAAGGCAGGGTTCTTTGCGCTCCATGTCGTCGGACCCACCGGCATGCCGTTTAATTTCGCCGACAGCCACCCGGAATGGACCAGTTGCCCCGCAATCTGGTGGCTCGCAAAGTCCTTCAACCAGCCGCTGTTTAAATCATTGCAGGTAAAGCACGCGATAAAGAACGCCTCTCCGCTTGACCTGCTATGGGGCGATTTGGCTGCGAATGAACAAATCCCCCCAACCACGCCCACCGACGCCTATTTCCGCGACACCGAAATCGCCTTCATGCGCACCGCCTGGAACGATCCGGCCGCAATGTGGGTCGGGTTGAAGGCCGGTAAAAATGGGGTCATCCACGGACACCTCGACATCGGGTGCTTCGTGCTCGATGCCAAAGGACAACGCTTCGTGATGAACGTCGGCTCGGACAATTACAACCTCCCGGGCTACCGCGACACGCGCCGCTATCCCTATTATCGCACTCGCGCTGAAGGCAAGAATTCCCTTGTCATCGGCGAAACTTCTGCCGACAAACCCGATCAGAATCCAAAGGCCAGTACAAAGATCGAACGGTTCCAATCCAACGCCGACCGCGCTTTCGCGATCGCGGATATCACCAACGCATACCCCGACGCCGCCCGCGCAGTCCGAGGTGTCTGGTTAAATAAGAAGGGCAACAGCACGCTGATCGAGGACGAAATCGAGACGAAGAAGCCAGAAACGGTCTGGTGGTTCGCACACACCGAGGCAGCCATCAAACTCAGCGACTCCGCACGCGAAGCGACCCTCACAATGAAGGACCAGTCGATCCGCGTCCGCATCATCGAACCCGCAGCCGCGGTATTCACCGTCCGCGACGCCGTGCCGCTGCCCACGTCCCCCCAGCCGGAAAAGCAGGCCGTGAATAAGGGCGTGAAGAAGCTGTCGATCGAACTAAAGGAAGTCAAGAACACGCGAATCGCCGTGCAATTTGAAGCCGCCGATGCGACCGACGCGCCGATCCAGCCGCTGGCGGAATGGAAATAGGAACGGTATCAAAACCCGGACGCACGCCTATTCGCGCGGAGGCGGAGGTTTTGAAACCGCTCCTATTCAAAGACGGTGTCCTGTTTGCCGGTAGGCTGTCATTGACCGCTCTTACCGTCAGGAGACATAAGCCCTTTGAAGGTGAGTTTGAACGGCACCTCGCCCTTGGAGGTCGATAGCTTGACCGCCAGGCAGTTTCCTGCTGGTTTTAGCAATTCCCGGGTTGTCGGTGTCAGCAGCATGGTATGAACATCCGGCCAGCCGGGGGATGTGTTGTCCAAAATGTGCTCGCCGTTGAGATAAACCGACATTTTCTGGCCTTCGTTGAGGGTGTATTCCAATGACAAGGTGGAAACACTGATGATGTCTTTGACATCGAAAACCCGCCGGAGGGTTGCTTCGCCGCCTGCAACGGTGTCTTTGTCGGGCAAGGTGATCGTCCGCCATTTCGAGTCATCGAAGGCTTGGGCGGTCCATCCATCGACGGTTTTTTCGCCGGCAGGTGCTAGGCGCCAGGCGTCCTTGGCGGCGGTGTCGAAAAGGGGCGTATCGGGGTAAAGATGCAGCTTGGGGTTGGCATCGAGGTACGCCTTGGCAAGGGCGCGGTAGCCGCCTGGAGCGTTGTCGGCCAGTTTCTGCATGGGTGCGCGGGATCGGTCACCAAACCGTACCCTTTGGGCATAGATTTGAAACCCAACCGGGCCGGTCCAATCGGGCCCATCGACGATCTCGTAAAACTGCTTGCCGGCCTCAAGAATCGGCTGATTGGCGGGGTCGTTGACGGCGGATCGGTATTCCTTTAGCCGGGCATCATCGGGATTGATAATCGACTCGATGGCCTGAAGTTGGAACTTGAGTTTGTAGAGGTCGCCGGCTTTGAACGCTTTATCCATATCCTCCAGCGTCAGTTTCAGGCTGTTGATGTTGCGTTCCGCCGCCGTCTTGAGTTGGGCGGCGTACCTGCCGAGTTTTTCATCTGTGATGCGAGCCAAGGAAAACACGGTCAGAGCTTCGAGGCACTTTTCAAATTGCTTGGCGTCGTACAACTCAAGTGCCGGCTTGAGCTGAACCGGCGGGTTCGGGGCAAACACGCTGCCCCGCCGTCCAAGGATTGCCAGGCGATTGTTGCCTGCAAGATAGGACAAGGCAAACCCGCCGGTGGACCACATGGGACCGGCCGAAACGTAGTTGATCGTACACAAATCGCCTTCGCGTTTCTGCGTCCAAGGCTGCGAGACGAACGATCCGTCCCATCGCCGAGCCATGTCACGGTAGCTGTTGAAGCGCGCCCAGAAATTCTGATAGTTGCGCTTCCCTGCCAAACTGGCGCCCAGTGGCGACCAGGTTTGGTTGAAGAACGTGCCCGTATGTCCGCCTTCGACTCCTGTGAGGTTTGCACTGGCGCACTGGCGTGCGAACCACTGCGCAGCCGGATCAGCATACAACTGATAAAACGCCACCGCCGCCATGCCGTTTTTCCCATTGGCGGTGGGCGTGTCATCGGGGGCATGATCGCCGTAGGGGATTGATCCGATGCCGGCATACTTGCCGTAAAACGCGATCGATCGCTCGACTGCCTTTTTGTCGAAGTCCACACCGGCCTGATCGGCAAGAATCATGGAAAGAAAGCAGACAACGCCGGCGGAGTTAAGCGAACCGTAGCCCGGCGGGATGAAATCCGGCACACCACGATGCCCCCACGTTCCGGGATTACATTGCCCGGCGGCTAGTGCGTCGCAGTAGTCTTTGATTCTGGGCAGCACACGTTTGTCTCCAGTGGCGAGGTAATACTCGCACAGGAACGTGTTCATGTTGCCCCACCGCCAGTTTTCGAGATTTCCATCCGTGACTTTGTTGTTCACTCCGGTCCGCATGGCGCTTCGTCGAACCAGATCGAGATACCGATCGTCGCCGCAGGCAAAAAGCAGCATCGCGGCGTGGGCGCCTTCCAGCGAGTAGTAACCTTCAGCCGGCGCGTTTTGAGCCAGGAACGCCGCCGCATTGGCGACGATGCGATCGGATTTCGGGCAGTCGTAGGGTGCGGTGGCGCTGAAGGTTCCAAGCACGGGCAGCTTGACGGTCACGGTTTTCGGCTGGCCGGCGCGAACCATCATGAGCTTCAGTTCGCCTTGGCCGGCATCGCTTTCGGCCCAGGTTAGTGCGCGCATCGCGGACAGGCGCGCGTCGGAATCAAACTTGGCGACCGCAGGCGCAGTGGTCCATTGAGTGGATGGCGTTGGCGGAGGCACGGCAGCGCCGACGATGACGTCGAACGGCTGCAAAATCCCGTCGGCCGGCGAACCGGGTTCGACCGACTTGATGAGCAATTCGCGACTTTCCGCAGAATTGCCCCACATTCCCGCGACCCAATATCGCGCACCGGTCGCGCCAAGGTTCTGCGTGACATGCCAGTTGCGCTCGCCATTGTACGGAACGGGCGTTTCGTATTTCGGCACGGACACCAGGTTGAGATCATCCGCCAGCGCAGAAGAACCAATCGCGCCCAGAACCAACAGGATGTCCGACAGGCCACGTTGATTAAAGACCTTGGACATATTTCACCGTCTCTCTCAGGCTGTCAATCTTGATTTGGATACCGGACTTGTTTCGTGCCGGCGCTGAAGGCAAGTTCTTCTCCAAATCATCCGCGTAGGCAATGAGTTGGGGAACGATCACGGCAGAATCCTTGCCGAACGCGCGAACCGATTCGATGCAGGGTTCAAAAAGGCCCGGGCCGCGCATCGTCTTTTTCATCAGTTTTGGAATGCGGGGGACAACTTCCGTCACATGCAACTGCGTCAGCATCCCGAGTGCTTCCGCCTGGCCGGCTGCACCGAACATCGTGTCGCGGTCCGGCTGCCAGTCGAGATGAGCAAGCAATACTGGAATGAACTCTCGCTGCGTTTTTTCATCGAGCGACTTGATGACCCCAACCGCCGATCCTTTTCCGCCGGGTAACGGCTGCTGTAGCGCGCTTCGGATGCCTTGCAGTACCTTGTCTCGCGGCACGTCGGAATCCTTAAACCATTTATTGAAGCCATTAATCGCACGTTCGGCGATATATTCGTCCGGATCAGCACAAAGAGTCAGGATCGCCTCTTTGACCGCCAGAGTGTCCGGCCGAACGCTCAACAATGCGTTCAGTGAAGCGTCGCGGACTTCCCGATCAGGCGACTTGGTTAACGGGACGAAAAGCTGCCCCTGAGCCAGGTATTTTTGACGGGCCTTGTCCTGGGCTTGGGGCGCGGTCATTCCCGGGTTGGCGGTTCGCAGGTCGCGGGTCTGCTGCTGGATCAGTCTCGACAGGGCCGTGGCGGCCCCGGCGATCATGTATTTGTTCCCGTTCTGCAGAGACTTTTCCAGCGACGGAATCACCTCATCCCCACGACGCGCCATGGCATTGGCGGCAGCGCTTCGCATCGGGGGGCTGTCGCTGCCTAGTAACTCTAAAATCTGAGGAACGCTCATCTGGTCGAACTGCGACTCATCGGGAATCGGCTCGACTAATTCGTCAAACGTCGATGGACATCGTGCGTTAACGCTTTTCAATGCCTCGGCGAAAGGCTTGTCGCCTTCCCCGTCGGCGAAGCTCACACCCGCCCAGGCCAATGGCAGCAGCATCGTTGCAGTGCTGAGTGATAACCTCAGCCTGCTTCTCGATCGGACGAGCGATTGACTGTTGTGGTTCAATTCCGTGACGGAGACCGCCGTGTTGGTCATTTTTCTCGGGATTGGAGAATGCGGGTCTGCGGGGTCCATTCTGCGCCGTCCTTCCGCGATGTTAGAATCTTCCTGCGACGTCAAAGCACGAGTGGGAGGCTTCGTCTTGACTAATTTGATGGGCCGGTGAATTCCCGGACTAAACATCGTTATACCCGGCTTTTTGCGATGAAAACAGGCCCGACCGACATGGATAGCCGTTCAACAGTACGGGCATTGTGACAGTGCGGGACTGTCGATTTGTCAGCCCTTGCATTATGTTGAAGGCTCCGAAATCAACCATATGCCGAATCAACCGAACGTCCTTTTCGTGATTTGCGATGACCTGGCGTACGCGGATCTGTCTATGCACGGAAATCCGCACCTGCGAACGCCGCGGCTGGATCAATTGGGAGCACAATCCGCCCGACTGAACCGCTGTTGCAGCGGACCGCTCTGTACTCCCGCGCGGGCAGCGATCATGACCGGGCGTCATCCGCAACGGACGGGAGCGATCGACACTTACGTCGGTCGCTCGATGCTCCATCACGACGAAGTCACGCTGGCCCAGATGCTCAAATCCGCTGGTTATGACACAGGGTTGTTCGGCAAATGGCATTTGGGCGATTGCTACCCGATGCGCCCGTGCGACAAAGGCTTCGAAGAATCGCTCTGGCATCGCGGCGGAGGCCTCCGACAATTTGGCAATGTCGATTACTTTGAAAAAGCCGACGGCTACTTCGATCCGCTTTTGCAACACAACGGCGATCTCATCAAAACCAAAGGCTACTGCACCGACATCTTCACCGACGCCGCGATCGACTGGATCAAAGCCCGCCCTGTTCAGAAACCGTGGTTTGCATACGTCGCCTACAACGCGCCTCATACCCCATTGGAGATCGGCGACGATTGGGTCGAGCCGATCGACCGCGGTCTTCCGGAAAAGTGGCGAAAGCTTTACGGCATGGTGGCAAACATCGATCACAACGTGGGACGATTGCTCGACACGCTTGATGACCTTGGGCAATCCGACAACACCATTGTCGTCTTCACCAGCGACCATGGATTGTGCGGCTCAACCCTGCACGAAGGCCAAACCCGCTTCAACGCCGGCTTCCGGGGATATAAGGGCATGATGTACGAAGGCGGTATTCGAGTGCCGTGTCTGTTCAGGTGGCCTGACCAGATCAAGAGCAATACGGTCGACACGCTTTGTCATCCAATTGATTGGGTACCGACCTTCGCCGCCGCGTGTGGGTTTGAGCCGCCGGGGGATCGCACGATTGACGGAATCAACCTGCTGCCCCGCCTGCGCGACGGCCACGAGCCGGCCGCCCGAATTATCCCGATGCAGTGGCACCGTGGCGACACGCCACGGCGGTATCACAACGCGTGCGTCATCAGCCAGAAGTGGAAGTGGTATCGGCCTGACGCGAATGCGCCTGACGAACTATACGACATCTCCGCCGATCCTGGCGAAACCCGCAACATGGCTGCCGATCAGCCCGATCTGCTTGCCCGCATGATCGCGCGTTACGACACCTGGTTCGACGAGATGGCCGCCGAGCGGGCGGATGTTTATTCGGCCCTGCGGATCGTCGTCGGGAGTGACGCTTCTCCAACGACGTACCTCACGCTACAGGACGGTCGTCTGCTCGGGACTTGGGAAAGCTGGGGGACCATGTGCGCCTGTTTCTGGCAAATCGACATCCGCCGCGCGGGGCGGTATCGGTTCGATTTGCATCTAGGCAACAGCCCCATCGGCAAAACCTGGCATCTGCGGTGCGGCTCATCGCTAATGACATTTGCTATCACCGAAATCAAGCACAGAGTGGAATTGGATCTTCGCGCCGGGCCGCAAAGTATTTCGTGCCTGTCGTACGGAAAGGTCGACAATCTCCGACAAGGCCAGCCCGATCCGGGCGTGTTTACGGTCGGCCAAGTCGCGATGACGCGAGTAGGCGAGATGGGAATCGTGTAGTGCTTCCTACGGATACAAACGCTATGACACCCGGCACACGTTTTGATGTTATCGTTATCGGAGGCGGCAGCGGCGGTTGGACGGCGGCGGTTCAGGCGGCGCGCGCGGGGGCCAAAACGCTTTTGGTTGAAAAAACCGGGATGCTTGGCGGGACTACCACCGTCGGCGGAGTCAATTTCCCTGGGCTCTTTCACGCGTGGGGCAAGCAAGTCATCGCGGGCATCGGCTGGGACGTCGTCAAACGCACGGTCGAAGTAACCGGCGGAACATTGCCGGACTTTACCGACTTCGCAGGGCATCAAAGTCGGCTTCAGGTCAAGATTAACATTTTTGTCTACGCCGCGCTGTGTGATCAGGCCGTCGTGGAATCCGGCGCGCAGGTGCTTTTCCACGCGATGCCAGCGTCCATCAAGCAGCGAACCGATGAGCATGGCTGGCTGGTTTCCATCTGCACGAAGACGGGACTGGCCGACTACACCGCCAAAGTGGTCATCGACGCTACCGCCGACGCCAACGTCGTATCGCTCGCCGGTTACAAACTGAACATTCCTGAGGAATTTCAACCGGCGACCCTTTCCTGCCACGCAACGGGCTACGATCCGGCGACGCTGGATTACGACGCCCTTGACCGCGCATACGCCGAGGCGATCAAGGACGGGCGGCTGGCTGTTACCGACGGCGGATGGAACATGCTTAAGCCAAGCCCACGGCAATGGCTTCGAGCTCGAGGCGCCAACGCCAATCACCTCCACCACATCAACGCCCGCGACAGCCAAAGCAAAAGCAAACTCGAGTTGGAAGCACGGGCCAGCGTATTGCGACTTTACAGGTTCCTGAAAACGCAGCCTGGGCTTGAGAATCTGGTCATCGAATCCGTGTCACCCGAGTGCGGCGTGCGTGAAACCGCAACGATTCAGGGAAAATCGACAATCACCGTCGATGACTACTGTACCGGCCGGGTCTGGGATGATTCGGTGTGTTACTCGTTCTATGTGATCGACATGCACCGATCGACAGGCGACGGCCTGAACCGTCAGCCGTTGTGGGAAGGCATCGTCCCGACGATTCCGCGCGGGGCACTGCTGCCATCAAGCAGCAGCAACCTGCTCGTCGCCGGCCGATGCGTGTCGAGTGATCGGCTGGCCAATTCCGCATTGCGGGTTCAAGCCAGTTGCATGGCCATGGGCCAGGCCGCCGGCGCGATGGCGGCGCTGAGCGCCAAGACCGGATGTGATCCTGAGGAGCTTCCGATGCCCCAAATCCGCGAATTGCTCCGCGAACACGGCGCAATTGTTCCAGGTTGAGGCGATCGAGGTTGTTGATACACCAGCGAGGCCTCTGGATAACTTGATCTTCCGGACGAGGGAATGAAACAAAGATTGCGCAGATTACGCAGATTCTGGATTCTCTACATGAACTCTGCGAAATCTGTGAAATCTTTATTCCTCTTCTAGACGCTCGGGCAGATTCAACCGGTTGTTCACAGGTCTCCAGCGTTAATTAGCCGGCTTCGACGTCTTTTGCCCCACCTGCTTGGCTTCCTCAACCGTGATCAGCTTGGGTCCCGGCGGGGCATTGTTAATGGCATTAACCATCACCTGCCATTTGTCACCGTCACCCTTCTCAAATAACGATTTGAATTTTGGATCGGCAGCAAGCTTCTCCAAAACAGGTTTTGCGTTAGCGCCGTAACGAGGCAACACGCTCATAAACATCCGGAACTTGAAACCCCATTTTCCCACGGGTGATTTGAGGCAATCCACCAGACAATCCATCCCTTCGCCGACGTTCAGCCGAGCCAGAATCGTCGCGCCAACGCCGATCGTTCCAGTGGGATTGTGGTACGCGACGTAGGTCAAGTCTTTATCGCGCATCACGTGCATGAATGGATCGGCGACGTAGTGAAAATCCTCCGGCGGGATGCTTTTTAGCAATGACATCCCCGCGCTACGACCCCACTCGTGCTTATGGATCAATAGCGAGTTGACAGCCGAGTAAAACAGTTCCTTGTCGGTTACCAGCCCCAACGTGTGCGGGTCCGGCGAAAACGCCTTGGTCATGTCCATCCCGATCGTGCGCGCCAAATTGCGGTACGGGTCATTTGGATTCTCCTCCAGAATCACCTTGAGTAGTGTGGGAAACTCCTTCCTGGCTGATTCGCCTAGAGCGCACAAAGCATCAACCGCCTCTTGCCTAGCCGCCACGACTTCATTCTTGTCAGTGATGATCGCAACCAGATCGTCCTGCAACGAAGCATACTTGGGTGCTGATGCGCCGATCAACTGGCAGACCCCGACTTTCTGCTGCCACTTGCCTGCCTTGAGGATGGTCCGAATCGGTGCGATGAGATCACCATTCCGCTCCTTGAGCGCAGCGCCGGCCCGCGTACGTCGCCAAGGTAGCGAATCGCCGAGCAGATCAAGCAGTTGCAGGTCGCTCATGCACTTGAAATCCGTATCACCCACGGCCACCGCGTTTTGGGCCTGATCGCCTTTTAGCCAGATCGATTGGTCGGCTTTTTTGCCGGTGATGAAAAGCTTATTCCGCATACAGCAGTAGTTGATCAGGTAACTGTTTACCGTCCCGTCATGGATTTTAGATCGTGTCTGTGAGCAAGGCGATGTCTTTCCCCGCCCACTCGGCTTGCAGGAGGGTCTTGATCGTTTCCAGCACATCTCGGCCCTGTTGTTCGGCGGTGCGCATGAC
>JANMES010000041.1:0-26465 GCA_031377185.1 Phycisphaerae bacterium
CGTCATGCGCACCGCCGAACAACAGGGCCGAGATGTGCTGGAAACGATCAAGACCCTCCTGCAAGCCGAGTGGGCGGGGAAAGACATCGCCTTGCTCACAGACACGATCTAAAATCCATGACGGGACGGTAAACAGTTACAACTGCGCGTGCTGCAGCAGCTTGGGCGGGACGAGCATTCTGCAAATTCCCCGCATGACCGGCCGGCCGATCAGTAAGCCGATCGCCATCGCGGGGACGTTAAGCAGAAGATACTTGATACTTGTCAGTACGCTCCAGAGCAGCACTTCTGACAATTCTTCGTTTCCGTACCAGATCAGCAACGTGAAGACCGCGATCAGAATCGGCCAGCCGACGATCAGCCATCGCTTACCGGCCGATACGTGCCACATGGCGACAGCAAAGAACATCCCTAGAACGACCGAACCGGTCGCGGAAAAACCCGCAAACCAAAGCCATCGGTCGCGATAATACATCGCATAATCTCGATTTGTATTCGAATACTCCCGGAGTACGCGATGACGTTCGCTCGGAAAGTAGCCTTGGCTCCGTTGAGCGTAGATAACGGTCGTATAAGACTCAAAGTGTGCGTAATTCATCAAGCCGATGAAGAAGCTGACGAATCCGACGATGGTAAGCGCCGTCAAGATCCAACTCGCAATCAAACTCACCCCCAACCTCATCAGCCACGGCCGGCTGGCGCTGACGCCCATCGCCGCGGGGTGGAAGCGGCCGCACTCGGGGCAGCGGCAGATCAGGAATCCCAGCCGCTCGTCGTGCGTCACCACCTGCCCGTGCAGGTTGTAGCCGCAGCCGAAGCAGAAGAGGTCGGTCTCCAGTTGCAGGTGGCGTTGCAGCGGCGGGAGGGGAGGCGGCCTGCTAATTTCCTGATCCATGGAATGATCCCCTTATGTCGCACGGGTAACCTTGCCCATGCAGCACTCAGACTCGCGGATTTTAGAATCTCGCCCGTACCACGGGCCTCTGGCCCGTACCGGTCCCATTTCAAGAACCGTGTATTCCGAAATTCGCGCGCCGCTCGCACGGGCCGGAGGCCCGTGGTACGGGCGAGCGATCCGATCGATCGATCGCGAGTACGCGATCACATGGATAGGTTGCCCATGCGACAGATTACGCCTTGGCCTTGGCGCGCTTCGGACGCAATTCTTTCGGATGCAGTTTATCGAGCAGGTTGCGCATCGCCTGACGCAGGCGTTGCTCGTTTTCGACCAGTGCGATGCGGACGAATCCTTCTCCCAGATCGCCGAATGCTTTGCCGGGGGCGAGCGCCACCTTGGCTTCGTCGAGCATTTTCAAGCAGAAATCGAGCGTGCTCTTGCCGTTCAAATGTGCATCGGACACGCGGGCCCACACGAACATGCCGGCCTTGGGTTTTTCGTAGTGCCAGCCGAGCTTATCGAGGCCGCGGCAGACTTCGTCGCGGCGTTTTTCGTACATCACGCTCTGCTCGGCCGGCGTGCTGGCGGCTTTGCGCATCGCGATCACGCTGGCGATCCAGATCGGGGCGAAATGGCCATAGTCGTAGTAGCCTTTGATGGTGGCTAGCGCCTTGATCATCTCCTTGTTGCCACAGCAGAAGCCCACGCGCCAGCCGGCCATGTTGAAGCTCTTGCTCATCGTGCTGAACTCCACGCCGATCTCTTTGCTACCGGCCGCGGCGAGGAACGACGGGGCTTTATAGCCGTCGAAGTTGATTTCGCCGTAGGCGTAATCGCTCATGATCATCACGTTATGCCGACGACAGATTTCGATGGCCTTGTCCCAGAACTGCGGCTCGACGGTCATGCTCGTCGGGTTGTGTGGGTAGTTGAGGATCACCAGCTTGGGCGTCGGGTAAAGCCCGCTGATTGTGCGCTCCATGTTGGCCAGGAATGCGTCGTCGTTCCCCAGCGGCACGCGGATGACGCTGGCGCCGGCCATCGCGGGGGCGTACAGGTGCGCGGGGAACGCAGGATCAGGCACCAAGGCCGAATCGCCGGGACCGAGCAGCGCCAGGCACATGTGGCTGATGCCTTCTTTACTGCCGATGGTGACGATCACTTCCTCTTCCGGGTCGAGATCAACGCCGTACCGGGTTTTGTATTTCTTGGCGACTTCCTTCCGCAGCCCGGCAATGCCCTTGCTGTCGCTGTAGCGGTGATTGCGCGGATCCTTCGCGGCCTCGGCGAGTTTGTCGACAATCACGTCGGGCGTCGGATCAGTGGGATTGCCCATCCCTAAGTCGATGATGTCCACGCCGGCCACCCGCTTGTCGTACTTCATCTTGTTGATGCGTGCGAACAGGTAAGGTGGCAAGCGTTCGATCCGGCTGGAGGCGGCGATTTTGAAGGGTGGTTGGTTCTGCATGGGATGCTTTCGGATGATATGGATTTTGGCGATAGTTATTAGGTGTTAGGCGTTAGGTATTAGGCAATTGGGATGGCGGAGTGTGCCAAGTTTCGCTCACCTAACGCCAAATACCTAACTCCAATTACCAAACAAGCAATCACTTCATTGGGCCGGCGACGTCGCAGGGACTGACGCCGGCTGCGTCGCCGGTGCCGGTGCCGTGGTGGGCTGGGTCGCAATCGCCCTGGCGGCGGCCATTCGTTCCTCGGCCAGCTTCTTGAGGGTGTCTTCCTTGCCCTGCACGGCGGACTTGGCTTCGCGGGTGCGCTTATCGAACTGGGCTTTGAGCGTCGGATCAATAATCTTCAGCGATTTCATCGCCTGCTGCCCGAATTCCATCCGCAGTTGCTTCATCCCCTCAGTCATCAGGCCTTGATACAGTTGTTTGCGGATTGAATCTTTTACGTCTTCCAGCTTGACGGCCGTCGGACCTATCAATTTTACCAACTGAATCAGGTGCATGGCATTGCCCGACATGGTGACGCCGGACACTTCACCCGGTTCCCGCAGAGCGAACGCCGCAGCCTTAAAGTTGTCATCCAGCGACGGCTCGGCGCGGCTGAACGGACGCAATTCGCCACCCAGCGGGGCGGTGCGGGCGTTGCGGCTGAATTGTCGGGCAACTTCGGCAAAATCCTCACCCTTGGCCAGGTGGGCTTTGACCTCGGCTATCTCCTGCCAGTTGGCGCACTGGATGTGCCGGACCTGGGCCTTTTCGCCGTACTGGAACCGGAACCCGTCCTCGATCATCTTGTCGGTAATCGCGTCTTTCAACGACGGCTCGACGATTTTGCGCAGGTATGCGTTGGTGCGGATGACGATCTCAAACTCCGCCCGGCTGAGCCGCTTGCCTTCTAGGAACTGGTCGAGCAACTGCTGGTTTTCTTCTCCCACTTCTTTGCGGATTCGATCGGCGACGTCTTTCTTGCCCTGCACCTCGGCGGTGTCGGCTTCGGAGAGGGCTTTTTCGTTGTTGTCCTTGAACATCGTGTTCAAGGTCTGCTCCATTTCCCGATTGAAATCGTCTTCACTGACGACGATGAACTTCCGGGCGGCGGCCTGCTTGGCCATTTCTAGCTGAACGAGGTTGAACAGCACGTTCAGCCCGTAACCTTCAACGAGGGGCTTCTGGAGCTGATCCATGGTAATCGGCTGGCCGTTGACGATCGCCACCGTGCCGGGCTCTACCTTTGCGGGTTTTTGCTGGGCGTTGGGGTCGATTAGGGGATCAGTGCCTGAATCGCCGGACTTTTTCAAGCAGCCCGTCAACGAAAGTCCGATGCAGAGAATTGCCAGCGATTTCTTCAAGGCCGCGCTCCTGGTCAACGCGACAGCAAGCCGCGTGGGCTGGGAAGTATCGAACCGGCCTTGCGGGGTGTCAAGTTGGGCACATCGTTTCCTAACTTTTGGGCGTTAATAGGGTTGTCTTGCCCGGTAGGCAAGTACCCGATACAACGGAGCCAACCCATGAACAGCCACGCCCGCGCAATCGTTGCCGCAGTCTTTCTTATGCTGATGGGCTCCATGGCGTTCGGTCAGACCACTCGACCCGCGCCGACGACCCGCCCGTTTCCGGCGATCAAGAGGGTGATGGTCATTAGTGTCGATGGCCTGCGTCCCGACCTGGCGTTGCGGGCCGACACTCCGACCATGCACTCGCTGATGGACGCCGGGGCCTTCACCTTTTGGGCGCAGACCACCGAAATCTCGATCACACTTCCTTCGCACGTGTCGATGTTGACCGGCGTGATGCCGAAGAAGCACAAGATCGACTGGAACGCCGAAGTTCCTGCCGGCCGCGATCCCTACCCGGCCGTCCCGACGCTGTTCGAACTGGCCAAGGCCAATGGATATTCGACGGGCTTATCGACCGGCAAAAGCAAATTCACGACGTTTGCCAAGCCCGGCGTGCTGGATTGGTCTTTCATCACCGAACTGCCCAAGACCGATGACAAAATGGTCGCAACCAAAGCCTGCGACATTATCGAAGCGCATCAACCACAAGTGATGTTCATCCACTTCCCCGGCGTGGATTCGGCCGGCCATGGCAAGGGTTGGGCCTCACCGGAACAGATGGCGGCGATTCATGACGTCGACGGCTACATCGGGCAGATCATCGCCACCGCGAAAAAGGCCGGAACGTTTGATGAAACCCTGCTGATCGTGACGGCCGACCATGGCGGGCAGGGGCGCGTTCATGGGCCTAACGATCCGCGAAGCCGGCACATTCCGTGGATCGTCGCCGGTCCTGGCGTTCGAGCGAATTACGATCTAACCCGCATTGCCGAGCTTCACGTGAACACCGAGGACACCTTCGCCACCGCCTGTTACGTGCTGGGGATTCCGCTGCCGGCGGATATCGACGGCAAACCGGTGCTGGCGATTTTTCAACAGCCCGACGAACTGCTTGTCGGCTCTCCCAAAACCAACGGGAAACGATGACGCTCTTCACCGGAAAGGTTCGCCTGTGATCGACCGATTAGCGGTGATTCTGCCGGCGGCAGGTGCATCGACGCGATTCGGCGGCGGGCGCAACAAGCTGCTGGAACCGCTGAACGGCCGAACCGTACTGTCACGGTCGGCCGGGGCGTTTTTGGCTCGGCGGGATGTGACGCTGCTGCTGATCGCGACGTCAAGTGAATCGGCGATGCGCGGCGCGATGGGCGATCTGGCGAACGACCCGCGGGTGAAGTTTGTCCCGGGAGGCGCCAGCCGAGCCGACAGCGTTCGGGCGGCGCTGGCGCACGTTCCCGCGGAGATCGAATGGGTCGCCGTCCACGACGCCGCCCGTCCGATGGTGTCGGCGGAACTGATCGACCGCGTTTTGCTGGCTGCCCAACAGCACGGCGCGGCCGCCCCGGCGATGGCGGTTTCGCTGACGATCAAAGAGGCCACCGGCCCGCTGCCGGCGAAGGTCGAGCGGACCGTGCCGCGCTCGTCGCTTTGGGCCATGCAAACGCCTCAAATCGCCCGTCGGGCTGCTCTGCTGGGCGCGATGAGCAACTGTCCGATTCCCGCCGATCAGATCACCGACGACATGCAGGTGCTGGAATTGGCCGGGCAGGCGGTTTGGCTCGTGCAGGGAGAGGAACAGAACCTGAAGATCACGACGCAACTCGATTTGGAATTAGCCGCCCGTATTACGACTTCTGGCCGGTGAGGAAATTCGTCGAATCAGACTTCACCACGCGTGCTGCGACGGCGGTTGAGCGATTGGTGGCATTTTCTGAAATCACGCCCACGATGCGCTGTGCGCCGCCTGCCTGATAACCTCGCCCGCGAGACACCAGCCAGCGGATCGAACCGTCCGGGCGGACCACGCGGAAATCCACTTCATAGTCCACGCGATCAGTAATGGTTCGCAACACGGCCTGATGGAAAAACTCCCGGTCTTCCGAGTGAATGTATCCAAGAAACTCGCTGAACGACGGACGGAACCATTTGGGATCCTGGCCAAACAGCGTGCCGAGTTCTGACGAGACCCAAAGTTGCCCCGACGTGAGCGAATAATCCCACACGCCGATCCGACCTGCGTCCAGCGCCAGCCGAAGGCGCTGGTCGGTTTCCAGTAAGCGCTCGGCGACTGCCCTTCGGGAGGCCAGCAGTATGACCATCGACAGCCCCAACGCCTGAAAAAGCACCCAGCGAACGACCGCCCCGGATCCAACGATGACAAATGAATGCTGGGGCACCATCACAAAATACGCGGTGATCAGCGCTGCGGCACCCAAAGAAAGCAGGCCGGGAAGGAGTCCGCCAACAAGGGTCGAGATGATGACCGCGCCAAGAAATAAAAACAGGGTCGGTTGCTTGTCGATCTGTTGGATTTGCTGGGTGATGACGTACGCGACCAATACCGCAAGAAGTGCAGTGCCGTAGTGAACAAACTTACTGCCGAGGGCTTTTTGCATAGGGCAAACTGCCTATTGACTTGACGACCCCGACTCACCCAAGTCGATTATGACTATCAGGGTACATCTGTTAACAAGTGAACTGTTACCTACCTGAACTTAACGCTACCGAAGTGTTGCGCGACCGCGGAAGTATAAGCCACACCGTCACCCGATTGCTATCACGAAATTGTTAAAATTCTTAATACACTCTGTCATTCCGGGCGGCGGGACTCGAACCCGCACGGTTTTAAGGCCTTCGGATTTTAAGTCCGATGCGTCTGCCAATTTCGCCACGCCCGGGCGGTCATCTCCGGGCCGATTTTAATGCGTAGCGAATAAAATGCGAATGGAACGCCAAATCGCAAAGAACAGGTTGATTTGGCCGCAATAACCTCGAAAAGCAGAGTGGGCAAGAAGTGCTGTGTCAGAGACTTCTCTTGGCTGTACTACCCTGGCGTTCACTCTAGTGCCTTACCAGGAGACCGGACAATTATTTCATGCTTCGATGTTCATGAGATTTGCAGTATCATTTTCCGCTCACGCATTTTTAGAAAGGACGCACGCTTTGAGTCAGAACATCAACATCACCGTGACCGAACGCACCGGCCGAACCTGCGCCAGCAGTGGCAGCAAGTGGGAGCCGCTCATGGGTTACAGTCGGGCGGTACGTAAGGGGAATTACATCGCGGTCACCGGCACGGTGGGCGTGGGGGCCGACGGGAAGTACTCGCCCGACCTGGGCGAGCAGGCCCGCCGATCGCTCGCGATCGTGCAGGCAGCGATCGAAAAGCTCGGCGGGAAGATCGGCGACGTCATCCGCACTCGCATGTACGTCACCGACGTGACCAAGTGGGAACAAGTCGCCAAAGTTCACGGCGAAATCTTCGGCGACATCCGCCCGGCCACCACGATCGTCGAAGTGCCGAAACTGATCGACGCCGAAGCTCAGATCGAGATCGAGGCGGATGCGATCGTTTGAGGAAGTGGAAAGCGAAGAGCGATGAGTGAATTCAACTCATCGCTCATCGCTTTATCCTTTCCACTTTTAACGCCCATGCGGATAAACGTCCGATAATGCCCACAGTCGATCGGGAGTGCGAGCATGAAATGTGTCATCATCGGGGCCGGCGGGCATGGGAAGGTCGTTCTGGAGATTCTCCAAGCGGCGAAAAAGCATCAACCCGTTGGTTTCGTCGATGCTGACCCGTCTTTGGCGGGGAAGAAGGTCGGCGGACTGCCCGTCTTAGGGGCGGCAAACGTGCTGGGGAAGCTCAAATCCCAGAAAATCAAAGGCGCGATCATCGCGATTGGCGACAATCGGGCGCGGCGATCCTATGCTCAAGTGCTGAAACAGCATGGGTTTGAGCTGATCAACGCCGTTCACCCCAAGGCGATCGTTTCTCCCTCGGCCACACTCGGAAAAGGCATCGTCGTCGCGATGGGAGCGGTCGTCGGCAGCGAGGCGGTGGTCGACGATCTGGCGATCATCAACACCTCTGCCGTCGTCGATCACGAGTGCGTCATCGAAGAAGCCGCCCACATCTGCCCGACGGCAGCGTTGGCGGGGCGGGTGCGGATTGGGGCCTGCGCGTTTGTCGGACTGGGCGCGAAAATCCTCCCCTGCCTGACGATCGGTCCGGAAGCGATCGTCGGCGCCGGCGCGGTCGTCCTGCGCGACCTACCGCAGGGCGTGACTGCGGTGGGAGTGCCCGCGAAGGTCGTCAAACCCGCGAAGTAGAGAGATGAGGGGCGCGAGGTATTCCTCCGCCGCTTGCGGCTTCGCGAGTGCTACGCTCTCGCCCTCGCGAAGCCGCAAGCGGCGAAAGCCTTAACCGCACTCCCCCGCAAACCTCCCCAGCTTCACTCCCAACCCCCGAACTGATCGAATATTAACGATTCCTTCATCGTATAACGTTTGCATAACCGATGTTTGGTGGTACATTTGTTGGACACGGAGGCCTGACAATGATGTTCAGCCAGGTATACAACCCAGAGCAGCAACTGATCGCTGAAATTGAACGCTTGGAGCTCGACGCCCGCAGCACCCGCCGGCGCGTGGAGCATGCGCGGACGGAGCAGGACAAACGCGTCCTCAACCGCCAACTCGCGGACATGGAGCAGGAGATCGAAGTGCTCCGTGAACGCTTGGGGTGAGGATCGTAGCTGGAAACCCCAACCGTACCCCGGGCCTCCGGCCCGTGCCGACGATGGGGATTTTCTAGTACGGTTGGTTTCTGATATTCGCCAATCACCGGCACGGGCCGGAGGCCCGTGCTACGGGCGACGCTTTTAGCCACTTTCTTCCCTCCCATTACAAACTGATCCATGGTCGGATTCTTCCCCGCTTTCTTTCCGCCTCAATTCCCGGGTAAGCTGAAGCTCGCATGACCGTTGTCCTCCTCAGCCTGGTCGGGGTTAGCTTCCTGATCTCTGTCTTTCTCACCGCCGCCATGAAGCGGCTGGCCCCGAAAATTGGGTTCGTCGATAAGCCGGGACATCGAAAGATCCACACCAACCCTAAACCGCTGGGCGGCGGGGTGGGGATCGTGTTGGGGTTTGTGCTTCCGATCGCAGTAGTACTAATTTGGGTTAATCTGACTCCAAAGCCAGATCTGTTAACTAACAACTTTGCATTCCTCTACAAACTGGCGACAGACATGGGTAGAGCAGACAACCCTGCGGCCTACTCGACCGAAGCTTATTGGTCCGGCATTCGCCACCAGACACCGCTTGCTGTCGCATTCATCGCCTGCTGCCTCGCCCTCCACGCCATGGGCCTATGGGACGACAAAAAAGCCCTCGGCCCGTACATCAAGCTCTTCTTCCAACTCGCGATCACGCTCGCGGTCGTGCTTCTCGGCGGGCTGCGCATCCTGACCGCCCTCGGCAACGTGCCTTCGATCATCCTGACCGTGCTTTGGATCACTGCGATCACCAACGCATTCAACTTCCTCGACAACATGGACGGCCTGTCCGCAGGCATCGCCGCCGTCGCGACGACCGCGTTTTTGATCACCGCAATCTCGATCGAGCAGTGGTTCGTGGCCGCGTCGCTGGCGTTGCTGCTCGGGTCGCTGATCGGCTTCCTCTGCTTCAACTTCCCGCCGGCCAGCATCTTTATGGGCGACAGCGGTTCGACGGTGATCGGTTTCATCCTCGGCGTGCTGACGGTTCGGACGACGTTCCTGCCGCGCGATGCGGATTTTCAGAAGGACTGGTACGCGACGCTCGCTCCGGTCATCGTGCTGGCCGTGCCGTTATATGATCTGATCGTAGTGAGCCTGATCCGCATCAGCCGGGGCAAGAGCCCGTTCGTGGGCGATACCAACCACTTCAGCCATCGTCTGGTCGCCCGCGGGATGAGCAAGAAAACCGCAGTCCTGTGTCTGTGGCTGCTGACGGCGGCGACAGCGATTGCCGCGGTGATTTTGCCGCAGATCCGCAGCGGGTTTGGCGCGTTCCTGATCGGCGTGCAGACGCTGCTGGTGCTGGGCGTGGTGGCGCTGCTGGAGCAACACCCGATCCCGCCGAAGTAGGGTGCCATTCATGGCACCGCCGTGTATGTTTCGGGCAATGGTGCCATGAATGGCACCCTACGATATGCGAATCGCCGACGACGCATCTGACACGCAAACTGACGCCAGCGAAATCTGGCGATGGGTCGGCCGGCTAACGTTTGGGCTGATGCTGGCGGCGGTGCTTTGTCGCTGCACGATGACGGAGTATTTGCGAGATCCGTTCCCTGTCGCTCCCGGACGCGAAGCCGTTGCCCGCGCGCCGGGGCCGGGTACCACGCTGTTGCTCGATCTGCTCTGCGGCGTTCCGGCGGTGTTGGTGCTGTTGCGGGCGGTGCTGGATCGGTCGTTTGTCCTGCGAAAATCCTGGGCCAATATCGTCCTGTTGCTGCTGGCGATCTGGATCGCTGTTGCTGCGATACGCGCCGACGATCGCTTTGCCGCAACCGTCCACGCAAGCACGCTTTGCTCGGCCCTCTCACTGTTGTGGGCGGCGCAGCAACTGGTTCGATCATGGCGGCAGATTCGCGTAGTGGCGGCCATCGCGTTCAGCGTGCTGCTGGTTTGTGCGGCTCACGGCGCGATCGATCGGCTCGTTGAGCTCCCGATTCGACAGGAAAATTTCAGTCGCAATCTGCCCGAAATGCTTAAGCAGATGAATGTCGAGCGGGGCTCGTTCCAGGCCAACCGCATCGAACAGAAAATCGGGTCGGGGGAACTGCTCGGCTTCTCCGCGTCAATCAACACCTTCGCCGCCGTCATGGTGGTTTGCGGGATCGTGGCGACGGGGGCAATTATTCAGCGGTTAAAAGACCGCTCCGAACCCGGCGCTGCCGTCGCGACGATCGCGCTGCTGGCCGCCAGCATCATCGTGCTGAGGTGGACGGACAGTCGAACCGCGTTCGCCACGCCGGTGATCGCCTTGGGTATGTTCGGCTCGTTCTGGCTGCTCGGTCCCTGGTTGAATGCCCACCGCCGACTGGTCCTGATCGTCGCATTGGTCGCCATCGCGAGCGTCACCGCGTTCCTGATCCATCATGGCGTTACGACGGGCACGCTCTTCCACGACAGCCTGAACTTCCGCTGGCGTTACTGGGTCGGCGGGTGGGGTGTGTGGAAGCAAAGCCCGTGGATCGGTGTCGGGCTTGACGGGTTCGGGTTGCACTATCTCGCCCACCGCCTGCCGATCGCGTCCGAAGAAGTCAGAGACCCGCACAACTTTGTCGTCCGCGCGTTCACCGAACTGGGCGTTGTCGGCGGAGTACTCACGCTGCTGTGGGTCGGGCGAGGCCTGTGGGAAATGACCCGGACCGACGCTATCGCAGCCGCCTCTGCGCCAGGGCAAAGCGATGCGTCGCCCCGGATTTCTGGGATGACCGACCTGACCAAGCTGTCGCTGGTCAGCATTGCCGGGATCGGTTTGTCGATCATTGCCGTCACGGATTTTGCGTGGATCGACTGGAACGGTGCGATTGAGTGTCTTAAGCGCCTGCTCTACCTGTGCCTGTGCGTGCTCGGCTCATCGCTGATCGCGTTGCGGTCGATGGAGCACCAGCAGATCGACGATCGGCCGGCACCGTGGACTCGGGCAGGGCTGGTCATCGCCTTTGTGATCTTCCTCGTGCATAACCTGATTGACTTCTCGATGTTCGAGAGCAGCGCGATGTTCATCGCCGCGTTGTTGACGGGTGCGGCGTGGGGCAGCGGGATTCCGACCCTTCGGCCGGGTTCTGCGGTCCTGCGGTGGGTTGGGTTGATCGTCGCAGCCTTCGTTTGGATCGCGGTATTGGGTGCGGTGGCCGTCCCGATCCTCTCGGCCGAGGCGGAAGCGGCGGACGGGAAGGAGTTTCTCCGTCAAAACTCGTTTCTTCAGTCCAGCCGGTCCTTTGCAGCAGCGTTGGACCTCTGGCCTGGCAATGCCGACTACGCCTACAACGCGGCGATGGCGCTGGCGCAATGGCCCCAAGCGAACCCGGCCGAGATCCGTTTGCTGCTCGATCGCGCGGTCGCCGCCAACTCGAAAAGCCCGCGATCTTTCCGTCTCCGTGCCGAGTTTGAACTGCATCAGAATCCGCCCAACGTGCAAGCGGTGCGGGCCGATTTCGAACAAGCGCTCCGGATCGATCCAAATTCCGTCGAAATGCGACTGGTTTACGCCGATGCACTGGTCAAACTCGGCGAAGCGCAAGAAGCCAGGAAGCAGTTTGAAACGGCGCTCTGGTACAACGATCAGCTCTCACCCGACGAACCCAAGCGGCTGAGCAAATTAGAACTCGCCACGATTCGTCGGAAGATTTCGCAACTGTAGCTTGCCTCACGGGCTCGCTGTTAGAATCCGCGGATGGCGAACCCGAACCATCTTCCGCCCGACGTGGCGGCCAAGTCCTTCGGCATAGGTGGGCTGAAGCGACACATTTTCCTTTGCCGCGGACCTGACTGCTGTGCCACTGATCTGGGCGACGCAACGTGGGAGTACCTCAAAGACCGCCTCAAGCAACTCAAGCTGTCCGGCGAGCAGGGGAGTGTGTTCCGCACCAAGGCCCAATGCCTGCGCATATGCACCGACGGGCCGATCGCGGTGGTTTATCCCGAGGGCACGTGGTACCGCAACGTCACGCCACAAGCCGCCGAGCGGATCATTCAGGAGCATCTGATTAGCGGACGGGTGGTTGAAGAGTTGTGCTTTGCGATCGATCCGCTCAGCGGAATTGACGAATGACGATCGGGCCATGGACTATTGGATGCCAGTTTTTCAATCGTCAATGACCCGATGAATCAATCGTCAATTTCAGCAATCACCGTCCACCACCGCCGCGAAGCAGGCCGACGAGTTCGACCTCGAAGGTCAGCGTGGCGTTGGGCGGAATCGACGGGGGCGCGCCGCGTTCGCCGTAGGCGAGATTGGCGGGGATGATCAGGGTGCGCTTGTCGCCGACTTTCATGCCTGCGATGCCTTCGTCCCAGCCCTTGATGACGCGGCTGGCTCCCAACGGAAAGTTGATTCCATTGCGCGTTTCAGCGTGATCTTCGGAAGAGTCAAACTTTGTTCCGTCTGCGAGCTTGCCGGTGTACTTGACCCACACCGTATCTCCCGCAGCGGCAGTACCGGCACCGGGAGCGCGTTCGATGATGGTAAGCCCGCTCTCGGTGACCGTTTTCTTTTCCGCCGGCTCGGTGGTGGGTTCGGCCAAAGCCAATAGGGCCATGGCCGACAATAGTGTGCCGCTTCTAAAAATCAGAGATCGAAGTTTCATCGTCATTCCTAGAAAAAAACGCTATTCAACGCCGCAGGGTTCCAACTGCGGTGTGGCAAATCATATCTGTGCAACGTGTTACGCACAATTTCAGGCGAAATTTGATCGACCGATCGGACAGGCTGGACCACCATCGCACTAGAAAATATTTTTTTCCCGGGGGCAGGATTTGTATGCACTGAGAAGTCGATTTCCACTATCATCACTCCCTCATATCTTTGGACACTAAACGCGGAGGACTAATGCCAAAAGATTTGCAGCAATGGGTTCAGGAAGGCGAGGAAATCTACAATCACATGCTCGGTGAGCACCGGCAGATTGAATCGCAGATCGAGGAACTCGAGCAAAAGCTCGTCGAGAAGCAAACGGAAGTGAACCGGCTGGCCGCCATGATCTGCAAGCCGCCGATCGAGTCGAATCGCCGGGTAACGGCCCAACTGGTGAACAGCGAAGTTGTTGACTACAGCAGCGGTTCAATGAACAACATCGCCAAGGCGCTGAACGGGCGACTGGGGCGGTGAACTGTTGGCCCGTTGTCGTTGGGGAACTGTTTGCAAATTGATTCATTGACGATCGGGTCATTGATGATTGGATACGCATTCTTCAATCGTCAATGACCCGATCGTCAATGAATCAATCATTTTCCCATGTTCGTGTTATCAGTCAATTGAACTCAGTTGGCCACCCGCAGCTTGAGCGCCTTGCGGACTTCGGCCAGTAGCTGCTCCACTTTGAACGGCTTGAACAGCACGGCCGCCAGGCCTTCCTGGCTGGCGCGGACGATGCTGTGATTCGGATCGTATCCGAACCCGGTCATCAGGATGACCGGCGTATCGGACAACTTGCGGGAGGCGGCGAACACATCGTAGCCGGTCTTGTCGGGCATTTTGATGTCGCTGATCACCAGGTCGTAGCGATGTTGCTCCACCAGCGAAATCGCATCGCACCCGCAGGCCGCCACCGTGATGTGGCACTTGTACTTCTTCAGGATGTCGCTGATCGTCGTGCGGATGTTCGGCTCATCGTCGGCCACCAGAATCGACGCACCGGCCAGGATCGGATCGACCGTTTCCTTGTGGTCCTTGGCGCCCAGGATCGAGGTGTTCGGCCCGGCGGCCGCCTGCTTGAGGCTGCCGCGAATCGTGCCGACATTGTCCAGAATCGCCTGCAGCCGGAAACGCAGGTCGTCGTTGCCGATGTAATCTTCCATCAGCGAATTGGCGTCGGAAGAAATGTCGTTCAAAGGCCCGGCCACTTCGCTGCAGACTGAGTCGGCCACGGTGTGCGAGGTGCTCACGCGCTCGCCGACCAATAGATCGAGAATGTTTAGCGCGATCGCGACATAACGCCCGAAAATTTCGGCGAACTGGCGGTCGTCCTCGTTAAACGCGGCCCGTTGGCGCGATTCGATGTTGAAAATGCCGATCACCTTGTCGTGCAGCCGCAGCGGCACGGTAAGGCTGCTCTTGGCGCTGTCCAAGCCGGTGACGTAACGCGGATCGCGCTCCACGTCAGGGCAGATGTAGCTGCGTTCGGTCGCGGCCACATAACCGCTGATGCCGTTGCCATCGGTGGAGGCGAACAACTCGACGTTGAGCGCGTCGCCCGGCAAACCGGCGCTGATGACCAGTTCCAGCTTCTTGGATTTTCGGTCCAGCAGACGGATCGCGAAATGATCGAAGTGCATCAGCTCGCGGGTGAAGCTGATGATCTTGTCTTCCAGCAGCTTCAGCCGCTCGCCGACGTTGAGCTTCTGCAGCGCTTCGGCCTCCAGACGCACCAGCTCTCGGCCGGCTTTGTCGATCGCGTCGATCTTCTGCTGCAATCGCCGCGTACCCGTCGCGTCCCACACCACGGCCACCACCTGCACGACGATGCCCGAAGGATTGATCACCGGCGAGGCGATCATCTCCATGAACTGCTGCTGGTCGTCGATGTTGAGGGCGTAGCGTTTAGATCGGTTGAAGGTCGGCGTGTCGGCGTTTTGTGGGGAGACTTGCTTGCTGAACAGATCGAACGCTTCCTTGCACGTCTTGCGAATCTTGTCGATCACTGCGCTCGGCCACGCGTTCATCTTCTTGTTCATCCAACTGCAGCGGCCTTCACCATCGACGATGCAGACGCCTTCGCCGATCGTGTTGAGAATGAGATTGGCCTGCTGGCTGACTAGCGCGCGTTCGAGCGGGAGGAAGTCGGCTGAGTCGGAGAAGATCGCGTTGAACTGGCTGTGACGCAGCGCGTCGATGGCTTGATCGACCGAGTCGATCTGGACGACATCGCATTGGGCTTTAAGAGTTTCGACAACCCCAGCGTTGGCCGTCGAACGGCCACCGAGGATCAGGACTTTGTTGCGAACTTCTGATGACAAGCGATTGGGTTCCTATCGGAAAGGCAGACGAATACTACACGAAGAAATCGGTGAAATTCCAGACAATTCTAGTCAGATCACAGGTTCGGGCGGAGCATCAAGAGAGCACCTTGAGCGATCAGTTCAGCGAAAACCTCATCCACCAAGGCGTGCAATCGTTGTTGCAACGACGATCTGGCGATACGGATTACAGGCGGCCGGCCGTCACGATTTCCGACGACGGCCCGCAAGGTGGCCTGGCCGGCGTCGATCGTTGCCAGCGCGCCGATTGGGGAATGACAGTCGCCGTTGAGCTTCCGCACCAGCTCGCGCTCCGCGGACACGCAGTCGGCGGTGGGGGCGTGGTGCAGCTTGGTCAGAAACTCGATCGTTCGAGTGTCGCGCGATCGGCATTGGATCGCGAGCGCGCCTTGTCCTGGCGCGGGGAGCAGTTCCGGCGCGGCGTGACAGATCGATGCGTCAAACAATCCCGACCGCCGAAGCCCCGCGGCGGCGAGGATCACCCCATCAAAGCCGGCGTCGATCTTCTTCATCCGCGTGTCGATATTGCCACGGATCATCTCGACGGTGACGTCCGGCCGCGCGTCCAAAATCATGCACCGCCGCCGCAAACTACCCGTGCCGACCTTTGCGCTCTTCGGCAGCTCGGCAATCGACATGGCCACCCGCGACACCAGCACGTCGGCCGGGTCTTCGCGCAGCGGCACGGCGGCGATCGTGAGCTCACTCTGATCGACCAGCGGCATCGTCACCGGTACGTCCTTGTAGCTGTGGACGGCGAAATCCACCTTGCCCTCGAGCAGCGCGATCTCCAGTTCCTTCGTAAACAACCCCTTTCCGCCGATCTCATGCAAAGGACGATCGACGACCTGATCGCCAGTGGTTTTGAGAACCACAAGCTCAACGTGCAACCCGGGATTAGCCGACATCAATGCGTCGGCCGTCTGCTGCGATTGCATCCGTGCCAGCATGCTGCCGCGTGTGCCGAGACGAAGGTGAGAGAGAGTTTTTTGCATTTGTAGGGTGGGCACTGCCCACCATGTGTGTCGAATAACGAAGATGGTGGGCAGTGCCCACCCTACATTAGTGATGCGGCTCCGATTCGGTTCGTGTCGCACGAAACGCCGTTCCACATTCGGTGCACACGTTACCCATCGCGCCCGTCAGATCGTAGCCGCATTCGTGACAGTAGGGGCGATTCGATGGAATCAGAATACTCGCGATCCATCCACTTGCGCGGAGAAGCAATATACCCGTCAGTAGATTCCCGCATGGAACGATCATCCAACCCACGTACACGGCTCGCCCCGCTCCCTCGCCGTTGCGGATGTAGGAGATCGCATCCCACATTGCCGGACCGAACGTGCTCAATGCAGCGGCCACGAAATACAGTCCTATGAGCTTGATCAGCAGCCGACAAAGCGTCTTGTATTTCATTTCTTGTGAATCCCCTTTGCCTATCAACCTCGGCAGTTCTAAAGTAAGGTGATCGAACGACTTGCAAGTCTACTCGATCATTCGGAAGGAACCCATCATGCCAGGCAAAGTGTTCGTCACCGGCGGAAGCGGATTCGTAGGGCAGGCCGTCGTTGAGGAACTCCTCTCTCGCGGATATGCGGTCAACGCGCTCTCCAACCGTCAGGCGATCGCTGGCGGTGTGACCAGCTTTAAGGGGTCGCTGTTTGATGCAGCCGTGCTCGATGACGCGATGCGCGGGTGCGATGCGGTCATCCACCTCGTCGGCATCATCATGGAGAAGAGCGACGCGACCTTCGAACGCATCCACCATCAGGGCACCCGCCGGGTGGTTGATGCCGCCAAGCGGGCAGGCATCAAGCGGTATGTGCAGATGTCGGCGCTGGGCACGCGTTCCGGTGCGGTGAGCGATTATCACAAGACCAAGTACCTGGCGGAAGATTACGTCCGCGCCAGCGGGCTGGATTGGACGATCCTCCGCCCGTCGCTGATCCACGGCCCGCGCGGCGAGTTTATGAAGATGGAAGCTAAGTGGTGTCGCGGGACCGCGCCTCCTTTCCTGTTCATGCCGTACTTCGGCGCCGGGCCTCTCGGTACCGGCGGGGCGGGGATGCTCCAGCCGGTGTTTGTCGGCGATGTCGCCAAGGCGTTTGTCGATGCCTTGGAGAAGCCGCAAGCCATCGGCGAGGTTTACCCGCTCGGCGGGCCTGATCAACTGACCTGGCCGCAACTTCATCAGGCGGTGGCACAGGCGATCAGCGGCAAGAAGCGGCTGGTCGTGGCACTGCCAGCCTGGTACGCCAAACTGCTGACCAAGGTGACGCCCGCCGGTTTACTCCCGTTCAATGAATCGCAGGTGATCATGAGCCAGGAAAACAATACCTGCGACATCAGCAAAGCAGTGAAAGATTTCGGCTGGGAGCCGCAGCCGTTTGATCTGACCCTGGCGAGCTACGCCAAGCAGCTTTAATGTTTCTCTGAGGCCGATCAAAGCCACTTGGAGGGCGGCCGTCCTCGGTCGCCGCGTTTTTCGGAAAGCCCCGGCGGGTGAGGACACCCGCCCTCCAGTTTGATCGACTATGCCTCGATATCGCACCAAATCGCCACGGGGGACTCGCGGGCCCAACAAGACTTTGGTGTCGGCGGTCGTGCTCGTCGTCACACTGGCGATTGCGGCGTATCAGAACTACGAAAAGAATCACCCGGCCGTAGCGCCCGTGGCTACCAGCCCATCGGTCGCATCGGGCCAATCCAACTGGCTGCTCGGCAACCCCAGCAATGCCGGCACGGATCCGGACAATTTTCTCCTGATCAAGCCGTATTTCGTCGGCTCGTACAACAACGCCAAGGGCACGCCCAACTGGGTCAGTTGGCGGCTGACCAAGGATGATCTGGGCGACACTCCTCGTCGCGATAAATTCTCAACCGATCTCACCTTACCGCCCTTGCTCAATCGCGTGAGCGAAAAAGATTACACCAACAGCGGTTTCGATCGCGGCCATCTCTGTCCGCACGGCGATCGGACCAATAGCAAGGAAATGAGCAACGCCACGTTCGTCATGACCAACATCATGCCCCAAAGCCATGGGCTGAACGAAAAAGCGTGGAACATGCTCGAACTGTACTGCCGCAGCCTGGCGAAAAACGAAAACGCCCGCCTCTACATCACCGCCGGCCCGGCAGGCGTAGGAGCGACAGGCAATAATGGCTATCGCGAATCGTTCGCCAACAAAACCGTGACCGTGCCCAGAGAGTGCTGGAAGGTCATCGTCATCGTCCCCGACGATGGAACCGAAGACCTCAGCGACATCACCGAATCCAGCCGGGTGATCGCCACAGTCATGCCCAACACTAACCAAATCGGCTACGACTGGTCCCAATACCGCGTCAGCCCGGCCGACGTGGAGACGATCACCGGATATCGCTTCTTTGCGGCGCTGCCGCCAAGCGTCGCCAGCGCATTGCGGAGAAAAATCGACCGCACAACGATCGAAAAGCAGGAACCACCTCGGTGGTGAGGCTCGATCTCACAACTCCACCAGCGGCTCCGCCGCCAGCGGATCGATGATCGCGTCCCAGCGCGTCGTGCCCCATTCCCAGTGCAGCCGCAGGATGCTTTCCTCGGCACTGCGGGGTGTGGCGGTGTCGTCGTGGATCGGGTGAATGTCGGGCGGTTCTTTGATTTCGCCGTTCAGGCTGATGCCCCACAGGATCGGCACGCAACGTAATGTGGCCAGGCGATTGCGATCGACGGTGACGTCCAGATCGTTGGCGGGATGCCCGTCAAAGGTCTGGCGTTTGAACGATTCAATGGCGGCACCACTAAACAGTGGGATGCACTGCACGCTGATGGTGCGGCCGGCGTAGACGAATTGCCGCTGGTGCCAGTGCAGCGTCGACATCACCGACTGCTTCGGCGTGTCGAGAATCTCCCCCGATTGGCCGACGAGGCGGAAACGGTCGTGCAGGCTGTCCCACTCGGTCAGGGTCATGGGCATCAGTCGCAGCACCAATGCGTCGCCTCCTTGCTGGAGCGAGAAGGTGCGTCCGACGATCGGCGGGTTGACCGATTCCGCCAGCGCATTGCCGAGATACGCCAGCTGTTTTTCCTCCGCCGGGTGAGCACGAACGCGCTGGCCGGCGCGGGTTTCCCACTGCAGGAAACCCCAGTCGCCTGACGGCTTCCACAGGCAGACGGGGAAGCTCTGCCAACTCAGGCCCCAGTTGTGGTGGTCCGCGCCGCGCATGATCGGGAAGCGCGACATCGTCCCCAGTCGCGCGTCTTTCTCAATCCTCGCAACCGCCGTCATGCCGCCGAAGCAGGCAATGCGCACGTCGTGCCCGCGAGGGTGACGCGCCAGCGCAATCTCATGCCATTTCTTGCGATACAGCAAACTCCCCAGCGGCGGACGGTTGGTGAATCGATTGAGATCACTGTTCCTAGGCATGCTCGGCTGGCGATGCAGCTCTTCCAGTGACGGCGCATCCAGCGGCAAAATCCCTTCGCGGTAGCTGCGGTGCGCCGGCGAAGTCGTAAACGCATACGATCGAATCGCCGGCACGCGCGGGCCGTCGTCGAACTCGTCTTCCAGCGCGATCAGCTTGTCGAACAGTTTCTGATACGCCACCCGCACCGGGTGCGGCAGATGCTTCGACAGCAGCAACAAGGCGGACAACTCATCCAAACACACGGCGGCGTAGATGTCGCTCATGTGCTCGCCCCAGCCCCAGTGATGGTGATCCCAGTAGTGGGCGGCGTCGATCATCGTTTTCTGTAGTTGCTGATCGTCATCGTCCGTGCCGTTGATTTCGTGCAGAAGCCACGCGCAGACCAGATCGCCGAGGAACTTGTTCGGATAGTTCATCGCGCGGTGCTCGGCGGCGCGGTCGAACCAGTGTTGCAGGTTGATCAGGATGTTCGACAGCAGCGTTTGGCTATTGGCTTTGAGCGATTCAAAATGCGCCAGCCGCAGGCTGATCAGTCCAAGTCCGGTGAAGAATGCGGCGTTGGTGTCGTTGGGTTTGGTTTCTTCCTGATACCAACGGAAGCAGCCGCGGAATGAGTTGTCATCGACAACTTGCGCTGCCGCAATCGCTTTCAGCACGGCGTGCGCGTCGATCTTCCCGAGCCAGCCCGCTTCGCCCGCCAGGACCAACCGACTTGCCGCCGACGGGATCGGCCGAACGCGCGGCAACTGCGCAACTTCCGCCGTATGCCCGGGACTGTCCTGCCACCAAAGTCCGGTGGATGCGTCCCATGTTTTGTTCCACTCCGCTAATGCGTCGGTGGGGATACTCATATCGTTATTTTATCACCGCTTTGAGGTTGCGGGATGAAATTCTCGGCAGATTACTTCACGCAGAAATCCACCAGCCGGGCGATTTCGCTGCGGAGGTCTTTGCGGTGGACGACGAAGTCGATAAACCCGTGATCCTGCAGGAACTCCGCCCGCTGGAAGCCTTCGGGCAGGTCGACCTTGATCGTGCCTTTGATCGTCCGCTCGCCAGCGAAGGCGATGTAAGCCCTGGGCTCGGCCAGGATGAAATCGCCGAGCATCGCGAAGCTGGCCGTCACGCCGCCGGTCGTCGGGTCGGCCAGCAGGGAGATGAACAGGCAACCGGCGTCATCCAGCCGCGCAAGGGCCGCCGACGTTTTCGCCATCTGCATGAGACTGAGTGTCGATTCCTGCATGCGTGCACCGCCGGAGCAGCTGACGATGATGCAAGGCAGCTTGTCTTCTGCCGCCGCTTCGATCGTGCGCGTTAGCTTTTCGCCAACCACGCTGCCCATGCTGCCCATCATAAACGTCGGGTCCATCACGCCCAGCATGATCGGCCGGCCTTTGATGAACCCCTTGCCGCAAACCGCCGCGTCAGAGTTGCCGGTTTTGGCCTGCTCGGATTTGAGACGATCCTTGTACGCTTTCTTATCGACAAATTTCAGCGGATCGCCCGGCTCGATGTCGTCGAACATTTCCTCGAAGCTGCCGGGATCGACCAACTGCTCGATCCGCGTTCGGGCCGCGATGCGGAAATGGTGCTGGCAGTTCGGGCAGACGCTCAGCCCTTCTTCCACCACTTTGCGATAGAGCATTTCTTCGCATTCAGGGCAGCGCATCCACAAGCCCTGGGGGATGCCTTCTTTCTTCGTATCGGCCGGCAATTGAGACATTCAATCCTCGATCGTTGATGGTGGATGGTAGATTGTTGAAATGCTTCGACAGTCCACAATCCGCACTCCACCATCATGCTAAAATCCGCCGGACGTCTTCGTCCAACAGGTCTATTGTTTCCAAGGGCACGGTGGTCTGCAAGTGGCGGAGGGTTTCCTCCAGCGGTTCATCACGCAAAAAGCCCGAAATCAGCCGCATCGCGATCGGGCGGAGCGGCAGGGCAATCGTCGTACCACGCTTTCGGCGGATGATCGACCTCACCGCGTGCTTCAATCGCTCGGCCGCCTAGGGAACCGTTTCCCCCTCCGGCGGCTCGACCGCCAGCGGCTGTTTCTGCCACAGCTCGACCACCTTCGGAAAGCGGAACCGCACTTCTTCCCGCCGCAGTCCTTGCCACAGGCCGAGGTTGATTTCGTCCAAGTCCGCGCGGTGCCCCGGCCGCAGGTTGTACTTCTCGGCGACCAGCTTGGCGGTTTCGTTACAGGCTTCATTCGTCTTGCAGCGGTAGATCGACGAGATCATCGGCACGAGCTCGCCGACCAGCTCGGCAATCGCCTTGTGTGCTTCCTCAGTAAGCGGAAGCGAGTGATTCCCCACGACGCGGTCTTCCACGTCCCAGGGAGTTGGACTGGCGGCGATAAGCAGGAGGCGAGTCATCGGTGTCGGGCTCTATGATAAACACAACGCACGCTCGATCCCCTTGGAGGGCGGGTGTCCTCACCCGCCGGAATTATTCGACACACGCGGCGGCTGGGGACAGCCGCCCTCCAGGTGAAGCGGTAGCGCGATTGTCGCATCCTATCAGGTCTCAAGTTCTTTGCGTATCTTGGCCACCGTTCCCGCCCGGTCCGGTGCGTCGAACAACGCGCTTCCGATGACAAACCAGTCAATCCCCGCCCGGCGAGCTTGGCCGATTGTGTCGACGTTAATCCCGCCGTCGATTTCCAGCCGCTGGTTCGGCTTCAGCATCGGTTTGATCGCCCGGGCCTTGTCGAGCATCGACGGCATAAACTTCTGCCCACCGAAGCCCGGCTCGACGGACATGATCAGCACCAGATCCACAAACGGCAGGGCGGGATAAACCGTCTCGATCGCCGTGCCCGGTTTGAGTGTGATCCCGACATCACACCCCAGCTTGCGAATCTCCTTCGCCGCCGCCACGACGTCGTGTTTCACTTCCGGCGATTCGACGTGAAACGTCACATTGTTCGCGCCGGCCTTCACCATCTCCGGCGCGTAGCGCACGGGTTCGTCGATCATCAAGTGTACGTCGAGGTAGCAACTGAAATGCTTCCGCAGCCATTTGAATACCGGCGCCGCGAAGCTGATATTCGGCACGAAGTGCCCGTCCATCACGTCGATGTGCAAAAAATCCCCGCCGGCAGAGAGAATGTCGGTGCAGTCCTCCCGCAATCGCGAAAAGTCGGCCGACAAAATCGAAGGCAGAATCATCGGCCCGGGCGTGGAGTACGGATTGGCGGTCATCGTGGTGGGGAGAATAACCGATCCGCGATCGACAAACAGGGGCGACCCGGAGGGGATTGAGCTGCATGTTCTCTTTCTTCGCTCCTTCCCCACGGCATGGCCGATTCGCCCCTGCGAATTCCGCGATTATTTACACGCGCAAACGAGGGTTGAATGGCATAACCTGCATAAAGGCAATGACTTAACGTCAATCGATGCGTAGTAAAAAGGTACGCAAAGGTACTCCAAGGTACGCACCGGTATGCAAACGGAGGAAAAACGACGCAAAACAACCACCCCTGCCGCGATCCGTCGCAGCGAATCGCGTGCGGCGGAGTGAATACCGTCAGCCGTGAGAGACAGGAATGCTTGTCGCTCCCGGCTGCAACGAAAGCAACACCGTTGATTGTCAAAGAGCACCCGCCGTTCCGCGCGGCTGGCGTCCGCGGAATCCTTGCGGTCGTCCATCTATACGGGTGGTGCTTCACCTGCGGCGCTCCGCCAGCGCGACAAACAGCGATTGGGCGTGATTCCGCGAGAAAAATCGCCGATCGCCTGCTTCACAATTGTCCGCCGTTAAGCGGCCCAAAAGGGACACCCAGACTATTCCCACGCCCCCGGCGGTTGAATCCGGCGAGCAGTTTGGATGTCCCCTTTCGGCGTTTTGGTATATGGAATCCGAAGGGTTCCTGTCGGTTTATATGCATGAATTTATATGTCGTTCCGCTGCGGGCTCAATCGATTCTTTGATGCCTAAATTGCGCAATCGGAAACTAAGTTGCGCAATTTTGAGTTTAGTTTTTGCAAAATCGTTTGTACAATTATCATTTCAGGGCTCAGGTGTCGACAACGTGCCAACCTGATCCATGTCAACTCTGCGGACTGAGAAATTATAGAGTTTACTAACTTGGTTCGGCATGGTGCTCTGTTTGGTCTCGCCGAGATAAGAGTTGTATGTGTTGAATGCAGTTACGTCGAGATTATTGAGGTGCGTTTATGGCAGTGTCGCGTTTACGGTCTTCGAAAGCCTTCACGCTGGTTGAGTTGCTGGTGGTGATTGGAATCATTGCTATTCTAATTGCCATTTTGCTTCCCTCTCTCAATGCCGCCCGCCGACAGGCTCAGTCGGTTGCTTGCCTGGCAAATTTGAGATCCATCGGTCTGGCGTTTCGGCTGTACGCCCACGATAACAGAGATTTGATCCTTCCCACCATCGCTTGGGATGGAGATAAATCTGACGTTTGGGCATTGATTTTGATCAACGGCAAGTACCTGCCGAATCCGCACATCATCGACAGTGGTATCGCCAACCTGACCTCTCCTTCCACGATATTGACTTGCCCGGGGTCGCCTACCGAATTTACTCGGTATGCTTCGAGCTGGCTGATGACCAACACGGAGTCGGTTAACAACGGCGCGGGCGGCGCATGCATTGTCTATATCGGCTACGGCGTGAATGGCGCGACTGCAAATCTCGACAGTTTCCGTCAACCGACGTGGGCAACTCAGTACCTGCCGATGCAAGGAATCGCATTTACAAGCGCGCCCAAAACCGGTGCTGCAGTTTGGCCTCTTGTCGATTATTTCCACCCTTGGAAATATGTAAACTGCAAACACCCCGCCGAAATGCCTTTGGTCTGGGACGGAACGTTGTACAATTACTGTGGATCGCCGATCACTCCGTTTACCCAACGCATTTTTGGTTACCGACATGCCAAATGGCGGAATGACCCGACGACGGGTACCACTTCGGACAAGTATGGAATCACCAACATGCTCTTTGTCGACGGTCACGCCGCCTCCGTGCCGCGTGGTGATATCCCGTACCTGAAGACCACCAACGCGAATCTGTACAATTGGGTCACGGGAACCGCAACTCAGCGGGAAATCCCAAACTACTACTGGAACATGAGACAGTAATCCGGGTTCATCCGACTCATTGTTAAAGCGTCTAAATTAACCGCGAAGTCGCGAAGGATGCAGAAGTAAATGCCGCTGCTTTTTCGGGCTCTTTCTTCTTCGCGTCTTCGCGGTAACTCCCTAAGCAGGAAAAACTGACAGGTCCAATTCGACAACAGTAGACGATGTCCGGGAATGATCTTTTCGCCACGCTGAATCGCTACCTGCCGAGCCCCGCATCGTTGCTTTCCCGCTGTCGCTCGCCCATCATCCCGCCATGACTTTGCGTGACGACGGTTCGCTCCATCCCGCCGCCGATCAGCCGATGCCCGGGGCGCGGGCGGCGTTGGTGCTGCTCCTGCTGATCAACCTGATGAACTACGTCGATCGGCAGATCCTGTCGGCCGTCGAGGAACCGATCGGCAAGGAGTTCGGTGTCACCTCCGCGGCAACGGGTTGGCTGGCGACGTCGTTTCTGCTGGCGTACATGGTTTTCTCGCCGGTGTTTGGGGTGCTGGCGGATCGCATGAGCCGGTGGGCGATCGTGGGGATCGGCGTGGTCCTCTGGTCTCTGGCGAGCGGCGGATCGGGGGCGGTGCCGACGTTCGGGCTGCTCATCGGCATGCGGTTGCTGATCGGCATTGGCGAGGCGGCGTACGGGCCGGTCGCGCCGACGATTATTGCCGATCTCTACCCCGTCTCGATGCGCGGCAAGGTGCTGGCGTGGTTTAACGCGGCCATCCCGGTTGGTAGCGCTCTGGGTTACGTCATCGGCGGACTGTTCCCGCCGACGCATTGGCACTGGGCGTTTTACGTCACCGTCCCGCCGGGGTTGCTGCTGGGAGCGATGTGCTTCTTCAAGAAGGATCGCCCGCGGGTGGCGGCGTCGGAGCGGCCGAAGCTGGACAAGGCCCACTACCTGTCGCTGCTGAAAACAAAGTCGTACACGATCAACTGCATCGGCATGACGGCGATGACGTTCGCGCTCGGCGGGATCGCTTTTTTCATGCCCCGCTACCTCGGCGAACGCGGCCAGACCGCCGCTTGGGCCAAGCCGCTGTTCGGCGGATTGGTCTGCCTCGCCGGCCTACTGGCGACGGTGGCGGGCGGGATCACCGGCGATAAGCTCCGCAACCGCTTCCCGGGCAGCTACTTCCTCGTCTCCGGCGTGAGCATGTTGATCGGCTTCCCGCTGTTCCTGGCGATTTTGATCACGCCGTTCCCCTACTTCTGGTTCGTCCTCTTCGCGGCGGTGTTCTGCCTGTTCTTCAACACCGGGCCGAGCAACACGATTCTGGCGAACGTGACCAAGCCGTCGGTGCGGGCGTCGGCGTTTGCGTTCAATATCTTCATCATCCATGCGCTGGGCGATGCGATCAGCCCGCCAATCATCGGCTGGGTGGCGGCGTGGAAGGGCATGAACATCGCGTTCGCGGTGGTATCGCTGGCGATTCTCGTCAGCGGCGTGGCGTGGATGTTCGGGGCGAAGCATCTCGCTGCGGATACGGCGGCGGC
>JANMES010000042.1:0-23745 GCA_031377185.1 Phycisphaerae bacterium
CCCGCTGCGCATCGAACCATTCAAGAACGGCACGATTAACGGCGGCAACCTCAATCTCGACAACGACAACGGCAGCGCTCGCCCGGAAATTGAAACCACCTACGCCTGCTTCTTCGGACGCTCGCCAGTCCCCAATCCGTCGGCCACGGTCTGGTTGCGTGTCACCAAAGGCATGCTCAAGGTTGGTGACAGCGCAAGGTTCTCGATCCCAAGCATTTACGGCGGAAGAAGCACCGCGAAGTACCGCATCCTGGCGATGGACCTAGTGAAGAAGTTCCCGAGTAACGTGGCAGTCAGGCATATGCCTTATAAAACCAATTACAACCCGGCAGGGAATCAGGCGGGATTTTACTTGTATCTGAACCATCGATTCGAGTTCAACTATGTCACCGACGACGGAGCCGTACGAACTAAACGAGATGTGATGTACAGCAACCTCGCCAATCCCGCGAATTCCCCTGAAATCGCTATCACGCATCAGGGTCCAACCCGAGGCGTACTTCTTCCGTACGATGGCAACTGATGGCAGCTTCGGGAGTGGAGTTTAACGAATTCTCAGTTGAGCAACTTGCCTCGTTTAGCCGCCGCACTTGTGCGGCTATCACTCTCCACGGATCTCCATCAATCGCGCCCGAAGCGATTCAACCCTTTCCGGCTGACCGTCCCAGAGGTTGGTTTGCTCGGCGGGGTCGTTTTTCAGGTTGTAAAGCTGACCCGGTGAACCGGGAACGGGCATGCCGTCTCTCGGCGGAGGCCAGCCGCCTGAGCTGCGCGTGTCGAAGATGCATTTCCAGTCGCCCTGCCGGATGGAAAACACGCCGTTGACCGAGTGGTGGATCAGCTCGGTGTGAATAGGCTTGACGATCGGTTCACCGAGCATCGCGGGCAGTAGGCTTGCGCTGTCCTGAGCGACGCCGACCGGTAGATCGTAGCCGTTGATCGCGGCGCAGGTGGCGAGAAAATCAACAAGCCCGACCATCTGATCGCAGTTCGTGCCCGGCTTGATTCGACCGGGCCATCTCGCCAAAAGTGGTTCGCGGTGCCCGCCTTCCCAGATGTGGGCTTTGTACCCGCGCCAATCGCCGCAGGATTTGTGGCCATGCGTGTTGTAGTGGGTTGCAACCGTCTCAACGCCCGGCGGGCCCGGTTTTCGATCTCCGGGCAGCGCGCCGTTGTCGCTGGTAACCATGATCAGCGTGTTATCCGCCTGCCCGGTGCGATCCAGCGCCTCCATCACCTGGCCGACCACCCAATCCACCAGCCACACCATATCCCCGCGCGGTCCGGCCTGGCTTTGGCCGCGGGCGAACTCGGGGACAACTTCAGTCAGGCATGGCTCGTGCGGGGAGTTGGTCGACAGGTACAGGAAAAACGGCGAATCGGATTTTGCACACTTCTCAATGTACTCCACCGCTTTCCCCGCGATGATCGGATCGGGCATCTTGTCGTCCCAACTCGGCGACGTCATCCCCGGCCGACCCGTGAATCGGGGCTTATCGCGATAAACGCTCGGCGGGTCGATGAACCGATCGTTCTCGATGAACCCGTACGGCGGCTGCGCGGTGCAACAGC
Organism: Phycisphaerae bacterium; assembly: GCA_031377185.1. Taxonomy (GTDB): domain Bacteria; phylum Planctomycetota; class Phycisphaerae; order Tepidisphaerales; family Tepidisphaeraceae; genus JANMES01. The sequence continues at coordinate 1,573 of JANMES010000042.1, forward strand.
CCGACGTGCCGAAAAAGTAATCAAACCCCAACTCCGTCGGCCCGCCCGTCAGCGACTGGGTGAAATCGATGCTCTCTTCCTCGGAGCGCTTAGCGTCACTCCAAGGCAGCGGGCGGTTGAAATCGACCGAACGGCCGGGCTTGGTCGAGAATCCCAGCCCGACGTGCCACTTGCCGATGCACGCGGTTTGGTATCCAACCTTCTTGAGCATGGAAGCGACCGTCAACCGATCCGGCTCGATCAACGGCGGTTCATACCCGTACAGCACGCCGTGTTCAAGTGACGATCGCCAGCAATACCGCCCGGTGAGGATCGCATACCGCGAAGGCGTGCAGACGGCCGACGGGGAATGGGCATCCGTAAACCGCATGCCGCGCCGGGCCAGTTCGTCCATATTGGGCGTTGGGATTTTCGAATCAGGATTGTTACAGCCGACATCGCCGAAACCCATGTCGTCGGCGAGGATGAAGATGATGTTGGGTCGTTTCACGAGATGGCTACCGATTTTCTGTTGAAGTTTACTCTTCCACGTCCATGCCAATATCCATCGCCGAGACCGAATGCGTGATCGCCCCCACGGCGATGCGGTCGACGCCGGTTTGGGCGACGGAGCGGACGGTTTCCAGCGTCACCCCGCCGCTGGCTTCGAGGTCGATCGTGCCTTTTTTGCCAGCCTTGTCGCGCAGATCGACGGCCTGCTCCATCTTCGGGCAGTCCATGTTGTCGAGCAGGATCACGCCCACGCCGTCGAGCTTGAGCACCTCGCGGAGTTGTTCGAGCGTGTCGACTTCGATCTCCACCAGGCGATTAGGGTCTTCGCCGCGGCACTGGTTGATGATCGGCTGCATGCGGGCGGTGAGTTCTTTCAGGGGAAACGCGGCCAGGTGGTTGTCTTTGACCAATAGCCCGTCGTACAGCCCGATGCGGTGGTTAAACCCGCCGCCGGCGACGACGGCGTATTTGTCGAGGGCGCGGAAGCCGGGGATGGTTTTTCGCGTGTCGTAAATCCTCGCGCCCGTGCCCGCCACCCGGCGGACGAACCGCTGGGTAAGCGTCGCCACACCGCTCATCCGCTGCAGGAAGTTCAAAATCACCCGCTCGGCCGACAGCAGCGACCGCATCGGCCCGCGGACGCGCAGCAGCGGCGTGGTGCGGGCGTCGCTGAAGCGGCCTTCGATGATCTCCATGTGGAAGCCGGGGATCTGCTCGACGCGGAGGCGCTCGTCGTACAGGCCGCAGATGTACTCGACGATGGGCAGCCCGCAGGCGATACCCACGTCCTTCTGCAGCAGCGTGGCGACGCCTGAGGCGTTTTCGGCGATCGTCAGGCGTGAGGTAACGTCATCGCCGCACGGGCCGAGGTCTTCGAGCTTGGCAAGCTCGATCAGGGGGCGGACGGCTTCGAATGACGGGAACTTTTCCATGACTTACTGATTATATCCGCAAACTTGATGCTGGGGATGATCCCGGAGGAACGATGCGAGTCTTCCCCTCTCCCGGTACGCCGGGAGAGGGTAGGGTGAGGGTTCTGTTTGACGAAAGAAATCGTCCACGAATAACACGAAGCGTCACGATTGGAGGAATGGATTCGTGACGATTTGTATTATTCGTGGACGATTTGGCGGGGGAGCAAAACCCTCACCCCAGCCCTCTCCCGGGGTACCGGGCGAGGGGGCCGTGCGCCGGCGATCCCGAGCCACCCTGCTACTTTCCAGCCGGCTCGAGCACGATCGTGGAAACGCTTAACGCCGGCAGTTCCCACGCCACCGGTTTGGGGGCGGCGGATTTGCTGACCAGCTTCGGCGTCGGGTGATCGCCGTCTACGCGATAGACGGCGGCGGATTTCATCGGCGGGCCATTGATCAGTTTGACGCTGATCGGCAACGCCGCTTCGGTCTTGTTGATCGCGACCAATACCAGTTCACCACGGCGTCCTCGGCTGGCGTAGAGACTGGATTGGGCGGGATCGGCGTTACCGGTCACGGCCAGGCCAGTCGCGCCGAACGAGCCGCCGTCGCCGTCGTAGTCGCGGTAGGCACACAGGCCGGCGTAGACGAAATCGTCCTTCTTCATCGTGCGCCAGTTGGTGGCAAGATAAACACCTTCCCTGCCGAAGATGCCCAGCGCGTCGGCCTCGGCGATCGCGCCGCTGATGTGGTGCGACCCGCCGAAATCGTACTCGGCCAGCGCCAGCTTCGTGCCGGGATAGTTCTCCGCGATCGACTTCTGCACCCGCCGCAGCTCGGCCATCGGCTGGCGCAGAACGTCGTTCACGATCCAGCTGTTTTCTTTGTACGTCGGATCCCAAAGCGACCGCGGCGATTGGATTCTCGCAGCGTAGACGGCTGGGTCGGCTTTGTCCTCAATCACGCGGGTGCCGTTGGCGCGGGCTTCGCTGTAGTAGTGCAAATCGATCACGTCGATCAGTCGCTTACCGGCTTTCTGCTCGGCGAGGCTCATCTGCTGACAATAGAAGTCTAGAAAATCGCGCCCGTTGCGATCGGGTGCGTTTTGCAACTGATGCCAGCCGCTCCAGCCAAAACTGCATAACCCGACAACTTGTGCCTTGGGCGCTACTCGTTTGACGGCCGATGCGTATTCGATGTTCAGGCTGACGATTTCCTGAAACGTCAACGGCTTGGGGTGCAATCGCGCGTGCGAGTTGGCCCACAGATCGGGTTCGTTGTCGAGGGCATAGAGGATCGGCGAATCCGCGCGCCCGCCGAACGATTTTTCGATCCACCAAATGAATTCATCCTGATACACCGCTTTGTCCTTCGCATCAGGCGGGTATTTGAACGGCGTGTCCTTCTTCGACAGCGACACATGAAACCGCTTGTGCAGATAGTCAGGGGTTTGATTCACATCGCCATCGTTGCCTTTGTCGGCCGCCACATAGCCGATGCAGGGGATGGTGACGATGGCGGCGGCGTTGGCTTTGGCCGCGCCTTCGAGAAACTTGCGCACGGTATCGCCTGCGATGTCGGACTTGCCCATATAGGCGTCGTTCTGATGCTTCCAATCAGAGCCGGCGTTGGAGGCATTGGTTTCCCAGTTGTAGGCGGTGGTGCGATTTCCGCCCCACCGTGTGGCGGTGATGCGCCCGGACATGGTTTTCCAGTCGGGGAAGTTGGCGCCGTAGATGTAGGGGGAGATGGGGTAGGTTTTTTGGGGGTCGATGGTGTAGACCACTTCACCCGCCGCGAGCGGCGGGGCTAACCGCAAGAATGCTACGAGGATGAGAATCGTCGTCAGGAATTTGGTCATGTGAAAAGTTTCACCCTCTGTACGAGTCAACCGTTTACTTGGCGATCTTCCGCCCCTTGCCGCCTCTGCCTTGTTGTTTGGGACGCCAGATTTTGCGCTCTTCACCGTCTTCGCCGACGATTAAATCGCCTCCGGACTTGATGACGGGGGCACCTTTCAGTTCATTGATCTTGTCGCGCAGCTGGGCGGCCCGCTCGAACTCCAGGTTCTGGGCGGATTGCAGCATTTCTTCTTCCAACAGTTTGACCAGTTCGCTCTGGTCCATCTCTTGCGAGTTGGCTTTGACGGCCTCTTGAACCGTTTTTCTCGCTTTCACTTCTGATTCGATGCTGCTACGGATCGATTTGATCACCGTCGCAGGCGTGATGCCGTGTTCGGTGTTGAACTTGGTCTGCAGCGTCCGCCGGCGGGCGGTTTCGTCCATGGCCGCCTTCATCGCGGGGGTGATGCTGTCGGCGTAGAGGATGACCTTGGAGTTCACGTTACGCGCGGCTCGGCCGATGGTCTGGATCAGGCTCGTCTCGCTGCGCAGGAAGCCGGCTTTGTCGGCGTCCAGGATCGCGACAAGCGAAACTTCCGGCAAATCCAGCCCTTCGCGCAGCAGGTTGATGCCCACCAGCACGTCGAACTCGCCTTTGCGGAGGTCGTTCAAAATCTCGACGCGCTCCAAGGTCTGGATCTCGCTGTGCAGATACCGCCCGCGGATGCCGGCCTCCTGGATGTACGCACTCAAATCTTCTGCCAATCGCTTGGTCAGCGTCGTGACCAGCACGCGCTCGCCGAGCGCGGCGCGGGCTTTGATCTCCGCCAGCAAATGCGGCACCTGACCCTGCGCGGAGTGGATGACGATCTCCGGGTCGATCAGCCCCGTCGGGCGGATCACCTGCTCCACCACTTCGCCCTTGGTCTGCTCCAGTTCGATCTTGCCCGGCGTGGCCGAGACGTAGATGCACTGGTTGATCATGCCCTCGAACTCTTCGTACTTCAGCGGGCGGTTGTCCATCGCACTCGGCAGGCGGAAGCCGTGATCGACCAGCACGGTCTTACGCTGCTTGTCGCCGTTGAACATCGCCTTGATCTGCGGCAGCGTGACGTGGCTTTCGTCGATGACCAGCAGGTAGTCTTTCGGGAAATAGTCGATGAGCGTATACGGCTTCTCGCCGGGCTTACGGCCATCCAAATGCCGGCTGTAGTTTTCGATACCGCTGCAGAAGCCGACTTCCTGGATCATCTCCAGATCGTACTTCGTACGGGCCAGCAGACGCTGGGCTTCCAGCAGCTTGCCCTGGCCGCGGAGGCTCATGACGGCCACCTCCAATTCTTCCTTGATGCTTTCGACGGCGCTGGCGACGCGGTCTTCGGGCATCACATAGTGGACGGCCGGGTAGATGAAGATGCTTTCGTGGTTGCCGAGGATTTCGCCGGTCAGCGGGTTGATGGCGTCGATGTTGGTGATCTCGTCGCCGAAGAATTCGATCCGGTAGGCGAACTCTTCGTAGCTCGGCTGAAGCTCGACCACGTCGCCACGGACGCGGAACGTGCCGCGCTTGAAGTCGATATCGTTGCGGCTGTACTGGAGGTCGATCAGCTTGTGCAGCATCTCGTCACGGTCGGTCGGCTCGCCTTTGCGGATGGGGACGACGGATTTGGTGTACTCGATCGGCGAGCCCAAGCCGAAGATGCAGGAGACGGAGGCAACGATCAGCACATCCCGCCGACTGACGAGGTTGCTGGTGGCGGCCAGTCGCAATCGGTCGAGGTCGTCGTTCCGGCTGGCGTCTTTTTCTATGTAGATGTCACGCTGAGGGATGTATGCCTCAGGCTGGTAGTAATCGTAATAGCTGACGAAATACCCCACCGCGTTATTCGGAAACAGCTCCTTAAACTCCTCATACAACTGGGCGGCCAAGGTTTTGTTATGGCTGATGACCAACGTCGGGCGGTTCATCCGGGCGATGGTGTGGGCCATCGAGAAGGTCTTGCCCGAGCCGGTCACGCCCATCAGCACCTGAAACTTCTTGCCGTCGTCGATGCCCTTGGCGAGCTGCTCAATGGCGGCCGGTTGGTCGCCTTGCGGTTTGAACGGACTGACCACTTCAAAATCGGCCATGACACCTCGGAAGTAAGTGAGTGCGGATTATACGCACAAGAATGCATAGGGGGAGAAAACTCACCTGTACCACGGGCCTCCGGCCCGTGCCGACGATGTTCCTTTCTAAGAAAACGTTTTTCACAAGTGATTCACTCGATCGGCACGGGCCGGAGGCCCGTGGTACGGGTGACTTGCCTCAGTCTCACCAAATCCGATCGAAGCGAGCGCGTCCGAATAAAAACCGCAGTTTTCTGATCTTTTCCTGCAACTGTTGATCGTCTGAAGGCTTAGCAATCACGTCGATCGCCGATTCCACCGAGGGGGCAAATTCTGCCGGATCATTAAGGCTCAGCACGATTGCGGACGATAACTCCGATAGTGACTCGACTTACAAGAGAACGTCCTTCTATTATTGGCGGACCGATTAAACGCCCGCCCGGACATGCATATGGTGACAACGAACCCAGCCTCGGCGACAATCTTTCGCAAAGAGACCGAGGATTTTTCTAATCGGACGGGCGACGTGCGATACTTGTTCATAGGCAAAAACCAGTCGACAGGTGAACCGGTCGACGGTCACGTGGAAGCGGCCAATGAGGCTAAAGTGGTCGAAACCCTGGCTCGACAGGGGATCGTCGCGTCCAAGGTTAAGCCCGACCCGTCCCAACCCAAGCAAGGGGCCAAGATGAGTTCTAATGCTGTTGCGCCCGGTACACCCTTCAAACCGTCAGCACCGGGTGCGTTTGTCCCCAAGCCTCGCGAAGAAGATGCTGCCGTGGTGCTCGACCGCGACAAAATCCGCCGCAACGTGGCGGCCGCCCTTGATCACGCGCTGGCGATGAGCTTTGCCCGCAGCGAAGGCCCGATGCAGATCCGCGCCCGGGTGGCCAACGCCATCCACGGGCTGTTCAAAGACTACAAGAACATCTCCTCCGAAGCCCCGGTTGATCACTCGGGCGCGATGCAGGAACAGCTATCCAAGCTGTCAGATGTGATCGCTCGGACGGAAAAGATGCTGTCCGGGTGGTCGAAGTACGGCCCGCCGCGCGGTGGACGCGGCGGTTCCGACGAGGGTGGGGGCAAAAAACGCCACTCCAAGCTCGCCCGTCGAGAAGGGCCCGACGAAGTCCTCAAGGAAATCTTCCAGGCCAATCTCGACCTGATGAAGAGCATCGAGGCAGGGTTGGCACAGAACAAAGCGTGATTTGAGGACATTCGGCCTGGCACGCGAAGTCCATTTGCCGCTTGCGGCTTCGCGAGTTCAAAGCTCTTTTTCACTCGCAAAGCCGCAAGCGACGATTGATATCAAGTGGCAGATTCAATCAACTGAACCAAGTTCCGATAACCATTTGGGTAAATTAAGAAAGTTAGGAAACTACTTTTTCCGAGACTAAGTAACCTTTTCCGATTATAACACTTCGACGCCGCCCGCGTGGGCGAACCGTTGAACACAGAATCCAAGGAGTTTCTCCATGAGTGACGCATCCAAACCGAACCTGAAGCCGAACATCGGCAAGTCCATTATTGATTCCAAGCGAAACGATGATGACACAGGAACACCAGACAACATTCTGCTGATGGGCATCGACTTGGGCACCAGCCGAAGCTCGATCGTCACCATGGACGGAAAGCGTAAGACCGTCGAATCCTATGTCGGTTACGCCAAGGACGCGGTTAGCCGCAAGTTCCTGAAGACCGACGTTCTGTTCGGCCGACAGGCGTTGGACAACCGCCTGGCGGTTGACCTGTACCGTCCGCTGGAAAAAGGCGTGATCAAAGGCACCTTCGAAGGCGAAGGCGGCACCGTCGACGCTGAGAAGAAGAACGTCCTGGCCGCCCAGGACCTCATTCGCCACCTGGTCGACCTGATCGAGCCGGGCCGCGATGAAACCATCTACGGCGTGGTCGGCGTTCCGTCGCTGGCGACGGCCAAGAACAAGACCGCGATCATCGAAGCCGCCAAGGAATCGCTCGACGCGGTGATGCTTGTCTCCGAACCGTTCACGGTTGCTTACGGCATGGAACGCATGAGCGACGTGCTTGTCATCGACATTGGTGCCGGTACCACCGACTTGTGCCGTATGCACGGCACCGTCCCGGGCCCGGAAGACGAAATCACCTATCCGATCGCCGGCGACGCCATCGACCAGAAGCTGTTCGACCTGATCAAGGCCAAGTACCCGGCTGCCCAGTTGACGATCAACATGTGCAAGACGTTCAAGGAAACCTACGGCTACGTCAGCGACACCAAGGACAAGATCGAAGTGATCATCCCCGTCGATGGCAAGCCGATTCCGCACGACATCACTGACCTGATGAAGCAGGCGTGTGAAATCCTGATCGACCCGATCGTGACCGGCATTCACAAGCTCGTCAGCACCTTCAACCCTGAATTCCAGGAAAAGCTGCGCCAGAACATCGTTCTCTCCGGCGGTGGCGGCCAGATGGACGGCCTGGACAAGCGCGTGATGGAAGGCATGAAAGCCTACGGCGGCGGCAAAGTCACCGTCGTCGAAGAACCCCTGTACGCCGGCGCCAACGGCGCCCTGCAACTGGCCATCGACATGCCGACCGACTTCTGGCAGCAACTGCGATAAGCACCGGCTGAAAGAACCGATTCGACTGAACCAAGAACCCCGACCGCAAGGTCGGGGTTCTTTTTCGTCGCATAGGCTACCAGCCCATGCCCAATCAAGCCGGAGCGGCAAACCAGTTACCCGGTTAACAAAACCAAGTCCCAAGCGTCGAATCTTCACGTGGCACGGGCGTCCCGCCCGTGTCCAGCCAAGTCGGAGCGGCAAACCGGGGTGTCCAGTTAGCAAAACCACCGATCGAGAATCGAGCGTTCCCCGAATAAGACCTTCACGCTCGAAACGTGCTTTTGCTTCATCCTCATCCGCGTTCGACGCTCCACATTGGCCGGACATGGGCTGGAAGCCCATGCTACGAAAAATGCACCCACGTCGCGTCGCCCGACTGCCACACTTCCTTCTTCCAGATCGCCACATCGCGTTTCAGCTTGTCGATCACAAACCGGCACGCCTCAAACGCCTCAGCCCGATGCCCGGCCGAGACGGCGATCACCACACTCGGCTCCCCCACCGCCACCCGCCCGATGCGGTGCAAAATCGCCAGCTTGAGCACCGGCCAACGCTCCCGCGTCCGGCCGGCGAGCTCGTTCAACTGCCGGAGGGCCATCTCGCCGTAAGCTTCATAATCCAGCGCCACCAACTCCCGCCCGTCAGCCGACGTCTCTGCCCGGGTGTTGCCGGAGAAGATGCAGATCCCGCCGGCGTCGGGAATGACGACAAATCGTTCGGCATCAAAGATGCTGAGAGGCGTCGGTAGGATTTCGACTCGGTCGTTCATGGGTTCACCCCCCGCTCACTGGCGGGATGACCGCCAGTTCGTCGCCGTCTTTCAGTGGTTCGGAGATCGACGTGTACTCCAGGTTCAACGCAAACGCGCATCGCGGCAGGAAAGCTTCGATAGCGGGGAACTTTTTCGCCAGCTGGCCGGCGGCCGATGCGATGGTGGCGCCCTCGGGCAAATCGAGCGCGACATCGGAAACGCCGGCGCGGTCGCGGACGATGGCGAAGAGCTTGACGGTGACTTTCATGCGATTCTTACCACGGAGGCACGAGAAATACATTTCGACCACAGATGAACACAGATAAACACAGATCAATTCATTAAGAGAAAAACAAGCCTCTCTTCCCGCTTTTCATCTGTGTTTATCTGTGTTCATCTGTGGTCGACTTTTCTTGTCTTCTCCGTGTCTCCGTGCCTCTGTGGTTAATCCTTCTTCATCGATGCAACCATCCCCTCATCCACGCCGACGATCGCCATCCGATACCGATCCGCCAGTTCGATCACCTTCGCCTTCTCCAGCATGATCGTCTTCCCCGCGTCCAGCACCACGCACACGCACTTGGCGGCGTGGAGTTTTTCGATTGTCGTTGTGCCGATGCTCGGCACGTCCACGCGCATGTCCTGGTAGGTGTTGGAGACCTTGATCAGCGTCCACCCGCCCTTGGGGCATAGCTTGCCGGCCCGCTCGATCATCAGATTCGTGCCTTCGAGGGCTTCGACCGCGATCACGTCGCGGTCGATGATGGCGATGCACTGGCCGATATCCATCTGGCTGATCTTGCGGCAGACGTCGTAGCCGGCCGCAATGTTGCGCCATTGCTGCTCGGTCGGCTGGCGTTTGGTCAGCACGCCGGGCGTGGTCAGGTGTTCGGGCGAGTATTGCGTGGAGTCGATCAATTGAATTCCCGCACCGGCCAGCTCATCGATCACCGCCTGCAGGAACGCCTGCGGGCGTTTGTCGTGCCGCCAGACGTTCCAGAACAGGCGGACGGTTCGCGAGTCAGGAATATACCGCAAGTACCGCCAGCGGTCGTACATCTGCGACTTGGCGACCCGCCCGACCATGATCGCCTCGCTGCACCCGCCGGCCCGAAGGGTTTCGATCCACATGTTTAGCCGAAGCACGCCAACGGGTTTATAAACATCGACATGGTCGCGCAAGTCCTCCCACGCATGACCGGACAGAGCCGCGCACACCACCTTCCGCCCCGCCGCCCGCGCGCCGTCGGCGACGAGCACGGGGAAGACGCCTTCACCGGCGATAAGTCCGAGCGGATCGGGCATGCGGATAATCTAAGAGACGGATCAGCACATTGCACGCCGATAGCCACATCTACCCCTCGGCCTTGCCGAGGACAAACGACAGGAGCAGCAGGGCCAGCACCAAAGCGGTGATCAGCACGAACGTGCGATCGTGCTGATAGACGAACGCGAAGATCGACACCGCGACCCGCACCACCGGCGTGGCAATCAGCAGCAGCAGACCGACAAGGACGATCGATTGCCCGCGGAAGTGGCGTACGCCGTCGATCACCTGTGGGATCGTATGTGGCACAGTCGCCGGCTTGATCAGCGGCTGGAGCGCGGGCGAGGAAGTGAGGTAGTCCACATGGTGAACAAAGCTGACCACCGTGCCGAACACCACGATCAGCAGTGATGCGATCACGCCGGTGCGCAGCAGGTTACTGATGAGGATCTCCACGCGACGGACGCGCTCCTGGTCGATCTCGTGAGTTGTGTTTAAGCGGACCATCGCAGGCCTTTCCATAACATTTGTGCCGAAACCCAGAGCAGAACAATCACAAATACAGCGCGGATACGGTGGCTATGGAGTTTGCCAAGCAAGTGCGAACCGATTGTCGCACCTACGAGCACGCCGGCTGCCACGGGGGCGGCGATGAACGGGTCGATGTTACCGCGGGCGAAGTACACGCCCGCACTGGCGGCGGCGGTCACGCCGATCATGAAGTTGCTGGTGGCGGTGGAAACTTTGATCGGCAGCCGCATCGCAAGATCCATCGCAGGAACTTTCAGCGCGCCCGATCCGATCCCAAGCAGCCCGCTCACCACGCCGGCCACGTACATCAGCGCCATCCCCAGTTGGGTGTGCGCCACGCGATAGGCGATCTCCTTTTCGGCGGCCTGATCGTAGTACGAGTCGTGCAGGCCTAGTCGATCGGCCAGTGCGCACGCGGGGACGTCTACACCCGCCTGCTCGTGACGCTTGCGGAACATCGCTAACGCCGAGTAGCCCATCATCACCCCGAAGATGACATACAGCCATCGCCCACCGATCAGGCCGGCCAGGTACGCACCGGTAAGTGCCCCGGTGGTGGTGGCGATCTCCAGGACCATCGCCACGCGGAGATTGGTCATGCGCTCGCGCACATAAGCGGCAGCGGCCCCGCTGCTGGTGGCGATCACCGATACGATCGACGCTCCGATCGCGTAGCGGATATCCACGTGCATTAGCAGTGTCAGCGCCGGCACGACAATAATGCCACCGCCCAATCCTAAAAGTGATCCGAGGATCCCCGCGACGATCGAAATTCCAAGCGTGGAAAGCGTGAACAAGAGAGGCGTCATCCCGCCACAATTAGGGCAACGCACGAGCGTATGCAAGCACTGTTTTTTCAGATGGAAACGGCAGTTTTCCTATTGGATTAGGAGGATTCACGCGCGCAAGAAAGCTTGAGATCGACCTCGGGAATCTTCTACTTTGCCTACAGGAATTTCGCCCGGATCTCCGGCGTGGGCATTCTGCACGCCTCGACTTGGCCGAACATTTTATAGCGGTACTTGGCAAACAACCTGTAGCCAAAGTTACGCACGAATCCCGGCACGATCATGAACCAGTTCAGGATCCGCCAAGGCATGGGCATGTATTTGGCCAGCCGGAGGGCGGCGGTGGATTGGGTCAGAACCTTGCCGTTGTCGAACACGATCATCGTGTTCAGCATCAGATCACCCAGGCCATTCTCGTGCATGATCTTTTGGCCGACCTCAGACTGCTGGGCGGCGAAGCGGAAGCGGTCGGACGGGTCGTGGTCGATCAGGAAGTTGATCGTGTGGTTGCAGAAGTTGCACACGCCATCAAACAGCACTACGGTTTTGTCCGTCGGCACGCTGATGGTTCGAGGTTGTTCGGCGGTGGCGATCATCGCTAGTGTTATCGACCCAATCAGGCCGACACTTGGATTATAGCACGCCCCGCAAAGCCCGGTTCAAAAGCGGTGAAAGCGGCTATTTCTTCGGGATATCGAGGAATTCCGCCAACGCGTCGTCGGGCAGTTTGGGTCCCCCGAAGCGGTTTTCGTCCTCAAACAGGCGGTGCTTGACCAGGACATCGTTTGCGTCGAATTTGGCGATTACAAACGACCGGCGGATCAGCTCCTCGTCCTTATCCTTCACCGTCCAATAATACATGATGACCTGCTTGTCATCGGTCACGCGGTCCGGATCGCCCATCACGCTGATGATCTGGTCACGCGTGGTCTTGCCGTTTTCCAGCACCAGCAGGCGGGCTTTGTACTGGCGATCAGCGTCCTGCAGGCTCAGCGGCCGGCCGTCGAGGCGTGGAGACGTGGTCTCAGGTTGGCAGCCGGCGATCGCCAGCAGGGAAAGCAGGCAAAGGGAAGTGATTCGGAGGATCATGACGCAAGGGTGGCGTGGCGGGTTTGATCTGTCAAATGGTTCGAATGAACCCCCGGCCGGGAGGCGTCGTATCAGTGATGTCCGATAAAATGTGGCGCAGCGCGGATTTTTTAGTGGAAGTCTGTTTTACTGCTCGCTACTTTTCCTCGGACAATCGATTTGCATTAGTCAGGACGTGCTTCATGATGATTCCAAGTCTTATGGATACTGAAACCATGGTCGGCATGACGGTTCTCGCCTCCGCTATCCTCACGGCGGTGGTTCTTGTTGTCCGATCGAAGTTAACCAAAGTGCCGGTCCGCCAGACGGTTCGTGTCGAATCGCGTCGTCGATAAGGTCGTTCTTTCCGCACCATTCCGTACCACAGTCAGATTGCGCGCACGCCGGATTCCCCGGCGTGCGTTTTCGCTTCATTCAAGGAAATTGAGTTCGCTCCGCCGTAGCATGGGCGTCTCGCCCATGCCGAGGTGCTCGGACACGGCCGAGACGGCCGTGCTACGGGGCACGTCTTCCCACCACTGCTTAATCGCTAAGCTGATTTCGCGCCAGATTTGCCAGGCAGGCTCGCGCGTCGAGCGGCGGCGGTGTCGAGCCAGCGTTTGATCTCGTCGCCGTCGCCGGAGTCGAGCAGTTGGCTGAAGGTTTGTAGCTGGCTGATCAGGCTGCGGATCGATCCCTGCATGTTGTCGCGGTTATCGAGGAAAATGTCGCGCCAGAGCCCACCGTCCCCGCCGGCGATTCTTGTGGCGTCCGCAAACCCTTTGCCGGCCAAGTTCAGCGACGAATCCTGCGGCAGCGACACGATCGCCGCCGCCGCCGCGTGGGGGAGATGGCTGACCTCGGCCACCGCGCGGTCGTGATCGTCGGGCGACAGATCGACCAGCCGCATGCCCAGCGAGTGCCAGAATCGCCGGACGGTCTCGAGAGCGGCCTCATCGGTGCCGGTCGTCGGGGTGAGGATGCAGATCGCGTTTTCAAACAGGTCGGCCGACGCGAACTCCACGCCCCGCTTCTCGCTGCCGGCCATCGGATGACTGCCGACGAAGTGGACGCCGGCCGGCAGGATCGATGCCGCCGATCGCACGACCGATCGCTTGGTGCTGCCCACGTCGGTGACGATCGCCCCCGGCTTGAGCGCCGGCGCAATCTGATGCAGCAGTTCATCGAACAGCCCCACCGGCGTGGCGAGCACAACCAGATCCGCCCCCGCTACCGCTTCGGCCGGCGTGGTGCGGGCTTCGTCGATCGCGCCGGATTGCACGGCTTTGGCGAGGGTTTCCGCCCGATGCCCGTGACCCATGACATGGCAGCCGGTTATCCGCCGTTTGGCGGCCAATCCCAGCGATCCGCCGAGTAAGCCAACCCCCAGGATGCTCAAGCGAAGCGTGCTCATAGTCCGATAATATCGTAAAGCCGACCGTGGGTGTAGCGCGAGTATCGCGCCGTTTGCGGCTTCGCGAGTGCGACATCGTTCCACTCGCGAAGCCGCAAGCGGCGCAGAGACCCAAAAACTTGAACTTCGATACCCCCGCGTCTACCCTATCGGACCATTCAGGACGCCTAAATCGCGCCCCGATGTTCAGGAGCGGGAACCGGGTTGTAACTCGTCGCGTTGTCGGCGGTGAGACGATCGGAGTTGCCCAGAGGCGGTTAGCTTACAGGCTGGCCGAATGACGAACATGGCAGAAACTGAAGTCGCTCATAGCCCATCACCCAAAACGCAGCCCCGGCATGTGCTGGAGTTTGAAAAACCGATCGCCAAGCTCGAAGCCCAGATCGCCGAGCTCGAAGCCCTCCAAGTTCAAAAACAGGTCGATTACACCAAGGAACTGCGTCAACTGCGGACGAATTACACGTCCTTGCTGCGCAAGACCTATGAAAACCTGAGTGCCTGGGAAACCGTGCAAGTTGCACGCCATCCCCAGCGGCCGCTGTTCCGCGACTACGTCGACATGATCTGCCGCGAATTCCGCGAAATGCACGGCGACCGCCTGTTCGGCGACGACCCGGCGGTCAAGTGCGGGCTGGCCCGGTTGGGCGGTCATAAAGTCATGCTCATCGGCACGCATAAGGGCAGGGACACGAAAGAAAAGGTGCAATGCTATTTCGGCCTGGCGCACCCCGAAGGCTACCGCAAGGCCCTTCGCTGCATGAAGTTGGCTGAGAAGTTCGATCTGCCCGTCGTCACGCTGATCGATACGCCCGGCGCTTATCCCGGTATTGGCGCTGAAGAGCGCGGGCAGGCGGAGTCGATCGCCGTCAACCTCATGGAGATGAGCCGCCTCAAGACCCCGATCGTCAGCATAGTCACCGGCGAAGGTGGCTCGGGCGGCGCGCTGGGCATCGCGGTGGCCGACAAGGTGGCGATGATGGAGTTCGCCTGGTACTCCGTCATCAGCCCCGAAGCCTGCAGCAGCATCCTCTTCAAAGGCAACGAAGCCGCCCCGCAACTGGCCGAGAGCCTCAAACTCACCAGCAAGCATTTGATGCAGCTAGGCGTGATCGACCACATCATCCCCGAACCGCTCGGCGGTGCTCACCGCGATCCGAACAGCATCGCCCACAGTTTGGATCAGTTCATCGGCAAAACACTGCGTGAATTGAAGCGGGTGAAGATCGACAAGCTGCTGGAACGCCGCTACGAGAAGTTCCGCAACCAAGGCGTGGTGGTGGAGAAGACGGCGAAGACCGCCAAGGCAGCCGGCTGATTTGTTTCCGATCAAGCCTCATCCTACAATACGTCAATGAACGATTGGCGTGACAGAATCGTCAGTAATCCCAATATTTTGCACGGGAAGCCGTGCTTCAAAAACACACGCATTCCCGCAGCACTTGTTCTGGGCTTTCTGGCTGAGGGGAATGACGTCAAGAGGATCATCGAAGAGCTTCCAGACCTCACTCCAGAAGACATTTTCGCCGCGTTAAGTTACGCGCGGGATTTAGCCACTTTTGAAACCGTGAGCGAAACCGTGAGCATTGAATGATTCCGTCATTCCTCGCGGATCATTGCGTGACCACTTCCATCATTCGCTCCCTGCAGACCGGGGGGTTTCAGGTAACACGCCTCAAAGAGGTCATGGCGATTGACTCCGACGATCCGCAAGTGATTGCCAAGGCGACCGATTTGGACTTGATTCTTCTCACGCTAAACGGCGATTTTTCTAACGTGACGACCTATCCGCCCAATCGATACCGGGGGATCATTTCGATCAAATTACAGGATCATCCGAAAATCACACAGGTATTGATGAAGCGCCTGGTCAAATACCTCACGGCAAATCCGCAGCGCGAGCACTATATCGGCAAATTGTTTATCATTGAACATCATCGCATCCGTATCCGAACCTAGAATTCATACGCCATGGCCAACTACACGCAACCGATCCAGAACCTCATGAACGAACTCGCCCGCCTGCCCGGCATTGGCATGCGGTCGGCGGAGCGGATTGCGTTTCATCTGCTGAAGCAGCGGCCGGAAGAAGCGATGAAGCTGGCCAACGCCATCAGCGACGTGAAGACCAAGATCCGCCACTGCTCCATCTGCTACAACCTCACTGAGCAAGACCCCTGCGAAATCTGCGGGGACGGCACGCGCGATCAGAGCTTGGTGTGCATCGTCGAACAACCCAAAGACCTCATCGCCCTGGAGGCAGCGGGCATGTACAAGGGCGTGTACCACGTCCTGCTCGGGCGGATCAGCCCGCTGGAAGGCATGGAGCCCGGCGACCTGACCGTCGGCCCACTACTGCAACGCCTTGCGGGCGGAACCGTCCGTGAAATCATCATGGGCACCAACCCCACCATGGAAGGCGACGGCACGGCCCTCTACATTCAGGACAAGGTCGGTCAGCAGTTCCCGGCCGTCCAAGTCACCCGCCTCGCCCGCGGCCTGCCGGCGGGGAGCAACATCGAGTACGCCAACCGCAACATCCTCGCGGACGCGATCAGCGGGCGGCAGAAGATGTAAGGGGGTAAGACTTCCGAGCCCTTTTCTCGGCCCGAAAAATGTTACACGGACAACCCCAAAGATAGTGGCCCGACCCATTTAGGGGGAGGTTTATGCACAAATTCGAGGACCTGATTCGTTCGTTCCAGGGAAACCAAAGTGTATCGGAGAAGGCTTCGATTATCGTTACTCTTGAAGATTTGGATGACAGTCGAGTACTCCCATTTTTTCTCCAAACTTTGCGCGACAAAAGCGAATACGACGTTGTGCGTATTGAGATTTTGAAGATATTGCGATTGAGGATCTTCTCGGATCATCAACAGCAAAATACCGCAGCCGAGGTCATAACCGATATTTTAAGCGCAGATTCGGACAATCTTGTGCGGCAATTCGCTGCTATCGCGACATCGAATTTTATGGATGTTTCAGGAGTCGAAAGCTTGGTGGAAACGATTGTCACGAATTCATCAGAAGAACGAGATGTGCGATGGAATCTCTTTGGCGCACTTGAACGTGCTGGACCTGATGGAAGGCGGAGTTCAATTGTTGAGCGATTATGTGAAGATCTGCAATTCCGACAGGCCGCCCAAAGAGTCTTAAGAAAGTGGAGCGGGAAAGGACATCACTGATTAACTGAGGCGAGGAAAAGGGCGAAGAATGGGTCAGAAATCCTTTCATTTTCGCGCGGCCTGCCGGCGGGGAGCAACATCGAGTACGCCAACCGCAACATCCTCGCCGACGCCATCAGCGGACGGCAGAAGATGTAGCCATCCTGCGTTTGATTTTTCAGACAAATCAAACGGAGGGGCATTTGTGGTCGAATTCCGGAAACTGATCATTAGAATGAATTGCCGGATGGCATCGATGAACCGACTACTCCTCCTTGCGATTCTGTTCGTCGCCGGAATCCACCTCTCTGCACGGGCCGACAACATGGAGAAATGGAAATCCGTACTGTCCGATTCGGGCACCAAAGACTGGAACGCCCAGTGGTTCCTGGACGGCGACAAATCCACCGTCGCCAACACCAAGGACGGCATGGTGCTCAAGTCCGGCCCGATCGAAGGTGGCGACGCCAGCCACGCCGTGTTGTGGACGAAGCAGAGTTTCTCCGGAGATATCCGCGTCGAATACGATTTTACCCGGCTGGATTCGAACAAGGATCACGTCAGCGTCTGCATCTTCTACCTCCAGGCCACCGGCACGGGGAAAGCGCCTCACGTGCCTGACATCTTTCAATGGCGAGACCTGCGCAAGGTTCCGACCATGAGCCTCTACTACAATTTCATGAACTGCTATCACTTCTCCTACGCCTGTACCGGCGGGAAGGATTTCAACTACGTCCGCGCCCGCCGCTACCCGGCCAAGGGATCGTTCGATGCCGATACCCGGATCGAACCGAGCTACGACAAAGTGGATCTCTTCAAGCCCGGCGAAACCTGGCACATGGTGTTTCAGAAGTTGGGCACCGATCTAAGCTTCACAGCCACCCGCGGTGATGACAAACACACATGGACATGGGACGCGTCCAAGTTTCCGCCCGTGGCCGAAGGGAGGCTCGGCCTCCGACAAATGCGCGGCCGCGAGTCGCGGTACGCGAATTTCGAGGTGTCCACCCGGTAGAGGTTCTAGAAATTCCGCGATTTCTCGGCATTTTCTCCTCTACCGGTACTCCGGGAGAGGTTGGGTGAAGGTTCATTTTCACCCCACACAGCAGTTTGACTATCGCCACAGAACTCTCACCTGGTGTCCTCCGTTGCACCGGAAGAAAGACCAAGACCACGCGCGAAAAGCATACGAGCTAAGTTGAAGCTTTCGTTTACCGTAGCGAGCGAGCAGATAGAATACACGCATGTTCATACGCCTGATGTCGTCGGCGGCTCTCTTGATTTTCACGGTGAACCTGATGGCCAAAGAAAACAATCAACCCACCTCGCCCGCACCGACCTCCAAGCCGACCCAGCACAGCGAAGGACTGCACGGCTACATCGGCTACGGACACGACAAGCTCCCCGCCGACGGCGGGTATAGCGCGGGAATGGGTTTTTATTCTGCGGTCTGGCCGTTGGTGGATCGGCCGATCGCCAACTTCCAGATCGGCCTGCCCGGTACGTGGATTCTGCCCGACAACTCCGACAACAAAGACACCCCGCTCGCGCCCGAAGGCACGCTGGCACGCAAATGGAAACCGCGCGGGCCGACCTGGAGCAGCGTCTTCCAGACCGTCGAAGGCGGCCTGGGCTACTGGGCGCGGAATCACTTCCGTTACGGCCCGCCGAAGTTCAGCATGAACGCCACCCCGCAATGTTACGACTACGAGGTCGGCTCGCCGGGCTGGTCGTTCTTCTATGACAACGAAGCGCTGCCGGACAATCGGCTGGGCGTGGCACAGCTCAGCAACCGCCTGCTTATCCCGCCCGATGCCCTGCCGTTCAAAGGCAATCCCAAGGGCGAGTTCCTCGGCTACACGTGGATGGCGCTGCCGTTCACCGAAGCAACCGCCGGCGATCCGCCCACCGGCGATCAGAGCTGGACCTGCTTCCTCAGCGCCGCCAATTTCAAAGGACCGATCGCTTTTTACATCCCCGAAACCTGGAGCAAGATCGGCAAGCTCTTCAACTACCCCTACATCTACGGCCGCGGGCTCGACTCCCGTCCGGGCGTGATGGGCGGCGGCGCGATGGAGATCAACACCGTCCCCCGCTTTGACGCCCGCGACAAGAACGGCGACCTTTACACCAAGATTCCCAAGCTGGACTTCCCCGTCGACGAGCACGGCCGCGCGTTTCTGGTGCAGGACGTCACGTTCTACTCCAAGCGAGCGCTGTTCGACGACTTCAAAGCCTGGCGCGACGGCGGCACCGCCTGCTCGGGGCGATTCAATCAACACGGCGTGAGCAAACCCACGCTCAACACCAAATCCACGCGATACACGCAGGACAAGCAGAACATCAAGGACGTTGAAACCATCTTCGATACGCGCATTTTCGAGGGCGGCGTCTGGGGCTTGCAGTGGAACAAAACCGGCGTCTGCCGGACCGGCGAGTTCCCACAGTATTTCAAGCAAGTTGGCGACCAGCGCATCCCCATCCCCGCCAAGGACGTTCCGCCTGAAACCGGATTGGTCGACCAGCAATTCCCGCTGGCCAAGATTGGCCCCGACTACACCTCCCCGCACGCCGGCGCCTGGACCACCCCCGGCCCCAAGGCCGGGCCGTTCACGGTCGATCTGATCGACGGGTCCGTCGTCACGTACAAGTGGTACCGATTTGTCGATCAGCCGTCGTTTCAGCAGTACCAGTGGAGCGATCAAAAGAAGGCGAAACTGCAGGCGCTGGTTGAAAAAATCCACGCCAACTGGCCGATCGACCGCGACTACATGCCTCCGCCCTCGCACGGGAAGCTGGTATCGCTGGACCCGGCCCTGCTCGTCGCGCCGCCCAAAGGGTTGGAAGTGGGCTATGTGCCGATCGTGATCAATCAGTCAGCCGGCAAGAAAAGCGGAAAATAACTCATCTGCTTATGCGGCAATAACTTACGCCCAAGCAGCGGGGGCAGAACAAATCAAGAATTAAGTCAAAAAACCAGAAAACCAACATGGAAGGGAATAAACCGATATGAATCATTCCGGCCCGGTCGGTTTGGCCTGTAAGACGGATTTGTATTTCAATCGTGACAACGGACACATGGCTTTCGTCAGGCGATCGGTCGTCAAGGAGTGCTGATGAACAACGGAACCATTCTTAAAGCCATCGCCATGGTAATGGTGATCCTTGCGATTCAAACGGTTGTCGTCGCCGAACCCAAGACGCTCCGCGAAGCGGCTGGCGATCGAATCATCATCGGGGCGGGGATCCGGAGCATGATGCTCGACATTCCGGAAATGGAACCGGTGATCGGCCAGCAGTTCAACGGCATCACCGCGGCATTCGAGATGCTGTCCCTGCACACTGAAAAGGAAAAGGGACAGTTCACGTTCGAGCCGGCGGATAAGATCGTAGACTGGGCATTGAAGCACAAGATGACCGTACACGGACACTCGCTCATCTGGCACGCGCGAACGCCGAAGTGGCTTTTCGAGGACGAGCAAGGCAAGCCGCTGGCGCGCGAGGTGGCACTGGACAACTTGAAGCATCACATCACCAGCGTGGTAAAGCATTTCAAGGGAAGGGTAAAGGGCTGGCAGGTCATCAACGAGGCGATCATGCCCGGTGGCACTCGGAAACTTCGTGACACGCCAGCGTACCGCGCGATTGGTGAGGATTATGTACTCAAGGCGTTTGAATTTGCACACGCCGCCGACCCCGACGCCGAATTGTCTTACAACGACTACAACATCGAAAGCGGTGCCCGACACGAGTCCACGCTACAACTCGTCAAGCAAATCCGCGACGCCGGGCTCCGCATCGACGCGGTCGGCATTCAAGGCCACTATGGAATCGACTGGCCGGCACTCGATTCGATTGACAAAGGGATCAAGGCCTTCATCGACGCCGGTTTTGACGTACACATCACCGAACTCGATGTCGATCCGCTCCCCCGTAAAACCCGCAATGCGGACGTGGACGCGAAGGAGAAGGAAGGACAGGATCCATTCAAGAACGGCTTCCCCGACGAGATGCAGAAAAAGCTGGCGGACCGGTACGCGGAATTGTTCAAGGTGTTCCTGAAGTATCCGCGCGTCAAGCGGGTCACGTTCTGGGGAGTCAATGACACCTATTCGTGGTTGAACCACCACCCCGTGAAGGGCCGAACAAATCACCCGTTACTGTGGGACCGGCAGTCCAAACCCAAGCCGGCATTCGATGCAGTCCTGCAGACCCTCAGCAAACACCCGGAGTGAGGTTGCATGGAGAAATGGAGGGAAAAGACATAGCCTAGCTCACAGAAACGATCTAGAATTCACGGCGAGACGGTAAACAGTTGCCGCCCTTCTCAGGAGGACTGTCTTGTTCCACAAAATCAATGCCGCCGTGTTGCTTGTTGCTATTGTGTTTTCACTCTCCCCGATCACCGGGGCGCAGACCACGCAGCCGGGATCGGACAAGGCACCCGACGGAAAGCCCGCAATGAAGAAGGTGTTGATCATCGGCGATTCGATCTCGATCGGGTACACCCCGTTCGTTACCGAACGTCTCAAGGACGTGGCCGCGGTTACGCACAGCGAAGGCAACGCCGGACCGACATCAAAAGGGATTGAGAACATCAACGCCTGGCTGGGCGACACCCAGTGGGACGCGATCCTTTTCAACTTTGGTCTGCATGATCTGTGTCACTGGGTCGACAAGAAGAAGGACAAGGTTAACGGCAAGCCCACCGTCTCGATCGAGCAGTACGAGGAGAATCTTGAGAAGCTGGTGGTCCGCCTCAAGCAGACGAATGCCAGGCTGATCTGGGCCGACACCACGCACGTCCCCGAAGGTGAGCCCGGCCGCTACGCGAACGCAGAACAGGACTACAACAAGGTCGCTCGCAAGGTGATGCAGAAACACGGCATCCCGATCACCGATCTGGAAACCCCCAGCCGCGCCATGCCCGCCGAACACCGCGCCGGGAAGGGCGATGTTCATTACAAAGCCAAGGGGTACGAGCTTCTCGGATCGGTCGTCGAGGAGGCAATTCGCGCACAGTTGAAGTAGTTCGCAGCAGCGATGCCGCTGAAACGAATAAAGGGGTCACTACTGATTAATGAGCGACGAAAATCGTAACTGTTTACCGTCCCGTCATGGATTTTGTAACTGCTTACCGTCCCGTGGAATTTTATTGAGTGCAGGGGGCGCGCCCGGCGAGGGGATTTGGTAACTTCTGCTCCGGCATGGACGCCCGGGAACTGAAACAATAC
>JANMES010000044.1:0-32361 GCA_031377185.1 Phycisphaerae bacterium
TCAGGCTCGCAATGATGCGGCGAAATCGACCATTCTTTCAACAGGCAGCTCACCCATCACACAGATCCAAAGTCCGTCGCGACAAGCGATAATAATGTTTACGCCTCCGGACGCTTGCACGTAGTAGTTGATTCCACCACGGGTGAACGATTTAGCTCCCGCGGGCAATTGCATGTCCGCCGCGTGCGCTACGGCGAGCGATAGATGTTGCCCGTCCAGCTTGAGAGCAAAACAAGCGAATCGTTTGCCACCGAACTGATGCACATGGCATGACTCCAGTACCTCTCCGGGGACTTGCGGCAGTTGCGGGCAATCGCTCCATTGCGTCGTGAGCACTTGGCGCGCTGACTGGATGGAGCCCACCGCAATCGCGTGTGATCCTTCCGATCTGTTATCGCGGTGAATGCGCGACAGTTCTGCAGCAGAAGCCAGCACCGGACCACGTGACGTTACGACAATGGTCGCCACAATCGCGCCGGCGATGAGCAGAATCGCCGCGATCGCGCGAAACGATGTAAACCAGCGCGGCGTCCTGGCAACGGGACGGCTCCTTGATACGGCGGATCGAACCCGCTCGCGTAACTCGTCCATTTTCAATGGCCTCTGCCGCAGTTTCTCTAGTCGCTTGGCAACTGGATCATTCGGAAGGCGAGATTCGATGTCATCATTCTTGCTCACTTTGCTCCCGCTCGGTGCATTCGGACGAACTCATTCACCGGATAAGACGGAGCGAACGGGACTACGAGTTCAACAAAATAAGATTTCAATGAACTTTGGAAGCGGATCGACCCGTCTTGGCGGTTGAAGCAAGGCAATTATGCCTGCGATACGGCACGGCCTAGCGCCCAAAGCAACACACAGAGGAACTATGAACAGTCGACTCCAAATCATCAGAGCACGTTTCGTCATTACTGGCCTGCTTGCAGGGGCAGCCTTCGTAGGACTCGAACGAAGTGCCCGCGCGGCCGAGCCCCCCGTGGACCCGGTACATGCTGCACACGTCGCGTCTGGTGCAATGCCCCCCGATGCGGCCAAGCCTGATCCTGCCCTATTGCAAAAGCTTTCCGAACTCCAAACGAAGCTCGCTCAGCTCGAAGCCGCGGTGGCCAAGAATGCTCCGCCGTCGGCAGCAGTTCCCGCCAGTGGAGCAATGCCGGGTATGGCAGCTCCCGCGGCATCGATGCCTGGCATGAGTGGCGGCGTGTCGCCGGCAACGAACCCTGCCGGTGGGATGGCCGGCATGACGCCGCCTCCGGGCGGAGCCATGAACATGATGGGAATGATGGATCAAATGATGGGCATGATGGACAAAATGATGCCGAAGGGAGGCGGCGCAATGCCCGCGGCCGCGGCTCCGATGGCGGGCGGAATGGGGAAGATGAAGGACGAGATGAGCGGAGTGGAGGCGGGTGCGATGCCCCCAGCCGCACCGGCAATGAGTGACATGGGCATGGATCAAATGGGAATGGCCGGCATGATGGGCATGGGCGCGATGCCCAGCGGCGCAGCAGGTAAAATGCAACAGTCGGCACTTCCCGGATTCCCAGGCGCATCACACCTCTATCACATCGGCGCGACCGACTTCTTCCTCGATCACCCACAACACATCGCGCTCTCCATCGAGCAGCAAGCCGCGCTCAACAAAGCTAAGGAACAGGCGGTGCTTGCCAAGACCGCCGCCGACCGCGCGGTTGCCCAAGGCGAACAGGAACTGTGGACACTGACCGCTTCGGATCAGCCCGATGCGGCGAAAATCGACGCAAAGATCCGCGAGATCGAAAAGCTGCGAGGTGACGAACGACTCGACTTCATCCGCGCCGTCGGCGAGGCGGCCAAGGTGCTCACCGAGGAACAGCGGCAATCCCTGCTGGGTCTCAAGCCCGCTCAGCCGAAAAGCATGCCGGGGATGCCAGCTGCTCCTGCCGGCCCTATGAAAGACATGTAGGTCCGACATTGTGCTGGCAAAAGCAGGACACTGCGACCGTCGCGGGGCTACAGATTTGAGGTGGAGCAATGTCGAATCGGGCGAAGCATTCTGGCCTTCAGCATCAACGCAATTTCATCGCTGTGATCGTCATTTGCTTCGCGCTTTTCGCCACGTCCTTGTCGACGCACGCTCAAACCCCTGAAGAACACGCGAGCCACCATGGTGGCTCCCCAGTCGCCGCGAAGCCCGCAGGTGGAATGCCCACTACTGCACTGGCCCCCGCTGGTGGGATGCCCGCTCCCGGTGGCGGAATGATGGAGCAGATGGGCGAAATGATGAAGGGCATGGGCAAGCCGCCTCCGAAAGACCTCTATCCGTCGCTCATGTCCCTGCCCGAAATGACGGCGGAGAAACGGGACGAGATCGTAAAGCAGGCCGCCGAGCGGATGAACGGCGGGATCAGACTCGTTGCAGACGGCGTCGACCGGCTGAACAAAGGCGTGTCGGCCGACGATTTCGTCGTCATGCGAGACGCGACATCGAAGATGCGCGAAGGGCTCGCACTGTTTGAGAGCGGTGTCGCCGCTCATCAGGCGATTGTGGAAGGCAAGGCACCCCGCGACGTGGCGTTGCAATGGTTTCGGAGCGAGATGAGCCTGCCGCAGCCAGGTGCAGGCGATCGCGATTCCGGGCTGTCCTGGTTCCATCTTTCGATCATGGCGATGCTGATCGTCTTCGCCGTCGTGATGATCTGGATGTACTTCTGCAAGATGCGACGCGCCGCGGCCCTCTTCGGGCGTCTCGATCCCGGTTCGGGATCACCGCCACCAGAAACGTCACCACCCGGTGGCCGAAAACCCGATCCACCCGCGTCCGGCGATTCTCCCGCGGGAAAGACACCGTCACCTCCCGCGCCAACACCACAAGCTGCTGAAACGCCAGCGGCAACTACCTCAAATTCTCCGACATCGCCGGCGACAACGCCGACTGTATCAGATGTAAGTTCGACTCCGCCACTGAATGCAAATTGGAAGGGACAGCTTCGGGTCGGGAGCATTGTCACAGAAACGCCCAACGTAAAGACGTTTCGCCTTCTGCCATCGACTAACGAGCGCTTTCTTCCCTTCACATTTATACCGGGTCAGTTTCTCAACCTCACGTTCGGCATTGGCGGCGCGAGAATGAACCGGTCGTATTCGATCTCATCTTCGCCGACTCAGCGCGAGTACATCGATCTGACCGTTCGACGCGAGCCACGCGGCGCGGTTTCACGACACATCGTCGATCTGCTCAAAGTCGGCGACCCGATCGACGCCGGTGGCCCGGTCGGACGATTTACGTTTACGGGGACCGAGGCAGACAGCATTGTGCTCATCTCCGCCGGCGTGGGAATCACGCCGATGATGAGCATCGCTCGTTACCTCACCGAGCGGTCATGGCCCGGAGACATCTACTTCGTCTACACCTGCCACGCCCCTTCTGACTTCATCTTTGCCGACGAAGTCTCATCACTTCAGCGCCGCAATCCGAAGTTGCACGTCGCAGTCACGATCTCCAAGACTGAAGGCACCAATTGGAAAGGCGACAAGGGACGCATCATGAAGGAATGGCTTAATCAGTCAGTTCCCGATCTTGCGTCCCGCAGAATCCACCTGTGTGGCCCGCCGACCCAGATGGACTCGATTAGAGCGATCCTTGGCGAGCTAAAGGTTCCGCCAGAAAACTTGAAGACCGAAGCCTTCGGCACCCCCAAACCCGCACCCGCTGCTCCCGGAACCACCGCCAAACCAACCGTCCCTGCCATCGGCCCGCTCGTTACGTTTTCAAAGAACGGCAAATCCGCCAAAATCCACGCCGATCAGACCATTCTGGAACTCTCCGAAGAACTCGGCATCGCCATCGAGTTCTCCTGCCGCGTCGGCACGTGTGGCATCTGCAAGGTGAAGATGACGTCCGGCGAGGTGGATCAGGCCGTGCAGGACGCGCTCGATGCTGATGACAAAACCAATGGCATCATTCTCGCCTGCCAGGCAAAGCCTAAAAGCGCGGTCATGGTGGAGGCTTAGTCGCCATGAAGGAGCGAGAACGCATCGTCGTCACCGGCGTGCTCAGCATGTTACTGCTGGTTTGGCTCGGATTCCTCGTTCACAGCTCGCCTCGCTTTGCCGGCAGTGGAGTCGGGGCGATTTTCGGGATAGCCGGGGCTGCGATCATGCTCATACCGCTCGCGTACCCGGTAGTAAAGCGCATTCCCTTCCTCCACGATCGAATCACCAAGCATATTTCGATGCAATCGCTGCTCACGATGCATGTCTACACGGGCATCTTCGGCCCCTTGCTCGCGATCATCCACACAGGCCACAAATTTAACAGCGTGTTGGGAATCACGCTCACGGCAGTGATGCTGCTGGTCGTCGTGACTGGCTTTGTGGTGCGTTATCTCCTCACCTACGTCACTCACGAGATTGCTGACAAGTTGCTCCTGCTGCAGACGGCCCGTGGTGATCTCGACAACGCGTGGGGAGTGCTGGAGAACACCCCGGCCGAAATGAGAGCACTTCCAAAGGCTCGCCTCCTCGCCGCTGGCCTGGCATCGGTCGGGATTGATCTCCCGTTCGGCGGCCCGGCCGGTGACGTTACACGCATCGCTGAATCCGTGGCGGACCTGGAATTCGCGATTCGCACACATGAATTATCCAAGCGGTGGTTCGGCCGATCTTTGAAGCTGCACATCATTCTTTCCGTGATCATGTACGCGCTTCTTGCACTGCACATCTGGTCGGGAATTCATTTCGGATTGCGGTGGCTCCAATGACCTCAAACGCATTGAAGAAGTGGGTGGTCCTCCCGGCGTTCATGGCCGGCATGGCGTGGTTCGCCTGGGCGATGCTGCTCGGACGGCCTGATCTATCTCGGCCAGCGACATGGCAGGCATTGGCTAGGCCAGGTCCGCTGTCGTCGGCCCATGCGTTCCTCGCAAACAACTGCGCCGCTTGTCACACGCAGAACAAAGGCATCGAGGCCCAGAGCTGTATCGCCTGCCATGCCAACAATCAGTCATTGTTAAAACGGCAGCCGACGGCCTTTCATGCTGACATTCGCAGTTGCGCTGAGTGCCATGCAGAGCATCAAGGCGCAAGTGTTCGTCCTACAAAGATGGATCACGCCATCTTCGCCAAGGTGGGGCTTCGCCAGTTGGTGCAATCCGGCTCGGCCGACGGAGCAGCGGCCAGCAACCGAATCACCTTGTGGATCGGGGCGCACTCCGGAAGTTCAGCATTACCGCCGGGGCACCCGACGGCTACGCCCCAAGAAGCATCGCTCAGTTGCATCGCCTGTCATTCCAACCAGGATCGCCACCGCGGTCTGCTCGGCACCGACTGCATCCAATGCCACACGACAACTGCATGGACCGTGCCGGGGTTTCGACATCCCGCACCGACCTCTACAAGCTGCGTTCATTGCCATCAGGCACCGCCGAGTCATTACATGATGCATTTTCAGATGATCTCAATGAAGGTGGCCGGACAAGAGCACGCGAAGGTGGACCAGTGCTTCTTGTGCCACCAGACCACTTCGTGGAACGACATTAAAGGCGTGGGCTTTTACAAGCATCATTGAAAACACTATGACCAGAGATCCTATTTGTGGAATGACCGTCAATCCGGACAACGCGCTCCATGCCGAGCGCGATGGTCAGACACATTACTTTTGCAGTGACGAATGTCGGCAGCAATTCTTGGCCGCTCCTGCTCTCACACATCGTGCCGGCCCGTGTGTCATCGTCATCTTTGGCGCGTCTGGCGATTTGATGAAGCGAAAACTTCTTCCTTCCCTTTACAACCTCATCGCTAACGGATTGCTGGCTGAGGAGCTTTCCATCATCGGTGTCGGGCGTAGGGAATGGTCTGACGAGGATTTCCGGCAGCAGATGCAGAATGCGGTTTTCGAGTTTGCCACGCAGAAAGTAGAATCAGCATTGTGGAATATTGTCGAGCAGCGCATGCGCTATTGTAGTGGGGCCTACACCGATCCCGGAACCTATCAAAGACTGAGCGCGATGCTTTCTGAATCAGACAGCGCGCATCACACTGGCGGAAACGCTTTGTTTTATCTCTCCGTGCCGCCCGCTTCTTTTCGGCCCATTGCCCAACAGCTTCACGCGAACGGGTTGTTGAAGGAGACGCCTCCGGTTTGGCGGCGGGTCGTCATCGAGAAGCCCTTCGGGCATGATCTGGCCTCCGCGCGGGAATTGAACGCCACCCTCTCGTCTGCAATGGCCGAGCAGCAGATCTTTCGCATTGATCATTACCTCGGCAAAGAAACCGCGCAGAACCTTCTCGTGTTCCGCCTGGGGAACAGCATGATCGAGCCTGTCTGGAACCGCACGTTTATCGACCATGTGGAAATCACCGCGGCGGAGACGATTGGGATCGAAGGCCGCGGTGCCTTCTATGAAACCGCCGGGGCGTTCCGCGATATGATGCAGACTCACATGCTGATGCTGCTCGCGCTCATCAGCATGGAACCGCCTGCCTCGCTGGCTGGGGAAGCCGTGCGAAATGAAAAGGCGAAGCTGCTCGAAAGTATTCGGATTCCCAAGCCAGAAGATGTGATGCGCGACACGGTGCGCGGGCAGTATGGACCGGGCCAGGTCACCGGTAACCCCATCGCCGGGTATCGCGATGAACCGGGCGTCTCCTCGGAATCAACAGTCGAGACCTTTGCCGCTGCTAAACTGTGGGTGGACAACTGGCGCTGGGCAGGCGTGCCATTCTATTTGCGCACCGGCAAAAGACTCGCCCGGCGCGTCACCGAGATCGTAGTGCGGTTCAAAAGCCCACCGCTCTCGCTGTTTGGCGGCACGGAATGTTCCCCGCTCGGCGCCAACCTCCTCATCATGCACATCCAGCCCGATGAGGGAATCACCTTGCAAATGCGCGCCAAAATGCCCGGACCAACCCTTAGCACGCGCGCCATAACGCTCGACTTTGACTATTCTCAATTTGGAAAAATCGCGCCAACCACAGGCTACGAAAAGCTGCTCTACGATTGCATCATGGGCGATGCGACGCATTTCCATCGGGCCGATATGGTGGAGGCGGCGTGGAAAGTAGCTGACCCGATTCTTGGCGCATGGGCCAGCCATCCGCGCGATAACCTGCCAACCTATGCGCCTGGAACTTGGGGACCGCCAGAGGCTGAACAACATCACCGATGGCAAAGCCGATGAAACCAATACCTGAACAAGACATCGTGAGTCGCCCTTTTCAGTTGCATCGCCTCGGAGTGGTAATGGAGCCGGAGCCAGACAATCCGCTGGAGGTGGAAGGCGTATTAAATCCGGCATCGGCGCGTGGTCGCGACGGACATCTCTACCTCTTTCCCCGGTTGGTAGCGAGCGGCAATTATTCGCGAATTGGCATCGCACGCGTGCGATTCAACGAAGCATGCGATCCGGTGGGCGTCGAGCGACTGGGTATCGCCCTGGAGCCTGAGGCCGATTACGAACTCTGGGGCGATGGTGGCGGTTGCGAGGATCCCCGAATCACTTTCATCGAGCCGCTGCAGCGGTATGTGATGACTTATACGGCGCTTTCAACTCGGGGACCACGCATCGCGCTTGCCATGTCGGAAGATTTGTTTCACTGGGAGCGATTGGGGTTGGCAATCTTCATGCCGTATGAGGGTGTGGACTTCAATGATGTCGCCAACAAAGACGCGATGCTCTTTCCCGTCGCCATCTCCGATCCGGACGGACAACCTGCGATGGCTCTCATCCATCGACCGCTCTTCCCAGGCACCGGGCCGGACGAAACAGTTCACTGCCGGTTTCCTCGCGAGGTGGATATCCTTCGGGAGAGCATCTGGATCTCCTATCACTCTTTGGTCAATGTGGTCTGCGACAAACATCATCACCTCTGCCATTTCGATTCGCACCGGCGGCTGGCGACTCCGGTCGCGGCCTGGGAGCAGTTGAAAATCGGCGGCGGTACTCCGCCGATTCTAACTCCGCAAGGATGGTTGTTTTTCTATCATGGGGTGTCCGAGGCATTGAACGAGCCTAATTCGCCTGGCGAGCTGCGTTACTCTGCGGGTCTCCTCATGCTGGATGAGAAACATCCTCACCTTATCCGCTACCGCTCGCCAGAGCCGGTTTTAACGCCGGAACTGCCCAAAGAGCGCGAGGGCATCGTGCCCAATGTCGTCTTTCCGACAGCGATCGACCGGCGTGATGACCTGGGTTTGCCCAACCGATTCGACGTTTACTATGGCATGGCGGACAACCGCATCGGCGTGGCGCGGCTGCACTTGCCAGAAAATCTGCCGGCTGACGCAAAATCGCAAGTACCACCGAGCGCCCGCGGAGTCATTACATGATGCATTTCCAGATGATCTCAATGAAGGTGGCCGGACAGGAGCACGCGAAGGTGGACCAATGCTTCCAGTGCCATCAGACAAACGACTGGAACGACATCAAAAACGTTGGGTAGTATAAGCACCACTGAGATTGTCCCGCCGTCGTCCAGAAGGACGCCGGAAAGAATTAGTTGCCCGATGCGGTTAGCGGTCATACTATTACGAGGTCACTCATGCGTAAGTTCAATAAACGCTTTCTCTCGATCGCGCTTTTCCCCGCCTATGTGCTGGCCCCTTTGCTTTGCATCTGCATGGAAAGCCATGCGGTTGCCGCAGTGGACCACGCTCAAGCCTTAGTTCATTCTGCCACCGAATGTTGCGAGACCGAGAGCGCCGACGGCGACCATCACAAAAGCGACAGCGTTCCAAACGACCATTCTAGCCACTGTTCACACTGCGATCATGCTAGTTTTGCGTCGGTTTCCGAGCCGGTTGATACGCTCCAGCACTCATCCCAGCAGTCGCTTCTCGATGTTCTGATCCCCGCGATGGTCAGGATTGATGGCCTGGATCGCGCTGATGGTTTCCACGCACGGTCCCTCTGGCTGTCCGACCCTTCACCACCGCCCGATCTGCTTCGGGTAAAGTGCCTCCTTCAAATCTGAATTGATTCCACACCAAACGGCCAGACCAGTGGTCGTCGGTTTGCACTGCTGCGCGCTTGCCTAGTGCGCGTTCGATCGCTTCCCTCGGAGAATTATAATGAAGGTCATTCTTTTCGGCATTCTGTTAGCAGGCGCGGGGATGGGTTGTTCCCCAACCGCGCCGCCGCCCTTGAGCACAGACAACCCCGCCAATCCGAATGCGGCCGTTGGCCCTTTATCCGGTCCCTCATCACTCAAAGATGAGACCCCGCCAGCACCAGCCACCCAGGAAGACATGCCCCAAGGAGGACATCTCCATGCCCAGTAGACTCATCATCGCCGTCGTTTCCATGGCCGGCTTGGGTATCGCCGGATGCGCTTCCCTTGAGCCGAGACAGGCCTTCCCCGAAATCGCCAGCGTGGTGCAGGACCGCACCGGCGCACGCGCGGTTTGGAACCAGGGGACCGACTCAGACGCAGAAGTCCGTTCGGCGTTGCACGACATGCTATCAAAGGATCTGACGCCCGACTCCGCCGTGCAAATCGCGTTGCTGAATAACCGAACGTTGCAGGGAACCTACGAAGAACTCGGCATCGCGCAGGCAGAACTCGTGCAGGCCGGCTTGCTGTCGAATCCTGTCTTTTCGGCGCTGGTTCGTTTCCCCGACGCTGGCAATGGCAAGCCGGACGTTGAGCTTTCGGTATCGCAGAACTTTGTCGAACTGCTCTCGCTGCAACTCCGCAAAAACGTCGCGGCCGCTCAGTACGAGGCGGCCAAGGTGCGCGTCACCGGAGAAGTCTTGTCGCTTGCGGCCGACGTGAAGCATGCTTTCTACACCACTCAGGGTGCGGAGCAGATGCTTGAAATGCGCCGATCTGTAGTCGATGCCACGGCCGCGTCGTTCGACGCGGCGAAGCGATTGCGCGAAGCGGGCAACACGACCGAGCTCTCCCTGGCCAATGAGCAGGCGTTGTACGGCCAAGCACGATTGGATCTTGCTCAGGCCGAAGTCCAAGCGGTCAAGGATCGTGAGCGCCTGCTCGTCCTGCTGGGCCTCTGGGGACCACAGTCGAATATCAAGCTCGCGCATCGGCTGCCCGCGCTTCCACCGCAGGACGTGGGTCTGGACAACATTGAGTCGTTGGCCGTCCGTCAACGATTAGACCTGACTGCAGCGGTGAAGGAGCTAGACGCCACGTACCAATCGCTCGGTCTCACCCGGCAATTCACCTGGCTCGACGGTGCGGAATTGAGTGTGGACGGCGAGCGAGGGACCGACGGTAGCTGGGTGACCGGCCCGGGCGTGTCGGTTCCGGTTCCGATCTTTGATACCGGCGCGGCCAAGGTCTCGATCGCCCAGGCGCGTGTGCGCCAGGCGACTGAGCGCGTCCATGCGCTGGCGGTGCAGGTTCGATCTGACGCCCGTTCCGCTCGCGTTGAGATGCTTGCTGCCAGAGAGCGGGCCAACTACTACCAGGAGACCGTCCTTCCGCTGCGAAGAAAGATCACGCAGCAAACACAGCTGCAATACAACGCCATGATTTCCGGCGTCTTCCAGTTGCTCCAAGCCAAACGCGATGAAATCGACGCCGGTCGCGATTACGTCGAGTCGCTGCGGGACTACTGGCTTGCCCGTACCGAACTCGAACGCGCCGTCGGCGGAAGGCTTCCGAGCGGCGAGTCACCAAGCACTATGCCGGCGATGGACAACATGACGCCGGACCAGATGAACCAAGCCGGACACGCACACAAAAACTAACGGAGTATTCCCATGCCCATGACACGACGAGAAATGATCAGTAGTGCCGCCTTGGCGGGTGGCGCAATGTTTATCGCGCAGGCCACGAATGGTGTTGCCCAACCGGCAACCACGGGCCGCGCCGACACGGATTTTAGTTTCAAAGACGACGATTCCGAACGACAGGGACACAATCCCAACAATCAGCCGGCACTCCCGCCGGGCGAGCCGGGAAAAGATTACACGCCCGTGATCATCCCGAACGGGTGGGCACTGCCTTACACCGTCGTCGATGGTGTGAAGGTGTTCCACATGGTGGCCGAGGAGGTCTACCACGAATTCGCGCCCGGACTTCGCGCGCACTGCTGGGGCTACAACGGCTCAGTTCATGGGCCGGTGATCGAAGCCGTCGATGGCGATCGCGTTCGCATCTTCGTC
This sequence comes from Phycisphaerae bacterium, assembly GCA_031377185.1. Taxonomy (GTDB): domain Bacteria; phylum Planctomycetota; class Phycisphaerae; order Tepidisphaerales; family Tepidisphaeraceae; genus JANMES01. Next base: position 11,109 of record JANMES010000044.1, read on the forward strand.
ACCAATAAGCTGGAAACGAATACTACCGTCCACTGGCACGGAATCCTGCTGCCGAGCGGCATGGACGGCGTGGGTGGTTTGAGCCAGAAGACGATCGCGCCGGGCGAAACCTACATGTACGAATTCACTCTACGCCAGCACGGCACGTTTATGTACCACTCACACCATGACGAAATGACGCAGATGGGCATGGGCATGACCGGCATGTTCATCATTCATCCGCGAAACGCCTCGGGACTTAGGCCCGATCGGGATTTTGTGCTGCTGCTGCATGAATGGCGCATCGACGTCGGTACGGATCGGCCGAACCCAAATGAAATGACCGAGTTCAACACGCTTACGCTCAACGCCAAGGTGTTCCCCGGCACCGCGCCGCTCATCGCCAAGTCTGGCGATAAGGTGCGTATTCGCATCGGCAACCTCTCGGCTATGGATCACCACCCGATCCACCTGCACGGCTACTACTTCAAAGTTACCGAAACCGACGGCGGGAAAATTCCCGAGGCTGGCCAGTGGCCGGAAACAACCGTGCTAGTGTCAGTGGGCAGTACTCGTACGATTGAGTTCATCGCCAACAATCCCGGCGACTGGGCGATGCACTGCCATATGACCCACCACGTCATGAACCAGATGGGGCACGGTACGCCCAACATGATCGGCATGAAGCCTGGCAAACTCGACGAAAAGGTGAGTGCGCTACTGCCGGGCTACATGACGATGGGTCCGACCGGTATGGGCGACATGGGCGACATGGGAATGGCAGTGCCGCCGAACAGCATTCCGATGGTCGGCGGCCCAGGGCCTTTCGATTCCATCACGATGGGCGGCATGTTCACGATTCTAAAAGTCCGCGAGAATCTGAAGTCGTATGACTTAGACCCAGGCTGGTACGTCAACCCGCCCGGCACGCTCGCCACCATCGCACCTGCTGATGCGCTTCGTCGCAACGGCATCGCGAGCGACGGCAGCAGCGCTCCCAAGCCGCCGACCGGCACACTCAAAGCGCCGTCCACAGCGGCGAGTAAACCTTCTGACCCAACGCGAGGACAAGATATGAAAAACATGGATATGTCGAACAACGCCGCGCAACCCGCGGTTCAACTTTACACGTGCGTCATGCACCCGGAGGTGATTTCAGACAAGCCCGGCAAGTGTCCTAAGTGCGGCATGAAGCTTGTCCCGAAGAAATAACGAGTCTGGCCGAGTTCGGCCATGAATTAGACTAGCACGGTGCCGTAACGTACCGCGCTCAATAATGAAATCACCCGACCGCATGGTGCGGCCGGCCGAACCAAGGAGTCTGATATGAAGCGTTTTATTTATGCAGCCGTTGTCGGCAGCAGCATTCTGCTCGCCGGTTCGTTCGCAGCGTTCGCCCACGATGGCGAACACAAGGAACCGACCACGAAGCCGACGACCGTGATCGGCGAACTGCTCGATATGGCCTGTTTCACCGCTGGCGACGGCGACGCCAAGGGCAAAGAGCACGCCGAATGCGCCACCAAGTGCCTGTCCAGCGGCATCCCCGCCGGCATCCTGCCCGAAGGCAAGGGTGAGGACGATGCGTTGGTGCTACTCACCAATCCCAGGGTATTCGCGCCTTACGCCGCCAAGACAATCAAAGTCGAAGGCATCGTCTACAACGAGAAGCACCTGATCGATGTTCAAAAGGCCTATGTCAAAGACGGCGACAAGTGGACGGAGATCAAGCTCGACGACGAACATCATCACATGGGCGGCGCGGAGAAGAAAGATGACATGAAAGGAATGGATATGAAGGGTATGGACATGAAGGGCATGAAGATGGACGGCGACAAGAAGTAGCCTACTTCCCCATCACGCCGAGAATTAACACGTCTCGGCGTGACTTCTTATCGTAATCGAGGGTCGAATGAATGCGTTCTTCCAAATTCCGCCGCTGCACCCGATCCTCGTGCATTTCCCCCTGGCATTGCTGCCACTGACTTTCGCATGCGACGTTCTTGGTCGAATCACTGGCCGACCGTCTTTCAGCCACACTGCCTGGTGGGCGCTATTGTTTGCAACCCTCGCCACGCCCCTTACGGCGATCTCTGGGTGGCGATGGCTCGGTAGCATGGGAGATATGGTTCACGATCAAATGACGCTCCATCAGTGGCTGGGCACGATTATTCCCGTCCTGCTCATCCCGCTCACTCTCTGGCGGTATCGGTTCCATGCCCGAAGCACGACGTCTTCTGTTCCTTATCTGATCATCGCTGCGGCGATGCTACTGGCCGTCACGGTACAGGGGCATGTCGGCGGCATGATGAGCTTCGGCGGCGGCCCGTCCAATCCAGCTTCGACCACGATGCCCTTTCGTTCTGACGATCAACATCACGATGGCCCTGCTGCCACTTCCACAAGCACGGACGACGGCTGGCGCGATTCCATCCATGTAAAGGAAAACCACCGTGAATAGACGTCATTTTCTCGTCGTATTGGGCAGCGCCGCGGCCGCCACTGTCGTCCCGGAATCCACCTGGGCCGCCGACGGTCCAAGTGATGGTTTCGAGGTCATCGACATCGGCTCACTCGACCAGTTCGAGCAGGACAAGGTGTACGACGACCATCGCGATCAAGGGTTCTTTATCATTCGCCGCGCGAATGAGGTATTCGCTCTCTCGTCGATCTGCACGCACAAGGGATGCAAAGTCCGTGCGCAGGACGATCAATCCTTTCTGTGCAAATGCCACAAGAGTGTTTTCAATCCGAATGGCAAGGTGCTCAACGGACCCGCAACGGCTGATCTACCTCGCCTCAAGGTCAAGTTATCCGCCGAAAGACATGTGCTCGTGCGGTTGCCCAAGAAGGCACTTCTATGACGGCTTTCGTCTGGCGTTCCGCGTGGCCGGACCTGATCGCCGGCATCCGTCCCGACGCCGCGCGGGAAATGTGGCAGGCGGCGAGAGACGAGCACCGCGCCGCCGAAGCATGAATTAACTACCACCCTCCGCGATACCCTCGTTATGTTCTTTTTCGTGTGAAAGGCGGTACCATCGTCAGCGATGAAGCCGTGGCACCTCCGACACATGCGCGCCCTGATTTACCTAATGGCATTCATTGCCGGAGGTATCATCATAGCGGTATCCGCATGGGACGCCGCCTCGTTCGGGGAGGCTATGGTTACGGCTCGACAGCTATTCGGACTTTGGTCGCTGGCGTTCCTCCTGGTGTCAATGAGCGCCGGCCCACTCACGTCAGTCTTGCCGTCCTTTCCGCTCAAGATTCACCTCATGTACGGGCGGCGAGCCATCGGGGTGTCGGCTTTCGCATTGGCAGTGGTCCACGTCGCGTGCTACATCGTTCCGATAGCCGTCCGAAACTGGCGAGAGTTCTTCGTTCAGGGGGCTCTCTGGATCGCAGGACTGATGCTGAGCTCAATTGCGTTTGTTGACATGGCCGTGCTTGCCCTGACCAGCCGCGACTCGGCGGTCAAGCGGTTGGGCGGACGAAGGTGGAAGCAATGGCACCGTACCACCTATGCCCTGCTGGCGATGGTACTATTTCACGCCATCTTGAACGGCGCAGACTTTGGCTGCAATCATGCGCCCGACGTGCGAGGACCCATGGATGCAGGCGCATTGGTCGGCTTTGCGATCGCGGCCGCTGCTTGGTTGATCCTGTTCCTGTTACGCAGATGCGGCATCAGGTGGCCAATATGATCGCGCCGTACCATTCATCCGGCATAACGGCGCGTTTTCATACCAACCAAGTGCCATTCATCATCCGGTTCGCTTGGAAGATTGCACCTAACCAGAGCCATGTATGTTGCTGCCTAGCCATCTAACACGTCCGACTCAAGTAAGTTCCTGTTCGCCGTTGCTTGTGTGTACATGTACTTCACACATTTACGTCCGTCGAAAGATCCCGTAGCCGAATTCCTGCGGCGCATTCCAAGGCGTCTGATGAACTTCACTCTTTGAGCTTATTTGCTCAAAACCAATTGAGAATTCAACCGCTAGCGAACCCGCATCGTATCGCACCACTTCCAGACCGCTGCACCGCAACGGTCCGCCAAGTCCGAACGTGGCGACGATGAGGTGACCGCCCGCTGGCAGTGTTCGTCGCGCAAGATCGGCGTAATTCTGCCGTGACTTCGCGTCGGTCAGGAAATGGAATACAGCGCGGTCGTGCCAGACATCGAACTGTTCGATCTCCGTAGCGTTGGTCACGTCCGCGACGATCCACTCCATGCTTGACGCGCGTGGCCCCAGCTTTGCTTTTGCCCGTTCAAGTGCCACTTTGGAGATATCGAGTACACCGACGCGGTAGCCCTCGCCGAGCAACCGCTCAGCTACGGGCGACATGCCGGCCCCGACATCGAGAACTCGTGCTGGGGCCGCTGCGACCGAGCGGATCAGTTCCAGTGATACCTTCGGATCGGACTGATACCAACTTAGTTCGTCCTCTCGCTTGTTGGTGTAAATCGAATCCCAATGCGATTTTGAGTCTGTTGAACCCATATGTTACTCCGTCGGCGCAATTGAAACCTGACCGTCCTCGCCGACCTCCTGCTTAGTGTTCACTGCTTGTGCCCTCATCAGCCTTTGTGATTGCCAAAGCGGTTAGCATCACCGTAATGGCGGCAGCTACGCACATCAATCCAAACACGCCAAAGCCTACCCGAATTCCCCACAGTTGTGCGCAAAGCTCCAAGACGCGCCGATGTAAACGAGTGCGAGTCGGCCGAACGCTGGGCCGACGACGCGGGAAAGATTGAACTGAAGGGAATTGAGCGCGATGGCATTCGGCACATCAGCTTCGCCCACCAACGCGGGCAATAGCGACGTGCTGGCCGGGACCATCGCTGCTCGAACGATACCGCTCAACGCGGGTACCTGCTTGGCTGCCGGCGTGTTCTTCGTGGAGCTATTCGGTCGGACTCCGGCCGGCTTTTCAGTGGAGGTGCCGGGCGTCACCGCGGCGGAGGCTCAACTCCTGTTGGGTTTTAGCACGGCCAAAACATGACGCTGGCTCTCAGAGCTAGTGACCGCGTTTCCATCAGGATGTCTAGGTCCGGGGTTCGATCTGGCACCGAAACGGGTTTTTCAAACTGAAAGCGGGCATCTAGCCACAGTGGTTCTCGAAACGAACCTGACTTACCGGGAATCGAACGCTGCAAGCTTCAAGCGGATCGACCGTTCAATCCCCTGCACGTATCGGTCGATCAGCAGCAGCTTCTCCGGCTGCCCCGCAAGAGACTTCAACCACGTCTCCTGTGCCTGCATGGAAACACGCTCGACGGTAATGTTCGCCTCGATCTGCTGCCGGCAGCGTTCCAGTTGAAGTTCAAGCAGATGGCGGACGGCCTTCAGTTCGCGCGACCACGCATGGCGCCGCCCGGTGAACAGCTTTACCACGTTCTCGTGATCGGATAGTCGTGCTCGCACAGGCTCGATCCGTGCCCAGCGATCCTTCATCTGCTGGAGTTCGCCCTTTTCGTACTCGTCCAGTTCGTTCTCGGGAGTAACCTCCTCGGTCGGGTTTAGATATTCGTAAGTGCCCTCCACCTGTTCGACGATCAGCTTCGCCAGCCGGCGGGCTACCGGTGCCGAACAGTTGCCAGTCCTGTCTTCTTTCAGGCCGGCCAGCAACGAGCGGATGGCTCCACGCTCCCGTCGAGCCTCCTGGAGCATCTCCCATCGCTTCACCTCCTCCGGATTCAAACCAGGACCCTGCTGCAAGATTTCACTCATGGCGCGGGCACGCGACAACTGCAGGTAGTCATGTGCCAGCGCGTCGACGAGAGCCTGTTCGCTGAAAGTTCGCGGCTGTAGCTCGTGGAGCAGTTGCTTGTGCAGGCGACGGTACAGGACGTCATGCCCTCTGGGGTCTGCCGCCGGGGTCAGGTTGCGGGCGAGCAGGCCGTGTTTGACGGCGTTCAAGCTCGATCGGGACTTTCCCTCGTCAGTGAGCGGTCCGCGGCTAAGGGCACCGTTGCGACGGCTGGCTTCCTTCTGGGCCGGCGTACGGGTGCGAACTTCGACAGGGCTCGGATCAAAAAGCGGTGTTACTCGGTTCGGTGAAACCACGTCGTTACTCCTTCAAACACCTCAATCAGGGCAAATAAATCAAAAAGTGCTTTTTGAATCTTACGCCTGTGCACCCTTCACTGCAAATCCCGGGAAGCAGTCAGATCACAGGATCGTGCCCAGCCACAGGGTGGCCAGACCGTTCATAGGCCAGTCTTAGAGCGAGATTGGGGATCGTCTGCTATCCTTCCCACGCATGAAAACTAAGCCAACACGCCCCACTACCACACAAGCCAAAGCGTCATTCCAGTTCGAGGACATCCGGGCATTCCATGCCAAAGGACGGGCGAGCCTGTCGGAGTACCCCGGTCGCGTGGACTATGGCAAAATGAAGGGCACCACGCCTGCCGAGAAGTCGAAACTGGAGCTTTTACGCAGGGCACGGCGGTTCGCTGCGACGTACAAAGGTACGCGATTTGAATCGCTGCTCCGGCGGGCTGAGAAAGCTGGATGCGCACTGCAGGTCGGCTACGCGTACCGGCTGGCTGGCCTTGAATCTGCCGATCGGAAGGCGATCGAGGCGTTCATCCTGACCCATCAACCGAGTCTTGGGGAACTCGATGCGGTCGTTCGTAAGCAGGTTGGCCGGCGCCGACAGGGTGGCCGGCGGTTCAAAGTAGATTCGGTTGAGATGCTGCGGTTTCACCTATCGACGCTCGCCAGCGGTTTCGTGAGGCTAGTTGATGCGGTGGGTCCTGACGGTGGGGACAAGCCCGGGTCGCCCTTCTGGTCAGAACTGACGGGGAAAGAGAGAAAACACGTCGCTCATGTTCGGCAAGCTGCGGGACGCCTTTTGAAGGAACTAAACGCACCTGCGCAACCCTTATGAGTAAATCGAAGCTCACCTTTCCTGCTGGCGGAGGCGAGCAGGCGGCGGCTTGTCCGCCCGCCAGCGCAGCCGTTAGTTTAACTTCGTTAAAACAGTTGGACCAAAACACAGCAAATGTCTAGGACGTTTCGGGCTTTCGACTTTCTGGAGCGCACAAATTATTACAACGGCAGATGCCTAAGCGCACCAAAAGTTACAACGATTGAAGCCTAAGCGCACACCGCATACAACACTATTAGCAATTCGACGCCGACCAAGGCCGTCGTTCTGACCTTCGACGTCAGCCCAGCGTACCGGCGGCGCAAGCAGCACCGGTGCGGGCGCGGCGATATCCTCCCACGCAAAGGCGGCGGGTCGCGCGGCCGCAAGATCGACCACAGCAAATGGACCGGCTCTTCACCCAGCCGCCCGACGCCACCCTCGTGGAACTGCGGGATCGCCTGGGCGTCGCTGTTACACCCTGGGCGATCTGCGAGGTGATGCCTGAGCTGAAGCTGTCATATAAAAGACCGATCCACGCCAATGGAGCAGGACCGCTCCGACGTTGCCGATGCCCGCGTCGCCTGGAAGGTGAAGCAACTTGGGCTCGATCCGTGCAGGATGGTCTTGATCGTCGAGACCTAGCCCTAGACCAACATGACGCGCCTGCGGGGCCGGGCGCTGGTGGGCACTGATCGACAAGGTGCCCCACGGCCACTGGAAGACCGCTACGCTGCTCGCGGCACTGGGCCAACACGTCGTGTGGTGCTCGACCATGGTCGACCCTGCGATCACCCGCGAGATGTCCGAGGCGTTTGAGAGGAGGTGCTGGTGCCCGGGATACGGCCCGGCGACGTGGTGGTGATGTACAACCTCTCCAGCCACAAAGGGCCAGCGCATGGGCGAGATTACTCAGGCCACAGACGCTACGCTACTGCATCGGCCGCCGTACAACTCGGACCTGAATCCGATCGAACTGGCGTTTGCGAAGTTAAAACAACTCCTGCGTTAAGCCGAGCACTGCAAGATGAGCGCATCGTGGCACGACGGGCAACTGATGCTAAACCCGATCACGCTCCGCGCCGCCGATCACTTCCTCCGACACTGCGGCTATTGGGGGAAAGGTGAAGTAGATGCGCCTTAGTCCATAACCGAGAGAAGTGATTTGCCTTGCAGATGGAGGTAAGTTACCGTTCACGGAGCGCAGCTATTTACCACGAGGGCGAGTTTCGCGTGAATAAACCGATCGAATCGTAGCCAGCGATTCTTCTTGCGTTAATCCGGCATATTCACCGGGTGGAAGAAGGGTCTTGTGTGCTATTTCCAGCGGGACGCCATAGTCGCGTATTTCCTGTGCGGCGGCAAACAATCTCTTGTTTCGCTCGCCCTCGAAAATCGATCCACGCAAGAACTCAAGTGTGTTCGTTGAGAAAGATCGACCGCCAAAGCCAGCCATTTGAACTTTTAGTGACGGGCGAACGTTTTCCGATTGTGGCACCGGGGGATGCTCACCGGACGAGCCTCTCTTCACCACAGGCTTATGCAAGAGTTCTTCGACTTCGCAGGGGATGGGGGCCAGGGGACGCTGCCAGATCGCGAAGCCGTCCTCCCAATTGTAGGTGCTCTTTCCAGACTTGTGAGTACTCGGCGCCAGAATCAGCAGCCCATTTCGGCCGCGGAATTCCAAGCCCGGAACTAGCGGCTTTGCTTGGCCGCGTGTGGCGTACGCAGGATGTCGAAAGAGAAAATGTCGCTTGTATGGACTCTCATCCGAGTAGCCACCGGAGAGTTGGCGGGTACATTCTGGCAGCTGACCCAACAGTCGGATGAGCGCCTCCTCGGCTTCGGCGTTGTCCACATCAATGGCGAACACCCCAGACAGGTGCCCGAGGATCAGCCCGATGCTGGCGTTTGGCCACCGACGCCACCAAGAGATCACCTCTTCTTTAGTTGGCAGCACTTTTTGGTACCGTTTCCACCGAACGTGGCCCTTACGTGATCCAGGCACCAAAGGAATTACCGGCCAGTGGAGGACGAGCAAGTACGCCAACGCCCAGCCGAGACTCCCCGGGTACTCGGTGATCAAATGGTAGAACTGGTCCGCAATGTCATGTCCCCCTGATGGATAGTTTCCCTGTACGTGCAGCCGCAACTGTGCAGATTGCATTGGATTCAACCCAGCCCCAGTTTTCAAGAACCGAGAGAGGTTACCAGGATCGACGTTGATCTGTTGAGCGGAAGCCCGTAGACCCCGAACCATCACCAACGACCGCAACTCAGGTAGATCACCGAAGACGGTATTCGGTGCTTTGCCGGCAACTTCTGCTTCCGAAGTCATCCCCAGAAGAGACGACCACGACTTCTGCCACCCCGTCGGCGTGTAAACGCGAACATGGACTTTTTCGAGTGCTACTAACGGCAGGGCTTTCAATTCTTCCGCATTGTAGAACCGGTTGTCCCGGTCAATGCCCACGATGATGAGCTGAAGTTCAGTCGCCTTCGTCCACAGATCGAGCAGTGCGCGAAAATCCCGCACGCCGGGATTGTTCAGCATTTTGACCCATCGTGACGGCAGATACCCCCGCCCTCTGCGAACTCCATTGGCACCGAACACAACGTATGACTTAGTCGGATCAAGTAGCGGACATTGCCTCTTGGCGTTTCCCGAAAAGGCGAAGATCTTCGCATTCTCAACTTTACACCGGCGAGTCACGTTCTGTGAGAGCAACTGGACGATCGGTCCGATACGCCGGCAGGCCACTGGCTCGCCCAGATAGGCGGGGGCAAACGCGACGGTTATCTTCTTGTTCACCGCCAGCTTAGCAATCGTGACGAGGGACGAACATCGATGTCGTTCGCTGGCAACAATCTCCCGCATTTCCTTGTCCGGACGCTCGTGCTCGGGATAGCCACCCTTAATCCGCAGATTCAATAAACGCTCGGGCGTCAGTTTCTGGAAGTGGTCGACCGTTCGCAGAAGCTTGATCTTGCCACCAGTCACCATGGCGCCAAGTGCGCCGAGGAATTTTCGATCGACTTTGTAGCGGATTTTGTTACCCACCAGGGACATGCTGGTATCAGAGCCACGATGTTCACGGACATGCCCTACCGCGAATGATGCACTTTTTTGGAGTTGGCCCCGCCAGTGTCGCGGCCGACGTGATCCCCACATCAGACGCGCCAGCTCACGTGCATCCAGTTCACCTTCGAGCGCCCCACTGCTGCAGACATGAAACAGCAGTGCGAACAAAACCCTGGCGCTTAGTTCTCGCCCATTCTTTCGGAGGTCACAGAGTAGATCCCACAATCCGACGTCGACCGGAACGATTAAATTGTTCTCGTTAACCTCGAAGTACGATTTCGGGAACAGCGAGTCCAGCGCTGGCGGCACTTGGAAAGCTGGCGAATGTGCCGCTTCTGAGAAGTCCTCATCGGCTGTCCCGAAAGACGGATGAGTCGGAGCATCAACTCGGTCTAAATCAGAATCGTGATCATGAACGTCATATTGCTGTGATCGATCGCCGGCATGCGACACGTGAACGCGTGATACCGGAACTGGTGACATCGGAGTCGCAGTGGCAGTCGCGGTAGCCCTGACATCCCGTCGGCGGGCCGGGTCCTGATGAGCACCGAGGGGAGTTGGCTGTTGAGAATATGCCTCACTGCAGACTTCGGCGTCCAGTGCCTTCAGTTCGAGTCGATATCTCACTTGCGCCTGCACTGCCTCGTCCAACGACACTTCACTTGGGACGCTATACCGCGACGTTGCGGAACACTCCGGCGCGTCAGCGATGTCGAAATAGTCTTCCGCGACAACTTCGACGCCGACTCCGGGCGGGAACAGTTCATCGCCCGCATCTGGTGGAGGTTTGCGCGGCAGGCGACGCATATTAATTATCGTCAGCTGCGGCGGCGAGGAGACCAGCCGAACGCAGCTTTGACTTTGCTGCAGGTTTCGACTTAGTGGGCGCGGGAGTCGGCTTCGGCGTTGCCAGCCACGGCGTCTCGAGGGCCTTTCCCGATCTCGCGATGGAAGCCATTGTTGCTGCGGGATGGACGATTCTTATTGCCTTCGTAGTAAATTCCTTGACGTCGCCAGATTCGAGTAAAACCACGTACTTTGGCGTGTACCGGTGCAGCAGCGCTCCTGAAATCACTCCGGTCATGCCCTTCATGGTCGCGACTTCCACACGCGCGCCGATGAGCGCCGACAGATTTGCGTATGCGGTTCGCCCTGTTCCTGAGTTTGTGGACATCTCTTTCTCCTTTGCGATTTGAAAAACTTAGCTCTTGGGAAATTCGATTTTGGATGTAATCCGCTTCGCTTCTGCAACCACGATGGATCTAACAAACTCTGCCTGCCGGAGTCGCATGACCGCCGCAGCGAGGCGAATCCGGTCAATGTCCTCGGCCTGGACGAAGAGTTTGATCAGCTGCATCTTGGGATTTTCTTTTTTCGGTGAAGACTTCATCGCCAGATCATAATGTGACAGCAGAACAATTCAACACAAAAAGCACGTTTTGTTTTTTGGGCCATTTGGTCCTGATGGTTCTTGAGGCCCTAGTTGTCATCCATACGTGCGCTATCTGCTGGAGATGTTGATCTCAGCTACAGGTCCTCAATCCGATACGCAGACCGAATGGCCTCGCACGCCGGTGCGACCATAGTCGGTTTTCTCATCGCGTAATCATCGGCGACTCCCGCCGAGTGGCCGGCAAGCAACCGGCAGAGGTGCAGTTCGGCACCGGCTTCGACAGCTCCGTCCCGGATCTGCTTCAGCTGGAAACGCGGACACCCCGCCGCTTCTCGATCAGGGTTGGATCGCCGTTGGGTCCACAGGTAATCTGCCTACATGCCCGTTGGAGGTATGGAACAAAGCGGCGTCCGTGCGGGGTAGCTGCCGGAGTGCCTTGATCGTTTCGGGCCAGAGCACGTCAATGCGGATCGTCCGTGACGACCATGTTCTACGGCGAGCTTGCAGACCTCGCGGTGGCGGTCACGCCATTCGTCATTGGTTCCGCGGTGCTGGTCGACGCGACTGTTTAACCGCTGAAGTTGTTCAAAGCTGATTGTTGTATCCATAAGTTTCTCCAAATTCCGACTCGTCACTCGGTCGCCGATGACTTTTCGATCGCCCCAACTTTTACCGGGATCGGGACAACTTGGTCGGTCCTGGGGAACTAGCCCCTGTCGAAAAGGTCAACGTAAAAGTGCCGACGAAGTCTGCGATCAACTGGTCCACGACTCGCTGACGATCGGCCCGCGAGAGTTCCTTAAGCGCGGGGTGGGCGGCGTCACTCGTAAACGCATACTTGATTTGGCCGCCCGCTGGCCCCGAGCGAAGTTCCTCCTGCTTCAGTTCTTCGACCGGTGCCCAGCCATCCCGGCAAACGACAAAACAGACATTCGTTCCGTCCAGCTTCGCAGCGCAGACGACCGAATGGTATTGGTCGGCGACCCGATCAACGCTGATCAGCTGATCCTGCACGAATGCGGGTTTTACGGAAATTACGTACCGTAATTGGTCGGCCTCGCTGTCGTAGCGAAGGTACCGCTCGGATTTGCCAATGACCGGCGACGGGCTTCCCGACGCGGAGCGCAATCCGCGCTCACGTCCGCGCGGTTTTGAAGCGGGTCTGGTGGCCGGTCGTTTTTCGGTCGCCTTGATCTCACAAGAGTCGGGAATCGTGGGTCGAGGCTTTCGCTCAGAACGTTTGACTATGGACATCGTTTCCTCACTTTTCATAAAACCGTCTCGCGCATGCACTACTCTTGGGACTATTTCTGAGTCATTCCTGAGTTGAGACTGAGTTATGAGTAACGATTGGCTATGCGAAAAGGTCGTGCTCCCCTCCATTCGCATCGAGCACGACCTCCAAGGCCGAGAAATTACCGCGAGCGGCCGGGCGCAAAGCGCGTTGTATCCGTAGGATCGCTGGGGGAATTTCGGTCGATTGAGAATTGAGGCGGACGCGCTTAAATTTCACTCTGCGTCGTTCCGAATCGCGGTGCTGCCTATCACCATTTCTTCCAGCCGCCATCCGAGTTTCCGACGGTTCTTGATGCGGATGCCTAGTGGGGTCAGCACCTTTCGGAGATCACTCAAGACCTTGTCAAGAGTCCCCAGATCCGGAGCGTCGTACAGCGCGTTTCCCCAAGCCCTCCCCAACATGTCCCGAGAGCAAAAGTCAGATCCGCTGTGCTCAAGGATGCGTAGCACCCCCCAAGGCATAGCCCCGCCAAGTGTCTGATCCTTGCCCAATCGAGAAACTTGGCAGGCGGATTGATTCAAGACCAGTCCGAGGTAACCAGGTGCGCCTCTCGGATCACTTAGCAGGTTGCCGATTCGTCGCCATAAAGCGTCTATGCGTTGAATCGTGCGAAAGACAGACACGGACTTGAAATCCACTTCGATCCCGCGCAGGAATGGTAAGTGGTCGACCAAGGCGAGCACAGCGTGCCTTGCCGCTGATGCGAAATCTATCGTGAGATAAGCCAGCTCCAACTCAACGTCTCTTGTGCGTTGTCCGTTGTAAAATGTCGGCCACACCTCGCCCCCCAATAGCTTGCTTACCTCAAAGCTCGCTCGCAGCTCGGGTTCTAGAGCCTTGAGTACGCTACTTGCTGCCGATTCAATCATCTCCCAATGACCATCCTCCATTGGTGAGGCCCGGTACATGTAGTTTTCCCAGTCGTAGGACTGCTCGGGCTCAATATGTTTGCCTTTTTCAAGCTTGTGATGCCGCGAAGCACCTGACCACTCCTCACGATAATGAGACCAAAACGTTTCAACAGCAGCAGAGAACGCTGAAAGACGATTCGCGATTTCGTGCGGCTGTGACGCAGCAGTCGTTGTGATGGCCGCAGTTAGTCGTCGAACGTTGACGGCTAGAACCTCCAGACCACGCGCGTCAGGCTCATTGCACCAGAACGATTCAGCGCGGTATCGAAGGACCACTAATAATTCTGCGATCTCGAAAAACCGGCTTGCGGTCGAAATGGTCGTTTCCGCCATACGAGCACCTTCATACTTTTCCGCGGTTACTAAGTCGTGTCCTCGCGGAACTACGACCAACTCGGGAGCCGTGCAAAGGCCATTGTCTTGAAAACTCAGGTTCGGCTCAAGCACGACTCAATCCCCTCCCTCACCCTGTCACGCAGCGGACTATCGCCGGGATCTCCTTCCAAATTCGGAGGAGCAGATGCCAGCCCGCCGAGGATCAATGGGCCGAAAGAAGAAACTAAAGATGAAGGTAATAATGGTCAGGCCTGGCGGCCTGCTTCCTAATCCCCAGCACCCGCACGCCCACGATTCGACTTCAAGCCACAGGGAAGCAATGCTGCAAGTCGTTGCTCGGGGATTGGCTAATCTGGAGCGTAATATCGGCCCCACCGCCCCGAAACCCTGAATCCCGCCTCAAATGATTTACGACGCGCAAAATCGGTTATAATCCAGCCGTTACACCGACGCATCCCTATCTTGAGATATGATCGCAATACAACGGAGCTGCAATGATCACCCGCCGTTGCGCAATGTATGGCCGCGTCTCGACTGCACGTCAAGCTGCCGTCGAAGACGGCGGACTCGATACACAATTCAGTTTAATGGCCAAATGGTTGGAGTTCGCCAAGGGTAAAGACCCGGCAGTCTCTTGGGAGGTTCATGGCCTTTATCGTGAAGAGGGATGGTCGGGGAAAAACCTAGAGCGGCCGGAGTTCAAGCGGATGATGGAGGACATCCGTACGGGATTAGTGAACACAGTAATCGTGCAGAAAATTGACCGAATCACTCGATCACTGCGCGACTTTTACGACCTTTGGGAAGAGTTTGATCGGTACCACGTCCAGTTCGTGTCGCTCCACGAGAATTTTGACAGCAATACTGCCATCGGACGTGCGATGTTGAAATTGATCCTCGTGTTCGCCGAGTTGGAGCGAGAACAGACTGGAGAACGCACGGCGGCCACTATGCGATATCGCGCTGAACAGGGCTTGTACAACGGTCGGCGCATCCTCGGTTACATACCGAACCCCGCAAACAAGGGCATTCCTACGAAAGATGATGATCAGGCGACGCTGGTTCTTGAGATGTTTCACCGATGCCGCGATCTAGGTTCGGCGGGGAAGGTCGTGCGACACCTTCAAACAGCCGGCCACCACAAGCCTATTTATACCTCGCGTCGCGGCGCCGAGCGAGGTGGAAAACCATTCAACAAAATGGACGTGATCCGTGTGCTGACCAACCCAATGTATATCGGCAAGGTTGAACACAAAGGTGCTCTCTACGATGGTCGCCACGAACCAATAGTGCCGACTCAGCTCTTTGATGAGGTACAGCGAATTCTCGACAAGAACCGCGAGCGTCGTGGGAACTTTAGGGATCAACACGCCCATGTCTTCTTGCTCCAAGGTTTAGTCCGATGCGGCAAGTGTGGATCGTTCATGACGCCCAAATCCTGCACCGGCCGCGGCGGAAAATTGCACTTCTACTACCAGTGCACGAAACAGAGCCATTCTAATGGCGGCCGATGTGACGCCAGATACGTGCCCGCTGAGGCAGCGGAAGAGTACGTTTTGGACGAACTGAGAAAATGGGCAATGAACGACGACGAGATTCGGCGAGTCATCGAGATCGTAAATGAGCAGAAGAACGGCCGGCTCAAATCGCTCCGTGATGACGAGCAGCGTGTTGTCCGTGATCGCCAAGTAATCCAGCAAAAGATCGACAACATCGTGTCGCAGGTGGAAGACGGGAATCGGCCCACTAGCCTTGGCAAGCGGTTGCTGCAACTTGAGACCGACGCAGGCGGTTTGGACGATTACTTGGCTGGAATCAAGTTGGAAAGGAATCAGCTCCGCCAAGAGGCGTTATCAAAAGAGCTGATCGCGGATACCTATCGGGATTTCCCGGCCATCCTAGAGAGATTCAAGTCTGCCGGCATGTGGCAGGAGATTAAGGAACTCGTCACCCGATACGTGAATGTGATCGACTGGCACCAAGACGAAAAAGATCCCTCGGCTGGAACCATCGAGATCATGTTATTCGAGCAGGCTGAACCGCTGACCAAGGCTGCAACGGAACACCCTGAGCACTATTCCGTTAACGATGGTGCGTCAGGGTGTAACACAAAGCTCCCCGTTCGGAACCCTTTTCATTAGCTCTCTCTGGCTCTCTCCTCGGTTCTCCAGCTGTTAACGGGCGGGTGCGTTTCTTCCGAACCATTCAGATTTGGCTGTAAATCAGGCGGATTTGAGTTCTTGACCCCTGTTCAAATACTCCCCTTCTCTTGGCGGGAATGAAGTGCCGCGTCATCTTATCGCCATGGCTTGGCTCTTCCACCCTTTGCTGCTTCTGATCGCCAATAGCACCCGCTCTGAACTGGCCGGGCAGATCGAGTTCCTCAAGGCCGAGAATGCTATCCTGCGGGCCCGCCTCGGTCGGCAGGTTCGACTGACCGGTGCGGAGAAGCAGTTGCTGGTCCGGCTGGGCACCGCGGTCGGCAAGGGAATCAAAGCCGTCCTGACCGTCGTCAGCTACAAGACTTTTAGGGTCTGGATTCGACAGTTCGATCCAGCAACGGCGGCGGTTCCCGCTCGCGGCAAGGGCGGCCGGCCACGCGTTCGGCAGGACGTCAGAGATCTGGTCCTGCGGCTGGCCCGGGAGAACGCCGGCTGGGGGTACACACGGATCCTCGGGGAGATTCGCAAGCTGAGGATCACCGGCATCTGCCGCTCCACCGTCGTCAATATCCTGCGGGAGAACGGATTGGACCCCAAGACAGACGCAACCCACGGCACGTGGGCCGACTTCCTTAAAGCGCACGCAGTCGGTCTGTGGCAGTGCGACTTCTTCTCCAAGCACGTGATCACGCCGGACGGCGTTCGCCAATGCTTCGTGCTGGCTTTTTTGCACGTTCAGAGCCGGCGAGTGTATCTCTCGCCGTGTACCTTCAACCCGAATCCGGCTTGGACGGCCCAGCAGGCGGAGCGGTTCGTGGCGGATGCGAAGGAGAAAGACCTGCCGGTGGCGATGGTGCTCCGCGACCGGGACAGCAACTACGGGCACGGGTTCGACGGGGTGCTCGGACAGAGCGGCGCAGAAGCAAGAGTTCTGCCGGTGCGGTCACCCAATACCAATGCCTATGTCGAGCGGTTTGTTCAGACGGTGCAGCAAGAGTGTTTGGACCAGTTCATCGCGTTTGGCATCGAACACCTGGACCTGCTGTGCCGGGAATACGCCAAACATTATCATTATGAGCGGCCGCATCAGGGGCTGGGGAACCGGGTGCCGCTTGGTGACCTGAACGAGTCGCCCACGACCGGATCGATTCGATGCCACGAACGGCTGGGAGGTGTGCTCAAGCACTACTTCCGTGAGGC
This sequence comes from Phycisphaerae bacterium, assembly GCA_031377185.1. GTDB lineage: Bacteria > Planctomycetota > Phycisphaerae > Tepidisphaerales > Tepidisphaeraceae > JANMES01. The sequence goes on from JANMES010000044.1 coordinate 28,351, forward strand.
GGCGTGAGGAAGGGATGCCGCCGCGCAGTCCCAACTTGAACGCCTTCGCCGAGCGGTTTGTCAGGTCGATTAAGGAAGAGTGCCTTGATCGGATGATCTTCTTCGGTGAGGCGTCATTGCGTCACGCCGTTACCGAATACATCGAACATTACCACGCCGAGCGACCGCACCAGGGGATCGGAAATATCATACCGTTCCCGACCAAACGTCCCGACCACCAACCCCGCGACAGGCCGGTCGTTTGTCGCGAAAGACTCGGAGGTTTACTCAAGTCGTACCATCGGAAGGAGGCCGCGTGAGGCACGGATGAGTTTTTTTACACTACGCCGGGCTCACCCCGTGCTCACGGCACAACTGCTCCACCGTCTTTTGGCCGATCTCCCCGTCCCGCAACATCGCCACGATCTGTTCTTCACTGAATCGCTTCTTCATCACAGCCCTTTCTGGGCCGCAATTCTACACATTCAAACGGGGACATTTTCGGGGATCAGGACACTCACGCGCCGATAGCCTCTGTGGTCCAATCAGTGATTATCCGCAATAGTTCCACTCGCTTAGGCGCAAAGCCGGCGTCGCCGTCCACGACTTTCTTCAGCTTCTCTTCGATCAATTGAATGACCAAAACATCGTCCTCTGGCGGGAAGTTCTGCTCAAAGTCATAACCCACATCTACCTCATAAACGTCATCCGCATTGCCTCGCGTGGTTATTCGCATCACGGACTGATCCTCATCAAAGAAAGTTAGCATCAGATTACCATACCGACCGTTAATATCGATCGCATTTAGTCTCGATTTCAATATTCGAACTTTTTCGTCGATCCTGCGCAACGCTTTTATAAAACGTCGATTAGTGGTTTCCGTATGTATTCCCAAGTTCATATCCACCTCAATGGCGAGTTAGATTATATTCTGGTTTGAAATTAAACAAACGCTCGTAAGTGTCGATGTATCGGGTCTCCAAACTCTTAGCGGCAATCTTGCCGTCGACTGTACGCAATAGCACGACGTCGGTGTCGATGCCATACGCTTGGAAAATATTTCGCCATTCAGCACCACGAGTCATTACTCCACGTCCGGTTTCTCCAAAATGAAGCACGCGACCAGTTGTACGGTCAATGACGGCATAAACTTCGTGCGGTCCAGTGGCAAGCAGGCTATTACCATGTCGAGTTGTGGCCTCAGATACGATCTGCCAGCGCGGCGGACCAAGTCCATCACCAGATCCCAGTAGAGCCAATGTTCTCTTTGAATTGATGTCAACTCGAACCGCTTTGCCAATCAGACTATCCGGAACTTCAAGTGGAAGCACGGGTGTCGGACGCGAGACGTAGATTGGTGCCCTTTCCGCATAAATCGGCACGCGCAGGCGATTGACCATGGATGTCACCGGAGCGGCAGTGCCGGCTATTCCAAACGATGCAGTCGACCCATCGTCAAAAATATGTGCCCACTTATCCGTGGTATTGATGTATAGGTCGTTAATGTGTTGAGCTGAAACGATATCGACGCCTCCCAAATCTCCGAAAAACCGGTCAGTGCCCACCAAGTTATTAATACTGAATCCGATCGTCTGGAGGGCGGCGCTCTGTTGGCTAGCCCCCATGGCAATCGCACGTTGCTGCACTATATTGGACTGTACATTAACCGACCGAAGCGTGTTTACATACGCTTGGTTCGGTGACGAAATGGTCAGTACGACCCCTTTCGCGAAACCTGAGATTTTGTTGCCGAGTCGCGTGTTGAATTCGTCATTGACCATTGCGGTGTCGTAAACTCTGTACCACCATTTCCGCGGCGCGCCAGTCAGTTGTTTTCCGCCGTTTAGCCACACTAAACCCTTTTCGATCTCATCCGCGGTATCTGTCCAAAACGTGCTTAGCCCCATCGGGTCGATGCTGTTGATCGGATCGTTGTTCACCATTGCATGCAGGTTCCATCCGCCACCTTCGCCAGCCGGGTCGCGTTGCAGCCAACGCAGGCCATCGGATTGTGCCACACGCATCGGCGTGTACATCAGGCCGGTTTCCGCGTCCATGTAGCGGGTGCTGAACCGGAACGGGTTGAGGTCGGCTGCGGGGCCGGTGCTGCTCAGCAGCTTTCCGAACGGGTCGTACTCGTACGTCGCGGCGACGTCGCCCGCATCGTCCAGCAGGCCGGTCACGTTGCCGTTTCCGTCGTAGATCGGACGATAGGTTTGCGGCGTGCTGCCGGTGTGATCCGTCACCGCCAGCAGCCCTCCCACGCCGGCTGGTTTGGTCGGATCCCACGTGTAGCTGCGGACGAGCGTTGGCGTGCCGCTCGTCGCGTCGTATTCGGCCAACAGGGTCCAGCCGTCGTACGCGAACTGCAGGATTTGGCTCTTGCTCCACTCGCTGGTGGCGGTGTTGTAGCTCCAGACGTCCTTCTCGATCCGCCGGCCCTGGGCATCGTACTCATTGGTCACTTTGAAGCTGTTGTCGTTCTTCGTCACGCTGATTAACTGGTCTTTGGCGTTGTAGCCGTAGGTGAACGTACCGTCGTTCGTCAGATTGCCGCGCGGGTCGTACACCTGACCGGCGTACTGGTTGACGCTGTTCGGCGAGCGAGTGGTGTCGTTCCCGATCTCGTCAAAGTCGTAGGTGACCAGTGTGCCGGCCACCGGGACGTCGCCGGGGCCCCATTCCTCTACCGATTCCAACTGCCGCAGGTCGTCGTACTCGTAATGCAGGTGCTGGGCGACGCCGGAGCGGGTGAGGTATGCGTCCGTCCGCTGGTCGCTGTTGTTGTAGTTGTAACGGGCAGAGTACAACACCACGCCGACGCCGTTCTTGGTCTCAATCTGGTGCAGCCGATCCGTCGTGCTTTCATACTCGTACGTCGTCACCGTCCCGTCGCTGCCGGTCACGCTGGAGATCAGGTTCGTATCGGGTTTGTAAGCATAGGTGAACGTCTGCCCATCCTGACTGATCGTTGCCAATCGCCCGGCGGTGTCGTACGTGTAGCTGCTGGTGATCGAGCCGGTGCTGCCGGGGCCCGTCAGATTCGCCGTATGCAACTGCCCGGCTCCGCTGCCGCTGGAGCCGTAATAGCCGTATGCGATATCGGCCGAGCCCAGATGGCTGAGGGTTTCGCCGGTGAAGCGACCGGCGTCGTCATAACCGTACGCGTTTTGAACCGTCGTTCCGTTGGACGTGTAACTATCGACCCGCACCCGGCCGGCGGAGTCGAACTGGTCGATGTGATAGTGCAGCGAGCCGCCGCTGTAACTGATGTCGTTCAGCACCTTCCCGCTGGTGTAAGCGTACGATGTGGCCGACAGGCTCGGCCGGTCCACGCTAGTCAGATAGCCTTGGTTGTTGTAGTGATACACGTCCTGGCTGTTGTCGGCGTACGTCTTGCTCTGCAGCAACCCACTCACCGAGTCGTACTGCCACTGCGTCTGAGCCGTCTGGCCTGCCGACCGCTGAGTCGTCAGTGTCACCAGGCCGGTCGCCCGGTCGATCGTGCTGCCGACCGGGTACGTCCCGCCGCTGACGTTCGTCACTTCCCCCTTGGCATTGACTGTCACGTTCGTCGTCACGCCATCTCGGCCGCGGATCGCTTTGGGCAGATCCGTTTTGGCGTCCCATTCCGTCACTTGTTCGTAGGTTCCATCGGCATAATCTGTTCGCTCGATCTGGCCGTTAGGTCGGAGGTGGTATGTGGTCGTCCGGGTGACGCCGTTGACGGTATCGGATACTGATGTGAGCCGGCCGATGCCATCGTAGCCGTAGTGCGTGCTCTGGACGGTGCTGCCGGCTGAATTCTTCTGATCAACGTGATCCAGCACGCCATGGACGTAAGTCGAGATGGATTGGCTGCCATCGGCGTTGGTGGTGGTGATCGTTTTGCCACCAGCGCTACCCAACGCGATGTCCGTCTGGGTCGTTCCGGCTGACGTGGTGATCCAAGAATGCAAGCCGTCGACGGAGGTTTCGGTTGTTACGGTCGAATCCGGATCGCCCTTGGTCATCGACACGTTCTGCATGACG
>JANMES010000144.1:0-3110 GCA_031377185.1 Phycisphaerae bacterium
TTTTTTGTAGTTGGCCACGAAACATTGGATTCCTGGCCACCTATCTTAGACGACTATTGAGCGCAGACTTTAAGCCCGCCCATTCGGGCAGGCTTTTTTCTATCCCCCTTCGAATGTCGATCGACTCGGCCTTAAAGGCCGTTCGATCAGCTGCCTGTCTAGCGATCTCCGTCTGCCGGCAACGCCTTGTCGCCTACCCACCGTGGATACGGGTAGAGCGTGTTCCATTCTTGCTGACGCTCAGTGCAGCCACAGGGCAGCCCGACGGTATCAGCCCATTTCTTGAAACCTTCACCGCCCAACTTGGCGGCCCACCGCTGCACGGTGTCACCAACGCCGCCGTCGCGATCGTTGGACAGCAACCAGGCAACGCGGGCAAACCGGGGCCAGCCACCGCCGGGAACCGCCCGAGGCGGCTGAGACAAAGCATTGGCGGCGACAATCACTGGTTTTGGATAAGCCGGGTGCTCGATGTCCACATTCACCAGCTCGCCGTCGCAATACACAATGGCCGGTGCGATCGACTCCAGCGTTCGGCCACGCGAGGCCAGCCGCTTCATTAGCTGAGTAATGGTTCCAGTGACTACCTTCATGGGAACGGCCCGCAGTCTGCGTCCTGACCATCGACGCAGGTATTGACGCCGCCGCCATCGCACACCGCGTTGGAAGCGTCTGAGGAATTCACGCAATCGCCGCCCGAGCAACGGCAGCACTTGTTGTTATTGACGGCGATGTCGGCCGTGAGTGCGGGGTCGGGAAGAGCGCAGCCGCTAAGCGATGCGTCGTCGATCAGCCAACTATCGAGCTGCCAAGTACACCACGCGCCGGCAGAACACCCATCAGGAAATACTGGGTCGTGCCCAGGCCCGAGGAAGGCTGCGGCTACGGCTGGGGTCAGCCAGAGCATGTGCTTCAGATAGAAATGAACTTCCACCGTCGGCAATCCGGTGCCACCGCAGCACGTTCCGCCGGATAACGTGATTTCGATGACAACTTGGAATGCACTGTCATAAAGGGATGGAGTGGCCGGAAAATCCTCACCTGCAGCCACAGTAATCCGCCAGCCATCGGCCGTCTCGCAAATCTTCGTGACTCCGGCCGAAGTCTTTTCGGTGTACGCATCAGAGGGCACGCCATTATCAATGAGCAAACAGGTCGGAAGATTCGCGGCCGTCGTTCCGGCTCCCCACGATGCCGCCGCCGTATTTGGAAGCGTTACCGGCCCGATGGCAAGTAAGGCTAGGGCGGTCTGGAAGAGCGACGATACGCGCGATCGCGCGTCCGCCATCGGGATCTCGGTAATGTCGGCGTTGTAATAGGCCGGAAGGTTCGCCACGATGCAATCCCAGTTCGCTGCCACAAGGGCCGAGGTTATGGCGGCCGTCACGCCATGTACAACGACCGACGCTCCGACGTTCCCCGCCAGTGCCGACACCGCTGCGCCGGCGTCGGTGTAGGTGGAGTCGTCGGCGCTGTGCTGCAGCTTGAACGTGTACGTCTCATCGGTGGACACGAAGTCCGCCGCCGAGATCGGCACCATCGCCTGGAACGCTTGGCCGCCGCCGCCAGGGGCATAGCCGCTCCCCAGGTCGAGGCCCGTGCTGTTGAACGTGGCCGTCTTGGTGACGGCCGCCGCCTGCAGAACCTTGCCGGTATCGACCGGACCTTGAACGACCGGATCGGCCATGAAGGCCGCGAGGCCGAGAGCGATTGAAATGACAAGAACGATTTGAAGTAGAGCGAAATTCACGAGACACACTCCTTTCAAGAGTTAGGCGTTGGTGATGCCCTTGATGCGGCACGCCGCACGCGGGTGGAACATGGCGAGCCCCATGTTGGCTTCGATCAGGTCATCGAACAGGCCGTTGCGTTCGCCGTAGTCGATGTGATCGATCATGCCGGAGCCGACCAGTCCCTGGACGAACTCGCCGTCGGTATCGCTGCCGGGGCGGTAGACGTAGAGCGACGTGGTGACGGCGCTGTTGCCGCAGGTCTCGTCAAAGCCGAGGATGGCGTTTTCGTCGCCGTCCTCGTCAATGACTTCGATCGGTGTGCCGTTGTACTCCGTCAGGGCCTGCGTCCAGGTCCAGCCGATACGACGGCTCTTCTCCCCGATCGCCAGCGGCGACTCGTCGCGCAGCCAGGCGATCTGGTAGGGGCAGAGAAGTTTGAAAACGTCGTTGCTCATTTCTTGTCTTCGTCGTCCCACTGTTTTACAAGCGCCTTCAAGTGGGCAATCCGCTTCTGGTCGGTCTCAATAACGGCGATCAGCAACGGCTCGTCAGCGTCGTTCTGAACGGTCTGAACTATGCGCCCAGCGTTCATATCGCTCATGCAGCGAGCGATCACCTGAACGCCGACTAGCAGGTCATTCATCGTGCTCATGCCGCGATCCCCAGCGCCTTCTTGATCGTCGCCACCACGTCGCCGGCGCTGGCTCCCGTGGTGACGGCCGCTTCAGCGGCTTTGATCGCCTCGGCCTGTTTTGCCTTCAAGTCGCTGATCGCCTTCTGGCTGCCCAGGCCCTGTCGCATCGCCACGGCGATCTTCAGCAGATCGCCGGCGTCGGCTTGGTCCTGGCGGACGACGAAGTCGAACACGAGTTCCTGGAACTTCTTGAGCGTGGCGGCGGCGACGGCCGTGTCGTCGGTGTCCGCCGCAGCCTGCAGATACGCCGTGCTGACTTCGCTCGCACGCCGCGTGCTGTCTTCCAGGCGGAAGCTATCGAGCCAGGTCCACACGGCCGTGCGACCGAGCGTGAAGCCCTTGGCCTGCAGCCATTCGTGAACCTCGTCCACGGTTCGCCCGCGCGTGGCAAACGCTTCGAGATCGCGCAGCGTTTGCGGCTCATCCTTCAGCAGCTCGTGAACTTTGAATTGCCTGGGCATCAGTGATCGATCCTCATCTGCGCCATCGAGTACAGCTTCATCGCCAAGCCGCCGCCCTGCAGCGCGTCACCGTGGACGTGAACGCGGTACTTGCCGCCGTCGGCCGGAAAGATCGCGCCGAGTACCAGGCACGACGTGCGCGCCTGCAGTTCGTCGAGCAGGTCTTGCGTCGAGAGTTCGGCGAGGGTTTTGGCTTCGCGATTGTCCATGAGCTCTAATCCA
>JANMES010000058.1:0-28868 GCA_031377185.1 Phycisphaerae bacterium
GGTAGTGACGCCCAGAATCGCCGCGATCAACAGCAGGATCACGGTCGCCCGAAATGTCGTATTGAGCCAGCCCAATCGCATGCCAGTAGCATGGCGGGAAACGGGGGAGAGTTCAAGCAAATGCGGCTGGCGGGATGGCCAGGCCGCATTCCGGGCAGCGATCGGGGGAGGCGCGGAGGTCGTAGCCGCATTGGGGGCAGAGGCCCTTCGCTCGGCGGCGCTTCATTCTTCTCCATCTTGCCAGTTCCCAGATCGGGAAAATAAGCGTCAGCACCATCGGGAACCAATGCGGCACGCAGACACGATAATCATCTAAGAAATGCTGAACGGTAAAACTGCCAAATCGAAATCCGCCGAACGCATTCATTGCGGTTTGGAAGATCCAGGATTGCGTAACGTAGTCGTCTATTGGCCGCGAGTTCAATTTACATCCTTGCGACTCGGGAGACGCAAGCGCCCTTCCACCCTGCATCCGGATTATTCCGACAGTCGATGCTATAGAACAATACGTAATCTTTTGCGACGAAGTACCAAGCGAATAGTAAACCGCCTCATCAGTGTACGAATGACTTCGAATCCAGAATAGCCCAATCGTCAGGCAGAGCGCCAACGAAAAAGCAACAAGCGTGCTGGAAACCACCCGCTTCATCCGCCCGATCATACCGGCAATCGCCCGCAACTTTCAGCACGCGCGAAACTGGACGAGTTTCCTCCTCCCGGCGACAACTTCATCCCATGCCAAGGGGATCCAACATCGCCGTCGTCGGTTGCGGTGTCGCGGGGGCGGCGGCGGCGACGTTGCTGGCTCGCCAGGGGCATCGCGTGACGCTGTTCGAGCAGTCGGAGCGTGTCGGGCCGGTCGGGGCGGGGATTTTGCTTCAGCCGTCGGGGCAGGCGGTGTTGCGGGAGATGGGGTTGCTGGACGACGTCGTCGCCGGCGCGGAGCGTATCGAGGAGATCTACGCCACCACGCACCGCGGGCACGAGCTGGTCCGGCTGCGGTACGCGGACCTCTACAACGGCGGCGCGGGGTACGGGCTGCATCGCGGGGATCTGTTCACCGTGCTGCACCGCGCGATGCTGTCGGCGGGCGTGACGTTGCGGCTGATGCAGGCGGTCGTCTCGTTTCAACAAGATACGGATCACATCGAACCGCTGGATACTGATGGACGTTCGCTCGGCAAGTTCGATCTGCTGATCGCAGCCGACGGGGCGCGATCGCGGTTGCGGCAGTCGGCGGGGATTCGACAGGGGACAATGCCATACGCTTACGGCGCGATCTGGGTCGTCGGGCGGAACGACGGCGTGCATGGGCAACTCCGGCAGGTCACGAAAGGCACACGACAACTCTGTGGTCTGCTGCCAATGGGAGGCGGACGATGCAGCCTGTTCTGGGGGTTGCATCACGCCGACCATCCCGCGCTGCGTTCGTCCGGGTTTGACGCCTGGCGCGATCAAGTGCTTAGCCTGCAACCCGAGGCAGGGCCGGTGTTTGATGACGTCAACTGCTTTGATCAGGTGAAGTTCGTACGCTATCAGCATACTTGGATGAGCCGCTGGGGCACCGGCCGGGCTGTCTTCATCGGCGACGCCGCCCATGCAATGAGCCCGCATCTCGGACAGGGAGTGAATCTGGCGCTGGGCGATGCCGCCGAGATTTGCAGCGCGATCGAGCGACGCCCGAGCATCGCCGATGCACTGGCCGACTACGAACGATCACGCCGGCGGGTACTGCGGGAGTATGGCGCGGTGACGTTTTGGATCGCACCCTTTTTTCAGTCCTCTGCGCCGCTGCTTGGACTGGGTCGCGATGGGGTTCTTCCGTGGCTTCCTAAGTGCAATCCGATCAAGACGTTAATGCTGCGCACCCTAAGCGGCCAACTGGGCAGCGGGAAGCGGAGTCAGCCATAGATCACTTTCTTGGCCGATTGCGGTTTCGCGAGCACCTCCACTAGCCAAGCCGCAAGCAGCAGAGACCATGGCTCCTGAAATCCGTGCGCGATTCTTATGCGTTAGATCCCCCCTTGGTGAACAAACGTGCATCAAAACTAGGCAAGCTGATGCAGCTTGAATGACCTTCTCCTGAAGGAATACGAAATTCACCCGTAATTCGAAGGCTTTGTAATTTTTTGGCCCGGCGCTCGCTTTGGCACGGCCGTTGCCTAAGGGAGTTTGTCGTCGTCAAGGTGATGGCGATGAGTGACCTCGAGAGTCACTCTAAATCATGGAGCGCGGTTGGTTCCCACGGGCGGTGTCGCCTAGCCGACGGTCGGCTTGGCGACACGCTTGCCCGGGGGTTTTCAAAAGCCTTCAATGATTCCTGCCTTTCTAATTCCCAACACAATCAACGCCTTTTTGTGCCGCACGATCGGGTGTCAGGGGTGGTTCCCGATCGTGCGTTTTATGTCACCCGCACCACGGGCGAGCCGTTCGTCCGCAATCTGATGTCGCAGCGATTGGTTGCTCAAGTTACCGCCTCTTCAACGCCTTAAGTTCATCCGCCTCGGGGTACGATTCCTTCTTGCCGATGCGCAGCATTCGCGCCGGCAGCATCATGGCGTTGAACAGGTTGTTGTAGATGTTGGCAGTCATAAACCGCAGGGCCTCGCGCGTGGGCTTGGCCGACGGTTCGACGATCAGCGGCAGCAGCGCCATCGCAGCCAGCAGTCGCAGCAACGCGCTGCTGACAAACAGCACGTCGTAAAACGTCGCAGGACGAATCGACGCGATCGGCCGCCATGTCCAGTCTTTCAGCCACTGCGCGACCAGCCCGAAAACCAATCCGCCTGCACAGCCGGAGAGGTTGATGATCACGCTGTTGATGGCTGCGTAGCTGCTCCCGCCGGTCCGGCCGTCTTCGTCGGAGCTCATTTCCAGCACGAGATTGAAGTTGGCGATCTCCAGCGCCGCCCACATGGCTGCCCCGAGCATCGACAGCACGAAACCGAGCCACACGGCGTCTTTGGTTACGAACACCCACCCCAGGCCGATCGGCACCAGGCTGAGCGAGCCGATCGCGAGCATCGGCTTTTTCCCCACGCGGTCGGCCATCAGGCCCCAGATGGGCAGCATCACCAGTTGCGCCAGCAACGGCGCGACGAGCAACATCGATTGCGCCATGAGGTTGGCGATCCCCAACTTCTGCGTGAGATACAACGTGACAAACTGCCCCTGCGACGCCACCGCGAACATCATCAGCCCAACGAACGCCGCGAACCACATGAACTGCTTGTTGTGCAGCGGCTCTTTGAACGAACGGATCAGCGTCGTGCCGCGCTGCGGTGCCTTGGGGATCGACGGAACGGCAAAAAACAGCGCGATATCCGCACACCCGAAGACGGCGGCGATCATGAAGATTATCGCCACGATGTTCATCGATTCCGCCGCCCCACCGCCGGCGTAGTGATCGAGCACGTAACCCACGATGATTGCCGCCGGGATGATCGAAACAATGCCCCACTGCCGCCGGCGGCAAAAGTAGCGTCCTCGGACGCGATCGGGGACCAAGTCGCCCATCCAACTCGTCCAAGCCGGCGAGCCGATCGCCTGTCCGGTGTGCATCGCGAAAAGCAGCACCAGAAACGACATCAGCGCCATTTTCTCGCCGGCCGCGCCGCGGTAATGAAGGATGGCCAGCGGGATCAGCGGGATGGCGATCCACAAAAAGCGATTGGGAAACAGGCTCCAGAGGAAGATGCGTTTGCGGTCTCCGGTGCGTTCGCTGAGCAGGCTCGCGGGAAGCGACAGAAACGACGCGATAAACGGCATCGCCGCCAGCAGACCAAACTCGAAGTTCGACGCCTTCAGCCCCCGAGCGAACAGCGTTAGCGGCGTGCCGCTGATCGCCACCGACCAGACCGACCCGAACAGCCACGCCACCGTCACCATCGCCATCGCATGGCGAAGCGCCTTGCCCTTGGGAGGCGACGATACGGCGGCCGACGAAATGTCGAACGGAACAACGCGATCCTTCGCGACGGCGGATTGTAAAACAGCACCCACGACGACTCCCTGACAGCCGGCGATTGTATAAGCTCGCCCGCCTCTTACAATCAACCGGCCTATGGCATTCATCGACTTTCACTTCCGAAGTGACGTAATCGGCAAGCAGACAACGGCTTACGTCATTACGCCCGACCGCGGGAACGGGCCGTTTCCGGTCTTCTACCTGCTGCATGGTCTCAGCGACGACCACACGATCTGGCACCGCCGGACGCGGATCGAGCAGTATGTGGCCGGTCTGCCGCTGATCGTGGTGATGCCCGACGGCCATCGCGGGTTCTACACCGATCAACACGCCGGCCCGGCGTACGGCAGGCATTTCGGCGAGGAACTGCCCGCGATCATCGAATCCACCTTCCACGCCAAAACCAGCGGCAAAGCTCGCTGCATCGGCGGGCTGTCGATGGGCGGATACGGCGCGTTGCGACTGGCGCTGAGCTTTGCCGGGCGATACACCAGCGCCCACAGCCACAGCGGCGCGGTGCTGGCCGACCAGCAGCGCCGCAAGGTCGGCCATCCCGGGGAATTCGCCCGCGTGTTCGGACGATACCGCCCGGGTACGCAACACGATTTGCTCGGCTTGGCCAAAACCGCAAAAAAGAAAAACAAACTCCCCAAGCTACTGATCGATTGCGGTACGGAGGATTTCCTGATCGCCGACAACCGCGAGTTTCACGCCAAGCTCGATCAACTCCGCGTGCCGCACCAATACGCCGAGTATCCCGGCACGCACAATTGGGATTACTGGGATCTGCACATCCGCGAGGCGATCGAGTTCCACTGCAAGGCACTGGGGATCACGCGGACGTAGCGTCGGGTAGTAGGATTCGTCTAAAAATGGTGGGACAGACAAGAATGTCTGTCCCACCATTTTCAGACTGACCCACTACCCAAGTTTCTTGCCCCGCGCAATAAAAGACCCGCCGCGATTTCTGGGTAGATCGTCGGCGGGTCGCGTAGTGGCTTGTTGGCCGCGGGGCTTTATGCCGCCAGCGGTTGGGTGCTGAGGTACAGGCCGAGCATGCCGCGGTCCATTTCGTCCATGTCAACCAGGCGGCCGCAGACGTCGGCTTGCTGATCGCTGACTTTGGTCACGCGGGCGACGGTCATCCAGCCGATCCATTCGCGCTTCGGCTTCGGATCGTTGCTGCTGGTGTCGACGAACGGGCAGATGCCGGCGTAGTCGGGGAGAGCGAGCTTCACGCGGATCTGGCCGTCAGCCTTGATGTTGGCGGATTGAGTGCGGATGCGAACGCCACCTGCGGAGAGATCGACGAGCTGCCCGATCGGTTCACCGGCTTTACGCTGGCCGTCCCAGCGTTCCACGCTGATGCCGCTCTGCTCCAGATCGTGACGACGATGTTGGCGACGTTCAGCGCCGGATTTGATCGATTCAGGACCGATCTTCATCGGGTTCTTCTTGCCGTGTTCGTGCAGCGTCGTCATAGCTAGCTCCTGTATCTGTGGGTTTCTGTACCTGTTACTTGTCCTTCATCGGAATCCCCCGCAAAACACTTTTGTTAATTTAGGCAATTTTGATAAGACGGGGTCAGATTCTTGTTATGGGACGAAGTTAATGGGTCAAGAACTCGGTTTATGTTATCTGCGCCGCTTGCGGCTTCGCGAGTTTGACGGTCTTCGACCTCGCGAAGCCGCAAGCGGGCCGAGCGGTAGCACAATCATTTCCTCAGATTCCATCTTTTTCTCGACGAGTTTCCAACTGCGGTGTACTGTTACGCGACTGGTCACGCGCTATAGGATTGATCCGACGTGTCTCGCATTCTACTGATGATGATTTTCCTGCTCTGGATGCTGTGGCGTCCGGATGCTTCGCCTTCGACGGCGCACTTGACGCTGCGCGTCGGGCTGTTTTTCGGCTTTTACATTCTTCTGGTACTCACGCTCGGGCTTTGGTCGCGATTTCTCGCCCGGCAAGTGCAAAATGACAACCTTCACCGGAGCGTCGGACGGTTTAATCGGATGATCCACTTCGCCCGCTGGCTCGTGCCGGTGTGGTTTGGGCTGGGCACGTTTTTGCTCGGCTGGGGCGACTTGATGCAGATGCTCTTCCCGCCCGTGCAGCAAGGCGAGCCGATCAGTTGGATGGGTTTCCACTCGCCGACCGTGCTGCTGGGAATCATGCCCGGCATCATCACGTGGATGGGCCTATGGTGGGCGCAGTTCCCGGCCGATCGGGCGTTGCGGGAGCAGAATCTGCTCAACCAGCTCGAAGCTGACTTACCTCTGATCGCCCCGCCGCGGTTTTGGGATTATTTCCGATCGAATTTCCGCATGCAGGTGCTGTTCATCTGCCTGCCGCTGATCCTGATCGTGGCGATGCGCGACTTGGTCGCCCGCGTTTGGACCTTGAGCGGTTTTGCGACAACCGAAGTCTCCGAAGCGGTTATCAGCGTATCAGCATCGGCGATCGTCTTCATCATGGCTCCGTCGATCCTCCGCCGGGTGCTGAACACCATTCCGCTACCCGATTCGCTTCTACGACAGCGGCTCATGGCAATGGCGCGCCGCTCGGGAATGAAGTACCGCGAGATCCTGCTCTGGCAGACCAACAACAACGTCTGCAACGCCGCGGTGATGGGGCTGTTCTCTCCGGTTCGATACGTTCTGCTAACCGACGCATTGCTGGAGACAATGACAGACGAGCAGATCGAGGCGGTTTTCGCGCACGAGATGGGGCACGTTGTTCACCGCCACATGGTCTGGTACGTGATTTTTTTCATCCTGTGCATGTGCGGGCTGGGCTGTATTGAAAAAATATTGCCACTGAGCTTCCCCTACGGTCAGGAACTGTTTGCGATCGTCAGTGTCAGCGGGTTGTTCTGGGCGTTCGGTTTTCTCAGTCGCCAGTGCGAACGGCAGGCCGACGTGTACGCAGCCCGGACGATGCAGTTGAATCACCACCGCACTGCGGGAGATATGAGCGATCTGATCTTCAACGCCTCCGACTTGGTAGCGCCGATGCAACCTGCGATCGCCGGCGCTCCGGTGGGTTTGATGCTGCAATACGAGCCGCAACATTTTCCGAATCCCTCGGTCGGCCGGCAGGGGGCGACGATGTTTGCTGCTGCACTGGAGCGGGTGGCGGTAGTGAACAACATTCCGCTCGGCAAGCACGAATGGCTGCACGGCAGCATCCAAAAGCGCATGAACTTCCTCGCAGAAATCGCCATGCACCCGTCCCGCAGCGATGCATTCGACAAGCAGATGCAACGCATGTACGGACTTCTGCTGATCGGTCTGGTCGTCAGCCTGCTGTGGATGACGGTGAGCACGATCACCGGGAATTGACGATTGACGATCGAATCATTGACGATTGAATAAAGCGATCTTCAATCGTCAATGACCCGATCGTCAATGAATCCATTCCCTCAGTGCGCCGCCACCGTCGGTTCCCCTTGCGATTCGCTGGCCGCTACCGGTGTCGCGGCGATCACCTGCACCGGGATTTCCGGCGGGAGGATCGCTTCCAACCTTCGCTGGAACGTTCCCTTGATCAGGTGATACAGAATGCCTTGCCTACTGGAACCGATCAGTACACGCTCGCAGCCGTAGATCGCGGCGTTCTCGGCCATCAGCTCGGCAGCGTCCGGGCCGGTGTCGTAGATCGGCAGGACCGGCACGCCCTGATCGTGGGCGTTGTCGAGGATCTTGCTGAACGTCTTGAGCGCCGCCAGGTCCGTGTCGATCGTCAGCTTCTTCTCGTCGTACTTGTACGACAGGTTGACCTGGCGAATGAAACAAACCACCAGCGTCGAACCGCTCCTTTTCGCCTCGGCCAGCGCCGCAGGTGCCAGCGCCTCCGATCCGTAGGTGCCCAGCAGAATCTTCGGTTTGACCATCGCTTCGGGCGTCAATTGCTCGGCAATCGCCTGGCGCAGCAGGCTGACGCGCGGGCCTTTCCGCTCGGCCAGCCACTGGGTGATGTAGCGGAACGTCAATCCCACGGTCAGCACCACCGCCACGAACGCCAACGCATGCAGCTTGGTGAACGCCAGCGTCACCCAAATCGCCATCAGCAGGATGCCCAGCATCAGCATCGGTACTTTGCGATGCATCCGGCGTAATCGCGGGTGCGACGAGCAGAGCGTGATGTTGATCGCCACCGCGCCCACCACGCCAATCGCGTAAAGGGCCGCCAGGTGTTCCAGATCGTGAGAGACGACCAGCACCGCGCACGGCACGAGCGTCGCGATGACCGCCGGAATCCAAGGTACGCCGAACCGGTTGAGCTTCTGCAGCGCCGCGGGCAATTCTCCGTCGCGGCTCATAAGGTACTGGACGGAGATCATGTCGGTGATCACGGTATTCACCGCCGACAGCAGCAGCACCCCGCCGATGGCTCGCACGGCGATTTCGCCCCACCCGCCGACATACACTTTGGCCAGAAACGCCAGCATGTCTTCCTTGTGGTCATCGCGCTGGTCGACGTTGAGCATCGCGACCATCGCCACCGCGAGAACGATGTTGAAGATCGCCACCTCTGCCGCGACGACCCAGATGGCCTTGCGGGCGGTGTGGGCGACTGGCTTTTTCATCACGCCGGTAAGATTGCCGATCGCCTCCACGCCGGATAGCGCCAGCACGATTGCGACGAAGTGCAGCCAGAGCGTTCCCGGTGCCTTAAAGGCCTCGCCGATCCCGCCGATCTTGTGCGGAAGGGTTGCCCAGTTGATCTGCGGCAGCGCGAAGACTGCGATCAGCAGCGTGATGAACATCATCCCCACCGCTGCCGCGATCGCGAACCCGCCGGTGTGCTTGGGTCCGAGCAGGTTCATCCCGCCGATGAGCAGAATGGAGACGATCGCCCACAATCCCGGAGATGACAGGCTCAGCAGCGAACCGTCGCCGTGATTCAGCCCGAAATAGTGAAAACCGTCAAGCGAACTGAGGCTGGCGGTCACGACATAGTCGGCAAACAGCAGCAACGCGCCGACGACCGCGAGCGTCTTGCTCTTGCTCTTGGCGGCCGAGTAAACGCCCCCGCCGTCGGGGTAGATGCGGCAAATCTGCGTGTAGGCCCATCCGACTGCCAGGATGAGCACGCTCATCGCCGCGATCAAGTAAAAGCTGGTCGGTCCGGCAAAGAAAAACGCCAGCCCCAGCACGTACAGGCGACTGGTTCCCCAGTCCCCAAACAGCAACCCACCGGCCTGACCGGAACCAACGTTGCGAGGACGTTCAGCAGCGAGCAGGGACAAAGCTTGGGGCTTTGCCTTACCACCAGACGGAGCGGAATGCATAAATATGCTTTCAAATGCCCGTTCGATCCGGCGAACGCTAAAACGCCCGTCGGAAAAAACGTTAAACGAATAGCACCCGCGACGACTCGAGAAATCGTCGAAAACAAGGTGTCGTTCACATTCGCACAGCGCTTGGCTCGGAAGGAGATCGGTAAACCCGATCGACGAAAGGCGGTTGCTTTCGTCCGACGGGAACATTCGTTCCCGCCATGGTGGAGCTTGCGTTGCGCCCTTTCACAGGCCTACGGGGTTAGCTGACGGGCTGGGACCTGAAAGTGTCCCGGGACTTTTGTGAGTCCCTTCGCCCCCGGTGATCAGTGACTTCCTTCTGATCACCCTTGGGTTCCCCGCGTCGCGTCATCGGACACGACCTCGGCGGCTCAATACGGGCAATAGCCTCACGCGCGGGGGGCGGCGTGTCAATACGCGGCCCAATCGGTCGAACACAAACACGCTGCAAAGGTTTCTAAATCATAGAGTTAAGTTGAATCAAATTAGCCGTGATCCTGCCGGCTATGGTACGAATCCAGATTGAACCGTACCCTCCTACAGTATATTGAATCATTGACGATCGGGTCATTGACGATTGAGAGGAACGCTTTTTCAATCGTCAATGACCCGATCGTCAATGACTCAATACCAACGTTCACCTTGCGACTTCCCCCAACACTCACTGCGTCTGATGCTCGGTGGTTTCGAGCGTCGGCGCGACCACCTCCTGCTCGGCCAGCACATGCACCGGAATCTCCGGCGGGAGAAGCGACTCCAGCTTCCGCTGGAAGCTCCCTTTGATGAACGTGTGCAGCGCCCCGCGCCGGCTGGACCCGATCAGCAGTTTCTCCACCCCGTTGATGGCAGCCGTCTCGGCGATCAGTTCCGCCGATTGCGGGCCGGTGTCGTACATCGGGATGATCGGCACGCCGTACTGATGACCCAAGTCCAGGAAATCGGTAAACAACGCCTGTGCCGCCGGATCGTTATCGAGCGTCAGCTTGGTCTGAGCCTCCACGTTGTACGCCAACGCCACCTCACGAACAAAGCAGACCACCAGGGCGGCGTTGATCGATTTGGCGTATTCCAGCGCCGGCACCGCCAGCCTTGCCGAGCCGGCCGTCGAGAGAAGCACCTTGGGCTTGAACAGCGCCTCCGGTGGAAGCTGCTCGACGATCGCCTGACGCAGCAGCGAAGGCTTGGGACGCTTCTTCGCGTAGTACTGCGTTGCCTGGCGACAGATCAGCCCGACCACCATCACGATCGACACGAAAATCAGCGCGTGAACCTTCGTCAACGCCAGCGTGATCCACACCCCCACCAGCAGCACACCGATCCCGAGCATCGGCCATTTGCGGTACCAGTGACGGAGCCTGGGATGAAACGCCGTCAGCAGGCAATTGATCGCCACCGCGCCGACGATACCAATCGCATACAGGTGCGCCAGCGTCTCCAGATCGTGGAAGAACAGCAGCACGCTGGCAGGTACGAGCGTGGCGATGACGCACCCGATCCAAGGCGAACCGAAGGCGTTGAGCTTCTGCAGCACGCCGGGCAACTCGTTGTCGCGGCTCATGACGTAGACCGTGCTCATCAGTGCCCCGATGGCGGTGTTGGTGGCGCTGAGCAGCAGCACCCCGCCGACGATTCGGACCGGCCATTCTCCCCACACGCCGATGTACGCGCGGGCGAGATACGCCAGCATGTCTTCCTTGTGCCCTTCGCGCCCCAGCCCGGTGGTGCTGACCATGATCAGAGCCAGCAGCAGGTTGAAGATCGCCACCTCCGCCGCCACCAGCCAGATCGATTTGCTGGCAGTGCCGTACACCGGTTTTTTCATCACACCGGTGAGGTTGGCGATCGCCTCCACGCCCGACAGCGCCAGAACGACCGCAACAAATGCCTGCCACATCTGCAACGGCGGCTGCTTGAGCGTGCCGATGTTCAGATGGATCTCCGACCAGTTCAGCTTCGGCAGGGCAAAGATCGTGACCAGCAGCGTGATCGCGATCATCCCCACCGCCGCCATGATCGCCGGACCGGCCGTGTGCTTCGGGCCCAGCAGGTTGAGCGCGCCGATCAGGAAGATCGCGACGATCGCCCACAAGCCCGGGCTGTTCCAATGCCACATCGAATGCTCGACATGCTTTTCCTCGGCCTTGTCTGAGTGCAGCCGAACATCAGAGCCGGGGTCTTGCTCCTCGACCAACGCTGCGTGACGTTCGCCAAGCCCGAAGTAGTGGAACGCTTCCACCGCGCTGAGCGAGGCGGTGATGGTGTAATCGGAAAACAAAAGCAGCGCCCCGACCACGCCCAGCAACGGATGCCGATGACGAGCCGCGGTGTAAACGCCCCCGCCGTCGGGGTAGATCCGGCAGATCTGCGTATACGCCCACGCGACGAACAGAATGAGCAAGCTCATCGCCGCGATGAGAAAAAAACTGCTGCGACCGGCGACCAGGAACGCCAGTCCGAGGACGTAGAGTCGGCTGGTCCCCCAATCGCCAAAAAGCAATCCCGCCGCCCCGAACCACCCGAGATTGCGAGGCCTTTCGCTTGCGAGCAACGACAACGCCTGCGGTTTGGACGAACCGTGATGCGAATCAGACATGGGCCAACTTCAAGAGAAATAACGCGACCGCCCCCACCAACGCCGGCTGATGGGCTTCCTACGGATCGTTGCGACACTATACCCAACGACGCATGAGGTGAAAGCGTAAGCGATGAATGATCGCGACATATTTTGCCTCCCGAGCGATCCGGCGAGAAAAAAGCCACTTTCCCAGATCATTCCCTGCGACAATCGATCTAACTCCATATATCGAAAACCCTTACACGCTTCGGTTGGTTCCTCCGCAGGGTGCTCAAAGGTACGCAAAGGTACGCAAGAGGAGCACAAAGGGGTTGCAGGATGAATCGGCGACGAATCTCGGCCCGCCTACACCCTGCCGACCCAACCGAACTTGCCAAACAACCACCCCCGCCAATGTCGGCGGGAACGAAAGCGCTAGACGCCTCCGTATATACATGCGCTGCTTCGCCGGCGGCGCGCCGGGGGCGAAGCAGCGACTACATTCGTGCGTCATTTCGTCGGTTTCGCTACAATCTGACACGATGTTTCTTTAAAAGGCGGGCCATGGAATTGTGTCATGTTGAAGCGTGTGGGAAAAGTGTGAGCAAAGCGGGTTACGAGCTGTGCCTCGATCACTGGAAAGCTCAAAAGAACGGCAAGGTGCAGCGTTGCGATCGCTGCGGCAAACTTCACGACACCGGCAAGCCGCTCTGCCGGGCCTGCTTCTCCGTCCCGCCGCCGCTGCCTGAAAAGGACGACGAGGCACCCGCCGGTCTGCTTTCCTCCACCAAGATCGGCGATCATTTCGGCCTGTCGAGCGTCAAGACGAACCTGATCCTCGCAGAACTCGGCTGGATCGAAAAATACGTCAAAGGCTGGGTGCCCACCGAACGCGGTAACGCCCTAGGAGCAAACGTCCGAGAGATGCGCAACGGCACGCCTTTCGTCATGTGGCCGACCAAAATCCTGGATAATCCCGCGCTCAAAACGTCTATCGAAGACCAAGGCGGTTCGGTCAACCCCGATACTAAACCCAAACCGCTTAATAAGCCTGATGCCCCCAAGGACGATTTCCGCACCAAGTTCCCCGCCACCATGCGCACCCAGGACGGCCACGTCGTCCGCTCGCGGGCGGAGGTGCTGATCGACAACTTCCTGTACGTTCAGGGCATCGTCCACGCCTACGAGCGCCGCCTGCCGATCGAGGAAGACTGCTACTGCGACTTCTACATCCCCAAAGGCAAAGGCGGCGTGTACATCGAATACTGGGGCTTGGAAAACGACGCCAAATACCGCGAGCGCAAAGCCGCCAAGCAAGCGATCTACGCCAAGTACAAGATGCAACTCATCGAACTAGGCGACGCCGAAATCGAACGGCTGGACGACGTGCTGCCGCGGATGTTGTTGCGGTTTGGGATTGAAAGTGCGTGAACGGCACGACGTCAGTGTGCAACCCGCATTCTTACGCCAGCGCGGAAGGCAGCGGTCCTGCTTTCGCCAATCGATAATCCGCGATCAACTTCTGCCTTAATAACTCCGGCTTATAGCTGGCCGCCGCGGTTATGCGGATCAGCGGAAACTGCGCCCGCTGCGCTGCGGCAGTTAGTACGACGTCGCGTGTGACAGTGCGGCGACTGGGTACATCGTGATCCAGTTCAACGGCGAGCACAGGATTAAGCGTCTGGCGGGAGCAGATAACGTAATCGAACTCTTTCTCAGCCAAATGACTTCGCCAAAACTCCAGCCGGCGTTTATCAGGATCATTCTCCAATTCGATTACCGACATCGCTCGAACCTTGGCAAGTATCAAAACCTTTTTCGGATCAAGCGCATGTCGCAAGGCGTCAGCAAAGGCTAACTCCGCAGGCGAACAAATGGCAGAAACAATCCGCGCGGGCGGACACGTCGCAGGATCGATCCCTTTTTTCAGCATGGCGGCGATTATAGTCGTTGACGATGTCGCCTATTGCAAATCGAAACATTACCGGGCGAAGGAACGCCACTAATCGCATTGTGACTCAGTCCGACCTGCCCTCGGGCGTCTCTGTCGCACTTCGTTCTGCAAAGTGTCTTAACCTCCTCGCGTTTTCGGCCGATCCCCTTGCTGTGATGGGGTAGAAGCGGGAGGAATGCGTGTTGTTCCGGGTCAGGGCCGTCAGCTGCGCGTACGCGGCAGTGGTGGGAATATTCTTGTTCGCACCGGCGGTATTCGGCGCGTATCTGCCGGGCGCGGAAAACTGCGCCCAGTGCCATTCGTTTAATCCGACGTTCTCCCATCCGATCAACATCTCGCCCAGCATGCGTGTGCCCGATCGCCTGCCGCTGGACGAAGGGAAGCTCACCTGCGTCACCTGCCATACCGTTACCGGCCCGGAACACGCGACGGCCGGCGATCCACAACTGCGAATGGCGGCTGGGCAGTTGTGTGTGTCGTGTCACGCGAATACGCCGTTACGCGACCAGCTTCGGCACGGCGCCAACATCGGCCGCGCTCATTTGGCGAGGTCGTCGCAGAAAGTTCGGCAGGCCGGACAGCTCGATGCGGAATCCCGCAATTGCATGAGCTGCCACGACGGTTCCATGGCCAGCGATGCCGGCACGATCCGCGCGATGGATGCATCGGCGATCGATGCCGAGCACCCCGTAGGCAACGTATACGACAAGCCGGCCCGCGAGTCGGCGTTGGCGCCGTCGATGATGCTCAACTCACAGATACGTCTGCTCGATGGGAAAGTGGGATGCGGATCCTGCCACAGTCCGTACTCCACCGAAAAATCACATTTGGTGATGGCAAATAACCGCGCCCAGTTGTGCATGAGCTGCCATCAGTTGTAGCGGCAATCGCTCGCGGGCGTAATGCGGGCAGGAATTTAGAGCTTGTGCCCCATCTTATCCTTCTTCGTCTGCAGGTAACGCCGGTTGTGCGTTCCGGGCTGGATGCGGAGGGGAACTTCCTCCACCACCTTCAGTCCATACCCTTCAATCCCGTAAATCTTTTTCGGGTTGTTGGTCATGATGCGGATGTTTTGCAGGCCCAGGTCCCGCAGGATCTGGCTGCCGATGCCGTAGTCGCGTTTGTCGACGGGGAGGCCTAGGCGTTGGTTGGCTTCGACGGTGTCGAGGCCTTTTTCCTGCAGGGCGTAGGCGTGCAACTTGTTGGCCAGGCCGATGCCGCGGCCCTCTTGCCTGAGGTAAAGCAGCACGCCAGAGCCGGCTTCTTCGATCATTTGCATGGCGGTGGAGAGCTGATCGCCGCAATCGCATTTACCGGAGCCGAAGATGTCGCCGGTGAGGCATTCGCTGTGGACTCGGACCAGCGTGGGGGCGGCGTGGGGCTTGGTCTTGCCCTGCTCGTCAAGTTCGCCGATGCCTCCCTTGCACAGCGCCAGGTGCGGCTGGGGGTCGATCTGGCTTTGATACGCGTGCAGGCGAAACTCGCCCCAGTACGTGGGCAGTGTGATACTCTCGATCCGCTTGACGAACTGCTCTCGCTTCAGGCGGTAGCTGATCAGGTCGGCGATCGTGCACATCTTGAGCGTGTACTGCTGGCAGAATTTCTCCAGCTCCGGGCGGCGCATCATCTCGCCGTCGTCGGCCATGATCTCGCAGATCACGCCGGCCGGTTTTAGGCCCGCCAGGCGGCAGAGGTCGACGCTGCCTTCAGTCTGCCCCGAGCGGACGAGCACCCCGCCGTCGCGGGCGCGGAGCGGGTTGATGTGGCCGGGGCGGTTGAGGTCATGCGGCTGGGCGTCTTCGGCGATGGCGACTTCAATCGTCTTAGCGCGGTCTTTGGCACTCACGCCGGTACTCACACCGAACCGCTTGTGCGCGTCGACGGTCACGGTAAACGCCGTACCGAGCACGGCGGAGTTAAAGTTGGTCTGCGGGTGCAGGCGGAGCTTGTCGCAGCGCTCTTCGGTCAGCGCCAGACAGACGACGCCGCGTGCGTGCTTGACCATGAAGTTGACGGCCTTGGCGTCGCAGAACTCGGCGGCGTAGACGATGTCGCCTTCGTTCTCGCGGTCTTCGTCGTCCACCAGAACGATCGGCTTGCCGGCTTTGAGGTCTTCCAGAACTTCGGGGATGGTTGCAAAAGACATAAATATCGCGAGTCCTTGGTCATTAGTTATTGGTCATTGGTCATTGGTCATTTCAAATTCGTCTTCATCCCAAGGACAAATGACTAATGACTAATGGCGATTCCTAAACTGCCTCCACCCCTGAACGAAGTAATCGACACTCGCCACGATGGCGATGCAGACCGTCGCCCAGCGGAGGGTGGTCAGGAGCGGGAAGACAATACCCTCGCCGGCGGAACGTAAATCCACCGCCAGCAGGGTCGCCAGCACCAAGGCCGATTGTATCACCATGCTGAGCTTCCCGGCTATCCGCGGAATGATGCTGACCTTTCCCGTGATGATCAAAAGCACCAACGCCCCGGTGGTAAGGGCCACATCTTTGGCATAAACCGTTACGACGACAGGAATTGGGATCGCATATTCCGCACCGGCGATGGTTTCAAAGCTCAGCAGCACCAGACTGGACGCGACCAGCAGTTTGTCGGCCACCGGGTCGAGCAAAGCGCCCAGTTTGCTGGCTTGGTTGAGCTTGCGGGCGAGGTAACCGTCGAGTTTGTCGGTGATCGCCATGACGGCGAAGATCGCGATGGCGGCGTGTCGATAGCCGTGCTTGCCTTCCGCGGCGTACGGCACTTCCGCCAGCAGTAGCCACAGGAAGACCGGGAGCAACAGCAGACGAAGGAACGTCAGTCCCATCGGCCAAGTCATCGGCCCCAAGGGTTTGGCGATGTCCAGATGGACCTGCCGGTGCGGCATGGTTCGTATTGTCGATCGGCGATAGCCGATTGTCGATTGATCGCGCAAACAATCGACAATTGGCAATCGGCAATCGACAATATAAACCTTATGACCGATGTGCAGCAGATGTGTCAGACCGGATCCGAGCAGTTGATGCGGATGGATTACCTCAACGCCATCGCCACGCTCGAAGAAGCGGAGAAAGCGGCGCTGGCCAATCGAGACTGGGATCTGCTCTCGCGGCTGTACATGCCGCTACAGGAAGCCAGGCGTCAGGTGCGGCAAAAGTGCGGCGAAGGCACCGTGCAGCTGGATTTCCTCGCCACCAGCCGGGCGGATCAGCCGGATCCGAACCTAATCGCCAGGCTGATCCCGACAGGGCAGGTATTGCTGGCGGGGTGGGCGTCGATCCAGCCGGCCGTTGCGCTGCGCAGGCTCGCGCAGAACAAAAAGCTTTACCTCGAAACGTTCCTGGCAGCGGTTTATCCGATCGGGGTTGGACATGTGATCGCGATCGTTCCGACGGCCGACGTGAAAATGCCCGATGCAACCCCGCGGAGCATCGATCGGCTTATCGGATTATTGCCGTCCCACTCGATCATCCTGACCGAACGCGATCTGCCCGCCGGCGCTCGTGTCGGAAACCCGGAAACCTACGCTTACACCATGAACCTCTGGGAAAGCCTCCACGCCCCCTTCCTGGCAGCGGCGGATATGCAAGTCGATCCGGTCCAGAAAATCCACGCCTACCGCGCTACGATTGCCGTGGATTACGCCTGCGAATTCGCTCATCAGCGGCTTGCAAAGACTGCGCAGGAATTGGCGAGGAAGAAGTAGTTAGGTATTGGGTATTAGGTATTTGGTACGACTACCGAAAGGTGTTCGCCCCCCCCAAAAGTGTTCGACCTCCAAACCTAATACCTAACTACTAATACCCAATACCTGATCCGAAGGATCACCTATGTCCCTCTTCAACACCGGCAACTACGGCTACCAGCAACGCGGAAGCGGAATCAACGTCCGCTTCATCATCGGGTTGATTATCGCGGGCATCGGCATTTTCTCTTACATGACGCGCACCGAGGTGAACCCCGTCACCGGTGAGAAACAGCACATCGCGATGAGCGTCGATGAAGAACGCGCTCTGGGCCTGCAGGCGGCACCGAGGATGGTTCAGCAGATGGGCGGCGTGACCGACGAGCGCGACCCGCGATTGCAAATCGTCCGGCGGATCGGGCTGGAGCTGATCTCCCGCTCCGATGCGAGGAAAAGTCCGTACGTCGATAACTTCAACTTCAACCTCCTACGCGATAACCGAACCGTCAACGCGTTCAGTCTGCCCGGCGGACAGGTGTTCATCACGGCGGCGCTGTTTGATCGGCTGGAGAACGAAGCTCAGTTGGCCGGCGTGCTGGGGCACGAGATCGGGCACGTCATCGGGCGACACGGCGCGGAGCACATGGCCACCGGTCAACTCGGGCAGATATTGGTGACTGCCGTCGGGATCGGCGCCAGCGATGACCGCGGCCGCGGGCAGCTTGCGGCGATGGCGGCGCAGCTGGCGAACCAGATGGCGCAGCTGTCATACTCCCGAGGCGACGAGTTCGAGGCCGACCACATCGGCCTGAAGTACATGGCCCAGGCCGGTTACGATCCATCCGAAATGCGCCGAGTCATGCAGATTCTGAAAGAATCCTCCGGCTCCGGCGGTCGGGCACCCAGCGTCTTTGCCACTCACCCCGATCCCGATGCACGAATCGCCAAAATCGAAGCCTACCTCGCCAAAACCTTTCCCGGCGGGGTTCCGACAAGCCTGCGATCGGGTTTCAACCTGAAATCCGGTGCTCCAGTAAATGTGGAGTAAATCCAACCGACAACCGGAGTTTTGCTGATTGCGGTTTCGCGAGCGTGATGTGTTCCCCACTTACAAATCCGCAAGCGATTAGCCCCGCGACCTCCCGAAACGACTCCTGAAAGCCCCTCCCCAAGATCGCGATAAACCGTACATTCCAACGAGTTTCGCTTCCAACCCTATATTGGGACGTTCAAGGCCTTGTTCTGGACAAAGAAAGGTTTTGACTTTGGGCAATTTGAGCGATAATGCAGGAGACCGAGTTGATCGGGAAGAAAGAGGATCCGCCATGTCCATGTTGCCTAATGAAGAAACCAACACGCCTGCGATCAAGCTGTTCCAGTCCGCGCACGGCAAACTGGTGACATTGCAGCGGATCAACGATCAGCTCAGCGGGATTCTCGCGCAACGTCAACGGGTGCAGGATGAACTGCGGCTGATCAAACAGCAGATCGACGACGTGTTCGAACGCGAACTGAAGCAGGAAACGCCCGGGCCGCGCACGCCGACGGAAGTGGCACAGGATAATATCGCGTTCCGCCTGAACGCGATTGAAAACGCCCCCGAGCCGATGCCCATTCCAAGCCGTCGCCAGACGATGGAAAAAATGGCGACGTAGGGATCTGAATCCACGAACAGCCGCACGATGCGCCACGAACCGCGTGCCGCCTGATTATACGTCCAGGTTCTTCACCTCGAGCGCGTGGTCCTCGATGAATTGCCTGCGGCGTTCGACATCTTCACCCATCAGCACGCTGAACATCCGTTCGGCTTCCACGGCATCTTGAAGCGTGACGCGCAGCAACACCCGCTTGTTTGCATCCAGGGTGGTTTCCCATAGCTGCTCGGCGTTCATCTCACCCAGACCTTTGAATCGCTTGACCTCGATCCCGTGCTTGCCCAGTCGGTGGATTTCCGGAAGGATCTGTGCAACGCCGGCGACATCGACCGATATGCCTTCCTGCTTCAACGCATACTTGGTCTTGAGCTTTTCGCCAGTGACGGATTCTTCCTGCGTCAGGAAGTAGTCGTCGATCAGCAAGTCGTGCTGCGCAAGCTGGGCGAAGATTTTTTCCAGGTCCTTGACCTCGTGCAACTCGTGGTTCTTCTGGAGGCGGGGGCCGGTCTCCTTTTTCTTCGATCCGCCGTTGGCTTCCGGGACGGCCGGTGCGGTTTCAACCTGCATGTTGCGCTCGGCCAGAAGTTCGTCGCGGTCGGTCACGTTGGCGAGTAGGAAATCCTCGCCGTCGATGACGACGTGGTATTTGGGCAAATGCCCGTTCAGATCCCGCTTGCCCAGGAACTCCGCGAAGTCGATCCCGCGCCGGCGGACGATGGTGAGGAGTTCTTCCAGCTTGTTCAGCAGTTCGACCACTGTTTTGAGCTCATCGCCGCCCAGCATGCGGACGACGTGGTCGGCGTCATCGCGGATTTCCAGCGAGGTGCCTTCCAGCCCGAGCGACGTATAGATCTGCCGCATCGAACGCTCATTTAGCACGTATTCGTCCTTCTTCTTCCGCGACACCATGTAAAGCGGCGGCTGGGCGACGTAAATCCGCCCGGCTCGGATCAGTTCCGGCATGTGGCGGAAGAAGAACGTCAGAAGCAGCGTGCGGATGTGCGATCCGTCCACGTCGGCGTCGGTCATGATGATGATCTTGCCGTAGCGACGCTTGGCCAGGTCAAAATCCTCGCGAATGCCGCAGCCGAGGGCGCTGATGATCGTGCGGATTTCCTCGTGACCCAGCATTTTCACCAGGTTGGCTTTCTCGACGTTCAGCAGCTTACCGCGGAGCGCCAGAATCGCCTGCACGTTGCTGTCGCGTCCCTGCTTAGCAGAGCCGCCTGCCGAGTCCCCTTCGACAAGGAAGAGCTCGGTATCTTCGTTCGACTTGCTGCGACAATCCGCCAGCTTGCCAGGCAGCGATCCGCCTTCCAGCGAATTCTTGCGGCGGGTCAGTTCGCGCGCCTTCCGAGCCGCCTCCCGCGCCTCGGCGGCCAGCATGCCCTTTTCAAACATGGCTTTGGCTTCCTTGGGATGCTCCTCCAGAAACGCGCCCAGTCGCTCGGTGACGGCGGACGACACAAACCCTTCCACTTCAGGGTTCAGCAATTTGTCCTTGGTCTGCGATTCAAAGCTCGGCTCGGGCAGTTTGACGCTGATGATCGCGATCAGCCCTTCGCGCAGGTCATCTCCCGACGGTTTGACGTCCTTGATCCAACCTGCTTTTTCCGCATGGCGGTTGATCGTTCCGGTGATCGCGGTTTTGAATCCGCTCAGGTGCGTGCCGCCGTCGTGGTTGTTGATGTTATTGGCGAAGCTCAGCAGCGTTTCGTTGTAGCCATCGTTGTACTGCAGCGCGACTTCCACCTGCAGGCGCGAAGCCTGCTCTTCCTTCTCAAAGTAGATGACGTCGTGCATCGGCGTCTTGCTCTCGTTGAGGTAACGGACGTAGGCAATCAGCCCGTCCTCAAACTTGTAAACGTCGTTCTTGCCGACGCGTTCATCGACGAAGATGATTTCGACGCCCTTGTTCAGATACGCCAGTTCGCGGAGTCGCTGCGCGAGTGTTTCGTGCACGAAGCTGGTGTCCGGGAAAAGCGTCGGATCGGGCTTGAACGTCACTTTCGTGCCGGTTTTGGCGGCTTTGCCGATGACACGCAGGTTCTGGCTCTTACGCCCGCGCTCGAATTCCATGTGATGCACTTCGCCCTTGCGGCTGACTTCGACTTCGAGCCATTCCGAGACGAAATTCACCACCGACGCGCCCACACCGTGAAGTCCGCCGGAAGTTTTGTAAGCCGAGTCATCGTCGTGCTCGAATTTCCCACCCGTCGCGAGCGAGGCAAACACCATTTCCACTGCCGGCAGCCCGGTATCCGGGTGAATGTCCACCGGAATGCCGCGTCCGTCGTCGGAGATAGTGCAACTGCCGTCAGGGTTGATGCGCACCTCCACGTGATGGGCATGGCCCGCCAGTGCTTCGTCAATGGAGTTGTCAACGATTTCATACACCAGGTGGTGCAGCCCGCGCGGGTTATACCCGCCGATGTACATGCCCGGGCGCGTGCGGACGTGGTCGACGTCGTCGAGCGATTTGATCATCGAGGCGTTGTATTCGCCGGTGACTTTGGATGAGATTTGATTGGTAGAAACGTGCGAATCGGTCGGCTTTTCGTCGGCCATTACAAGCTCCTGAGTGACGGTCCATCGTCCCACCGCCGAGGCTGGCTTGGGGAATCGCGCAATTATCGCAGAACGGCGAAAAAATGCCACCTTCTCAGCCCCTGTCCGGGTCCAAATCTTCCTCTGTTTTTGCTGGAAGTGACATTCCTGTCTGTCGTGGGCAAACGTACTCGTTTGCCTATCCCGAATGGGCCTATCAACGAATACAAGTCGAGGCGTACCTCGCCTCGTGAAAGACAAGAATGTCTGTCCTACCACGCCGATGCACGGTACGATTTGCGATCATGCGCAGAGCCGTTTTTTCGCTGCTGTTGATGTCGCTCGTCGCCGCCTCGCCCGCCACCCAACCGGCCGATACGCAGATTCAGGCATTGATCAACCAACTGGGCGACTTGCGTTCGTCGGTTCGCGAAAAAGCCACCAGCGAATTAATCGCCAAAGGCGTCAGCGCCCGGGCCGCGCTGGTGGAGGCGAGCCGGTCGGACGATCCGGAAATCGCCAGCCGCGCTTCGATGATTTTGCGCAACTTGCCGTGGGATCTACCGACCGACCCACCGGCCATTCGCGATCTGCTTCGAAAATACAACGGCCTGTCGCCGGAGCAGCGAACGAATGCGGTCCGGGATTTATCCAACATGCCGAACAATCTAGGATGGCAGGCGTTGATGCGCCTGCTGAGGGAAGAGACCGACCAGAGTACGCGCTGGCAGATCGTCTGGCACATCCGCACGAGTTGGTCCCAGCCGCCGGAGCCTGAGAAGGTTGACATGGTCGCCGCCCGGCGCAAGTCCGCCCAGGCGATCGATACCACCGCCGACGACGCCCCGCTTCTGACCCTCGCAGCTGCTGCGTGGGTGGAGGAGAAGAAGGATCTGGCCACCCAGTTGTATTATCGCGCCGTACTGGCCGCCGAATTTCCCACAAATGCCGCGTTTGATGTGGGCGAGATTGATACGGCTTACCGCGCTGCCATCGGCCTTCTCGATCAGCAGCAAATGTACGATGACATCGCACGCCTGATGCGCCACAAGGCACAAAGCGCTCCCGGCGATTTGAATTCCATCGCCGGCGTGCCCGAGGGCGTCTGCGAACTATTCACCCTCCACGCCAAGGTCGGCCCGCTTAGCGGATTTGGCGACGACTGCCTGCGGTTCGGCCGATTTCTGCTTCGTCCGCCGGTGCTTTACACGCTCAGTTATCAACTGCTTCGAAAGCAGCACACGCTGCTGTCGCAATCGATCGACCGCGTGGCGTGTGTCAGCGGTGGAACCGATCCTGCGTTGCATCTGCAGGTCGGCCAATTTTTGCAGCGAAATGGCTGGCCTCGCCCGGCGATCCGGGAATACAGAACGTTTCTTGCCCTTCAGAAGGAGAATGAGTCGCTTGAAGACAAACTCAAGATAGCCAACACGCAACTTGCACTGGGGATTCTCTATGGGCAGGCGTCTGACCGCCTGAACGCCGCCAAAGCCATCGAAGCAGGGCTGGCGACGCTTGAACCGCTGCCGGTTGCCATCATGCGTACCCGCGACGGTCGAAGCTTTTCCGGGGAGGACGCCAAGCGCGATCTCAAAGCGGAAATGAACGGCCACTACCTGCAGGACGCGCTGGCGCGCGAGGATCAAGCGGAGGTGGCCAAACGAATCAAACTGCTGGTCGATCTGAACCCCGAGGATTCGGAAATCGTGCAGGAGATGGTCGCGTATTTCACCAAAACCGGCGACCTTGCTACGGCGGACAAGCTATTTGCCGGTCCCGAGCAGAAATTGCGTGAACGGCTCAAAAAGGACGACAGCCCCATGCAGCAGAATTCGCTCGCCTGGTACCTCGCCCGTTGCGGACGGAAGCTCGACGAGGCGCTGGCTCTCGCCCAGCAAGCCGTCGCCGCCGATCCCAAAAACGTCGCCCTCATTGATACGCTGGCCGAGGTTCATTTCCAGATGGGTCATCAGGCCGAGGCGATCGAGCTGGAATCCAAAGCCCTCAAGATGGAGCCCGGCCGTCCGGAGTTGGAACTGCAATTACGGCGGTTTAAACAGGGAAAAAAGTAACGAGCGATGAGTAACGGGTAACGAGCCAATACACCGTGATCGTTACTCGTTACTCATCGCTCGTTACTCGTTACTATAGAGAAATGTTCCGCCTCACACGCGAAGTCCGCTTCGCGATCAACTCGACCCCCGACAGCCAACTGGCCGGCAAACCTTCCAATAGCTTTGGCGGTTTTCCGTCGCTCACGGGACTGGGTTATTACTTCACGCTGCAAGCGACGCTCGTTGGCGAGCTGAATTCCGCCAGCCGATACCTGCGGAATATCAAGGAAATCGACGCTGTCGTCCGTCAACACGCGATCCCGTTCATCTATCACGCCGTGCGTAATCACGCCTTCGGTGGCGGCGCGGGCGTGACGCGCGATTTGTTCTCGCTGCTGAAAGATAAATGGCCCGGTGCAACACTGGTGGAACTATCGCTCTCGATCACGCCCTATCAAGCCTGGCACGTTCTAGCTAAGGAGTTCCCAATGGTCCGCCTGAGTCAAAAGTTCGAATTCTCCGCCAGCCACCGCCTGCACAACCCCGCGTTGTCCGAGGCCGCCAACACCCAAACCTACGGCAAGTGCAACAACCCCCACGGCCACGGCCATAACTACGAACTGCAAGTCACAATCGCCGGCCAACCTGATTCCAAGGGCGTGCTCATCGACGTGCCCGCGATGGAGCGGCTGGTGAACGAGACGGTCATCGACCGCTTCGATCATAAAAACCTCAATCAAGAGCTCCCGGAGTTCGCCGACACGATCCCCACCGTCGAAAACATCGCCAAAACCATCTACGGCCTGCTCAAACCACGATTCGCATCGGGCTCGAAGTTGGCGAGCGTGACGGTGTGGGAAACGCCCAAAACGTGGTGTGAATACAGCGAATAACGGACTTTTTCCAAAGTCATCAACCATCTGCATTCTGCTTGACTATACTCCAATGTAGGGTATTATATTCTTGTGAGATTGACGCTCGTTCAAACCAGCGGCTTCGTCAAAAAATGGCAGAAGGCAGGTTTGACCGACGAGGATCTGCGTGCTCTCGAGCATCAGATCATGGACAACCCGCAAGCCGGCACTGTGATGCGGGAAACCGGGGGTCTACGTAAAATTCGGTTCGCTCGACCCGGAAGTGGCAAGAGCGGCGGCTATCGGATCTGCTATGTGTATTTCCAGCATTATGGGATCGTTTACTTATTGCTGATTTTCGCAAAGAACGAGCAACCGAATCTGTCCGCCGCTGAAAAATCGGCGTGCAAGAACCTCATCGGCGAGATCGGACAAGCATTGAATCAGGGAGTCCGTCATGGCAAAGAATAAGAGCACCATCGCCCGCGAGTTGATCGACGGACTGACTGAGATTCGGGACGCGCTTCGAAATGGAAATCATTCCAAGCTGACCGTGCGAACCTTCGATGTTCCCGACCCAACACAGTACACGGCGAAAAAGGTGAAGGCTGTCCGCACCAAGCTGGATGTCAGCCAAGGGCTGTTTGCGAAGATCATCGGGGTCTCGCGTAAGCTGGTTGAGCATTGGGAATCGGGCGTCCGCGTTCCTTCGCCGATGGCGTGCCGACTGCTGGATGTGATCAGCCGCGATCCGGCTAGATTCTTACTCACCGTTAAAGCGGCCTAAGTAATTTCTGCTAGCGATCCGCCTACCCCATCGGGCTTTCCCCCACGCCCTCCCCGGGCCGTCCTCTAAGTGAATCAAGCTCTGCCGGATACTCGAAATTTGCTCGGGCTCTAACCTGTCTCTTGCAGGGTTCGCTTTGTGGAGGTTGAACTGAGACGCGCGTCTCTAACCGATCCGGAAAGCCGAACCCATCGCACCAGGAGAATATTATGAAAACCCTCTACACCCTCAGTATGTTGGCAATCCTCTGCACCGGTTTCGCTGCCGGTTGTGAGACGTCGCACACCGAATCCACCAAGACCAACCCCATCACCGGTACGACGACGCACAAGGAAACCACCGTGCGTGAAAACCCGGTCACCGGCAATACCAGCGTGGAGCATTCGGAACAGAAGACCAATCCGTAATCGCATCGACGGCTGGGAGTACGTAACAGGCCGGGAGCAGGCGATCTGCCTGCTCCCGGCTTTTTTTGACGAATTCCTTTCTTAACAAAATCCGAACACCGCCAATACCGCCCACGACGGACTGTTGCTCCGCGATCCATCGTCCGAACCGAGCGGGTGCAAATTGACACCCCTTCCACCCACTTCTATACTCCGCCCTCTTTCGCGGACCGTAAGGACGATCGAGCGCATCATAATCGCGAAAAGAACGTCGCCCGATTCATCCCTTGCATTAATAGAAACTCACAGGAGCTTTGGTATGGCCAAGTCAGCTAAGAAAGCGCCGGCTAAGAAGTCGGGCAAGTCAGTGAAACGCGTATACTTCTTCGGCAACGGTAAGGCCGAAGGCGGCGCAACCATGAAGGACCTGCTCGGCGGCAAAGGTGCGAACCTGGCTGACATGACCGTCGTCCCGCTGCCCGTGCCCCCCGGCTTCACCATCACCACCGACACCTGCGGCGACTACAACGACCTCGGCCAGAAGCTCCCCAAGGGGCTGATGGACGAAGTGAAGCTCAACATCGCCAAGACCGAAAAAGCCACCGGCAAGAAGTTCGGCGATTCGAAGAACCCGCTCCTTCTCGCCTGTCGATCTGGCGCCAAAGTCTCCATGCCCGGCATGATGGACACGGTGCTGAACATCGGCCTGAACGACACCGTCGTTGAAGGCCTCGCCAAGCTCTCGGGCAACGAGCGCTTCGCTTACGACAGCTACCGCCGCCTGATCAACATGTTCGGCGACACCGTCATGGGCGTCGATCACGAACACTTCGAGCACGAACTATCAGCCGTCAAGAAGGCCAAGGGCGTGGCGCTCGACACCGAACTGGAAACTGCCGACCTCAAGGAAGTCGTCGAGCGTTACAAGCACGTCTACAAGACGCACGTCGGCAGCCCGTTCCCGATGGACGGCCTGAAGCAGTTGGAAGCCGCGATCGAAGCGGTCTTCAAGAGCTGGATGGGCGACCGGGCCATCAAATACCGCGAGCTGAACGAAATCCGCGGCCTGCGCGGCACGGCGGTCAACGTGCAGTCGATGGTCTTCGGCAATATGGGCGATGACTCGGCCACCGGCGTGGCGTTCACCCGCGACCCGAGCACCGGCGAGAACATCTTCTACGGCGAATTCCTCGTCAACGCCCAGGGCGAAGACGTGGTGGCCGGCATCCGCACCCCGCTGGAATGCAACAGCGAGATGGGCAAGTGGAGCCAGAAGAGCTGGAAGGAACTCCTCGCGGTCAAGAAGACTTTGGAGGAGCGATACAAAGACGTGCAGGACTTCGAGTTCACCATCGAAAAGGGCAAGCTGTACATGCTTCAGACCCGCAACGGCAAGCGCACCGCGGCCGCTGCGGTGAAGATCGCCGTCGACATGGTGAAGGAAAAGCTCATCGACGAGAAGACCGCCATCCTCCGCGTGGATCCGGCCAGCCTCGATCAACTGCTGCACCCGACCTTCAACCCGAAGGCCAAGAAAGACGTAATCGCCAAGGGACTGCCGGCTTCGCCGGGCGCGGCCGTCGGCAAGATCGCCTTCACCGCCGAGGACGCCGAGAAGCGTTTCGCTGCCGGTGAGACGAACCTGATCCTCGTCCGCCGTGAGACCGAGCCGGCGGATATCGGCGGCATGCACGTGGCCAAGGGCATCCTCACCAGCACGGGCGGGATGACCTCGCACGCGGCGGTGGTGGCTCGCGGCATGGGTCGGCCTTGCGTCGCTGGCGCGGGCGCTCTGCAGATCGACTCCAAGGCCAAGACGATGATCGTCAACGGCAAGACCTACGGCGACGGCGACGTGCTCTCGCTCGACGGCAGCCTCGGCGAAGTCTACGACGGCGCCGTTGAGACGCAGAAGGCAGAACTCAGCGGACCGTTCGGCATCCTGATGAAGTGGGCCGACAAGTACCGCACCCTGAAGGTTCGCACCAACGGCGACACGCCGACGGATGCGAAAGTCGCCCGCGGCTTCGGTGCTGAAGGTATCGGCCTGTGCCGCACCGAGCATATGTTCTTCGACGTGCAGCGTATCCATCACATGCGTGAGATGATCCTGGCGTCGACGATCGAAGCCCGTAAGGAAGCGCTGCTCAAGCTGCTGCCTTACCAGCGCGAAGACTTCATCGGCCTGTTCCAGGAGATGAAGGGCTTGCCAGTCACCATTCGCCTGCTCGACCCGCCGCTGCATGAATTCCTGCCGCACAACGAGAAGGACCAGGCAGAACTGGCCCGGTCGCTCGGCAAGAGCCTGGAAGAAGTGAAGAATCGCGTGCAGCAGCTGCACGAAGCCAACCCGATGCTCGGCCATCGCGGCGACCGCCTGGCGGTCACCTACCCGGAAATCCTGGAAATGCAGGTCCGGGCGATCATCGAAGCCGCCTGCGAATCCAAGAAGGCGGGCGTGAAGGTTCTACCGGAAATCATGATCCCGCTGGCCGGCACCAAGGCGGAGCTCGACTACCTCAAGAAGTACACCGTCGCCACCGCCAACGCCGTGATGAAGGAGAAGAAGGTCAAGGTTGATTACATGTACGGCACGATGATCGAAGTCCCGCGTGCTGCTGTGACCGCTGATGAACTCGCCAGCACGGCCGAGTTCTTCAGCTTCGGCACAAACGACCTGACTCAGATGACCTTCGGCTACAGCCGCGACGACGCCGGCAGCTTCCTGCCGGAATACGTAAAGAAGGAAATCCTCCCGCGCGATCCGTTCCAAAGCCTCGACGTGGACGGCGTAGGCAAGCTGATGGCAATGGCCGTCAAGCTCGGGCGCGGCGTGAAGAAGGATTTGAAGTGCGGCATCTGCGGCGAACACGGCGGCGATCCGGCTTCCGTCGAGTTCTGTCATAACGTGGGCCTAAACTACGTCAGTTGCAGCCCATACCGCGTCCCGATCGCCCGCCTTGCAGCTGCTCACGCAGCGCTCAAGGCGTCGGGATCGAAAGGGTACTCGACGAAGTAAGTCGAACCTTTCAGTTTTGAATTGACGAGAAGCGGGGGGGGTTTTGTTAGACAGCGGGGTTTTGTGTTTTTTTGTGGGGAAACAAATAGAGGGGAAGAGGACAATAT
>JANMES010000102.1:0-72726 GCA_031377185.1 Phycisphaerae bacterium
GCGCGATCGATGCGGCAAAACAGATTGATGATGAAAAGATCGGTAGAATAGAGTTGTTCCACGGCCTGCCTCCTTGCTGGGGTGTGAACAACACCAGCATCGCAGGCCGTGGACGTTTAGGGAACTAGCACCATTCGTTGGTAGCCCATGCGACAAAGCACATGCTATTCAGTGGGTTGATCTTCCGTAACCAACTCATCTTCCGCCTGCACCTGCGCTGTGAGGGTGTCGGTGGGCGCTACGGGCGTCGGCGGCGCATGTAGTTCGTTCGTCGCGGTGGTGGAAACGTGCTCGTACACGCTGGCGAGAAATCCGAGGAACGGAAATCCGCCCTTGTCGGGCTTCTTGAACGGGGCCGACCCGAGTTGATCGATGACGGGCATGTCCGCGCTGGGGGTGGCGTGAAGTTTCAGGAGTTCGCCGGGCGGCGTTCCCCAGAAATCGGCCGGCGTGGTCGGCAGATCTTGCGGCGGCTGGGCGATGGTTTCGTCGCTGGTGATGCTCATGGTCAAAGTTCCGCCACTGCTTCCTGCGAGAGCGACAAGTATCGCCGCAACTCGTCGGTGGAAAGATTGGTCAGCCAATCATCGCCGCTGCTGACGATTTGATCGGCCAGAGCCAGTTTATCTGACAACAGCCGGTCGATCCGCTCTTCCAGCGTACCGACGCACACGAATTTGTGTACCAGCACCTTCCGGGTCTGCCCGATGCGGTGAGCGCGGTCGGTGGCCTGGCTTTCGACTGCCGGGTTCCACCAGCGGTCGAAATGGAACACATGATTCGCCGCCGTCAGGTTCAAGCCCAAACCGCCCGCGCGGAGCGAGAGGATGAACAAGCGAATATCACTGCCGGGTTTCTGGAAACGCTCGATCATCGCATCGCGTCCCAGCGCCGGCGTGCCGCCGTGCAGGAACTGCACCGGCTGGCGGAGCTTTTCCGTGATCATTGATTCCAGCAGATGACCCATCTCGCGGTACTGCGTGAAAATGATGGCGGCGTCGCCTTCTTCGATGACTTCTTCGAGCATTTCCAGCAACCGCTCGCACTTGCCGCTTCGGCCGTACAGTTGGGAGACGGGAATTTCTGAGGCAGAGCGTTTGCGGGCGCGCGGGTCGGCGTCGGGGTCTTTCAGCGCCAGCACCGGGTGATTGCACACCTGTTTCAGCCGCGTCAGCGCCGCCAGGATCAACCCGCGCCGGCGGATGCCCTTGGCGGTGTCGATCTGCCCGAGCATGTCGCTGGTGATCCGCTCGTAGATCGCCGCCTGCTCCGCACTGAGATTGCAGAAGACTTTCATCTCCATCTTCTCCGGCAGGTCGGCCGCCACTTGCGGGTCGGTCTTGGTGCGACGCAGGACGAACGGGCGGATCATCTCGCGAAGCTGCATGGCGCGGTCGCGGTCGGCCAGTTTCTCGATCGGAACCGCGTACCGCTCGCGGAACTCGCCGGCCGTGCCCAGCAAACCGGGGTTGAGCATCTCCATGATGCTCCACAGTTCGGACAGGTGATTTTCGATCGGCGTGCCCGTGAGCGCCACGCGGTGCATCGCCACCAGCGACCGAATCGCCACCGCCGCCGCAGCCGAGGGGTTTTTGATCTTCTGTGCTTCGTCCAGCGCGATGCGGTGCCACGTCGGCCGCTTCAGATCTTCCAGGTCGCGATGGGCCAGTGCGTAGCTGGTGATGACGATATCGTGTTGCTGAGCCAGTTCTGCAAATTTGTCGCCGCCGGTTCGATCAGGGCCGTGATGTACCAGCACTTTCAACGATTTGGCGAATCGGCCGATTTCTTTCACCCAGTTACCCACAACACTGGTCGGCGCGAAGATCAGCGTGGGCCCGATCTTGTCGCCCTCGCCGGCGACTTCGCGCTCGTGGAGCAATAGGGAGATGAGCTGAATCGTTTTGCCCAGGCCCATGTCATCAGCCAGGCAAGCGCCGATGCCCAGGCGGTTGAGGAACGTCAGCCAATCGAGCCCGCGGAGCTGGTAGTTTCGCAGTTCGCCGGCGAACGCTTTGGGCTGCTTGAGATTTTCGATCGACGCAGCCGGTGTTTGGTGCAGGAAATGTTCAACCCAGCTCGCTCCGCTAATGCCGAGAATCGGAACGCCTTCATTCCCGCGGTTAATGCCAAACGCCGTGCGGAACGCCTCGGCCAGCGTCATCTTTCCGCTGTTTTTCTTCGCCATGAACTCAACCATGCGGCTGGCCGCGTCCTGGTCGATTTCCATCCACTTGCCGCGATAACGTACAAGCGGCACGCCACTGGAGGCGATGCGCTGGAATTCGGTCGGCGAAAGCCGCAGCTCGCCGACGGCGATCCGCCAGTCGAAATCGAGCAGGCTGTCGAGCCCGAACTTGCCACTGGAGAGCTGCGTCGGCGATTTCGCCGCCCCGCCGGCGGCCAGGCCCGAGAGCTCGGGCGGGAGTTCGTCGCCGTCCTTGTCGTACTCCGGGCGGACTTCCAGCAGCATGCCTAGTCGCTGGCTGCGGTCTTTGGCCCAGTCGGGCACGACGACCCCGAACGCATTATCGAGCAACCTACCCGCCCATTGACGCATGAACTGATGCGCCTCGGCCGTTGAGAGCGTGACTTGCGAAGGCGTGTTGGATTCGGTCGCCCGCGCGATCGGTGGGCAGAGTTCGACGCTCCGCTGCAGTTCGGCCATCAGGTGCGCGCGGCGCTCGCTGACGCCTCGCCCGATCACGCCCGCCGGGTCCGCCGGATCGGCCCATAGCTCTGCGGCGTCCTGGCGCTGCACCTCTTCGCCGCCGGACTCAAGAACGAACTTCAGCGTCCAGATCGCGTCCTGGCCGTCGAGTTGGTCGATGACGGTGGGAGCGGGTTCGGGAGTTTCGGGTTCGTTGTTGGATTCCAGCGCGGCGGCGATCTGCTCGTCGGTTTCGGCGTCGTCAGGCGTCGGATCGGTTAGCAGCGGAACCTCGTCGTCATCCATCGCCGGCTCGATCAGCTCAAAACACAATCGCCACGATTGTTTGCCGCGGGCTTCGTCCAGACGGCTGATCCAGCTTCGCACCTGCTCGGCCATCATCGAGTTGCCGCGGTGCGGGATGACGACACGATCGCTGCCCAGCAGCGCCGAAAGCCACCGCACTTCGCCGGCGGATTCTTCCTTGCGGGCCAGCTCGTGTACGCGGGAGAAGAAGTCGTCGTTACTCACCGCGCGCCGTACGAACGCATCGACGGCCGTGGCGAAAAACGATTCGAGAAGCATTGTGGCGTCGGTCGATTCGCTATTGACGATCGCGCGGCAACTGGGCGGCATGGCGGCGGCGAACTGCATGAGTTGCTCGGCCCGGCCGCGCCCGATGATCGACCTCCAGAGGCCCACGAAAGCATCGGCGCGGGGCTGATCGATGTCCGGGTAAAACTGCCCGGCCGCGATGCGGGTCAGGATGAACCGCGTCATCGCGGCCCAGAATTGCACCGAGGGACCGACCGTTTCCGACGCATGCGCGGGCAGATCGCTGAGAAAATCAATCGCATCAGCAGCGCTTAACCGCAGCGCCGGCACCGACTTGAGCGTTAGCGTTGCCGACCCGTTGCTGCCCGAAGGCAGCCACATCGACACCGTCGAAGCGGCGGCCACCGAGGCGATCAGCGAATCGGTCACCAATTCGCCGACGGCTTCCCGCAGATCTTCCGAGCCCAGCAAGTCTCCCGTAGCGCGCGTGCCCCACAGATAAAGCCAGGACGAATGCCAGTTCGCATGCAGCGTGTCCGCGGTTGAAGAAGTTGATAGATCGAGCGTTTGGGTCATGCAATCGAATCGCGGCGTACAAAGCGGGCGCCGAAACGGGGCAGCATAGTAGGTGATCGACGTTTATGTAAGAGCGCGCGGGCGACTCTTGGAGGAAAGAATCTTTCGGGAGATCAAAAGGATCAGTGCGCCGGGGAGCAGCCACCAGGTGTGGTGTTCGATCAACCCCATCCAATAGCACGGAAAAACCAGTGCCGCCACGATTACCACCCGCACCCATGCGGCCCGGTCGGGGGCGGCGGGGGTTTTTGAGGTGGGAATCATGCAAAGCAGAACATATGCCGGAAAAAACGCCCCGTACGCGCCCATGAAGCAGAGGTAAATCGTTTCCCCCACATCGTGTGAGGCGAGAACCGGAAATCGCACCGGGAGCAATCCCAGCGCCAATCCGACCAGCATCCCCGCGGGTAACAGCACGCGGAGGGATTTGTGTTCCTGGTGGGTGGTTTCCATCACCGCTCGGACGTGAAACGCCATCGTCAGCGCGATCTGCACCATCATGTGCCCGCCGATCGCCCATTGCAGAACGCGGTTTTCAAGGCGCTGATCCAGCCAGTTGGCGTAAAGCAGCGTGAAGAGAATCATCAGAAAGAACGGCCCAAAAAACGCCAACTGAAACGCCTTGGCCCCTGCGGCGGGTTCGGTGTGCTGGCGGGCGCGGTGATAGGTCAGATCGAGATACGGACAAAGGAAAAACCCGATCATGCAAACCGGCACGAGTGCGACCAACGCCGGCGCGGGGTTTGCATTGGCGAACATCCTCCCGTTCTCAAGCGGTTGCGACAGCGCAAACCCCATCGCGACCAGTGACAGCAAAATAACGATAGCCGCGATCACCAGATCTCGCCGTTTTCCGCCGATGGCGTAGATCAACCCCGCGAGTAGGAACACGCCGGTCGCCGGGCCGACTCCCACCAATGGGCGCAGCATCCATCCAACAAAAAACACATGAAACGCAATCGTGACGACGGAAAACAGTACACCCGCCGGCGCGTGGTGCGCCAGGAGTTTTCTGCTGCGCTCGGCGCTTTGCATCACTGATCCCGCGATCGCGGAACCGATCACGTTGGGCAGCGCAAAGACGATCCATCCCCAGAACCCGAATTCGCGGATCAGCAACACGGGGAAGTACATGCCGATGCACCAAGTCCAACTAGCGCCCAGAAACAGCGCCCAGCCTGCGGTTTTGATCGGAGATGAATCAAGGGTGTCAGAATTAGCCACGGGATGATGTTACGGAACGGAGGGAATTTGTTCCATTGCATGCGCACGTAGTGTTCAAACGCGCGCGATGATCTTTCCGTGCAGCTTCAATCGTCCGGGCATATCTCGAAGGGCAAACAACGAACGAGCCTAGACCGCTTTCTTCCGCAGTGCTTTTTGTTTGTGGTGCACCTTGGGCGTGACATGGAACGTCGCTTCGCAGCGCCCTACTCGCCGGTCGCGCTGGCCGACCCCGCGGACTTGCTGGCTGATTTCCAACTCGAGCGTGATGTTGAATTCAGTTTTGCTTGCGACAAGGGCTTTGAGGTTTTCGCGCGGCTTGATCTTGTAAACCGCCGGCCCAAAGCAGGGACGCAGGAAGGTGTACTGCAGATTTTTGCAGACGACGGTGTAATCCCCGCCGCAAATGCCGAAGACGTACATCCCGCCGGCGATTTCGGAATTGGCCAGCAGCGCCCCACCGGCCATGGCGCGGTACCAGTTTCGGTTGAAGCGAACGAACGGCAGCACAGCGGTGAAGCTGTCTGCGTCCATCTGCTTCATTCGAATGCCGCTGAAAAACGCGTACGGAAGCCAGATCAGCGAACAGACGCGGTGCCAGAAATTGTCGCGCACGCTCAGCCGGCTGATGAAGGCTTCGATCTTGTCGAAGAGGCGCTGGGATTTATCGAACTCCCCCGGCTTGCGTCGCGGCGGAGCCGAAGGTGTGCTGGCGGGCGTGCCGCCTTCGATCCGCGAGACGCTCTGGGCGTTGGTATCGGCCGGGTGCGCGTCGCCGGGGTGGTCGGACGCGGGAACAAGCGCGCTATCAACAGGAGTGCCGGCGGATGACATAGGGTTATATTCTCTCTAACCGCAAATCCAGAAACATTCTAGCCGCGATTGGCTCGGCGGCCCAAATCGGGCGAAAGAATTTTGTCCCGACCGTCAGGCCATCGTGGCGGCCTGCGATTGGCTGATCGAAAACCGCAACGGCTCGCCTTTGAGGAACCGACCGAGTTCATCCACGACCACCCGCCCCATCCGGCGGCATTCGTTGTTCATCGAACCGGCGATATGGGGGGTTAAAATCACGTTCGGCAGTTCCCACAGCGGCGAACCGGCCGGCGGGGGCTCGGGGCGGGTGACGTCCAGCAACGCCCACAGGTCCGGGCGCTCTTTCAGCACCGCGATCATCTCCGGTTCATTAATAATCGCCCCGCGGCTGGTGTTGATCAGGGTCGCGCCCGGCTTCATCGACGCGATCAGCTTTCCGTCGATCATCCCTTCGGTCTCCTTCAGCCAAGGCGTGTGGAGGGAAATGACGTCGCTTTGCTTAAAAAGCTCCGACAGCGAGCAAAGCTTCACATGAAGTTCCGCGGCGCGATCCGGTGCAAGGAACGGGTCGAACGCTATCACGTTCAGATCGAACGGCTGAAGCAACTGCGCCACCCGCCGGCCGATCATGCCCATGGAGACCAGTCCGACCGTGCTCCCGTAACCGCCCGCGACGCTCGCCGGGCGCCCGGGCGCCTTTTTCTCGCGCGAGTGCATGATGCAATGCCATCCCGATTTCAGCGAAAACAGGATTTGCGCCAGGGTGAACTCCGACACCGGAATGGCGTTGGCGGCATAGGAACTAGTGATGGGGATGGTCCGCTCCCAAAATGCGTCGGTCACCAGTGTTTTGATCGAACCGGCCCCATAGAAGACCGCCTTGAGCTTGGGTAGCGCGTTAAGCAGTTCTGCGTCGAATAGCGGTCCGCCCCAGCCGGAGAAGATTACCTCCACGTCGCCGAAACGGTCGATCTGTTTGCGAAGGTCCGCTGCCGTTACTGCGGGACCGATGATGTTGACCAGTGAGGCGATGTCGCGTTGTTCGTCGGGACCGTAAATCAGGGCGAAGGCTTGCGGTGAAAGAACGTAGGCGGCTTGGAGCATGGTGCCAGCAGATTAGGTCATTGCGGTCAGCCTGCCAAGGGTCAAAACGTCCGATAACGACGAGGAAAATTACTTCCACGGTGGATTTGACCGGGAGGCAAAATGAATCGTACGTTCCGGGCGTATCCAGAGTGCCACGAGGAGCAAGCGATGATGACGATCAATACCGTACCGATGACCGACCCCGCGCTGCCAGACGCCCCCGCCGCCGAGGCAGCCAAGCCCTTATCCGCGATTCCGCGCGAGGTGGACCTGATTATCTCAGCGATGGAAGCCGGCGGGGCTTCCGGTCTGCGGCAGCGAACCCCGCCTCGCACGCATTGGCGCGTGCAGGCGACGGTCCGGCTCTTTATCGATAAGCCGGGGCACCCGTCCCGAACCGTTTTTAGCCGTGATATCCACTCCCGAGGGCTTGGCTTCGTCACGACCGACCGTCTTCCTCTGGGCTACGGCGGAGTGGTCGATTTGCCGGCCAAGGACGGAACCATTGTCTCGATCGCCTGCACGGTACTCCGCTGTCGCCAGTCGACCGGTGGGTGGTACGAAGGGTTCATCTATTTCAACCGCGAGCAGACCTCGACCGAGCGTCTGACCGGCTAGAGTCTTTGAAGATCAACTGGAGTGTTACGTTAGCCGCCCCGCTCGCGGGGCGTGCCCGCCGCACAAGTGCGGCGGCTAAACGAGGCGGTATAACCGATCTGAAAACACTCGAACCAGCACACTCACGCCGATTCGCCCAGTAAGCGGCCGGCGTGGACAAGTTTCCCCTCCTTCCCGGCGGACTATCGAATCAAATCGATGGTCCGCTTTTTTCGTGTAAAGTACATCCAGGTCCGCATTTTCGATTCGGTTAGCCCCCGCACCTGTGCGGGGATTACCCCCCGCAAGCGGAGAGATTCAATGGAGCGACCTGCCAGAATTGCGCAGCGCCTGCCCCGGTTCGGTATAACATACCAAGTGAACGACGTCTCTGAAGTGGAGTGTGTGTCATGCGACGATGGATTCAATCTCTCACGCTGCTAGCAGCGATCATCGCCTGCCGAAGTGTCATCGCGCAGTCGCCGTCGAACGAGCCGGCCACCAAGCCGGCCGTCGGGCGACTCCCGGGCGTGACCGTCGATGCCAAGAAAAGGCAGGTGCGCGTCGAGTGCGAGGCGCTGAACGTCGATATCCGCCTGGAGTTTTTCTGCGTGCTGGCGGGCACGAGCGATCATGAATCGATCCTGCGAACCAAGGCGCGCCCGTCCGACATCCATGCCGGGATGCTGATGTGCGGGCTGACCCCCGGCGAGCCGGTGAAGTTTTCCGAAGCCACGCAAAAGTGGCTTCCCCCGCACGGCCCGCCGATCCACATCACCTGCGAGTATGAAAAGGATGGCAAAACCGTTTCCGTCCCCGCCAACCGGATGTTTCGCGACGTGAAGACGAGGAAAACGCCCCGGGCTTTCACATGGATTTTCGCAGGCAGTCGTGTGATGGACGACGGCAAATATGCCGCCGACACCACCGGCTATGTGGTGAGCCTGGTGAACTTTGATCTGACGCTGATCGATGTGCCCGAACTGGTAAGCAACGCCAACGAAACGCTCGAATGGGAGTTCAACCCGGACACCGTGCCCAAGACCGGCACGCCGGTGATGATGATCATCGAACCAGCCGGCAAGGACGCACCGGCCCCCGCCGGTGGGGCAAGCCCAGCCCCGACTCCCGACGCGCCAACCACGCAGTCAACCGGCGAGGCGAACCCGGCCCCGATCAGTGACGCAAAGCTCGACGAA
The DNA here is from genome assembly GCA_031377185.1 of Phycisphaerae bacterium. Taxonomy (GTDB): domain Bacteria; phylum Planctomycetota; class Phycisphaerae; order Tepidisphaerales; family Tepidisphaeraceae; genus JANMES01. The sequence goes on from JANMES010000102.1 coordinate 8,704, forward strand.
AAAAAAATGGCCGAGCTTAAAGCCCGCTGGGAAAAATCCGTGCGCCCGAACGCCAATGCCTTGCGGGTGGCCGCCCAGGCGCACTACGAGGTGCTGGCCGCCATGCGCCGCGAGCAGCAGCGACTGATCAACGAAGCCGACCGCATCCAGCGGGCGATCGACGAGTTGGAAAAAGACTACCAGGATATGACCACGCCGCGCCCGGAGAAATAGCCGTGCGTATGAGAAGCCCAGCGCGATCGTCCAACGTTGAGACACTTCTCAAACCGTGACGGAATGACCCGTGATCAAACCCCTCGCACTTTCATTTGTACTGTCGCTGACGCTGAGCGGTCTTTGCGTTGCGGTGGTCGGTGTGAATCTGGGCGGTGCATTTGCGATCATTTTCTCGGCCATGCTCCTTGGCGCGATTGCCGCCTCCACGCCTGTTGATCCGCACCCCGCATGGACCGTACTCTTTGCCGCCAGCGTCGGTGCATCGCTCGCAGCCGTCGGGCTGGGGACGCGCGATGCGTTCTCCCTGTCGCAAATCGGCGCGATCGCGCTTGTCACCATCGCTGTGGGCTTGGCCGCTGGTTCGTTGGTCCGGTTGCTGATGCTCCTGCGCGTTTCGCCGCTGATTGCGTCGTCGATCTCCATCACGGTCGCCCTCGCCTGGCTGAGCTGGCCGATCTGGCTTTCGCCGTGGCTCGGCGATGAGGTGCTCGCGTCGCGCCTGGTGGGCGTTCATCCGTTGCTGGCGGTCAATGCGATCGCACCGCAGTTTGGTTATTGGATTCAACAACCATTGATGTATCGGCTTACGTCGCTCGGGCAGGACGTGATGTTCACATTGCCGGAAAGTGTGGCCGGCTGCGTGATCTTGCACCTGGCCATCGCGGCGACCGGCGCGCTATCGCTGATTCCCCGGCGATTCCGCCATCCCGGCAAGTCGCGGTGAATCGCTCACTAGCGGCGCCAAAACGCGGCTGGCAAAATCCCTGCTCATCGGCCCGATATGCCCGCCGTTATTTCCCCATTTGGCCCAGTCGGGGTTGTAGGCGAATTGCTGCAGCTTGAGATACTCGCGATCGTCCGCGTCGGCAGGTGGTTTGAACCCTGCAAACCCGGCTGCGGGTTCCTTCACGCCGTTAATCGTGCCGAACAACGTCGTCCCGGTGCTCAGAACGGCAACGTCCTGATCGCTCCAAAAACTGTATGCGTGAGTGCGCACGTGTCGCAGGGCGCGGCTCAGGTCGTACGTCGGCGAGAGCGCGCTGGAGAGCAGGAGGACGCGATCGACTTTCACCTCGTCGGGTAACCGTTCCAGCGCCCAGACGACGATTCCCGTCCCGCCGCTGTGGCCGGTGAGATAGATCGGCCGATCCGGATCGCGGCGGTGGATGGCGACGATCTTGTCGGCGACGGTTTGCGCTTCTTCCAGATTCCGCTGGTAACTGAGCAGCGCGGTAATGCCGGGGCTGGAGTTGGTCCAGTCGTAGATCTCCAAGTCGCCGCTATACCCACCGGCAACGAGGCCTTCGGTCATCCGATGATCGATCCGCCGCTCGCCGCCGATGCCGGGAAGATGAATCAAGAACGGCCGCGGCGGCGCGACGGCGGCGGTGCGAGTAGTGCAGCCGATGAGGAGCAGGAGTAGCGCGAGCGGAAAAAGACGTCGACCCATGCTACGAATGATAGGCCAACGAACGGCGCTTTCGTAGCACGGGCGTCTCGCCCGTGCCAAAGTGCGTTGGACGTAGAGTTCGTGCAGTTTGACAAAGAACAAAACGCCAGAGGATTCGAAGTCTCGAGCCGTCTGACACGGGCGGGACGACCGTGTTACTGGGGCTCGATCACTGACCGGTCCGCCCCGCTGTCGATGAACGCCTGTGCGACCGTCGCGTTCTGCACGCCGCCCATCGCGATCAGCGCCAATCCTTCCGCTTGCGGTTTGAGGGCTTCCATCGCCGCGATGCTCGCCCCGCCGGCGCGGTGATAGCCGCTGGCGGTGACGATCCCATCGCAGCCACTTTCGCGGACGGCCTTGCACGCGACTGCGATCGCCTCTTCGCTGCGCCCGGCGCCCAGCGACAGGAGCAGCGGCGCTTCGATGATGACATGGATCGCCACATCCCGCCGAGTCGCGCGGGCGGCTCTGGCGATCTCAAGCAATTCCCCGCGAGCGGCGGAAAAATCTCGCGCGATCAGGTGCGGCAGGTACGCGCTGACGAACAGATCGGCCGCGCCATCTTTAATGCTGCTGGTGGATTCGATCGCCTTAAGTGTGGCTTTGTTCGTGCCGTGCGGAAACCCCACCGTCGTCCCGATCCGAATCCCACTGCCGCCCAGCATCGCCGCCACGCGGGCCGTCCAGACCGGCGAGACGACCACACCGACGTACGACTTCTGCATTGCCTCGGTGACGATGTAATGCACCTCGGCGCTGAGGGCTTCGGCTTTGAGGAGGCTGAGATAAATCATGCTGAAAATCAGTGGAAAGCGACTAGCGACGAGCGATGAGTAAAATGCATTCTCACCTCATCGCTCATCGCTTTTCACTTTCCACTCAAACCCCCACCGGATGCCACGTCGTTTTGGTTTCCATCACGTCGAGGATGTAGTACGGCCCCTGTCCACCGGCGGTGCCAAAATCTCGGTCGTCGTAGCTGACGACGCGCTTCACGTTCAGCGCGGCGTTGATGCGGATTTTCGTCCACTCATCCGATTTACCGCCGGCGTAGAGGACGGCGTTGACGTCCATGTGGTTGCTCATCGGGTCGGTCAGTTCCGCCGGGTCGCCGGTGAGGATGTTGACCACGCCGCCGGGCACGTCGCTGGTGGCGATGACTTCCGACAGCGTGATGGCCGCTAGCGGCTTGGCGAAAGAGGCAAGCGCGATCACTGTGTTCCCGCCCGTGATCGCCGGCGCGATCGTTGAGACGAGGCCGAGCAGGCCGTTGTCCTGCGGCGCGATGACGCTGACCACGCCGGTCGGTTCAAGAAGACTGAAGTTGAAGTGACTCGACGCGACCGGATTCACGCTGGAGAAAATCTGCTGGTATTTGTCCGCCCAGCCGGCGTAGTAGAGGAGGCGGTCGATGGATTGGGCAACTTCTTTCCTGGCCGCCGAAGTGGTTGCGCCGGTGGTGGCGAGTTCTTCGACGAACTGGGCGGCGCGTCCTTCGAGCATCTCCGCGATGCGATACAGGATCTGCCCGCGGTTGTAGGCGCTCTTGCCTTCCCATGCGTGCTGGGCGGTGCGAGCGGCGATGACGGCTTCGCGGAAATCCTTGCGACTGGACTTGCACATGTTCGCAATCGGCCGGCCGGAGGAATCCTTCAGCAGGTAGAAGCGCCCGCTCTCGGTGCGCGGGAATTTGCCGCCGATGAAAATCTTGTACGTCTTCAACACCGGCAGGCGGGTTGATTCGCTCGCCTCTTCCACCGCCGCGATGCGCGGAGCGGCGGTCTTCGCGTGGCCGTTGGATTTACCGTTGGTTGCTGTTTTCTTTGCCATGATTCAATCTTTCTCGTTCAGAGTCATTTGTCCTTGGTCATTAGTAAAAGACAGCAATGACAAAGGACCAATGACCAATGACTTTTCTCCCTAATTCACTTTCAAATACGCCGACAGCCCATGCAATCCGCCCTCGCGGCCGACGCCGGATTCCTTGTAACCGCCGAAGGGGCTGGTCGGGTCGAACTTGTTGTATGTGTTGGCCCACACCACGCCCGCGCGCAGCTTGCTGGTGACTTTGAAAATCTTTGAGCCCTTGTCCGTCCACACCCCGCCGCTCAGGCCGAACGGCGTGTTGTTGGCTTTTTCGATCGCCTCTTCCACCGTGCGGAACGTCTGCACCGCCAGCACCGGGCCGAAGATTTCTTCCTGCACCACGCGGTGGCTCTGGCTGCAGTTGAGGAACAGCGTCGGGCGGACGAAGTAGCCTTTATCGGGGATCGGGCAGGTCGGCTGGAAGATTTCCGCGCCTTCGTCGGCGCCGATCTTGAGGTAATCGTTGATCTTCTCCAACTGCATTTTGCTGTTGATCGCGCCGATATCGGTGTTCTTGTCGAGCGGATCGCCGACGATCAGCGTCGCCATGCGATCCTTCAATTTTCGGAAAACGGTGTCGGCGATGCTCTCCTGCACAAACAGTCGGCTGCCGGCGCAGCACACATGACCCTGGTTGAAGAAGATGCCGTTGACAATCCCTTCGACGGCCTGGTCGATCGGTGCGTCGTCGAAAATGATGTTGGCTGCTTTGCCGCCAAGTTCCAGCGTGTATTTCTTGTGCGTCGGAGCGAGCGCTTTTTGGATGACCTTGCCGACATCGGTGGAACCGGTGAAGGCGATTTTGTCGATATCGGGGTGGTTGACGATGGCAGCGCCGGTCTCGCCCGCGCCGGTGACGATATTCACCACGCCCGGCGGCAGGTCGCAGTCGGCGATCAGCTCGGCCAGCTTCAGTGCCGTCAGCGGCGTGGTCTCGGCTGGCTTGAGCACGACAGTGTTCCCGCACGCCAGTGCCGGTGCGATTTTCCAGGCGGCCATCAGCAGCGGGAAGTTCCACGGAATGATCTGCCCGGCCACGCCCAGCGGCTTAGGCTTAGCGCCAGGGAATGCGTAATCCAGCTTGTCGGCCCATCCCGCGTAGTAGAAGAAATGCGCCGCCGCGAGCGGAACGTCCACGTCGCGGCTTTCGCGGATGCTCTTGCCGCCGTCCATGGATTCGATCACCGCGAAATCCCGCGCCCGCTCCTGCAGCACGCGGGCGATGCGGTAGATATACTTGCCCCGCTCCGCGCCGGACATCTTGCCCCAGACATTGTTGTACGCATTGCGAGCGGCCTTTACGGCTTTGTCCACGTCCTCCGCCGTCGCGGCGGCGACTTCGGCGATCTTTTTCTCTGTCGCCGGGTTGATCGTGTCGAAGTATTTACCCTTCACCGGCGGAACGAACTTGCCGTTAATGAACAGGTCGTAGCGCGGCTTGATCTCGGGCTTGACCGATTCCGGTGCGGGGGCGTACGCCCAGTCGGTGGAGAAGTTCAATCGGACGGCGGAGGTGGATGCGGACATGGCGTTCCTTCAAACAATGTGTTTGACTTGAAGTCCTTGAATGCAAGCAAACTGACTCAATTTTGCGACCGGTGAGTCTAACACAGCCGAAGGTGTCTTGTCTCAATCATTTTTTGTCCCCGGAAACGTCAATTTTCGGCGACTGTAGGGTTTTTCCTAGGGGCCGACCGGTGGTGGCGAGCCGGAGCGGCACACGATTCCCTAGCCAACGGCAAACCGTGCGCCAATCAACAATTGATCGACCCTTGGCGCGGAATTCACCCCGCCCAAATGACCGGTGCCGATAAATCTACCAAGGACATGGACGTCCGACGGGAGGATATCCGGCATGATGCAGTCGTTTGATACCGTGGTAGTCAGTGATATTCATCTGGGTGCACACAACGCAAGGGCCGACGATTTTTTGCGGTTTCTCGATTCGATCGATACGCGGAAGCTCGTCCTCAACGGCGATATTTTTGACGGGTATCATTTCCGCCGGATCACGCCCGAGCAACTCGGCGTGCTCGATGCCCTCCGTGAGTTCGCCCGGCATACCGAGGTCATCTGGATTCAGGGCAACCACGATCCTGAGCCTGCATTCGCCAGCGCGGTGTTGGGCATTCAATTCCAGCAGGAAACGATTCTTGACATCGACGGCAAATCCTACCTCGTCACCCACGGCCACCAGTGGGATGCGAGCATGAGCTGGCCGGCGTGGATGATTCACTCGGCTGACGCGATCTACTACTTCTCGCAGTGGATCGATCCGACGCACAAGCTGGCGCGGTCGCTTAAGCGACGCTGCAAGCGGTTCTGTAAAGCCGTCGATAACCTGCAGATCAGCGCCGTCAACGAAGCCCGCAAGCGAAAACTTGCGGGCGTTGTGTTGGGGCATACTCACATCGGCAATGACGTGATGATCGACGGCGTCCATTACCTCAACAGCGGGTGCTGGACGGAAAAACCTTCGTCGTTCATCGGCGTGCGTGACGGTGTGGCGCGGCGGATGTTCTACGAATCGATTCAGCGCCGACGGGCCGCAGTGCAAATGCGAAAGCACATCAGTCATCCGTCGTTCGCACTGTCGATCGATCTGCAGTCGCCGGAACCGCTGGCCGTGGGAGAATAATCATGGCGCTCGTCACGGCACTGCGGTCGCGGAGCTTTAATTTCGTCCACCGCAACCACCTCATCTACAACACCTGCTGGGAAGACCCGCGCGTGGACCACGCGGCACTCAACCTGACCGATCGCGACACGGTGCTGATGATCACCTCCGCCGGCTGCAATGCGCTCGACTACGCGCTGGCCGGCCCGAAACACGTTTACGCGGTGGACATGAATCCGCGGCAGAATGCCCTGCTGGAGTTGAAGATCGCGGCGATCAAGCGGCTGACATACGAGGACTTCTTCTCCCTTTTCGGACAAGGCAAGCTCGACGGGTACGAATCGATCTATCAAAGCACCCTGCGCCCGATGCTCAGCGACCGGGCCAAGGCGTTCTGGGACGAAAACGCCGATTGCTTCGACGGCCTGGGACGCCGGCCGAGCTTCTATTTCCGCGGGACCAGCGGGTGGTTCGCGTGGATGATCAACCAGTACATCAACCGGGTGGCGCGCATTCGCGACGCGATCGACGCGGCGTTGGACGCGCCCAGCGTCGAGGCGCAACAGAAAATCTACCAAACGCAACTGCAACAGGCGTTCTGGAGGCCGCAATTGCGGTGGTTCCTGCGCCGCGACTGCACGATGTCGCTCCTGGGCGTGCCCCGCCCGCAACGCGACCAGATCGACCGCGATTATCACGGCGGCGTCGCACAATTCGCAGAAGATTGCGTCGCCGCCGTCTTCGGAAAACTCCCGCTGAAGGACAACTACTTCTGGCGCGTCTACCTCACCGGCCGGTACACACCTGAGTGTTGCCCGGCGTATTTGAAGCCGGAAAACTTCGAAAGGCTCCGCAACGGACTGGTCGACCGGATCAGTGTGCATACGTCGTCGATCGCGACGTTCCTGCGACGCCATGAGGTCAAGATCTCCCGGTACATACTGCTCGATCACATGGACTGGCTGAGCGCCGCCGATCACCCGGCGTTGAGGCAGGAATGGCAGCAGATCGTCCGCCGATCGGCACCGAAGACCCGGCTGCTGTGGCGCAGCGCGGGGCTGAAGTCGGATTTTGTCGATCGTGTGCCGGTACAGTATGGCGGAAGAAAAGTGGAAGTCGGTTCGTTGCTGTCGTATCAGCGTGGGTTGGCCGAGGAATTGCATCAGGTTGATCGCGTTCACACCTACGGCAGTTTCCACATCGCGGATTTCGCGGCGGCTTAGCGCGACTGGGGTTCATGTATGGCGGTCTTCTCTGAACTGCGAACGCTCTACCACCTTTGTCTGTCGCCCGTAAAGGGCGGCACGCATGCCGAGCGCCTCGAGAGTTTCTACGCAAAACAGGCCGGCGATTATGACCGTTTCCGCAACCGCCTGTTGCAGGGGCGGCGGGAATTGTTCAATGAATTGCCAATGACGCCAGGTACGACATGGGTCGATCTAGGCGGCGGAACCGGCGCGAATCTGCTGTGGCGGTCGGACCGGGTTTACACCCTCCGCCGGGTGGATGTGGTGGATCTGTCGTCGTCACTGCTAGCTCAATGTCAGCAGCGGATCACCGAGCACGGCTGGGATCACGTCCACACCCGCTGCGAAGACGCGACGACTTTCACGCCCCCCGAGCCGGTGGATTGCGTGACGGCATCGTACTCGCTGACGATGATCCCCGACTGGTACGCCGCGATCGACAACGCGTGGCGCATGCTTCGCCCGGGCGGGACGATCGGCGTGGTCGATTTCTACGTCTCACACAAATTCCCGCGCGACGGAATGAAGAAGCACGGTTGGTGGACCCGCACGTTCTGGCCGGCGTGGTTCGGGGCGGACAATGTGTGGATCGGAAACGATGCCCTGCGGCACCTGCAGCACAAGTTTGAAACCGTCGACCTGATCGAGACCCGCTCGCGCGTGCCGTACCTGATGGGGATGAAAGTGCCCTACTTCATCTTCGTTGGTCGGAAGCGGGTTTGAAGATGGTTTAACCACGAAGCCGCGAAGACGCGAAGAATCAAACAATCTGGTACTGGGTCGGGTTGAATTCGCTTCCTCGTAGCATGGGCGTCTCGCCCATGCCAAGGTGCTTGGACACTGCCGAGACGGCCGCGCTACAGGGAACCTTTTCAACCTGACCCATTACCAACAATCTTGTCCTTCCCGTCTTCGTGTCTTCGCGGTTAACAATCTTTTGATCAGTCCTTCGAGAAGTAATCCAGCGATTGGTACACGCCGGTCTTTTCTTTCATCAACTGCATCAGGATGTCGTTCGCCAGCTTGCTCGCGCCGAAGCGGAACAGGTCGGGGTTCATCCAGTCCTGGCCGAGGGTTTCGCGAAGGACGACGAGGTAGTTGATCGCGAGCTTGGCTGTCGCGATCCCGCCGGCGGGTTTCATGCCGATCTTTTTGCCCGTTGCATAGTAAAAATCGCGAATAGCCTCAAGCATCACCAGCGTCACAGGAAGTGTCGCGGCGGGCTGGACCTTGCCGGTGCTGGTCTTGATGAAATCGGCACCGGCGTGCATCGCCAGATCGCTGGCCTTGCGCACGTTGTCGAGCGTGGAGAGTTCGCCGGTTTCCAAGATCACCTTGAGATGCGCGTGGCCGCAGGCTTCCTTGGTCTGCACGATCTCGTCGAACACTTCGTTGTATTCGCCGGCCAGGAATTTGCCGCGGCTGATGACCATGTCGATTTCATCCGCACCTTCAGAGACGGCATAGCGCGTGTCGTCCAGGCGAAGATTCAGCGGATAATGTCCGGCGGGGAATCCGGTCGCAACCGACGCGACTTTGATCGTGGTGCCCTTCAATGATTCCTTGGCGATGCGCACCAGCGTCGGATAAACGCAGACGGCCGCGACATGAGGAACGCCCTCGAGTGCATCGTGGGGATGAGCGGCTTTGAAACACAACTGCCGCACCTTGCCCGGCGAGTCAGCGCCTTCGAGCGTGGTCAGGTCGCACATGCTCAGCGCCAGTTTGAGCGCGTGAACCTTGCTTTGCTTTTTGATGCTTCGCTTGGTGAACCGATCGACGCGTTCTTCAACGCCGACTTGATCGATTGTGGGCGAGCGAGACAAATCCGGCAGACTGGGTGCGGTAATGGACATAGCGTGGGGCATCTTAACAAGTCGAGAAGCAGTCGAGGGAATATCCTGAGAGAATTTAAAGCATATAAAACAAAAATGATGGAAGCAACGCGAGTCGAGCTGCCTGTTAGCCGCCCCGCTTGCGGGGCGTGCCTGATGCACAAGTGCGGCGGCTGACCAGAGGTGAACTCATCGGGAAACGCTTGGCTGGTGGCGATTCCAAAATGCTAAAGCGATCGAATGCTACTCGATACCTTCATTCATGTTCCACGTGGAACTTTCAGTACCAGGATCTCGCGGGGTTGAAGAAGCATCGCCTAATCGACTTTGATTCCCAGTCGGCCCATCAGCTCGTCGAATTGGTCCAGGGAGGCGTAATGAAGGATCAGCCGCCCTTTCCCCTTCTTGGCCCCAGTGCGGAGTTGCACCCGCAAGCCCAGTTGCCGGGAAAGAGATTTCTCCAGCTCCTGGGCATACGCCGGCGAGTTGGCGGCAACCTTGGCGTGGACGGGGGCGGTAGGGCCGGCCTGCAGGAGGCGCTCTAGGTTTCGGACCGACAACCCTTGCGACTGAACGAGATCGCCTAGCCGCTGCTGTTCAAGAATGTCCGGCACGCCGGCGAGCAGTTTAGCGTGGCCGAGGGACAAGAGCCCTTCCCGGATCGCGATGCGGACCGGTTCGGCCAAGTCGAGCAGCCGGACGTAGTTCGCGATAGTGCTCCGCTCTTCGCCCAGCCGGCCGGCGAGTTCCGCCTGGGTGAGGCCCAGTTGGTCCATCAACATGCGATACCCTTGGGCTCGCTCAATAGGGTTCAGGTCTTCCCGCTGGATGTTCTCCACCAGCGCCATTTGGGCTTGAGTGAAGGCATCGACGTCTTTAACGAAGACGGGGATCTCGGTCAGCCCCGCCAGTTTAGCCGCCCGCCAGCGGCGCTCGCCGGCGATGAGTTGGTACCCGTCGCCGACCTTCCGCACGACGATCGGCTGGATCACGCCGTTGGATTTCAGGCTGGCGGCCAACTCGGCGATTGAGGCCTCATTCATGGTCCGTCGCGGCTGATGCGGATTGGGTACGATTTGCGATGGTGACAGCAACAGCGGTTCACCCGTTGGAACGGCTTCCGGCGGGGCGATCTGCGCCTCCGTCGAAACGACTTCCGCCTCTACAGGTAGTTCGGAAACCGACATCAAACTGCTCAAACCACGCCCCAAACGCGATCCCGACTTGCCCAGCTTGGCCATAACGCCTCCTTGCGGTGTATTGTTCCACGTGGAACTTGGATGAGTTCGTAGCGTATCAACTGGTGCGAGTCGTGCAAGGAAATTGAACTGAAATGTGAGAAAATGCAAGGGAGGGTCGCGGTGCGCAAAGGATGAAGGGAACGCCTGGACGGCATCGGTTAGCCGCCACACTTGCGCGGCAGGCTCGCCCCGCAAGCGGGGCAGCAAACCCAACGCGGCCTTCAGCATGGAACCGAAACATCAAAATCCATAATGAAGCTGAGTGACCAATCTGGCAGCGATCGCTTACAGAAAACCAGCATGGAGTTCCTCGCTGCATCGCGGAACCCGACATGTCCCATAAATTCCTCTGCGCTTATCACTGCACCTCGGTGTAAATTAATTTGTTTTATCATCATAAATACTACCATCAAATTCAAGCACGCTCCCATCAACTATGGAACGATCACCCTGTTTCCCTATAATCCGCAATTCCGGGACGGGATGGCACAAGTTCGCTCGTCTGCCCGGCTTATGAGGTTTTTGGCATGCCCTACACGTTAACGCCGGGTGATCCCGAACTGCTCCAGTCGCCCACGGACGGCCTCGACGCCGAAAACCGCTGGACGCTCAACTTCGGGCCTCAGCACCCGGCCACCCACACCACGCTGCGCCTGGTGCTCGAACTCGACGGCGAACGCGTCGTCAAAGCCACGCCGCACATCGGATTCCTGCACAGCGGCTTCGAGAAGCTCGGCGAAGTCCTCAACTACAACCAGTATGTCACAATTGTAGACCGCATGGACTATTCCGCGCCGATCTACAACGAGTTGGCCTGGCACGGGGCGGCGGAGAAGCTGATGGCGATCGAACTCACGCCACGCTGCAAAGCCCTCCGCACGATCGCCGGCGAACTCGGACGCATTCAGTCGCACCTGCTGTGCGTCGGCGCCGCGGGCTTGGACTTGGGCGCGTTCACCGCGTTCCTGTACGGCTTCAACGAGCGCGAAAAAATCTACGACATCGTCGAGTACATGTCCGGCCAGCGTTTCCACACCAGTTGGACGCGTGTCGGCGGATTGAACATGGATCTGCCCGATGAAGCAGTCTTCAAGCGGATGGTGAAGAAGTTCATCGACAACGACATGCCCAAGGCGCTGGAAGACGTCGAAAAACTGCTGAACAAGAATCGCATTTTCGTCGACCGCACCAAGGGCATCGGCGCGATCAGCAAGGAAGACGCAATCGCCTGGAGCCTGACGGGCCCGATGGCCCGCTCGGACGGCGTGCGTCGCGATATCCGCAAAGACGAGCCGTACCTGTGCTTCAAAGACAACTGGGACGGGCAGGGCACCAAGGCCGTCGATTTCAAAGTCCCCGTGATGGAAACCGGCGATGTGTACGCCCGCTATCTCGTGCGGTGTGAAGAGATCAAGCAGAGCTGTCACATCATTCGTCAACTGATCGACAACATCCCCGGCGGCCCGGTGAATGTGTCGCCCGAAGGCAAAGAAGTGCTGCCGCCAAAGGATCAGGTGTATTCTTCGATCGAAGGTTTGATTCAGCACTTCGAGCTGATCATGACCAACCGCGGCTTCGAACCGCCGAAGGGCGAAGTCTACAACTGCATCGAGAGCGCCAACGGCGAACTCGGCTACTACGTCGTCAGCGCCGGCGAGAACGTGCCATGGCGCGTCCGCACTCGCCCGCCGTGCTACATCAATTACGCGACGTTTCCGAAACTGATGGAAGGGCACATGCTATCGGATGTAGTTGCGGTGCTGGGATCGATCAACGTCATCGCTGCCGAATTGGATCGGTAGGAGGAAAGTCACGAAGTGAAGGAACGCACTGTTCGAGTCATCGCTATCTTGGCCGTATTGGTTGCGTTGGGCGTTTCAATCACCTGGGGACTTTGCACGTTCGAACGAAACTTCACCGAAGGCTTTACGATTCTACAATCCAAGCGGCCGATCACAGACGCCGAATGGAAATTAACGGAAGTGGAAGCGTTGGAAATCGCCCGAACGTCGCTTGATGCGGCTGGCTATTCGTCGCAGCAATGGCTGCCTTGGCAGGACGATCGCAGTGAGGCGCCGGAGAAGTATTTCTTGCGAAATACGAATGATGGTTTCAGCGGCTCAATTATGTTTATGAACAACGATCGACATGATGGATATGCAATTCTTTATGTGAGGTTTGAACGCGATGGCTCGAAGTTGATTGTGCGCGTGTCACGCGGCCACTGAGTTCGAAGAAATGTGCGAAAGCACCTTGTGAACGAGAGACTAATATGGCATGGATTGTTGAAAACCGTCGCACCCAAGTCGTCGAGAAGGGCACTTCGTACCTGACCGACGATATGAAGATCGACCTGGCGAACAAGTACTTCCCGCGCTATCCGACCAAGCGGGCCGTCCTGCTGCCGGCGCTCCACCACATTCAGCACACCTACGGCTGGATCCCGACGGCGGCGATGGAAGAGATCGCAACCTTCCTCGAGCTTCAGCCGGCCGATGTGATGGATACTGCTTCGTTTTACGAAGAGTATTGGCTCAAGCCCAAGGGCAAGTATCTCATTCAGGTCTGCCGGTCGCTGGCGTGTGAGATTTGTGATTCTAAGAAGCTCACCGACCTTTGCCGAAATAAACTCGGCATTGAAGTCGGCGAGACGACGGCCGACAAACGCTTCACGCTTGTCGAGCTGGAATGTCTTGGCTCTTGCGGCACAGCGCCGGTAACGATGGTGAACGAAGTGCTGAAGGAAAACGTCACGCCCGATCAGCTCGGCAAGCTGCTCGATTCGCTGCCGGACGATCCGCACGATTTCAAGGATCCGACCATCACCTGGGACGATCACAAGCATGGGCACTAAACCGCGATCGGCGCAGCAACGGTTTAGCCGCCTTGCTCGCGCGGCGTGCGCGCCCGTAAACGGGCGGCTAAACGAGGTAACGGATGAGTGAAAAGGGTACCAAGTCTCCGCGCAAGGCGATGTCATGGCGATTTCCGATCGCCATGCTCGGGCTGATGTTCGGCGCGTGTGGCTTCACATACTGGTGGGGCGCGGTTAAGACGTATCACTTCCTCGAAGTTCAGCCGGGCGTGTTATATCGCGACGGCAATCAGGGCATGCGCGAGTTCGCAACGGCCCTCCAGAAATCCCAAGCCAAGACCATCGTTTCGCTGATCGACGACAAGGAAATGGTCGATCCGAACAAGAAGCAGTTCGCCGACGAAATGACCGTCGGTCCGAAGCTGGGCGCAAAAATCGAACGCGTCCCCGTCACGCTCGGCGGTTGGCCGACGACGGCGGACGTGCAGAAGTTTCTCGATGTGGCGTCGGATAAATCCAAGCAGCCGGTGCTCGTACACTGTGCGCAGGGCGTCCGTCGCACGGGCATGATGGTGGCGGCGTATCAGATGTCGGTGATGGGCTACGATAAAGCCAAGGCGCTGGCCGCGATCGAAAGCTTCGGGCACAGCGACCGCACGATCAACGACGTAAAATCCTTCATCAACCTGTACGATCCCGCCACCCGCACCGTGACCAAGGATATGAAGCAGTCGTCGGAGTAACTAGGTTAGCCACTCGGTGTGTGGAGTGCGTGCGAAAGCCTCACAAGTGGGGAACGCCGCAACGCCCCGCAAGCAGGACGGCTAAACGAGGACGCATGTGATGCAAAACATCCCGCCCGGCAAAGGCTTCCTCGGCTGGCTCGGCCGACAGGTGGGGTATGTGAAGAAGGCGATCGATGCCGATGTGTCTTCCCGTCTCTATGAGCAGAAAAAAACCGAGCAGTTGCCGCACCCTGAAAATCCCGAGCTCATCCTACGCCGCACCACGATTGACGAAGTGATCGAAAAACCATCCGACGACCAATCCCAATCGTAGTCCAAAAATGGAGGGCGGCTGTCCCCAGCCGCCGTTTCTTTCGCACCGCGGCGGCGGGTGAGGACACCTGCCCTCCAGGCCAACGGCCCCGATTGAATCAGTCATCGTCGCCGGGCTGAGTGGTGACTGGCTTCAAGGGTGGGATGACCTTTTCATTCCACGGGATTTGCGTGCCGTTGGAGGCGTTCCATTGGTTGAAGGTTTTTTGCAGGTCGGCCACTACGTCGGGATGTGCTTCGCTCGCGTCGTTGGCTTCGCTGATGTCCTGTTCCACATTGAATAGCTGGAGTCCGTCTTTGGAGTTGATCAGCTTCCAATCGCCTTTACGCACGGCCCACTTGCTGTCGTTTTGATACCAAAACAGCGCATCATGCGGCGCGGCGGTGTTCTTGCCGTTGAGATACGGCAGCAGGTTCACGCCTTCAACGCCTTGCATGCCCTTGACGTCAAACCCGCCGGCGGCGAGGAACGTGGGCGTGAAATCCAGCGTACTGACGGGCTTGCTATACTTCGTGCCGGCGGGAAGATGACCCTTCCAGGTCATCACGTAGGGCACGCGGATCCCGCCTTCCCACACCTGGCTCTTTTCCCCGCGCAGCGGCTTGTTGACCGAGGCGTTGGCGCTGATCGGCCCGCCGTTATCGGTGATGAAGACGAACAGCGTGTCGTTTTCCAATCCCAGCTCGCGCACCCTAGTTCGGATGCGGCCGACACCGTCATCGACCGCGAGTATCATGGCAGCATAGGTCTGACGGTTCCCATTCAGGTTCGGCACGCGCGCCAGCAACTCCGGAGAGGCCTGCAGCGGCGCGTGCGGTGCGTTGTAGGCCATATAGAGAAAGAAGGGCTTGTCTTTGTTTTCTTCGACGAAATTGACGCCTTGGTCAGAGAGCAGATCGGTGAGGTATCGAGTCTCGGCGTCTTTGACCGGTTCGCGGTCCTTCAAGATCGGTGCGACATAGGTGTTCTTCGGATCGACTTTCCAGTCCATGTATTTATGCCCGCCGCCGACGAAGCCGAAGAAGTGGTCGAACCCCCGATTGAGGGGATGAAAATAATCTTGCGTGCCCAAATGCCACTTACCCACCAAGCCGGTCACATACCCGGCCGCCCGCATCCGATCAGCCAGCGTGGTCTCGGACAGCGGCAGTCCCATCGCTTGTTTGTTGGTGGATTTATTGTTGTCGGGGTTGGTGTTGTAGCCGAACCGCGCAGGAGCCCGCCCGGTCAAAAACCCCGCCCGCGACGGCGAGCAGACCGGATAGGTGACATATCCCTGCGTGCAAATCACGCCATCGGCCGCCATCGCGTCGAGATTGGGCGTGGCGATCTCCTTGCTCCCCTGAAAGCCGGCGTCGGCGTAGCCCTGGTCGTCACTGACGATAAGAATCACGTTAGGTTGGCGCGCGGCCGCCACCGCTATCGAACCCAAACACAACCAGACGGTTAGAGCCGCAAGTGAAGCAATGACGGCGGGGCACGGACGTTTCATGCTGTTCTCCATAATTCACTCATTTGACGCTCTTTTGGATCGGCCGGACGTGGATCGCCGTATTGGAGAGAAAAGAATTGTGGAAGTCAAAGCATTCGAAGCTGATGCGCAAATCATTCGATAGTCGGTCACTTGCCCGAGAGTTTTTTCGCCTTTTTCGCCATGTAAAAAGCGACCTCGCTGCTGACAAACGGTTGCGGGTTGAGATCTTTGCCAACGATCTGGAATTGTTCATCGGCTAAATCCCATTTTTCAACGACGCACGACCAGAACGCGAATTCCGATCGAAGGGTGTCTTTTTGCGGCGAAACGCGGAAGTGCTCGCGGAAACCCCGCTCGACCAAATTCCATACTCGTTGGGTTTTAAGGAATTCCTTTTGACCTTCATAACCCATGCGCTGCGAAAGGGCGATCGGAATCTTCACCGACAGCATCGGGATGCGCGTGGTAAACGCCTGTGTTTGATAACACTCCTCGGCCAGCGCGAGCGCTTCTTCGACTTGTTCGGTCCGAACCAGGTATTCAGCAAAGTCCGAGCGTGTGTAATAGTCAAGAGGATCGATAGCCTTGGCGCGGTCGTACAGCTTGCGCAATGGGCCATCATTTCCGCTGATAGCGGCACAGCGCATCGCCAAACGCAAGGCAGGCAGCGATTTGGGATGATCCTCGACGCATTGCTGACCGATCGACGCCGCGCGGGCGCGCATGGCTTTAGCGATTTCAGGCCACTGCTGGTAGGCGACAGAATTACGCTGCGCGGTTTCGGGTTTGCGGTCGGCCAGCACCAGCAATGCCCGGGCCTCAAATACGCGAGCGTCGGTGGGGTCTTGCCCGACCTGCTCGAGCAAAGCGGCCAGATCGGCGATCTTTTTTTCGTCCATGTCGCTCACGTGGCGGTAAAGCGTGAAAAGGTCGACCGCCCATTCCATCGCCGCCGTGCTGCTCGGAAGCGGCAAGCCTTTTAACTGCGGAAACAGTGCACAGGCGGCGTTGAGGTCGCGAAGCACTGCTTGGTTCTCCTCGTATCCCAACTTCTGCGCGCTCGGCTCGATGTAAGTGCCCGCGCGGTAAAAGAGCGTGGGAATTTTAATCGCCGGCGAATACTGGCTCTCGAGCAGTGCGGTCGCTGCCGATCGCAACGCGTTTATGTGTTCGGGCGTACGATTCCAGCGGGCCTCGTCCTCTGCCAGCCAGTACGCAATCAGCGGATCGCGACACCCTGCCTGGGTCACCGTACGGAGCTGATCGGCCGTCTCGCGGATGGCCTTGCGGTTATCGGGTGAGGTGAAGATCGAGACCTGCTTGACCAGCGCGTCACGCCCCGCCGAGTTCCACTTGGCGGATCGGTCGGTGGTGCGATCGAATTCCTTCAGTGCTGCATCGCGGAAGACGGCGAACATTTTGTTGGCGGCGTCGGTTCGCGCAGCCGTTTCGCCGCGCCGGCGCAGGTTGCCAATGACGTCCGACAGGCGGTTTTGGACCTCGGGGGACAAATTGTGAGACCGAAGAGCATCCTCCACCAGTGGCAGCGCATCGGCCGGCAGGGCGGCGACTTTTTCGGTGGCCGCCTCTCGCACCCGCCAATCATCGTCATCCAACTGCTTGAGGAGTTGATCGAACTGCTGTTTGAGCTGTGGCCTCACCGGCTTGGACGGCTCGATGGGTGCAGCGATCGATATCCCGGCGACCACCGCGGTGCACATGAGCATCCCCGCAACCCCCCAACCCGCCAAGCGCTTGTTCGACATAGCGTCCTCCCGGTAGACTATCACACGCATAATCTTCGCATGAGTGGGCGGCGAGACAAGGGGCGTGTTCTATGGAAATCGCACGACGCGGATGGTTCATCCTGCTGCTTGTCGCGGGTGTCGTGGCAAGTCATGCCAGCGCGGCAGAGAAAGTGATCGTGGGCAGCCCGCTGGAGGTGGGGCGGCTGAGCGGCACGCCCGGGGCTGTGCTTGCCATCGCCGTGACTCCCGACGGCAAAACCGCCATCTCCGCGGGTGCCGATCTGTCGGTTCGAGTGTGGGACATCCAACCCCGGAAATGCAAAGCGATGCTGCGGGGTCATTTCCGGCCGGTGCTGGCGGTTGCGATCACGCCCGATGGCCGCCGCGCCGTCACCGGCGGACAGGATAACCGCTTGTGCGTGTGGGATCTGGAGACAAAACAGCTTCTGTCGATGACGAAGCTGACGGGTCATGCGCATGGCGTGGCCATTTCCAATGACGGAAAAATCGCCGCCGCCGGCACGTGCATGTCGGGTCAGCTGGTCGTGGTCGATGTCGACAAAGACGCACCGCTCTTCAACCGCGATCTTCCCGGATCAAGCTTTGCCGTGGGCGTGAACGCAGACGGAAGTCACATCCTAGCGGCAGCGATCACGCGGGCCGAAAACGGTCGCCGTAACGAAGACAAGGGGAGAATCATCGGTTTTTCCAAGGACGGCGATCAGACTTTTGAGATCAACGACGTGGGGTTCATCGACCACGTCACGTTTTTGGATGAGAAACGTGTTGGCTTTTCCGGATCGCGACATTGGGGCGACTTTGCGATCGAACAGCCGGCCAAGGTGAACAAGCACGACTTTGTATCGGGTACGGTCGACGCAGCTATCCCCGCCGATGCGAAATACGTCTACACGGTGTCGATGGACAACGCCTGCCGCCTGCCGATTGAGGCGCGCGGTAAGTACATTGACCTTCCCGCCTGCCAGGAGTGGACGCGCGCGGTCGCCTGCTCAGCGGACGGAAATCTCGTGCTCGTCGGCGGAGGCGGCATGGGCGGTGGGCTGGAAGGAGACGGCTTCTATCCGGGGCGCGACACTGATATCCGCATCATCGATCCGCGCAAGCCCATGAAAGCCTTTGCCAGGTGCGACGAGAGTGGAAATTCCTTCGCAATCAGTCCCGACAAAAAATACCTCGCCAAGGGTGAACCCCGTTTGGCGATGCAAATCATCAATCTCGCCAATGGACGGCGCATCATGCCAAAGAAGAGCGTGAGATCGTACCCCCACGGTTACCCGGCGGTGTATTCCAAGGACGGGAAGTTCATCTACTTCTATAGTCCGCCGGGCACGCGCGAAGCGAGCCGCGTGGAAAAAATCGACGCGATCGGGCAAAACTCCGTGCAGTCATGGGAGGTCAACCATCAGGAACCCAGCGTGATGGTTGTCAGCCCGGATGAGCACTACTGCCTTGTCGCTCGTTCGGACGTGCCCAGCGGGCAGTTGAGAAACACGCCGCTCGACCCTGACGACAAAGACGTGCGCGTCATCGACCTGACCACTGGAAAGCTCCTGCCTGATTTTCCAACCGGCAAGCAGGCGCACTCGGCCATGGCGATCAATCCCGATAGTTCAAAAGTCGTCATTGCCTTCTACACCAAATTTACGATCGGCGACCTGCCGGTGGACGAGCGACGCACCGTTCAGGTGTGGGATATCGCCGGCGGAAAGAAGCTGCACGAGTTCGATACGCCCCTTGGTTCGTCGGCGGTGGCGATGTCGGATCAGCTGGTCGCAGCTGAATCGCGCGACAAAGTCCTGCTTTGGGACGCCAAAACCGGACAAGCCCTTCCCCCGATCGAGGGCGTCCCGGGGCAGATTAAAACCCTCTATTTCCGCAAAGGCGGGTCGCAACTGATTGTGCTAGCCGGCGGGGTGATCTATCTGATCGACGTGAAAACCCACGACCTGATCACCCAATACGACATCGCCGCTAACGCCAACCATTGCGATCTGCATTTGGCGGCCGACGGATCGCTGTACGCGGCGCTATGGAATCTGGAAACCACGGTGTACGAAGTCCCGCTGCCGAAATGATCGGCTGGCTTCGTGACACAACCGCCGAGCGCTGCCCGGTGGCGCGGGGTCATGAGGCGGGTTTGTTCGATCCCCAACTCTCCACTACAATTCCCGGGCCGAGGGTTTTTACGCTTCGGCGAAGGATTGTTTTATGGCATTTAATGAACCGGTCATGTCCAAGCGCATTCCGCTCGATCCGGAAAAGCGCAAGCTGATCACCTACGACGATTACGTCACTACCGGAGGATACGTCGCGCTGCGCAAGGCGCTGGAGATGAAGCCGGATGACATCATCAAAACCGTCACCGAAAGCGGCTTGCGCGGGCGCGGCGGGGCGGGGTTTTCGGCGGGGCAGAAGTGGTCGTTTATCCCTAAGGACAAGAAGGGGCCGCATTACCTGGCGGTGAACGCGGACGAATCCGAGCCGGGCACTTTTAAAGACCGCTACCTGATCGATTATGACCCGCACCAGATGCTCGAAGGTATCGCGATCGCCGCCATCGCACCCAGTGCGACGTGGCGTACATCTTTATCCGCGGCGAATACCACCGGCAGGCGAAAGTGCTGGAGTTCGCGCTGAAGGAAGCGTACGACCACGGCATCTTCGGGCAGGGCGGGGTGTTCGGGTCGGCGGCGAAGGTGGAATGTTTTGTCCATCGCGGGGCCGGGGCTTACATCTGCGGCGAAGAAACCGGATTGCTCGAAGCACTCGAAGGCAAGCGCGGCTGGCCACGCAATAAGCCGCCGTTCCCGGCGATCGCGGGTGCGTTTGCCCGGCCGACAGTTATTAATAATGTCGAAACCCTCGCGTTGGTTCCGCCGGTGATCGACCGCGGCCCGGCTTGGTTTAAGACGATGGGCACGCCTTCCTCGCCGGGGCCGAAACTGTTCGGAATGAGCGGCCACGTGATGAAGCCGGGCGTTTACGAGAACGAACTCGGCATCACGCTGCAGCAGTCGATCGACATGGCCGGCGGGATGAAGGGCGGCAAGTACAAGGCCGCTATCTGCGGCGGAATCTCGATGGGCGTGCTGGGCACCAACCAACTCGACATCAAGCTCGACTTCGACGACGTTCGCTTCCGCGGCGGGTGCCTCGGCCTCGGAACGGCCGGCATGATCGTGATGAACGAGCACACCGACATGGTGGCGGCACTCCGCAACTGCGTCCGCTTCTACGCCCACGAATCCTGCGGCCAATGCACGCCCTGTCGCGAAGGATCGGCCTGGATGCGCAAGATCCTCGACCGCATCGTCGACGGCGGCGGCAAGCCCAAGGACATCGATATGCTCCTGGAGCTGGAAAAGACCATGGGCATCATGCCCGGTACGACAATCTGTGGATTAGCTGACGGAACCGCATGGGCAACGCGGACCTTCGTCAACAAGTTCTATGACGAGTTCGCCGCCAAGTGCGTCGAGCCGACCGTGCCGCTGACGATCACTCGCGGGAGGAAGAACGTGCTGAATCCGATGGGCAGCAATACGCGGTAAGATTGGTTAAATCGATCGTTGGATCGAAAGCGTTAGAGCATGGGTTGGTAGCCCATGAGACATCAGCGCGTCCCGTCGCATGGGCTACCAGCCCATGCAAAACTGCCACACGATTCTACCGGTCTCCATGTCCGAATCCGCTCCATCCAACCGCCTGCCCGGGCTCGATGCGATGCGTTTCCTCGCGGTATGCGCGGTCGTCTGGATCCACACCACCGAAACCTGGAGCCAAAGCACGCTGCTCGCGCGATGGGCCGTGCCGGCGTTTACGATCACGTCGATCTACCTGCTCGGGCAAAGCCTGCGACGCAATCCCGATCTCCCGTGGGCGCATTACGCGTGGCGACGCACCAAGCGGCTTTACTTTACTTTTCTGTTTTGGAACGTGGTCTATCTTGCAGCGATCGCACTGAAGCACCTCGCGTTTCATACCGGCAAGGAAATTCATTGGACGCCGGATCTCCTCTTTGGCGGCTCGGCGGAACATCTGTGGTTTCTGCCGTTTTTGTGGGTCTCTTGTTTGCTGCTGTTTCCGATTCTGAAGCAGGCCGAGCGGCGAGTGAGCCTGGCCGCAGTTGTCTTTGTGCTGGCGATCGTGGTTGGCGGACTGTTCTGCCTCGTTGAGTTGCCTGTCAGTGAATCCTGGAACCCCGGAACTCGCGTGGTCTTTGCCAACGTGTCCGCAGCCCTTCCGGCGCTGTTGATCGGCGTGATGATGGTGGTGGGTCGGCCCAGGGTGGCGGAGATGCGAAGGCCGATCGCCTTCCTCCTCATCGGCCTGCTGCTCTGCGTCGGTGGCTCGGCTGCATTGTATTACGTCGGGCGAAATGTGTTGCTGGAAACCGTGGCCGGGCTTGGCGCGTATTACTGGGCGATCGGCTGCACCGCAAATCCTGCCCTCCGATGGCTGGCCCGACTCGGGCAGCTAGCGTTCGGCGTTTACATAGTTCATGTGTTGATCGTGGAATGTATGCAGGCGGCCGCGAAGAAGCTGTCGATCTCGCCGGCATTGACCGTCGATTGGGTGATTTACTTCGTGTCGATCGGTATTGGCCTGGTCATCGCAAGACTTCTGCGGCGAACACCGCTCATCCCCGCCTGAGTTGGTTACGGCTTGCCGATCCACGCGATGAACTCGTCCGGCGACATCGCCCCGCCGTAGTCGCGCGTTACCTGTCCGTTGGGCTGGACAATAAACACGCGAGGGATCGAGTCGATCCCGAAAAGGCCGGCCAGTTCCCGGTTGTTATCAATGTTCACCTTCACCGGTATGTAGTTGGCGAGCGAGTCTTTGACGTTGTTGCTGGACCAAGTGGTTCGCTTCATGTAATCGCACGGCCCGCACCAAGGAGCGGTGAAGTAGACGAGCATCGGCTTGTTGCCCGCCGCCGCCTCGGCCTTGGCAGCGGGGTAATCTTCGCGCCATGGGATCACCTCTTTCCCCGACCCCCGCAAGTACAGCGACAGCAACGCCATCACCGCGACGGCTAAACCGATGACCAGAATGGGTTTGGCGGACGAGTTCACGCTTCTCCGATCGTTGAGACAGAGTATCACTTCAATTTCATTTATTGAAGAGTCGGCAAACTCCTCTGAGTTTCCCTACAATCGGCTACGACTGAACGTAGCGATGTTCTGGAGGGCGGGTGTCCTCACCCGCCACGGTTGCCGCGATGCTTCGGCGGGTGAGGACACCCGCCCTCCAGTAAGCACTACAATGCGCTACGATTCGATCGAGCAGTTTATTCCGCCGAAGTAAGAAATATGGCAACGACGAAACTCACGCTGGACGCCACCTGCCCTCAAGACAAAAACGCCCGTCAAAAGTGCGCCAATTGTCTGCGCGAACACCTTTTAGTCACGCCGGGCATTCAAAGTGTCAATCTACACTGCAAAGATGGCGATTCACAAGCCACGCTGGAGTTGGAGTACGACCCCACGATGCTGTCGTTCAACGAGCTCAGCGCCCAGGCCGAGCGGGCGGGGACTTGTCTGCTGCCCACGCGCGCGCAGGTGGTGCTGGGAATCGAGGGGATGGTCTCCCCGCGAGCCGAGCAGGCGATCGAACGTGCGCTGGCCAAACTGCCGGGCGTGGTGGCATCGGCCAACTACGCGTCGCGGTCGCTACGCGTGGAGTTTGATCGCCGGACGTGCGCGTTGCCGGAAATCGTTCGCCGGCTGGACGACCTGGGCCTGCACCTTCGCCCCGGCGGGCCGTTGCCGGTTGAGAAGGAGCATGTTCCGTCCTTCTTCGAAAAAGCATTCGGCAAGCTGCGCGAGCAGCACCAACTGGTGATGGCGATTGTCGGCGCAGCGTTGCTGCTGGTGGCGTTCATCACCCACACGATGCACGGCCCGCTGTGGTTGCGGCTGACCGCGGTCGTCGGCTGCTATCTGCTGGCCGGGTGGTTTACGGCGATCGACACGTTCAAGATCCTGTGGCAGTTCAAGTTCGATATCGACGTGCTGATGTTCGCTGCCGCGTTCGGTGCGGCATCGCTGGGGCACTTTGAAGAAGGCGGCCTGTTGCTGGTGCTCTTCGCCCTTGGCGGGGCTGGCGAGCAAATGGCGATGGACCGCGCCCGCCGTGCGATCGCGGCGCTGGCGAAGCTTGCGCCCGACGTCGCCACCGTCCGCGATTCCACTGGCCGCGAGACGCAGGTGCGCGTCGAGGATCTGCAGAAGGGCAACCAGGTCGTCGTCCGCCCGTTCGACCGCGTGCCGGCCGACGGCAGCGTGGTCAGCGGCGCGTCGGCGATCGACCAGTCGCCGATCACCGGCGAATCCGCCCCGGTTGAAAAAGTTGCCGGCGATCACGTCTTCGCCGGCACGATCAATGGTGAAGGGCTTTTGCTCGTTAGCGTGACCAAGCTCGCGTCGGAATCCACGCTGGCGAAGATCGTCAAGCTCGTCGAAGAAGCACAAACCACCAAGTCCCCCACGCAGGTGTTTACTGACAAGGTCGAGAAGAAGTACGTGCCGATCGTGCTGATCGGCACGGCGCTGCTGATCGTGCTCCCGCCGCTGCTGGGCTTTCAGCCGCGACGCGAAGGGTCAATCTGGGCCGGCTGGTTTTATCAGGCGATGGCGTTCCTCACCGCGGCCAGCCCGTGTGCGCTGGCGATCGGCACGCCGGCGGCCGTGCTCAGCGGGATCGCCCGGGCGGCGCGCATGGGCGTGCTCGTGAAGGGCGGCGTCCACCTGGAAAACCTCGGCCGCGTGCAGGCGATCGCGTTCGACAAAACCGGCACACTCACGCGCGGCCGGCCGGACGTGACGGACGTCATTCCGCTCGGCGATCTGCCGCCCGATCGCATCATGGCCCTCGCCGCTGCTGTGGAACGCGGGAGCACGCACCCGATCGCGGTGGCGATTGTCGACGAAGCCCGTCAGCGCTCACTGCCAAACCTGGCGGCCGACGACGTGCAGCAGATCGCCGCGCAAGGTGTGACCGCCGCCGTCGACGGGCTTCGCGTATTCGTCGGACGCGCCAAGCCGTCGGGCGATGCGAACGACCCGGCGAACAGGCTGTCCAAGCAGGGCAAAACTATCGCGCTGGTGACGGCCGACGACAAGCCGATCGGCGTGATCGGCCTGGCGGACAAGGCGCGCGATATCGCGCCGGCATCGCTGGCCCGCCTGAAGGCGCTGGGCATCAAGCACAACATCATGCTCACCGGCGATCGCCAGTCGGTCGCGGACGTGATCGGCAAGGAAGTGGGCATCGACGAAGCCATCGGCGACCTGTTGCCGGAGGACAAGCTCGCACGCATCAAGGATCTGGAAATCCGCTACGGCCCGATCGCGATGATCGGCGATGGCGTGAACGACGCCCCGGCGCTGGCGACCGCAACCGTCGGCATCGCGATGGGCGGCGCGGGCACTGATGTCGCGATTGAAACCGCCGACGTCGTGCTCATGAGCGATGACCTGGCGAAGCTGCCGAACGCGATCGGGCTTTCACGGTTCAGCCGGCACATCATCAAGCAGAATCTGTTTATCGCGTTGGGGGTGATTTCCGTACTCGCTCCGTGTGCCGCGTTGGGATTTGCTCCGCTGGGATTGGCGGTGTTGTTCCATGAGGGATCGACCGTCGTCGTCGTACTCAACGCGATGCGGCTGTTGGTCTATCAGCCAAGGGATTGAATCATTGACGATCGTGTCATTGACGATTGAAAAATCGAGATCCCTCGGAGTGCTTCGGGATGACGGTCTTTGGCAACCCGCTACGACTCGGATGAAAATGCTCTAGTCCGCATGACAGGCCTATTCCGGCTGCGGGGATTGGTCGGAGTGGTGGTGCTTCTTCGCCGGGTGATAGTGAGGCTCGCGACCTTCCACCAGTCGGCGGATGTTGCCGCGATGCTTGATCACGATCAGGATAGCGATGACGACGGCAAACACGCTCAGGGGCAAAAGTTCATCAAGCAAAGGCCATTCTCGCCAGTTGCCGATGATCACCAACCAAATGGGGAATGAAACGGCCGCCACCATGGACGCCAGGCTGACGTAACGCATGCTGACGAAAACCACAATCCACACCACCAGAACCGGAATCGCCGGCAGGGTGAAAAACGGCCATAGTCCCAGCATCACGCCCAAGCTGGTGGCGATGCCCTTGCCCCCCTTGAGCTTGAGAAACGCGCTGAACATGTGCCCGCCGATCGCCGCGAAGCCGATCGCCAGCCAACTGACATAGAGTTTGGCCGGAAGAACGCCTGGGGAGGCGGCTTCTCTGGCTTCTTCCAGGAAAAAATACGCTGCCGCCATCGGCAGCAGGCCTTTGAACATGTCGAGGAAGAAGACGATGTAGAAGAATTTGCGTCCGAGCAGCCGGCCGACGTTGGTCGCGCCGATGTTGCCGCTCCCCTTTTGGGTGACGTCGATCCCCTTCCATCGCCCGACCACCATGCCGAACGGGATCGACCCGAGCAGGTACGCCACCGGAATCAGCAACGAAAGCCGCTGGCCGGGCTCCATGTCTTTCATGAATTCAGGAACCAGATGCGCGCCCCGCGTGAGTTGATCGAGTTTGTCCGCTTCAGCAAGAACCCAGCCCAGCACGCATGCTCCTTTTGTCCCATAGAGAGTGGAACGTAGAGGAATTGTATCGACTTTGTCGCCATCGGGGCGTGCGAAAATTCCGGATTCATCGCCGCTTGCGGCTTCGCGAGTGGACGACCTTTACGGAGCGCGAAGCCGCAAGCGGCGATGAATCTAAACCCGGGTTCGGTCGATCCCCGGCAGATGGGGGAACGTCAACCTAACTATCATCCTTCTAATGCGAACTTTATTGGACGTAAGTCTTTTCATAACCACAACTAATGGTGGAGCGGCCTGTTGTCCGATTCAACCTGCAGGCCGAGCAAAATCATTTAGGATTTTGTTTGGTTTTGTCCGATCAAGAGTGCAAGTTCGCTAAGTGTTAGGGATCTGTCGAGTCGAGTGTCACAAGAAAGGATGTAGCTATGAGTATGGTTTCTTCGGGCAGCGAAGGTTGGATGTGGCTGGCGTTTCTGCGATTGGCCGAGCCATTGATCCGGCGGGTGGACGACGTGATCGCCAACGACGCCGAAACTACCCCACGGGCTAAGTTCGTGCCGGCGGTGGAACCGTCGGCCAGCGTGATGGAGTGCGAAGATGCCGAGCGGTGGGACGGGTTGTCGTAATTGCTGAGTGCTGAGGACTGAGTGCTGAGTAAAACCAATCGCCGGGATTTTACTCAGCACTCGTCACACAGCACTATTTCGCCAGGCCGAGGGCTTTTGCCATCGCTTCGCCAAGCGTGGCGGGGCTTTCGGAAGTCGTCACGCCGGCGGCGGTCATGGCTTTGTATTTCGCGTCGGCGGTGTCGTCGCCACCGGAGATGATCGCACCGGCATGGCCCATGCGCCTGCCCGGCGGGGCGGTTTTGCCGGCAATGAAGGCAACCACCGGCTTCTTGATCTTTGCCTTGATGTGGTTAGCGGCGTCGATCTCGTCCGATCCGCCGATTTCGCCGATCAGGATGATGCCGTCGGTCTCCGGGTCGGCATTAAATAGATCCAGTAATTCGATGTAATTCAGCCCTTTGACCGGATCGCCGCCGATGCCGACGCAGGTGGTCTGGCCGATCCCGCGGGTGCTGCATTGCCATACCGCTTCGTACGTCAGCGTGCCCGATCGGCTGATAATGCCCACCTTCTTACCGCTCTTGGATTCCTTGGCCGGGGTGTGGATGTAGCCCGGCATGATACCGATTTTGCACTCGCCGGGCGTGATCACGCCCGGGCAGTTCGGGCCGATCAGGTGAACGCCCGGCTTTTCCTTCAAAAACGCCTTGGCTTTGACCATGTCCAGAACCGGAATGCCCTCGGTAATCGCACAGATCACGCCAATCTTCGCGTCCGCCGCCTCCATGATCGCATCGGCAGCAAACGGCGGCGGGACAAAAATCATCGTCGCGTTCGCGCCGGTAGCGGTGACCGCCTGGGCGACTGTGTCGAAAATCGGCAGCCCGTTGGCGTCCTTGGTTCCGCCCTTCCCCGGCGTGACCCCGCCGACCATCTTGGTCCCGTATTCCAGGCACTGCTTGGTGTGAAACGCACCGGCCGACCCGGTAATGCCCTGACAGATGACTTTGGTATTTTTGTTGACGAGAATGCTCATAAGTCACGAGAGAGTAAGGGGAGGTTCCCCATGGAGCAAGACCTGGAAATCCGTGTTCATTCCAATGAAACACGTGACCGGCGCCTAACATTGTTCGGGGCTTTGCATCCTATAAAGGATAGAAGCCGCTGCTCGGTGCGATTCAGCGGCCCGACAGATTGCCGAATCTTCCCCAATAGCCGCACGATTAATCCTCTTGACAATAATCGTGACAACAACTATATTTCCCCTATTGGTCGATGGATCGTTCCGTCGCCACACGGGTATTTCCTCTCGGAGGTTTTCTTATGAAGAAGCAATCGCGTTTGGTGGCGTTCGTTCTGGCAGCGGCTTTGTCCGGAGCGTCGGCGGTGTCGGCGTGGGCGGAGACGTTTACGATCGATCCGGTTCACTCCAGCGTCGTCTTCAAGATCAAGCACGCCAATGTCAGCTACACGTTCGGGCGATTTAACATCGTCGCCGGCTCGTTCACGCTGGATGGCGACAAGAGCAGCATTCAGGCGGCCGCGCCGATCGCCAGCGTGGATACCAATAACGCCAAGCGCGACGAGCACATCAAAGGCCCGGACTTTTTCAACGCCAAGCAATTCCCCGAAGTCTCCTTCAAGAGCACCAAGGTGGAGGAAAAAGACGGCAAGCTGTCCGTCACCGGCGATCTCACGCTGCACGGTGTGACCAAGTCGATCACCATCGCAATGGAAAAATTGGGACCGAGTTCCTTCATGAATAAATCCGTGGCCGGCTTGAGCGGCGAGTTCACCATCAAGCGATCGGAGTTCGGCATGGACAAAATGCTCCCGATGATCGGCGATGAAGTGACGCTGATGGTCAGCTTTGAAGGCGCAAAGCAGTAGGCCGATTGAATCATGAACGATCGGGCCATTGACGATTGATGATTTCAATCGTCAATGGCTCGATTCGTTAATCGACCATTCCCACCATGATTACTCCCCACGACATCATCTACTGCGTTCTGGTTCCCGCCGGGATCTCGCTGTTGCTGATTTTGGTTGCGTCGCGCCCGTGGGGCGCGGGCGGCGCACGCGGTTACTGGGCGGGGCCGATCGCGATCGGGGTGAGCTTTTCGATCGGTCTGCTCGGACTACAAACCCGGCCGCAGCTTCCTCCGACGTCGGCGGAGGATTGGCTGTTCCATGTCGGTTGGATGATCGCGATTGTGGGTTTGCTGACAGCGGTGATGCGCTTGCCCATCACGATCCGCGCGATCGTCACCGCGCTGGCGTCGGCGACGGTTCTGTACCTTGTCCTCAAACCTCTGACCGTCGGCAGCACGTTCGCGCCGGCGACATGGACATCGAACCAGGCCGCAGCGTACATCGGCTTGTCGGCGCTGGCGATGACGGTTGCGTTCGTTCTGTTGGAGATCGCCAGCGAACGATGGAAAGATGCCGTCGTCCCGCTGCTAATGACCGAAACCGCCGCCGCGCTCGGGCTGTACATGATATTCAACGGCTCACAGACCTACGGCCAACGGGCGGGGATCATCGCCGCTGCAGTCGGGCCGGTGATGGTAGTTGCGCTGATTTGGAAAAAGACCTCACTCGCCCGCGGCGGTGTGATGGCGATTGTCGCCCTTCTAGGCGGATTGCTGGCGACGTGTTACGCATATCCGGACAAAGTCGTGCTTTACCGCCTGCTGCTGATCGCCGCCGCGCCGATCATCGGGTTGATCCCCGCCGTCACGCCGCTCAGAGGTTGGAAGCGGCTGGTCGCCTGTGCGCTGCTGGCTGCGATCCTGCTGGGTTTCGCCGTCGTGCCGGCGGCGATTCAGTTTGCTCACGAATTCAATGCGCCCAAGGATGGGTATAGTTACCGATATAGATTGTCATCGGTAGGACAGACATTCGTGTCTGTCATGAATGGATGTACTCATCCATTCATACCCTTGGAGCGATTTGATTGGCGATACGAGTCAACGAATACGTTGCCTCGTGACAGACAGGAATGTCTGTCCTACCAGAACTCCGGTCGATTCAAGCCGCTTTCCGCTTGCCGCTCCATTTCGATCGTATCGATCGCAACCACCCGCTGAGCCAACTGCCTGATCCGCTGCCGACGTTAATGCTCGACTGATCCTTCGTCGGTTCGTCCGCCAGGATCGGCTTGGCCGGTCCGCGCGTGAAGGGCAGGCCGAATGGACGCACCAGCGGCACGTCGGGCGTGGGCGTGAGGCTGATGCGGTTGGGCGTCAGCGGGCGATCGGTTACCCGCGTGGTCTTGGCTGCCCGGTCGGTATGGGCGACGACATCGACCAGTTTCTCCATCGGCTGCATGTGCGTGTGAAACATCGCCTCTTCGGGCGTTTGAGGGCGCTTGGCTTTGATGGTACCGGCTTTGTAGGTGATGCTCGCATCACCTATGCGGATGTGGTCGTCGTCGGTCAGCACCTGCATCTCCACGCGGTGTCCGTTGACGTAAACGCCGTTGCGGCTTTTGAGGTCGATGATCCGCCACCCGTGCGTGCCGTCGGTTCCGTCGGCTTCGATGCGGCAATGATTTCGGGATAACGCCGGATCGTTCAGCCAAACATCCACCCCGACCTGCCGCCCGATTGTGACCGCGCGCGATAGACGCTCGCGATACACTTCCTGCCCGCGCCAGATGACGATGAGGTATGCCACCTTCTGATCGTCGGCTGATTCGCCAGGGTCCATGAGTCGCTCCGTAAAGCAAACCCGGCAGATCGTCTGCCACCGTGGGGATTATAGCACCTACGCGGCCCCAGCGGGGGCGAAAGTGAAAAGTGGAAAGCGATGAGCGATGAGTGAAGAGGCAGGAAACGTTACTCTTTACTCATCGCTCGTCGCTCATCGCTTTCCACTTTCTTCCCCGTCTCACGCCGTCCGCGGCGGCAGGACGAGCGATTTCACGCGGACGATGTTGGACTTGGCCCGCAACTGCTCCAGCAGCGATTCCGGCGGGGTGCTGTCGGTCTTGATCACCATGAACGCCGTCGCGCTCCCGTCCGTTTCGATGTGCCGGCTGATGACCATGTCGGCGATGTTCACCTTGGCGTCACCAAACGCCGTGCCGACGAAACCGATCACGCCCGGCGTGTCTTTGTTTTCGATCAGCACCATGTTGCCTTCGGGAATCATGTCCATCGCGTAGTCGTCCACGCGCAGCACCCGCGGCAATCCGTCAGCGTACACCGTGCCGAGGATGCGGTGGGTTTCGCCAGTCGGGCCTTCCACGCGGATGCCGACGATGTCGCCGACCAATCCCGCCGGCGGGGCCGGTTCGTGGATCTGAGCGATCGCGATCCCGCGCTGGCGCGCCAGATGTTCGACGTTGATCACATTTACCGGCGTGTCCAGGTGCGGCTGAAGCAGTTCCACCGTCGCCAGGCGCGACAGCGTGTTCATCAGCTTCGGTGCGCGAGTCCCGGATGCGCGAAGGGTGATCGTCTTGTATCCCCCGTCGCACACGCCGGCGAGTAACCTGCCGATCCGGCTGGCGAGCTTGGCGAACGGCGCTTCGTCGGCGGGCAAGTCGAGCTTCACGCCTCCCGCGTTCACCGCGCCGCGAATCTCGCCGTGCTTCAGGTACGCGACGATCGCCTTGCACGCATCCACGCTGACGGCTGTTTGCGCTTCATCGGTGCTGGCGCCCAGGTGCGGGGTCAGCACGACGTTTTCCAGCCCGAACAGCGGATGATCCTTCGCCGGCGGTTCGGTGGCGAACACGTCCAGCGCAGCGCCGGCGACCTTCTTCTCCCTGATTGCGTCGGCCAGTGCGAACTCGTCCACCACCTCGCCGCGACTGTCGTTGACGACCAGCAGGTTCGGGCGGCACTTGGTCATCAGCCGTTCGCGGTTGAGCAGGTGCTTGGTGGCGTCGCCGCCGGGCACATGGAAGGTGATGACGTCGATCTGGCTGAGGAACTCATCAAAGTCGCGGACGATCTTCACTTTGCCGTCCAAAGCGGTTTGCCCGCTGAAGAACGGATCGAACCCGACCACGCTCATTTCCATCGCCAGCGCGCGGGTGGCGACGGTCCGCCCGATGCGACCTAAACCCACTACGCCAAGCGTCTTACCGGCCAATTGCGTGCCCTGATACACGTTCCGCTTTTTCCATTCCATCTTTCCCGACCGCAGCCCGTCGTTGGCGGCCGGGATTTTGCGGGCCAAAGCGTACATCAACGCCAGCGCGTGCTCTGCGGTGGAAAGCGTCGATGCCTCGGCGGTGTTCATCACCAAAATGCCCTTGGCGGTGGCGGCTTCCAGGTCAATGTTGTCCACGCCCACGCCCGCCCGGGCGATCGCTTTGAGCTTGCCCGGGTTCTGCAAGGCTTTGGAGATGGCGGACTTCTTCGGCGCCGACCGCGCAATCATCGCGTCGTACTCCCCGGCGATGGCAGCCAGCCCGTCGTCGTCCAGCCCGACTTTGACATCAAACGCAATCCCGGCTGACTTGAGATAATCGAGCCCCTCTTCCGCCAATTTGTCCGCAACAAGAATTTTCATTGTTTTTCTAAGTCCTTCGCAAAAGAGCGGAGCATGGTAAGGACGGGTGGGTTTGAATTCAAACCTCGTCCCGGCAAGCGCCCCTTTTCCAACGCGAAAACCCCCAGAAAACGCTAACCTCTCCGTGACGCGGGCCATCGAAGATGGCCGTTTTCGCGTTCCCCCAATAGACCCCTGTAAGAAACCACGCGCCGTTCCGCCTCATTTAGCTGATCGAGAGTTCAATCCTTTGGTTAGGGTTCGCGTTTTAATCAGCGCCGCGCTAAAACTACGGTTGCGCCAAGTATTCAATTGTATCGCTGAGATTGCTTTCTATACTTTTGACCGACCAATCGCATGCATGAATGGGGAATAGTAATGAAGTATCTCAAGAGTTCTAAATTCCTAATCGGACTGCTAGCGCTGTCGATTGCGTTGGGGCCGTACGCGCGTGTTGTAGCTCAAACGCCTAAAGGGGCAGTCGATCCGGGGCGGCGCGCGGTGTTTCGACAAAATCTCGAGGAGGCCCGGGGCGGAAGTGTGAAAGCGATGACAGAGGTCGGCTGGAGCTATTTTGACGGCGACGGCACGATCAAGAGCAACAGCGAGGCGTTGAGGTGGTGGAATCAAGCCAGCGCCATGGGCGATCTGGATGCTCGGAACGGCCTCGGCGTTTATCTCGTGCGTGAACCGGGGGCGGGGAACGCCGAAAAAGGGGTAGACATCTTCAAGGAACTGGCCGAGAAAAAATACGCCCCGGCGATGCGGAATCTGGGTGCCTGCTACGAAGAAGGTCGTGGGATTGAAAAGAATCTCACTCAGGCCCTTACGTGGTATACCAAGGCGGCCGACGCCGGCAACGCACCGGCCATGCTGCGGGTCGGTTGGTATTACCACGAGGGAATATCGGTGAAAAAAGACGCCGCCCGTGCCTTTGGATACTTTGAGAAGGCTGCCAAGGCAGGGCTGATTGAAGCGGCCGATACCGTCGGCCAATGTCATGAATTCGGCGACGGAACGAAGATCGATCTGAACAAGGCCCGCGTGTGCTACGAGAAATCCGTCGAGGCAAAGTACCCACCGGCATATCGTAATTTAGGACGTCTCTATCTTTACGGGTCTGGAGTGACAGCTGATTCGACGCGGGCGTTCAAGCTTTTCAGAGAGGCCATGAATCTCAACTACGGACAGGTCGGGTATGAGTTGGGCTACTGCCTCGAGCGCGGATTGGGCACGCAACAGGATGTGATTTCGGCCCAAATGGCGTATCTGACCGGGCAGCAGTCGGGCGACGCCAGATGCGAGCTGGCGCTGGCGCGCATCAAGCCGGCATGTGATTTAATCTATGACGCGAGGTACAGGAAACTGAAGGAAGAAAGCGAACGAGAGGCCAAGATTGCGATGGAACGGCAACTCGCTTCCGCGCGGGCTGCACAAGCAAAAGAGGATCGGGAGCGGGAAGAGCCGAGGATGATGGGAAAATTCATAATGGGAGTCGTCGGCGAGGCACTTCGCGCGGGAGCTGCAAGTAGCGCGGCGGCAGACAACTTGGATCACGCCGGCGACAATTCTGAAAAATGCATGGCCTGTGGCGGCACGGGCAGTACGCCCCAGCAGCGAAAAAACTATGTCTCCGGGGAGATGGAAACACTCTGGTTGGATTGCGCGGCCTGTCGTGGTACCGGCCGGGTTTCGAATTGACTCGGCAAGGTGCACGGCGATTTATGCGGGTCGAGATAGAGATGGATGGTTCCAATACAACATGACAATTGGCACTCTTTCCTCTTTCTCTCTTAACCGCCTACGATTCTCTCTTACACCACAAATCATCCCCGTCCCTGATAGATTCGTGCAGGCGGCGCGCACAGAATGCTGCCGCAATGACCGATAATCTCGTCAGATCGAGCCACGATCATGGATCTGAACAAGAGCCCCAGGCCAATTCTGCGGAAATCACGAAAAACCAAAAACTGAATAACCCACACGAAGAACGCAACCGCCATCTGCTGGCCGAGGCAGGTGTGCTCGCGGTGGGGATCAATGGCGGGCCCGGGTGTGGGAAATCGACGCTCGTTCGGGCGACCATTCAACAACTCAAAAATGACCTGCGCGTCGGCGTGATCACGTGCGATAAGACGCTTTGCGACGACGCCGAGCGCGCAAGAATCGGGTGCGGACAGATCGAGCACGTCGCAACCGGTACGCAAGCTTCGCTGGACGCCGAGCAAGTGAACCAGGCGCTGCAGCGATTGAATCTGGATCAACTCGATCTGCTTCTGATCGAAAATGTCGGCACGCTCGTTCACTCCAGGCCGCTCCACTTCGGACAGGATGCGACAGCGGCCGTTTTCAGTGTGGCGGGGGGACACGATAAGGCCGCCAAGCATCCTGACGTGGTTGCGGCAGCTGATGTCATCGTGCTCAACAAGAGTGATCTGCTGCAGGCCGTCCCGTTTGATGTGACGGCGTTTCGGGCAGATGTTCGCAAGATCAATCCGCACGCGGAATTGATCGAATTGTCATCCCTCCATGGCCACGGGTTGGCAAATTGGCTGAATTGGCTTCGGGGGCGGGTCAAGAAGCACGTCGTCACTGTGACCGAGGAAGATTCGTCGCATTGGTTCGGATGATTTCCGCTGATTCTTTGACAACTGAAAGGAGCGCGTCATGCGCCGCTGGCTTATCGTAGCAGACGCGGCCGAGGCGAGATTGCTCCGGCTAGCGCCTGATGGGAAATCCGTTTCGCTGATCCAGGAGTTCAAACACCCGCGCGGACGGTCGAGAACGCAGGAGATCAACAGCGACCGCCCCGGCCGGCTGACCAAGGGGAAGGGAACCCGCGTCCGTTCGGCGATGGAATCGCGGACCGATACGCACACCGTGCAGATGCAGCAGTTCGCGGTAGAGATCGCCGCTGCGATGCAGGCAGCGCACGGCCGGCACGAGTTCGATCAACTCGCCGTCATCGCGCCGCCGCGGTTCCTGGGGATTTTGCGTCGGGAACTCGATGCGCACGGCGCGACGTATCCGCACGTCGGGCTGACGCGAAATTTCACCAAGATCGAACTGAAGGATTTGCCCACGTCCATCCGCCCGGCGATGGCGGGGTGGTTCAAGCCCGCGGCGAAGCGCGTGAAATCGATCGGCTCGCCGGGCTCGATCCAGCCTGACCGGCGCGACGTTCGGATGCTGGCGGGGTAGATGTCGTGATGTAGAAAAAGTATGGCCGGCACCCATGGAGGACGGCTGTCCCCAGCCGTCGATTCAATCACACACGCCGGCGGCCGGGGACGGCCGCCCGCCAATATCTCGAAAGGAGACGATCATGGCCACCCGACGCACCATCGAGTTTCTGGACGGAGAAAAAGCGAAGTACGCGGTGATCAGTCACTCGCCGGCCTACACGGCGCAGGAGATCGCGGCTTCGGCGCATGTACCCGGCAAGAGCATGGCCAAGACCGTCGTCGTTCGGATCGACGACAGGCTGGCGCTGGCGGTCGTGCCCGGTGATCGCGACGTCGACATGACACTCCTCCGCTACGCCGCCGATGCGCACGTGGCTTCGCTGGCGGATCGATCGGAATTCGCCCGCCGGTTCGAGGGCTGCCAGATGGGCATGATGCCTCCGCTGGGCGTGATCTTCGGCATGGATACATACGTCGATAAGGAACTGGCGAAAGAAGCCTACATCGCCTTCAACGGCGGCTCGGCCACCGATCTGATCACGATGGAGTTCAACGACTATCGCCGGATCGCGCATCCGGTCTTGGCGCACATCTCTATGCCGTCCAATCCGGACTTGGGTCGGCTGAAGACATTGCAGCTATGAGTGAAGTTTCGGGGGACACCGCTTTTCTCCGATCCCGCTTGGTGGTGTCCCCATTTTGTTCCTCTACGAAAATTGGAATCTCCACGAACGGCCGGCCTACGATGGTGCAGTTCGGCCGTTCATTTTTTCTCGGAGATGTCCATGAGCATTCAATCCCTCGCCAAGCAATTCGTCGATCTGTGCAACCAAGCCAAGAATTTTGATGTGATGCACTCGATGTACGCGGAGAACATCGTCTCCGTCGAATCCGGCGGGAACGAAACGGCCGGCAAGGCGGCGGTCATCGCCAAGTCGGAGAAATGGGCGGCCGTCAACACGATCCACGGCGAAAAGGTCGCCGGGCCGTTCTTCAATGGGCCGAACGAGTTTGCAGTGTATTTCACGTTCGAGATCACGCCCAATGCAACCGGCAAGCGCATCTCGCAGGACGAGGTCGCGGTGTATGAGGTGAAGGACGGCAAAATTGTCCGCGAGCGGTTCTTCAACGGCGGGCTGTGGTAAACCGCGTTCGCCGGTCGCCACTCCGCTGAGATCGCGAACATCCGGTCCGGTCGCTACCTCGTATTAATGGTTGCTATGTCACTTCGATTCACCCGGCTGTGGTTCTGCGCGTTGATCCTGCTGCTGTGTCGTGCGCCGCTGTCGCGGGCGGAAGATTCACCCGCCGACCCACCGGCTGAGGGTCCGCCGTCTCCGTTCGGACTGCAGGTCGGGGTGTCGTATTTGGCGCCGGCGACGCTGCACGGCTCGTCGGGCGACGTCAGCCGAACAACGGCGCTCGGGCAGTTCGAGCTCGGGCTCCCGCCGGTCGGGGAGAAGCTCTTCCCGCGACTCTTCGTCAACGGCGGGACGCTGCAGTACGATTTTTCGGGGCGCAGCGAGCTTTCGCCCACCGGCCGATCGCCGTGGGAGAGCATCGGGCTCGTGGGAGCGGGCATCGCCGGCTTCTATGCGATCGAACCGAAATGGGGCCTGATCGGCGCGGTCAACCTCGACGCGGCCGGCGAGAGCGGGGCGGATTTCTCGCAGGCGCTCACCGGCGGGGGGTTCGTCGGCGTTTCACACGAATATTCCAAAGACCTTTCGCTCGGGTTCGCGCTGCTGGCGCAAACCCGGCTGGAGGATAACCCGATCGTCATCCCCATCCCGTCGTTCGAGTGGAAGCTGCCGTTCGATGATCAACGCCGGTGGACGCTGTTCTTCGGCGGGCAAAACGCCGGGCCGATCCTTGGGGCGGGCACGGGGTTGTCGTTTCAGGCGACCCGGACGCTGGCGACATCCGTGCGACTCAGCGGCTTCGGCATCGGCGGGGAGTTTCGGCTTGCAGACGACGGACCTGTGCCCGATGGCGTGGGTCGCGACTCGGCCCTGCCGCTGGTGGTCGATGTTGCCTGGAAACCTTCGTCGGCGGTGCAGCTCGGGGCGTTCGCGGGCGTGAACCTGTTCGGCCAGCTCGAACTCCTCGACTCCGACGGCCACCGCCTGGCCCGCCAGCGCGTCGAACCGTCGGCGATGATGGGCTTGCGGCTGTCGATCTCGTTTTAGCTCACCAGCTTCGGAATCCGCCCGAATTCCCCTGCACTAAACCCGCCCGCCCTGCGGTACACTCATTCCCCGGGGAGCTCTCACGCCCGGAGGAACGATGACGCGGTGGATCGGTTTGGTTTGTCTGGCGATCTGTCTGTTGCAGGGCCTGGCGCACGCGGCAGACGATAACCTCATTCCCCAGGGCAACCTGGAGCAGCACGATGGCAACACGCCGGCGGGCTTCCAACTGTCCGGGGCAGCGGAGTATCGTTACCTCGGCGAGCGGCGGGATAACGCCTCCAACGGCGTGGCGCTGACGTCGACCAAGCTCGCCGGCGAGGTGACTGCAACCGTCGGCCCGATCGACCCCAAAGCCGGCAAGTGGTTCCGGTTCACCTTCCGCGGATTGCCGCAGCAGAACTTCGCGGTGAAGAACGACGATCTGTATATCAAGGTTGCATTCTTCGGCGATCACGGGAAAACCTCGTACGACTACAAAGAAAAAAAGATTTACGATCAGGTGGAATTGGCCCGCAAGGATTTAGCCACCAACGGGCTGCGCAAAGTACGCGGGGCCGAGGTGTGGCAGACGTATCAGTTGGATTTCATGCTGCCGTTTCCGCAGGTGGATACGATCAGGATCAGCGTCGGCTTCGGCCACGGAGCGGCGGAGAAAAACAGCGACGCGGCGTTCCTGGTCGACGAGCTGAAGCTCGTCCGCATCACCCCACCGGCGGCGGCCGAGCAGATCCCGCAGCAGCCGAGCGCGATCACCCCGCGCGGCAAGCTCCTGCCGATCGGCGGGCGCTGGTTTTACGACGCCGCCGACGGGGAAACCGCCATCCCCAAGACCTTCAACTCTGCCAACGCTGATCGGCTGATCTACAAAGACGCGGTCTACTCCGCCCCGTTCGCCGGCAACACCAGCGCAACACTGCGGCCGGGCTTCAAGCTGCTCGATGGCAGTGTGGTGAAGCAGGAAAAACTGCTGGCTGACAACGTCACCATCAGCTTCGACGCCACCGCGATGATCGTCCACACGCACGGCTTCCCGAACCACCCGACGGGCGTGTTTCCTGAGCAGGGGTTCGGCAACCCCAGCTACATCGGCGAGCAGAACAGCACCTACTACTTTCCGCTCACGCCGAAAGAGAGCGCCAAGCAAACCGTCACCGACACCACCAACTCCAACCGTGCCCTGCACATGGGCCCGATCGGGCTAGCCGTCAACGGGGTGGTCTTCTTCAACCCGTTCGACATGGGCAACGCCGACGCGACCGACCTGATGGACCGCTGCTGCGGGCATCCGAACCAGAACGATCAGTACCACTACCACAAATATCCGATCTGCATTAACTCCCCGTGGGCCGACGAGGGCAAAGCCCACTCGCCGCTGCTCGGCTGGGCGTTCGACGGCGTGCCGGTCTACGGTCCGTACGAAAGCGCCGAAGTGATGGCGAAGGACATCAAAGGCGAGCACGCGCTCAACGGACTCAACGCCCATTACGACGAACAGCGCGGCTGGCACTACCACGTCACGCCGGGACGCTTCCCCTACCTCATCGGCGGGTTCTGGGGCGTCGAAGAATCCCGCAACCGCCAACGCCCCGGCGGCGGCATGGGCGGACCGGGCGGACGAGGCGGACCCGACGGTCAGCAAGGCGGACCAGGCGGCCCGGGCGGGCAAAACGGTGGTCGCCGGCGACCGCCAATGGGACCACCGCCTCCGCCCCCCGATCAGCAGCCGTAAACTACTCCGCGAAGGCGCAAGGGACTGTCACGCAGATTGGCGTAGAAGTCGTTTGCGCCTTCGAGGAAGGATCACGCCGTCCCCCGGAATTCCGTTGACTTCTCCCCATCGCAATCTACGCTTTGTCCATGCGAACGGGGCGGATCATCCTCCGAGTATTAGCCGTCATCAGCGCCGTCGTTCTGGTCGGCTGGTACGTCATCAACGAATCCGGCATCCAGTTGATGTCCGGCTCGAAATCCGGACACATCTCGAAGCAGGCACTCGAACTCGACGCGGCAGCTCCCACGACAGCAGAATCCCCGACACCGCCGCCGGTGTTCATGTCGGGATCGAAATCGTACACCGGCGTGGTGAGTGTAGAAGGTGCGAAGCTGCTGATGAGCGGCTCGAAATCCGCACCTGTGTTCGATTCGAATGATGTGGCCCCCGCGACCGCGCCGACTACCGCGCCCGCGACGCAACCGGAAGCTCCGGTGATTCTGCCCAGCTCCAAGTCCGGCCGGATCTTCGCCCCGCCGAATCCATCACCAACGACTCAAACTCTCAATCACCCATGACCCTCTACGGCATGGCATTTTCCACCGGCCTGAGCTTCCTGTTCCTCTGTCTTGTCTTTTGGCCGTTGGAATGGGCGTTCCCCGCCCGCAAACAAAAACTCTTCCGGCCCGCGTGGTGGACAGACCTCTGCTTCTTCCTCGGCCAATACTTTCTGTGGGGCGGTGCTGTGCTGTGGGTGCTGACGAAATTCGGCTCGTGGATCGATCACCACCTGCCAACCAGTTTCCGCGCGAGTGTCGCCGGGCAGCCCTGGTGGTTGCAGGCGATTGAAGTGGTGCTGCTCAGCGATCTGCTTATCTACTGGGGCCACCGCCTTCAGCACAACAACGCGTTCCTCTGGCGGTTCCACTCGATCCACCACAGCGCCGAGCATCTGGATTGGCTGGCCGCCCATCGGGAGCATCCGATCGACACGATTTACACGATGGGCCTGATCAATCTGCCCGCTCTTATTCTCGGATTCCCGCTGCAAACGATCGCGGCCCTCATCGCGTTTCGTGGCATCTGGGCGATTTACATCCACTCCAACGTGCGCCTGCCGATCGGCCCGCTGCGAGTGCTGATCGGCGCGCCGGAACTGCACCATTGGCATCACGATAAAGACCGCAACGCCGGCAACTACGCCAACATTTCGCCGCTGATGGATTGGATTTTCGGCACGTACACCTGCCCTGATCGCGAGCCGGAAGCGTTTGGAATTCATGAGCCGATCTCGAAAAACTACCTCGGGCAGATGATTCACCCATTCCGAAAATCCCAATAAGTTGATTGGCGACGGGACTCAGTTTCCCGGTAACGTATGGCGAAAACCAACACCTTCACCCTTCGCGGGAAACTCTGGAAGTACGAAGGCGCAGCCGCGTGGCATTTTGTCACGTTGCCGAAGGCGATGTCGGACCGGATCAAAGACAAGACCACGGGGCTGGCGGGGAATTTCGGCGTGCTGAAGGTCGTCGCGACCATCGGCAAGACCAGTTGGGACACCTCGATCTTTCGCGACAATAAAGCCGGTGCATATCTGCTGCCGGTGAAGGCGGCGGTACGGAAGACGGAAAAACTGAACGCGGGGGATAATCTGAGCATCACCGTGACGGTGGACCGGCGTCACTTATTGATCATTTGATCGGTTTGCACGAAATCGCTCGACGAACGTAGGGCGGGATGGAAATCCCGCCGTCTTACCGTCGTGGCGGGACTGCCGTCCCGCCCTACAGCAAAACGTTACTTGGTTTGCACGAACGCATACCAGCGGTCTTTATCGCGCGGGACGTTAGTTAACTCGCGCCAGCCCGGCGGCGCGACGGGCTTGGGCTCGCCGGCGCGTTGGGGGATGATCGCGACGGCGGGGGGATCGGACAGCGGCAGCGATTTCCAATCGGGCACGCGGGTGGTGGCGCGGTTGAGGTAGATGGCGAGATCGACGGAAATACGTTTGCGGTCGGGCCGGGCGTTGATGATCGGGCCGATCCGTGGAAACTCGGCGCGGATGGCGTCGGCCAACGGTTTCATCTCGCTCTTGCCCGATCGCGAATAGGCGTACCCGTGCGTGCCAAGCGCCTGGGCGATCAGAAGCAATATGACGGTGGCGATCACCACCGCCGTCGGACGGCGCTCCTGGATTGCAAGCCCCGCGACGATGACCGCAACCATCGCGGCCGCAGCGCCGATGGCGAGCGTCGGCGAGAACCAAGGCGTGCCGTCGATGCGCTTGATTCCCGTCGCCCCGGCGATGGGCAATGCCAGCGCAACGAGAAACAGCAGCACGAACCAAATCCGCACCGCGCGAGCATCCGCCAGCCGCGCCCGCACGCCATAGGCGGCCAGTACCGCCAGCGGGATCATCGCGGGCAACGCATAGCGGTCTTTGCGATCGGGGAAAAAGCTCATCACCACCAGCGGCAGCACGCTGGCGATCAAAAGGTAGACCAGCGGTGTGATGCGACGACGGCGCAAATCGCCGACTGCCTCGGCACCGGCGATGATCGCGAACGGTAGCCACGGCAGCGTGAGCGGGATGATCGACAGATAAAACGCCGGGTTACTGCCGGCGTTTTCGGTCGCGCCGACGCGGGTGACTTCGGTCGTCCAGCCATGCACCACTTCTGGGTGTTGGGCAAGGACGTAGATGAACCAGGGTGTGCCGATGGCGAGTGTGAGGATGATCGCCAAGACGAGTGGCCCAACCGTACCATGGGCCTCCGGCCCGTGCTGGATGCGTTCGAATTCAGGCAACTGCGGTTCTTGAAAAGTGACATCGCCGGCACGGGCCGGAGGTCCGTGGTACGGTTGTGCCGCCTCTTGCGAAGATGCGATTGTTTGGCAGAAGAGCCAGTCCAGCAATCGAAACCCAATCGCCGGCAACACGATGAACAGCAGGCAGACCGGGCCTTTGCTCATCAGAGCTAGGCCGGTTCCAACGCCGATCAGCACCGCCCCGCGCCAGCGCAGCCCGCGGAAAAGCCATAGCGCCACGCCCACCTGCGCGACGGCGATCCACAGCGTCATCAACACATCGGTCGTGGCGGCGTGGCCGATCTTCAGCACCAGCAGCGACGTACCGTACACCGCCGCCGCGATCGCTCCGGTGTCGCCGAAGATCACCCGCGCGATCCCGGCGATCAACAGCATCGTCAGGCAGGTTTGGATGAGCGGCGAAAGCCGGATGCGGAACGTCAGTTCGCGGTACGCCAGCTCGGACGTCAGAGGCGCTTCGCTCAGGCGATCGACCAGTTCATCGGACACGAACAGCGACGTCACCCACGCCGTCAGCGGCGGTTTGTTGAGGCGGGCGTTGCCCTCCAGTGTCGGCACGAGCCATCGCCCGGTGCGGTGCATTTCCAGCACAGTGGCGACGTTGAGGTTCTCCATGCTGCCGGAGAATTCCAGCCACGACAGCGTGGGGGCGGTGCCGATCAGCACCAGCAGCGCGACGAGCAGGCCGCTAAGCCGCGCGGGATTCAAGACATGTCCGCTGAAGCGGCCACGCCGGAGCGGGGCGGTAGGCGGCTGCGGCCTCACGATTGCGGCCGCCAGCCGGCTTTGATCAGAGCTTCGGCCACCGCCTTCAGCACGTCGGTTGTCGGTACGGGTGCGGACAGGTTGGCGGTCAGATCGGTCATCGCCCGCTCGTAGAGTTTGTCGGCGGCGGTCATGGGCTTGCCATCAGGGCCGGCGAATCGCGACCGCACCATCTCCGGCACGCAATGCAGCGCCGCCAGCGAACGGGCGGCGCAGCTTTCGGGCTCGCGCATGATCCCCAGCAGCAGGTGCTCGGTGCCGATATGGTTGTGGCTCATCGCGGCCGATTCTTCGTTCGCGTAATCGAACACCCGAAGCAGCCGGCTGGTCTGCCGGGGATTGGCCGGCGGGTTGGCGGTGTTCGGGCCGTGCCCGCGCCGCTCGATTTCCGTTCGCAGCGCGTCGGGATCAATCCCGATGTCCTGCAAAATGCCCACCCCTTTGCCCGAGCCTTCCTTCACCAGGCCAAGCAGCAGGTGCTCGGTTCCCACGTGATCGTGCTTGAGTCGCTGCGCTTCCTGGGTCGCCAACTGCATCACCCGGCGGGCGCGTTCGGTGAATCGTTCAAACATAGGCAGGATTGTAATCCCCTCTCGCCCGACACCGCAAACGCCATCGTCCCCACTCCCTCTCGCGGCCGATCCGTTGGCCGGGCATCGACAATCGCGTATTCTGTCAGGGAAGCGAAAATCCAAAAGCGGCCTGCATTCCCGTGACCAGGAGTAATCGTCGTGAATTTTCAGCAGATGAATTTGGCTGTATTTTCCGGCCAACACTTGCCGCACGTTTTCTTTCAGCCGCGTTTTGAGCCATGGTACTGGTGGCACAAGGAATTCAACTGCATGCCCAGGCGCTACGAGGGCATGAGTCTGCTGGATTTGTACGACTACTGTCACGCCTCGACGCGCACGATTCATTATTACAACGACAACCCCGATCCGATCGTTTGTGAAGTCGATCCGAGCGTGAAGCAGATCGTTCACCATACGGATACTCAGCGATTGACCCGCTATCAGACGCCGTATGGCGAACTGGTGACGGAATTCGAATACACCGTCGATCACACCTGGCGCGAGGTGCAGTTTCCCATCAAGACGCCCGATGACCTGG
The DNA here is from genome assembly GCA_031377185.1 of Phycisphaerae bacterium. Lineage (GTDB taxonomy): Bacteria > Planctomycetota > Phycisphaerae > Tepidisphaerales > Tepidisphaeraceae > JANMES01. The sequence goes on from JANMES010000102.1 coordinate 52,759, forward strand.
AGGCTTTTACCTGGCTGATGGAACGAACGCGTTACCGGTTTGATCGCGCCAAGTTTGATGTGGGCGCGAAGTGGATGGGCGAGCGCGGCGCGCCACAGTTCTGGGTGCCCAAGAGTCCGTACCAGGCCTTGCTGCAATTCTGGTGGACGATGGAGGATGTGGTCTACGCCATGGCCGACTGCCCGGAGAAGGTCGAGCGGGCTATGGAGGCGATCGATCTGTCATACGACACGCTGTACGAGGAACTCTGCGGCGCGGGCTGCCTGAAGATCATCAACTACGGCGAAAACCTGCACGAACAACTGATCTGCCCCGATTATTTCGAGCGCTATTACCTGCCCTTTTATGAGAAACGCTGCGGCCAGCTTCGCGCGGCCGGGATTTATACACATGTCCATGTGGATGGCTACTTCAAGCACATGCTGCCCTGGTTGAAGAAGTTTCCGCACGATGGAATTGAAGCACTCACGCCGCTCCCGCAGGGCGACATGATGCTGGAGGAAATCCGTGAGCACATCGGCGACAAGGTGCTGCTCGACGGAATCCCGGCGGTGCTCTTCATGGAGGAGCACTACACCCGCGACCAGCTCATGGAGTGCGTCGAAAAGGTGGTTGAGCTGTTTCACCCACGCCTGGTGCTGGGCGTGTCGGATGAGGTGCCGCAGGGCGCGGGCGAGGAGGCGATCGAACGCGTGAAGATGATCGGCGAGTGGGCGCAGAGGAAGTTGTGATTTGGTGGGGCCAAAAACGGGGAAAATGGTCACAACCGATTCTTTTGTCCACATCAAGCGGCGAATTAAGGAATGAATCGCAACACGAAGCCGCCGGGGGGGGTTCTTCGGAAACAAACCCCGTCTTGGCGCGTCAAACTACTTTATGAGGCATTGGACACTTCTTGTCCTTCTTAGGGTGATACTCTGCACCAGCCTGCTGCGGGCGGACCCTCCACAGCCGGTGGCGACGATCGAGTGCCAGGGCGTTGTCGATTTGCTTGCATTTTCATCCGATGGGGCACGCCTGGCGATGGTGGTTGATGGCGCGGCGTTGGTGCGGGAAGTGAAGACCGGTCGAGAACTCGCCCAGTTCAAAAGCCCGGCCGGCGCTATCGCAACCCTTTTGTTCCTGCCCGATGGGAAAACCCTGGCGACCGCCCACCAGGACCGCACCGTCCACCTTTGGGACATCGACAACGCCAAGGAGAGCAAGCAACTCGTCGCCCATCGCGGCGCGATCGGCGCCCTGGCGGTTTCGCCGGATGGAAAGTTGCTGGCTTCCGGCGGGGCGGACAAGCAGGTCCGTATCACCGAAATATCCACCGGGCGCGAAGTTCAATGCCTGGTGAGGCAGAGCGAATGGTGGGTCGGCTCACTGGCGTTTGCGAAGGGCGGAAAACTCCTGCTCGCCGGCGGATATGACGGGAACATCAGAGTGTGGGAGACCGACAATGGACAGGAAATCAAGACGCTGGCGGTCCCCATGTTCACGGGGATGTCGCTCTCCGGGGACGGGAAAACGCTGGCGTGCAATGGCCCGGGGGATTCCATTTGCCTTTGGGAAGTCGGCACATGGAAGGTGCGTCATACCTTTGGGCGTCACGGGCCGATGGATCTGAGCATCGCCATGTCCAGCGACGGAAGGTTCATCGCCGAGCGGGCCAAGGAGGAGAAAATTCTGCGTGTCTGGAACCGTCTGAGCGGCACTAAAATTGTCGATCTCGCCACCGGCGGGCCGTTCGCGTGGATTCCGGATACCGGCGGCCTTGCGGTCGGCAGCGGGAAGGTCGTTTCGATCTATGACCTGTCCAAATTCCCCAACGCCCAAATCAAACCCGCGGAAGACCCACCAGGAATGGCGGCCGAGCTGTGGGGACAACTGACCGCCGTTGACCCCGTGGCAGCTCATGCCGCCATCCTCCGCCTTGCCGCAGGGCCGGCGTCGGGGGTTGAACTGATCGAGTCCCGGCTGCAAGCCCTCGCGGGACAGGCCATGCCCGATGAAAAGGTGCTGAGCCGGCTGATCGCCGAGCTGGACGACGATGTCTGGAAGGTGCGAGAGAACGCTACAAGGGAACTCGGTGCCTTGGGGCGGCGGATCACACCGAGGTTGCAGAAGGAACTCAAGACGGTTGAATCGCCTGAAGCAAGACTTCGCCTGGAAGGGCTGCTTCAGGCCATGGCGGTCGAGGGAACGACAACGCCTGAAGAGTTGGCCGCCTCGCGAGGCATTGAGGTGTTGGAACTGATCGGCGACGCCAAATCCAAGCAGATTCTGAGCGATCTGGCCGAACGAGGTCGAGGCCAGCCCGGCGGCGACGACGCGGCGGCCGCGCTGGGCCGCCTGAAAAAGCGGCATCCGCTGGAGATTGGAGACCCAAGGGCCTCACCGTAAGCGGAAATCAAAGTGCGAAGTCATTTCAGGGGACGAGTCTCACGGGCTGCGGTGCATCGCGCGCAGCGATTTATCGAGGGTGCCGGTACGCTGCTGCGGGGTGGTGACGTTGAGCAGCGCCTGATCGCCCAGGCGCTGGCGGAGTTGCGTCAGGTAGAGGCTGCGAGGTTCGACGGGTCGGCCCTTCGACTCGATGTGGCCGTTGCCCCGGACATCACCGGTGCATCCGATGGCGTAATTGTTCGCCGTCGGAGGTTTTTCGCAACTGACGCTCACGGTTCGGCAATTCCAGAAGACCATGTTCGCGCCCGCCCAGCCGTGACCGGAGCCGGAGCGTTTTCGGTTCTGCACGTTGAGGGCACCACAGGCGATGTTGTCGTAAAGCGTGCCGGTGGACCAGCGGTGGTGCGGGCCGGAGTCGGAATGGGGTTCATCGGCGACACAGTCGAGAAAGACATTGGGCCCACGGGCACGGGCGTGCATGACATAATCGTGTCGCCCGTTGCGCGTGTAGCAGCGTTGTACGAGGCAGAGCTGACCGTCGAGGGCGAACGAGTACCGCCTTCCGCCAGTGATCTGCGAGACGGGGTCGAGGCAGGCGCAGTCCTGCACGGTGATGCGTTTACCTCTCGCGGAAATGTTGACGCAACTGTAACCAAAGTGCTTGGCTGTGACGTCTCGCACCCAGCCGTCGGCGAGGCAGTTGATTTTCACGGCGTCCCAGGCGTGCTTTTCATCGAGTTTTTCCTGGCCTTTGACGTACTCGCTGACCAGCCGCAGCGATTCGATACCGACCTCGCGGATGCGCGCATCGGGCTGGGTCTTGCGGATATATCCGCCGCCGAACCGCTCTTCGATGGCGCAGACGATCGGAGCATCGATCGTAATGGTGTTGCCCTCGATGGCGACGATGCGTCTTTCGCTGGCCAAGGTGTATTCCTCGGAGGTCCAGTTTTTCACCGGATCATCCGGGCCGCGGTTGAGCTTGTCGGTGCCCAATTCGGCCAGCCATGCATCGGAGGCGATGCGGACGACCTCGATGTCGTCTCCGACGCCCAGGCCGGCGGTGTTTTCCAGTTGCAGGGTGCGCGATCCGACGGCGATGCGTTGTTGGGTGATGATGTGCTTGGAATCGGGTATCGGGGCACCGGGCTTGCCACCTTCGATGAGGATGAGCGGGCGTTGCTTTTTTCCGGTGGCGATGATGACCGTATCGGGTTCGCCGCGCAGCACTACTCCACTGGCGCTGATGCGCAGCGTGTCGGCCACCCGGTAGTTGCCGGCTTTCAGTAGCAAAGCGCCGCGAAACCCATCTCCGCCGGGCGCGGCAGCGGAGAGTTCATCAATTGCTTTTTGGATTCGCGCGGTGTCGTCATCCGCGCCCTGTGAAGGCTCCAGGGTGGCGCGCACGGGAACGCTGGGCAAAGCCACCCCACCGCCGCGATATCCGCTATAGGAAAATTCCGGGATGGTGTCGCCGCTCTCGGTTGCGCGGTAAACCAGGCCGGCCTCGCCCGGACGCACCAGCGGAAGTGCTTCGCCCGCTACCGCCGCCGAGGTGAGCATCAGCACCGCCAGCACCGCCGCGATGGACTTGGGTGCCAGAAAAAAGGGCGCTGCTGATTCGATCAGGCTCGTGCCCATTATTTACCCTCAGGCTTGGTATTCACGCCCTGAATGCGCAGCCGGGGCGTCGCAAAGCTGTAGATGAACGAGACCGAGGCGGTGGTGTAGTTGCGGATGTTTTCGCGGTAGTAGGCCAAATCCGCATAATCCCGGCCGGGGAGGATCACATATGAATCGCTCCCGGCGCAGCGCGCCATGTTCAGCCAGGGAATGTAATACTGGCTGACCTTCTTCTTCAGCGCTGCATCGTCGGAAGCAAGCACGCCCGCAAAGCCCCAGGCGAAGCCCATCATGGCATCGGCGTGGCCATCGGGTAGATCCTTGTACGCAGCGTCGAAATTGGACAAATGCAGCTTCATCATCGCCTTGGATTCCGGGCGCTCGGGAGAGAGCTTGTAGGCAAGGTAGGCTAGGCCCGATTTGGCCGAGAAGCTGTTGGCCGTACCCTGTTTCCACTTCACCGGATCAATCGGGCCATTGTTGAGAGTGAATTCTCCGCCGTAAGCGACGTGCCCGGAGACAGTGGTGCCGCGATCGAGGAATGTGAAGGCACTCTTCAAGCCGTCGGAGTTTTCCGGAACGCCCGAGAGTTTCGCCAGTTGCCAGGCCTCAATCGCCAGCAGGGTCGGCCACTGCATCGGCCCGTACCCGCCTCCGCCCCGGGGAACGATGACGGTGCTGTACGGAGCATGGCCGAAGCCGCCGTCATACAGGTCCATGTGTCTTTGCAGCGTGGCCTGATCGACTTTGGGGCTCTTTTTTTGCATATCCTCGAGCTTGTAGCAGACGATGTTGGGAGCCTTCCACTGGCAGTTGCGCAGCAGATCGGAGTTGGCTTTGAGCGTGGGGACGACGGATGGATCGTTCGTCAGCAGATGGTAGTTCCCCAGCACGATGCCCTGAAAACCCAAATGCCAGGACCACACCTTGTCGCTGTAAGGCTTGTTCCAGTCCAGCGCTAGTTTCCTGCCGACGTCCTGAAACTTGGGATCGTTTGAAGAAAGAAACGCCATCACCTGAACGCAACGACCTTGCGAATCAATGCCGCCGGGATGGTCGACGAGGTACTGGTAAGCCCGTTCCCGCAGGGTACGGGTTTTTGCACAATCCTCGGTGAAGGAGTCGGCGAATCGGCCGAGTTTTTCTAGCTGGACGTTCACAGTCAGGTTCTCTGCCCCGCGTTTGACGGCGAGTTGCAGCACGCCGTCCTTGCTTCCTTCAGCTTCCTCGATCGCCCAGCCGAGATCCTAGATCGGGCCTTCAATCCCGTGGTACTTCCGGCCGAACGTATGCTCGGCGAACATTTTGCCGTTGGCACCGACGACTTCGTCATCGATCTTCAACACGCCTGTCGCCGGGGTGTCCGGAAAGATGAACTTCACGATCAACGAGTTCTTGGTGAGGATGCCCCGCGAGCCAGTCGGCCCCATGTTCACCAGAAACCCGGGAACCACCTTGTCAGGGCCTTTTTCACAGGGCTTTTCCCAGCGTCCCTGATTGGTTTCATCCTTGATGGCCAAGGCGCTGCTCGTAAGACCCAGGCAGGCGAGAAGCATCACGGCTGCTCGGGTCGTGCGGAATCCCATCAATTTTTGTACTTGAAGCATTGGCTCGACTCCGATGGAAAGGGTTTGAATGCCCGGATTATATCTCGCCATCGCAGTGCAGGACAGTGGATTATGAGTTGTGCCGTCATTCACATCAGCACAGAGCCTGGCACAAGTCGCCTTGGCTAGGCCGGCGCTGGATCGAGCAACCCCAACCGCTGGACGAAATCGACGAACACCAGCATCGCCGGCGAATAACCGTCTTTGCCGATAAACTCGCCGGTCCAGGGGTTGATCTGTTGCGCGAACATGTCGGAGGCGCAACAGGCGTTGACCCACTGGGTCATCAGGTGGCGCAGATCATCGGATCGGCCGTAGTGGATGAACCAGCGCGGGGCGCGCAGGGCGGTAAGGGCTTGGGCCGCGCCGCCCCAGGAGTTGCGGGGGAGTTCTTTGATGAACTTCGGATCGCTGATCGACACCGACGGCAGTGGGTAAGGCGTCCAGAATTCTTGCTCGTTGCGGATGTAGCGGGCGTAGATGCGGTCGAACGTCGGCTGATCGACCACGTGCTCGCCGAGCACACGGGTGATGGCGTCGGCACGGAGTTTGTTGAACCGACCGTCGCGGTCGACGTCGTAGAAGCACTCGTCTTCGGGATCGAAGCAGTGTTTTATGATCGCCTGGCGGATATGGTCGGCCTTATCCTGCCATTGCCGGGCTTCGGCGGGTTTGTTCAGGCGGTCGGCCATCTTCGCCAGCGCGACACGCCCGCCGTACACGCTGGCGGAGAGATCGGGAGCAAGATACGGCAGGCCGCCGGCGTCGGGGCAGATCGCGGCGTCGTCGTTCGGGCAGAGGAAGGGCAAGCCTTTGAAGCGCGGGCTGTTGTCGTGGCCGGTGTCGGCTTCGCAAAATGCCTCGCACAGGCCTGTACCCCGAGTGTTGCGATGCGTGGAAAGCCAGTTGTCCCACCGCGAGCAGGCGGCGTACGCCCGCGCGAGAAACGCCTCATCGCCGAGCAAGTCGGCGGTCTCCAGCGCCGTCGCGGCGATGGGCACGACCATCTGAATCTGAGAATAGCCGGTGGTTTCCTTCCATATATAGCAGGGGAAATACCCGTCGGCCCGCTGCCGGGCGAAGAACACATCGTGATTGGCGCGAGCGACTTCATGCGCTCGGTCGGTGCATCGCTGTCCGTAGATCAACCCTTCCAGCGGCCCGCATTCCAGCCAGATGCCGGGATAAACCGATCCCTCCACCAGCACCGGCGGCGCGTAGCCGTGGACGGCCCAGATGTTCTTCGACAGCCCGTCGATCGCGGTCTGGTACTTTTGTCGGACGACGTCGATTTGCATGCGCCTGCTCAGCTCAATGGTCACAAGGTGCGGGATGATTCGTAGCCTGTTTGCTGCCGCACTTGTGCGGCGGGCACGCCCCGCCAGCGGGACGGCTAACTTTAATCCATTGGGTTCGGCCAGCGCGGCTGATGGCGGATCACCATTTGCCCGCCTTTCCACGTGATCGGCAGCCACACATACCCAGACGTTTTCAGGTCATCCGGCCGCCAGATATCGAACATCGCGACCGGCCCGCGGTTGATCCGGCCGGCCGGGATGATGTACGCGCTTTGCCCGCCGAACGTCAGGTCCGCACCGTCGCCGACGCATGGATTGGCCAGTTCCTGCCACGGCCCCATGAAATGATCCGCGACGGCCGAGCGCGCTTGGTTGGGCTTCCAGCCGGTGCAACCTGAAGCCAGCATCCAGTACTTGCCCGCATGTTCGACGAAGCTGAAGGCCTCCATGTAACGCTTCTCGAACGCCTTAACGAATTTTCTGCTGGGCGAGAGAAAATCGTCAGAAAGTTGCGAGATCATCGCGGTGGCATTGTTGTCGCTGGCGCCGATGTGGTAGGCGATTCCATCGCGGTCGATAAAGACGGTTTGATCGCGGCTCATGAACTGGTTCGGCCGGAAACTCTGCAGATACCGAAACGGCCCAGCCGGGTCATCCGCCACGGCCACGCCGGCACGGGCCATTTTGTAGTCTTGTGAATCGACGTGCATCCACATCACGAATTTTTTGCTTGTCGGATGGTAAATCACCTTCGGCCGTTCCAGCACGTTGCCCACGTGAAGATCGTGCTGGGGATCATCGCTGGCTTTGAGCACCACGCTGAGGGATTTCCAGTGGACCAAATCGCTCGAATGGTAAGCCGCCACACCACCGCCGAGGTAGTTCTTGTTGCCGTTTTCTTTCCGCGCCACGGCATCGCGGTTTTCGCCGTACCAGTAGTAGACGCCGTTGTGCTCCAAAATCCCGCCGCCGTGGGCTTGGATTGGGTTGCCATCGTCATCGAGCCAGCATTCGCCGTTGAGGTGTGACTTCATGAGAAACGCTCGGTTAGTGCCTACCGGTCAGGATGTTGGGAAAAGCCCAAACGCTCCCGCACATGGATCATGGAATTTTCGATCCGCGAGGCGATATTGGTCAATTCATCGAGGAGCAATTCGGGCAAGTAGTCACCTGTGTTAAAGCATGGAGCCAAACGGATTGCTGCGGTGGCGTTGGTTCTGCTCGACGCAGGTTCCAATCAGCAGGAGTAGATATTGCCCACGCCAGCTACTTCGCCGGTGCCGGTTCGGCCACCAAGCCTAACTCGGTGACGAAAATGCCCTTCTTCCCATACAAGCCATAGATGAATCGACCGTCGGCGGTGAGCTTCGAATTTTCGTCTTTCCCTGGTTCGCCAAACCATTGACTGTGATAGCTGGTTTTAGGGTCGAGCGATTTCTTTTCCGGCTTGATCTTCATAAACACCACCGCAAGTCCGCTCACTTTTTCGTTGGCGGTGTTGACGTAGATTTCGCCGATCGCGTAACCGTCGCGGGCGTAGATGATCGATTGATCCTCATCCTTCCCGGTGGGTTTGTCGTAAAGCGGCTCGGCCGTCTTAAAGCACTTTTTCCTCATGAAATCCATGTTGGTCAGACGGAGGCCCAGCAGCGGGCGGTGTTTTTCCTTGTCGATTTTCAAAAACGGCAAACCCCGATCGGTGCCCAGCAGATTTGTTTTCTCCATACCATCGGGCAACTCATCTTCATCCTTCGACCGCGCGATGGTCACGGGTTTACGATCGGCTGGCTGCTTCTTGTCCTCGGCGATCTGCTCTTCCTGAAGCTTGGTGACTTCCGCGTCGTCGATCAGGCGGACTTCGATTTTGATGGGAATCTTGACCGAAGCATTCTTAGCGGCCAGATCCTGGCTGAGCTTCATTTCGTATTGGGTGAGCAGCCCTTTCTGGGGATCGAACTGGTAGTCGCCTTCCCCGCCGAAACGCAGCGACGGGGTATCGCCGATTTTTTCGACGGAGAGAACCTCGTACTTCTTTTTGATCGTGTGGATTCCGTCGGTCACTTCGCCGAGTGAGTATTCAACCGCTTCCGAGCAGGGGATTTCAACGGTGGTGGTTTGAACCCACCTCGGCCCGGCCCAAGGCGTGCGGTTGGGCGTCCGATCAATATAGGCGAGTTTCAAACTTCGATTGGTCTTCAAGGCCGGCTTGCCGTTTTCCGGCAGCGGCTGAAGCATCAGCGGGCCCGCCAGACCCAGGGCGTAAGGCAGCTGGTTTTCGGTTTCCAAACCGTCGTTTTCGACGACGACCCCGAGTGAATTGACGGAAAAGTCAGACCCTTTCCCCTTTTTGTCGGATCGATCGCGACGAAGAAACCCCGGCAAACCATTCCCGGTGGTGGTGTTAGTGTTTTCCGACTTGTATTCGGCCTTTGCAACCTGCCAGTAGTACGAGACGTTGGTGCGGTCTTTGAGCTTGTTGAAGGTGTTGAAGACGTACATCAGATAACCCACGTACGTTTCGTTGTGATCAAGAAACTCGCCGCGGATTTTCACTTCGTAGATCGCTTTTTTCCCGATCGGAAATGCGTATCGAATGCCCGCGTCCGGCTTGGCGGGCGCGCCACCTTCGCCGGCGAGGGGCTTGGCATCGGGCTCTGCCGGTTGGGTCGCCGCGGGTTTTGTACCTTCTACTGAATCCGCCGCACGTGCCACGAGACCGCCCGCAGCGAGCCAAAACCCGCTCGCCAGCACGGCCTTTGTAAGAACCCGATGGATGGATTTCATCGTCATAAGCCCCTGAAAATGCGCCGCATTAGAGACTACCAGATCACCTGAGGGGGTCAACGAATGCCCGGAAAACGCAAGATTTTACAGGGCTCCATCGCCAACCAAGAGGACGACTAAACCATCCGCAGTTCAAACTTGCCCGCCCGCTTGCCGGCGTCGAGGCGCTCGATGGCGAGGTCGTGGGCATCGTGATAGCGGTTGACCAGGTTGCTCCAATCGAACATTTCGCTCACGCGCTCCACCTTGTTTCGCAGCTCGATCCGCTGGCGGCGATTGAGCTTGGCGAAGTTCATCAGGTGGTTGACCAGCGCCTCGACCGCTTGATCGAAGCTGCTGTTCAGGCGGTTCAACACGCAAATGCCGTCGCTGTCGTTGTCGGGCACGTTGCGGTTGACGTATGCGCCAAAGCCGGACAGGTCGGTCGTCACCGCAGGCAGGCCCATGGCGATGGTTTCCATCGGCGTGTAGCCCCACGGCTCGTAATAGCTGGGGAAAATGCCCATGTGGCAGCCGCGGACGAATTGCTCGTAGTCGAGACTCAGCAGCGGGCTGGTGTGGGTGACGAATTCGGGGTGGAAAATGATTTTCACCGGGTCGTGCTCGCCGTTCACCAGGTTGCGATGGCGCAGGTGTTTGAGCACCGCATCATTCCCGTCGTCGACCAGATCGTGCGTGACGATCGGCGGCTGGCGGCCGTTGCGCCAGGCGTGGATGGTCTGCTTCAGGCGGACGATCGAGTCTTCGCTGATCAGGTCTTCAAACTTGGGCAGCTTTCCCTTGGCGGCGGTTTGCAGCAGCCGCCGGCCCATGCGGCCTTCGAGTTCCTCGCACCAGGCGCGCAGGTCGTCGTACATCGACTGGTTCTGCAGCACGCCGACGTTGATGTTCCGCGTGGGGGCGCGCGTGATGATGAAGCCGATCACCGTCGGGCGGTCGGGCACGTGTTTCAGGCGCTCGTTCAGGTGATGAAGCGCCTCAATGAACAAATCCATGCCCTTGTTGCGGTATTCGTATCGGCCGCTGGTGAAGACGTAGATGGTGTTGTCCAGATCGAACGTATACGCCGGGAAGAAGTGCCCGGTGACGAACTTGTGGATGCGTTCCTTGTACTGGCTGTGCATCGCCTGAAACTCATGCGGCGCGGCGAATCGCTGGATGTTCAGCCCGTTGGGCAGCAGGCGGTCGATCGTGCGCCCGAGCAGGTGCTCGGCTTCGGTGGCGGTCACTTCGCTGACGGTGGTGAACACCGTGCTGGCGTGGGCGGCGGCGCGTTCGATCTGGAAGCGGGGGAGGATGTTGTACTTTTGCGCCTCGGCGTCGGGGTTGAGGAACGGCAGGTGCTCGTAAAACTGCGGATTCTCGCCGGCGATGTACCTGCCGAGCAGCGTGGCGTGCGTGGTAAACACTGTGGCGATCGGCAACCGCAGGTGTGCGATCCGCGGGACAGCCACGCCGGCCATCCACTCGTGGAAGTGCGCCAGGATCGGGCGGTCCTTCACGTGTTCGGTCATCAGGCGGAAAAACTCCGCCGCCACCATGCCGAATGCGACCACTTCATTCACTTCGCCGTCGCTGGAGTAGCTGCTGATGCCGTGGTCTTTCCACAGCAGGTACTTGTCGTTGTCGAGCTGGTTGAAGCGAGCGCGGTAGTCGAGCAGGATCACCCGCGGCCGACCCGGCACGAGCCAGCGGCCGTAGTGAACAGGAATGCCTTGGTTGCGAAGATCGCGAACCGCACCTGCGTAGGGCTCTTCGGGCTCAAGTTCGTCGAATTCAACAGCGGCGGTCTTGGGATTGTACGGGCCGAGCAGGCAGTAGCGGTCGCCCCAGCGTTTCTGCATCGCGGCGATCTTGCTGCGCAACACGGTGTAGATCCCGCCGAGCTGCCAGCAGACTTCCCATGCCACTTCAAACAGCAGCGGCGGCTGCGACTGTGCTTGGGATTCGGAAGCTTGCTTCTGGGCCGATTGCGGGGTGGATTCCGGCGGAGCAGCGGGCGTGGAGTGCGAGACGCTTCGCCTTTCAGACACTTCATCAGGCGCTTCTTCTGCAGACTGCGCGCCGATCGCAAGCGAGCCTGAAGAAGAACCTTGAATTGAACCCGCCGCGTCCGAAACGCTTTTGCGCGGTGTTCCCGCGCGTCCTCGCCTGCCCATGACGAGTATCGTATAACCATCGAGCGAGGGATTCAATTTAGACATCTTTTCGCCCGCTTCCAACCGCCTGTACGTCCGATGGTTGTAATCCGCACCCAGCACCAAGATGCGCGGCCGGGGAGCGAACTTACCGACCGATTTGACCGTGCGTCAAACAAATTCAGATCAGCAAAGAATCGTTGCCAACGCTAGCCCATCTTCACACACAGTTACGCCTTTGTTTCCGCACGATTTTTAGCATTTGCCGTGATCGGCTGGTAGGAATCCCTTTTGCATATAGACTTATCCAATTCCATTAACCCATGAGGTTTCCTTCAATGCCATTCCGACTCCCAGGCCGACAGATCCATCTCGACTTCCATACCGGGCCAGCCGTGCCCGACGTCGGCAGCCAGTTCGATGCCAAGGCATTCGCCAAGACTATGAAGCAGGCGAACGTCGACAGCGTCACCGTCTTCGCCAAGTGCCACCACGGACACCTTTACTACAACACCAAGCGGCCGGAGCGTCATCCGGGCTTGAAGAAGGGGTTTGATCTGCTCGGCAAGCAGGTGGAGGCGCTGCACCGCGAAGGCATCCGTGCGCCGATCTACATCAGCATCCAGTGCGACGAGTACGCCGCCGATACGCATCCGGAATGGGTCGCCCGCAACGCCGAGACTGCACAGGTCAAAGGCGGCGGCAGCGTATTCAAGCCGGCTTGGCAGGTTCTGGACATGTCGACCGACTACCAGGAGTACCTGGCCGAGCAGACGCTGGAAGTGCTCAAGACGTTTAAGCCGGTCGACGGCATTTTCTTCGACATGTGCTGGGATCAGCCCAGCACCACCACGCCGTTCATGGCACAGATGCGCAAGGCGAATCTGAATCCTGAAAACGAAGCGGATCGCAAGAAATACGCCCACACGCTGGCGCTGAACTACATGAAGCGGTTCTCGCAGATGGTGAAAGACCACAGCCCGTCGGGCACTTACTACTTCAACTCGCGCCCGCTGAGCAACTTGGCCGAGGAGATCGACTATCTGGCGCAGGTGGAGATCGAGGCGCTGCCGACCGGTGGGTGGGGTTATATGTACTTTCCGAAGAACGTGCGATTCGCCCGCACGTTCGACCGCCCATACCTGGGCATGACCGCGCGCTTCCACAAGAGCTGGGCCGACTTCGGCGGGCTTAAGCCGTACGCGGCGCTGGAGTACGAGACCAGCCAGATGATGGCCCATGGCGCTAAGTGCAGCATCGGCGATCAGCTCCACCCGCGCGGCACGACCGACGCTGGCGCGTACGAACTGATCGGCAAAGTTTACGCCCGCGTGAAAGACCGCGAACCGTGGCTGGAGGGCGCCAAATCCGTCACGCAGATCGGCCTGTTCCAAGCCGCCAGCGGCGACTACCACGGCGTCGGCGGGACCGACGAAGGTGCTACACGCATGCTCACGCAGCTCAAGCACCAGTTTGATGTTGTCCTGCCGACCGGCAACTGGAATGCGTACGACCTGCTGATCCTGCCCGACAACGTCCGCGTCGATCCGATGCTGGCAAAAAAGTTGACTGCGTATCTGAAGCAAGGCGGATCGATCCTGGCGACGGGATACTCCGGTCTGAGCGATGACGGCAAGTCGGTGACGTTCAAGGAACTCGGCGTTAAAGCAATGGGCAAATCACCGTTCACGACGACCTATTTGCGTTTTGGCAAAGACATCGCCGCCGGCGTGCCTGACAGCGATCATGTGATGTACGAGCCGGGCTTGCGCGTGAAGGCGGCCTCGGGTACCAAGGCGTTCGGGCAAATTGTCGAGCCGTATTTCGAGCGGGCGTGGGATCACTTCTGCTCGCACCACCAAACCCCCGGTGCGACCGCGACGAACTATCCCATCGCCACCCAGCGCGGGCGGGTGGCGTATATTCCGTTCCCGATCTTCAGCGCCTTCGCCCAACACGGAAACTACCCCTGCCGGCTGCTGGTGAAGAACCTGATCGACCGGTTGTTGCCTGAACCGCTGCTAAAGGTATCGGCCCCGACCAGCACCGAGGCGACGGTGATGCGTCAAACCTCTCCGGCCCGCACGATCGTGCATCTGCTGCAGTATTGCCCCGAACGGCGGACCAAGACGCTGGATATTGTCGAAGACGTCGTACCTTTGCACGATGTTGCGGTATCCATCCGCCTAGCGAAGAAACCCAAGCGCGCGTACCTGGCCCCCGAACAGCAGGAACTAGCAATCACCTGGTCCGACAAGCGAGCTGAACTGGTCGTTCCGCGAGTGGTTGGTCATGCGATGATTGTACTGGAGTGAGCCGGCTTGCCTACCCGTGCGCCTCACGTCATTCTGAGCGAAGCGAAGAACCTATCGTGAGCCCTCGGAGCGTTCGCCAGGAAGGCGGATGCGACGGAGCGGTTGATTGGAACAGTCCAGATGTTTCCAGTTCAGTCGTAGTAAGGATCTCATTGAGGTCCTTCGCTTCGCTCAGGATGACGACTCTCGCGGCGACAGAAACCTACGCGACATTCCGTTCATGACGCCGGCACAGTGCCGAAGAACCACCAGACCAGGTAAAGCCAGATCGGGATCGACACGCACGAGCAGATCGTGGTCCAGAACACACAGTCGGCGGCCAGTTCGACGTCGCCGCCGATCTCCAGGGTTAGCAGCAGGGTGGTGATGGCGGTGGGGACGGCGGCGGTGAGGATCAGCAGTTCGGCCGGCCAGCCGTCACCGCCCCACAGATCGAGCGGACGCCAGCCAAGGGCGTGCAGGCCGTAGAGGATCAAGCCCATCTGAATCGGGCCTAGCACCAGTCGGAAGGCGAGCACCGCGCTGACGGGTTTCCATCGCGGCCAGCGCGAATTACTCGCCAATTGCGCCCCCAATGTCAGCAACGCCAGGGGTACGCAGGTGTCGGTCACATACTGGGTGGGTTTGGCGATGATGATGGGCAGTGCCCGGGCCGGATCGCCGGCCAACCACGCCTTGCAGGCGATTCCCGCCAGCATCGCCGGGATCATCGGAAGCTGAAAAATGCGCTTCAGGTTGCCCCATTTGAACCCCGCATGGAACGATGCCGCGATAGCCAGGCCGGCCGTCCAGGAGAGCAGGTTTTGCGTCATCACGACAAACGCCTGAACCGCCGCCCCGCTGCGTCCACCGCCGGCAGCAGTCGACTTGGCCGGGTACGCCAGTTCCGCCAGTGGCAAACCGTAGTTGCCGCTGTTGTAGAAGATGACCGCCATCACCATCGCGCCCAGCGTGGTCGGCCCGACGCGAAAGAGTTTTCCCACCGCGTACACCAGCAACCCCAGCGTGGTCATCTGGATAACGGTGATCGCGACAATCCCGCCCATGTCCGAAAACGGCAGCGACGAATACGCCACCTTCGAGAAGATAAACGCCGGCACGGCGAAGTAGATGTTGAGCTTGGACAGCGTGCCCATGTCGAACTTCAACGTCCGATGCAGCAACGCGCCCACGGCGATCATGACGATGATCGGCCCGATGACGTCGAAAAGGATCGCGGTGATCATGTGGCGGCCGGTACGATATGGCCGAACGGCGCGTCCGCAAAGCGCCGATGCAATGAACCCACTCCCGGCGTACCGGGCGAGGGAGCAAGTGCCGGCGGGTGCCGCTTGTTCGGATGCTTCTGCGGCGTTATCACTCAGACTTCATCGGGAGCATTCATGCGATTAGCGTTCATCGGCGGGTGCGGGCACTTGCTGCTCAGGCGTCTGCTGAACAATCCGAATTACTCGTTCGACGGCCCGATCGCCGTCGCGTCGGACGGGTTTGACACCTCTCGCGCCAGGGAATTCGCCGCCAATCTCGGTGTGGCGACGACGTTTTATGAGTCGGCGGAGGAAATGCTCGACGAGGTCAAGCCTGACGTAGTGAACGTTGGCGCGGTGTTCGGGCTGGCCGGTGGGGTGATCGCCCGGGTGCTTCGCCGCGGAATTCCCGTCGTCAGCGACAAACCGGCGGCGGGGACGTGGGAACAGCTCGCGGAGCTTCGGCGCCTGACGGCCGCCAACCCCAATGCCCGGCTGATCTGCGAATTCCAGTACCGCTGCCTGCCTGCCATGGCAGCGGCCAGGCAGGCGGTGCGAGACGGCGCGATCGGCCAGGTGGCCCTCGCGACAGCGCAAAAGTCCTACCGCTTCGGCACGCGGCCGGTTTGGTACGGCGATCGCGCCCAGTACGGCTCGACCATCCTCTGGATCGCCAGCCACGGGATTGATTGGATTTATTACGTGACCGGCAAGCGATACGCCCGCGTGACCGGAAGGCACGGCAATCTCTCGCACCCGGAACTCCCGCAAATGGAAGATCACACGGTGAACCTGTACGAATTTCACGGCGGCGGCACGGCGGTCGTGCATTCGGACTTTCTGCGTCCGGCCAAAGCCCCGACGCACGGCGATGACCGCCTGCGCATCGTCGGCAGCAAGGGGCAACTCGAAGTGATCAACGAAAAGTGCGTGCTGATTACGAACGACCAGCCGCCCAGAGATATCACCCAATCCGTCGCGCCGCGCCCGGCGGCCGAGGAGCTGCTCGCCGCGGCGATGGGCGAAAGCGATGCGGTTTTTTCAACGCCTCAATCGCTCTACATCGCGGACGTTCTCCTGCACAGCCGCGACGCGGCGGACCGGCAGGCGTGGGTGGAGATTGGGTGAGTAAATCGCAGCAAAGATGAACGCCAAGAGGCCAAGAGCGCCAAGAAAAACGCCAAGCCGGAGCGAAGACTGTTTTCCTTTTCTTCGACTTGGCTTCTTGGCGTTTATCCGTTGATCGCACCACGCGCTACACCGCGTGCAGGTGGCGGATGATTCGGCCGGTGTGGACGTAGATCACGTCTTCGGCGATGTTCGTGCAGTGGTCGGCGATGCGCTCGAGGTTCTTGCCGATCATGATGTTCGCGAGATTGGTGTTGGCGTTTTGGCGATCGCTTTCCATGAGCGCCAGCATGTCCTGAACGATCTGGTGGTAGAGGGCGTCGACAACGTCGTCGCTCCGCACCACATGGCGGGCGAGGTTTTCATCGACCATGTTAAACGCCTTGAGCGTGTCACGGAGCATGGCCACCACGCTGTTGCCCATCAAGCGCAGGTCGGATGGGGCTTCATAGTCGCCGATCTGGTCGAGCATGATCACGCGTTGGGCGATGTTGACGGCGCAATCGGCGATGCGTTCAAGGTCGCTGTTAATCTTGATGACGGTGGTAATCAGCCGCAAATCCCTGGCGGCCGGCTGGTGCAAGGCCAGCAGGTTGATCGCCTGCTGCTCGACGCGGACTTCTTCGTCGTCAATACGGCCGTCGGATTCGATCGTCGATCTGGCCAGCGCCGCGTCGGCCGAGTAGACGGATTCGACCGCTTTTTCAACCAGTTGCTGCACCATGGCACTCAGGCGCGAGAGTTTGTCTTTCAAATCACTCAGTTGATCGACGAAAGTTCGCGACATAGGCAGTTACCCGAATCGGCCGGTGATGTAGTCTTCCGTCTGTTTATTTGACGGATTGGTGAAAATCTGTGCGGTCTGATCATACTCGATGAGCCGGCCCATGTAGAAGAAGGCGGTCGTATCGCTCACGCGGGCGGCTTGCTGCATGTTGTGGGTGACGATGACGATGGTGTAGTTTTCCTTGAGTCGAACGATGAGGTCTTCGACCTTGCTGGTGGCGATGGGGTCGAGTGCGGAGCAGGGCTCATCCATCAGCAGTACCTTAGGCCGGGTTGCCAATGCACGGGCGATGCAAAGCCGCTGTTGCTGCCCGCCGGAAAGGCCCAGGGCGCTGGCCTTGAGGCGGTCTTTCACTTCTTCCCACAAGGCGGCTTTCTTGAGGCAATCTTCCACCAGTTGGTCGAGCTGGATGCGATCTCGAACGCCTTGCAGCCGCGGGCCGTAGGCGATGTTGTCGTAAATGCTCTTGGGGAACGGATTGGGCTTTTGGAAGACCAATCCCACCTCGCGGCGGAGGCAGACCAGATCAATCGCGGGCGAATAGATGTTCTGTGCGCCGATCTCCAACTCGCCGGTCACGCGGCAGGCGGGGATCAGGTCGTTCAGGCGGTTGATCGAGCGGAGAAAGGTGCTTTTCCCGCATCCGCTCGGGCCGATCATGGCGCAGACGCTGTTTTGGCTGATCTGAAGGGAAACGCTCTTGACGGCCTCGAACGCGCCGTAAAACACGCTGACGGATTTGGCTTCGATCAGGACTGGTGTCACGGCCGGCGCGGGCGTCATCAGGCTGGGCCCAAAAAACGGCGAACCGCTGCCTCGGCTTGGTGTGGTTGGCTCAGACAGGGTAGTGATATCCGACATGTCGCGGCCTCCGGTATCGTCGGGATGAATGTAGACCGGGGGCGACCTGGATCAAGGTATTTACCAAACATTAACAATCCGATCCGCCACCCCACGGGCTAACGAAATATTATCATAAAATGATTTATGGAAATGAGTTACGACGCATTTTTTATGCGGGGTTCGCCGCGGGAAGTGTTTTGGGTTCCTCCCAACCGTACAATCGCCCGCCATGCGCCCAGCGATCCACGCGAATGTCGTTTTCCTGCTCGCCATATTGGTCTGCGCCTGCAGCAGCGGGCCGAAGTCGGCGAGAACCGTGCCGGGGATTCCAACGGTAATCCAGCAGGGCACGCCCGAGCAGATGGGGCAGGCTCATGGCAAGGCGATGGGTGAGTCGATCCGCACGCTGCACGCGCAGTACATCAGCCGCTGGATTCAAACCGACGCCCAGCGGCTGCTCGCGATCGCGGTAGCTGGTGTGTTTGAGTCCAAGCTCTTGCCGGACCACCGCAAGGAATTAATCGCGCTGGCCAAAGCAGCCAACGCCGACGAGAAGCAGACGATGCTCGCCAACTGCTTTCTCGATTTATCGCCGATGACGGCGTGCTCGACGCTAACGCTACCGGCGTCGGCGTCGCCGGATGGGGTGGCGCGCTTCGCACGGAACCTCGATTTCCCATCGTTTGACATTGCCGATAATGCGTCGGTCCTGCTGATTTACCGCCCGGAAGGTAAGTTTGCGTTCGCGTCGGTCGGCTGGCCGGGGTTGATCGGCGTGCTCAGCGGAATGAACGAGCACGGGCTGGCACTGGCGAACATGGAAGTGACCCGCAGCAGCCGCTTGCCGACCGCGATGCCTTACACCGTGCTCTATCGAACCGTGTTGGAACAATGCAAATCCGTGGAAGAAGCAATCGCGTTGATTCGCGCCACGCCACGGCAGACGGAAAACAACCTGATGGTGATGGACGCGACCGGCGACCGCGCGGTGATCGAGATCTACCCCGACCATGTCGATGTCCGCCGGGCGGGCGCGGATCAACCGCTCATCAGCACCAACCACCGCCGCTGCAACCAGCCCGACGTCGCCGGGCGTTGCGGCCGGTACGATTCGCTGGATCGCACGGCCCGTCAATCACACGGTCGCGTGGATGTGCCGCTGCTGAAACAAATGCTCACCAAAGCCAGTGCCGGCGACATGACGCTACAGTCGATGATCTTCGAGCCGTCAACGCTGACGCTCTATCTCGCAACGGGCAAGAACGCGCCAACCAAACCGATGCAAAAGATCGACCTGCGACCGATGTTGCGGCCGTGAATCGCCCGAGAGGGGCGGCGGGTTTTAGACACGGGTATAGCGGCGCAGCGCGACGTGTAACCCGTGCGAGTCAATTGCGAGCAGGCCCGCCCTTGCGGGGCTGAGGTGATTTGTTCGCAACGCATCCCTCTGCCCTTGTCGGGGCAGTCACCGTTGCATCATTCGATTCCCACGGGTTTCATCTCACGGCGTGCGCCGATGAGTCTTCACCCGCGGCTACAAACCATCGCTCCTTCAGTGCGAATCGTCCGCCGATAATCGTCCGCCATCCGGAAATTATTGTTGATTCGCCAACGCGGTACGCGATATAAATCGTCAGGGTTATTGTGTCGTTTCCGAAAAAACCAGATCGAGTCTTCCGATTAACCCTCTTACCGATCACCGCTATTCAAAAAACCATTTCTTCGACTTCCATGCGGCGGTTGACGACTTTAAGAAGGGTTTTTTCTGCCGCCTTTACGCCGTTTGATGCGTTCCGCGCCGATTCAT
>JANMES010000104.1:0-25820 GCA_031377185.1 Phycisphaerae bacterium
GGTTGCTGACGTAGAAAAGTGCAGCGTTGAACCAAAGCCCGGGATCGCCCCACCAGCCCAGCGAGCGGGAGTTGCGGTCGCCATCGGTATTGCCATACCGCGGATCGCCATCGTAGGGGATGATTCCCTTGTTGGCATCGGCGTACATCATCATGCCCTGGCCGAGCTGGCGGATGTTGCTCATGCAGGCCACTTCGCGCGCCTGCTTGCGGGCTTTGTTCAGCGCGGGCAGCAGGATGCCGATCAACAGCGCGATAATCCCGATCACCACCAGAAGCTCCACCAGCGTAAACCCGCGGCGAATGCATCGATTGATAGACATGAACCCTGCCCGTTGGAAAAGAAAACTCTTCTGACTTTACAGCCGAGAGTAGACCAACTCCGGGGGCGAGGCGCATGAGTGCTGCGCTTAGAATGGGGTAGAAGTTTATGTGTATTGTGTGAAGATGGCTTGGAGCGACGTCCGTTCCGAAGGATTGCTTTCGTTAGCCGCCGCACTCGTGCGGCAGGCTCGCTTCGCAAGCGAAGAGGCTAACCAAGCCTTTACTCCAATCCAAAATGACCTTAACCGCCCAGCAGCCCCGGCGGGAGATTAAGCCCGCCGGTGAGCTTGGACATCTCGGCTTGCAGTGCTTCGGTCGCCTGCGATTGGGCAGCACTGACGGCGGCGACGATGACGTCTTCGAGGAATTCCAGATCGGTCGTATCGCCCTTGGTCTTGTCGATCTTGAGGTTGACCAACTGCATCTTCCCGTTGACCGTCGCGGCTACCAGCCCGCCGGCGGCCTGAGCGGTGATCTGGCGGCGGGACAGCTCCTCCTGCATCTGGGCCATCTTGGATTGCATCTCCTGGGCCTTCTTCATCATGTCGCCGAGGTTGCCAAGGTTCTTGAGGGCGTCAAACATGAGTTTCCTTTTGAATCAGTTGTTAGTTGCTAGTTGTTAGTGAATCGGTGTTACTAACAACTAGCAACTAATAACTAACAACTAGTACGACTCCACTTTCACGATCGTCCCGCCGAACTGTTCGAGGACGGCTTTGACATACGGGTCTTTCTTCGCGGCATCGACTTGCTCAGCGGTCAGGCGAGGAGGCGGCGGAGCGATGGGCGCGACCGGCTCGGCAGTGGCAGCTTGCGGCTTCGCGGATGCCGTTGCTCGCGATGCCGCAAGCGGCGCGGTAGTTGTTTCCGTCGCGGCGCCGATTCGGAACGCGATCCCCACGCCTTCGCCAAACGACTCGGCGACTTTCCCTCGGATCAGCTCCTTCTTGCCGTTGCGGTCGAAACTCTTAATCAACCCTTCAAGTTGCGCATTGACTTCAACAACAGCGGCACCGTTCTCCACGCCGAGCAAACGCCCCTGCGAGAGGATGCCGTGTACACCCGGCGAATCATCTTTCAGGCTCGCCAGGACGGCGGCCCATTTCTCGGAAAACTCACTTTCGCCGACGGATTCAATGTTACTCGCCACCGCTTGCGGCTTCGCGGGCGCAGAGGCCTTAAACGCTGCGAACATCGACCGCTTCGGACCCTCAAACACCTTGCCGACCTCCGGCAGCGCGTCGGCTTCTTCCTCCCTCTCCCCAGCGGGGAGAGGGCCGGGGTGAGGGGAGAAACTCGATTCGTCAGACGGCGTAGATTGCGTGTCGGGGCTGAAGCCCTCTCCCTGTACGCCGGGAGAGGGTTGGGTGAGGGTTCTGTCGCCTTTGGAAGCCGTTTGGATTCTCGCGGCAGAACCCTCACCTCCGCCCTCTCCCGGAGTACCGGGCGAGGGGGTGAAAGCGTCGCGCAGTCGGGCTCTTACCGCTTCCGGTGACGCCGACGGTGTCAGCTCAGACTTTTTTTTTTGCCCCGGCGGACCTCCGCCCGCCAGCAGGTCGGAGACCGACGCAAACTGCTCCGCCAGCGCCAGCCTCGCCATCGTCGCATCGACCAGCGCCCGCCCGGCCTGGCTGACGCGGACTTGCCGGCGCAGCTCCTCAAGAATTGCGATATCTTGCGATAGCGTCATCGCATCAAACCGCTCAGCCTGCTTGACCAGATCTGTCACCGGCAATCCCGGTACTTCCACCAGCTTCGACTGTGCCCCACAGGTCCGCAAAATCAGCAGGTTCCGCAGGTGATCGACCAGCGACGCGATCAGCGAATCCACCGACAACCCGCCGGCGATGATGCTTTCGGTCTGCTGCAGTGTGCTGGCGACATCGCCTTGGCCAATCGCGTCGGCGAGGTTGAAGAGCAGCGCGGTCTTGGGCAAGCCCAGCAGTTGCTCGATCATCTCGACGGTCAGGTCCTTCTCGCCGAGGCTCAGCAGGCGGTCGAGCAGCGACAGCGAATCCCGCATCGAGCCGGCCCCGGCCTTGGCGACGAGCAGCAGCGCGTCGTCGTCGGCTTTGATCTTTTCCTTCTTGCAGATCTCTTTCAGGTGATCCGCGATCTCCCGCGTTGGGATGTTGCGGAAATCGTACCGCTGGCACCGGCTGAGGATCGTCGCCAGCACTTTTTCCGGCTCGGTCGTCGCCAGGATGAACTTCACGTGGGCCGGCGGTTCTTCCAGCGTCTTAAGCAGCGCGTTAAACGCCGATTTCGACAGCATGTGTACTTCGTCGATGATGTAGATCTTGAACCGTCCCGGCGGCGAGTTGTACGCCCCTTCGATCACTTCGCGAATGTTGTCCACGCCGGTGTTGGAAGCCGCGTCGATCTCGATGACCGACATGTCCTCGCCGCGGGTGATCGCGAGGCAACTCGCACACTTGTTGCACGGCGTTTCGGCCGGCTTATCGCCGCTCTGGCAGTTCAGGCACTTGGCCAGAATGCGGGCGGTGGAGGTTTTCCCCGTCCCGCGCGTCCCGCAGAACAGAAACGCATGCGCGATCCGCCCGCTGCCGATGGCTTTTTTGAGCGTGCGCGAAATGTGCTCCTGCCCGATGAGCTCATCGAACGTGGTGGAGCGATATTTTCGTGCCAGAACGGTATAGGCCATGGGCGACCGGCGAGTGTAACACCGCATCGCGTGGGTGAAAAGAAAAGTCCTCCCCGGTGAGTACCGGCCAAAGCTGGGTTGGGATCAGCAAGGCATTTGGAATCGTCTGCTAGGCGTGCCGGTATGAGCCCGAAGGTGTGCTTCCGCTCGCCGCAGACTCGGTTTTCGCGCGGTTGAGGAGTTCGTTGAACCAGTCGTCGGCTGTCTTGAGTTCGTCGTACAGTTGGGCGTTTTCGGCGATCATTTCCGACGCGCAACGCAGGGCACGCGTCAGCAAGATCAGTTCGTTGGAGGAAATCACGAGCAACTCCTTTATTAGATTCCCAGATTGAAATGTCCCGGTCAGACCGGCGCGAAAGTTATCGTGACCATCGCGTATCACCTATCAGGCTTTCCCTGATCCAATCTCATTTTTCCAATTCTGCCGGTCCTTTCCAACGCGTTGGAGCTAATTTGCATCCTGCCTTTTGACTTGCCCGCCGGTGTCGCTAGTTTATTCGCAGTCAATTTAAGGAGATTTTGTGGCACACGAAGACATTCGCATCGGCACGCTGGTTAAAATGAGCGACGCAGTCAAGCATATCCCGCAGTTGCTTCCTCATGGATTTGAAAGCTTCTCCCTCACGTTCTGGCAGGAGTTGAACGTCGATCTGGCAGAGACCGCTAAGAAAGTCAAAGACATCCTCGGCGATAAGGCTGTCATCAGCACGCTCGCGTTTTTTGGCAATCCGCTGATGAAGCCCGAGCACGCTGATGGTTTCGGCAAGTGCATCGAGGCCGCCCATCTGTTCGGCGCGAAGATCGTCAGCGGGTTCGCCGGCGCGATCGAAGACAAGCCGCTCCCGGAATCGATGCCCCAGTTCAAAAAAGTCTGGAGCGAACTGGCCAAGAAGGCGGAAGACAAGGGCGTCAAAATCGCCTTCGAAAACTGCGACATGGGCGGCACGTGGGCTTCGCCCAAATACAACATCGCCAACATGCCCACCGCGTGGGAGATGATGTTCAACGAAGTCCCCTCGCCGGCGATGGGGCTTGAATGGGAGCCTTGCCACCAGATGGTGTCGCTGGTCGATCCGCTGCCGCAGCTGCGCAAGTGGGTACACAAGGTGTTCCACGTGCATGGCAAGGATGCGACGATCGCCTGGGACGTTCTCAAAACCTCCGGCCTTCGCGGCGGGAAAACCTGGTGCTGGCACCGCACGCCGGGCTTTGGCGATACCAACTGGACCGACGTCATCTCCATCCTCCGCCAGGCCAAGTGGACCGGCCATATCGACATCGAAGGGTGGCACGACCCGGTCTACCGCGGCGAACTGGAATACACCGGCCAGGTTCACGCCCTGAACTACCTCAAGCATTGCCGCGGCGGGGCGTTTGTGCCGAACCCGACGTAAGCGGATGGCTGCGCCGCCGAGGATTCGTCGCCGCTCCGCGCCCGTCATCCTGAGCGCCAGCGAAGGACCTCGCGGTAACCCTCGCCGCGTCTGCTGGCGAACAACTTGTTTCGGAGCGAGCGACTTGAACAGTTTGACTTTGATCGGCTTGATCCGGTGCAAGGATCTCCGCCAGATCCTTCGCTGCCGCTCAGGATGACGGGGCAGCGAGTCTTTTTTTCGGAAGGTAAGATCACCATGAAAACCCGCTGGACCGAAGAACAAGCCAATGACTGGTACGCCAGCAAGCCTTGGCTGCTCGGCTGCAACTTCACGCCGCGTAATGCGATCAATCAACTGGAGATGTGGCAGAAGGAAACCTTCTCGCCCAAGCTGATCGATCAGGAGTTGAAGTGGGCGTCGGATATCGGCTTCAACTCGATGCGGGTGTTTCTGCACAATCTGCCGTGGCAGGACGACGCTGCCGGGTTCCGGTCGCGGATCGACCGCTTCCTGGGCATCGCCGCCAAGCGGAAGATCGGTGCGATGCTGGTGATCTTCGATAGCTGCTGGCATCCCTTCCCGCGATTAGGCAAGCAGCGCGATCCCGAGCCGCACATTCACAACAGCGGCTGGGTTCAATCCCCCGGCCGGCCGGTGCTGGAGGACGCCAAGCGGTTTGCCAAGCTCAAGCGGTACGTCGTTGACGTGATGAGCCATTTCCGCGACGACCCGCGCATCCACTGCTGGGATTTGTGGAACGAACCCGGCAACACCAACGACGGCAGCTACGGCGTTCGCGAGTTCGCGGGCAAGTTGAAGGCCGACGAAACCTATCTTCCCCAAGTCTTCGATTGGGCTCGATCCGCCAACCCCACCCAGCCGATCACCGCCGGCGTGTGGCATGGCAACTGGGAAACCGACGAGGCTCTTTCCCCGCTCGATCGCACCTGCCTGACGCAGTCCGACATCATCAGCTTCCACTGCTACGGCAAACCCGAAAAGCTGGAACGGGTGATCGGCCATCTCGCCCGCTTCGATCGGCCCAAGCTCTGCACCGAATACATGTCCAGAACCACCGGCAGCACGTTCACCGACTGCCTGCCGATCCTGAAAAAGCACCACATCGCCGCGTACAACTGGGGCTTCGTCGCGGGGAAGACGCAGACGAACTACCCGTGGAATTCTTGGCAGTCACAATACGACGCCGAGCCCAAGCTCTGGCTGCACGACGTGCTGCGCCCGGACGGCACGCCGTACAAGTCGGCCGAGGCGAAGCTGATCAAGAAGCTGACGCGGGGGAATGTGGCTAAGTCGCGATAAAGTGATCGGGTTTTCAGGCCCGCTTGCCGATCGGAAGCCTGTAGGGTGGGCACTGCCCACCCTACGGAACTACGGTCTTACCCCACGATTGCGCGCTAAGGTCCAATTCCCCATTCTTGGTATTGGATTTGATGCACATGCCCATTGGCATCAAAAGTGACAAACACGTAAATGCTTTCCTGCCATATCCATCCGCGGTCGGAGTCTTTAACACATCCCCTGATACCCGGATCGGTCGAGAAGTTGAAGTATCCGGGCGAGCGGCCAGGTTGGATGATCTCCCACGACATCCCTTTGGCATCAAACAGTTGCTCCACCTGTTTCGTATCGGCGTTGGGCGGCAAGGTCGTCATCCACTGTTGCACCTCTGCAAGTGTCGTCTTGGGCCGTAGGAGCTCGTAAAGCAGAAAACCGACTAATAGTGCAACGAGAATGCCGGCTGCCAAAAGAATAACTTTCGCGACGCGGTGCATTGTTCGGTTCCGATGCATTCGGCGCTCTGAACGTGCATTGTTTGCGGGCTGATATTCTAATGGCGATTGGTCCATTTCCTATTCCAGCGTATCGACTAATTGAAGAAGCCCGAACGTTCACGTCCGGGCTTCTCTCATTCTACTGGTTGTCGTCGGCAAGCTTCTACGCTGATTCCTTCCGTCGTTCCGGCTTCAGTTCGAACAGGTTCTGCCGGCCCTCAACGATGTCTTCAGTGATGACGTACTTCCCGCCTTGGCCGTAGTCGGGGAGTTTGTACATCAGGTCGAGCATGATTTCTTCGCACACGGCCCGCAGGGCGCGGGCGCCGGTGTCGCGCTTCAGGGCTCGTTCGGCGATCAGTTCCAATGCACCGGGGGTGAACTCCACTTCGCTGCCCTCGAGGCGGAACATCTTCTTATACTGCTTCACGATCGCGTTCTTCGGCTCGGTGAGGATGTTTACCAGCGTCGGAACGTCGAGCGGCTCGAGCGTGGCACACAGCGGCAGTCGGCCGACGAATTCGGGGATCATGCCGAACTGCACGAGATCTTCCGGCTGAACTTGCGCCAGCACGTCGGAGCGCTCGCGGTTGGATTCGACCGGGCTGTTCTCGCTGCCGAAGCCGATCATGCGTTTGCCGAGGCGCTTGCGGATGATGTCTTCCAGCCCGACGAACGTGCCGCCGGCGATGAAGAGGATTTGCGTCGTGTCCATCTGGATGTACTGCTGTTCCGGATGCTTACGCCCACCCTGCGGCGGGATGTTGGCGATGGTGCCTTCCAGCATCTTGAGCAATGCCTGCTGCACGCCTTCGCCGGACACGTCGCGGGTGATGCTGACGTTGTTTTGCGTTTTGCCGATCTTGTCGATTTCGTCGACGTACACGATGCCGCGCTGGGCGGATTCCAGATCGAAATCCGCGTTCTGAAGGAGCTTGAGCAGGATGTTCTCGACGTCTTCGCCGACGTAGCCGGCTTCGGTGAGCGTGGTGGCGTCGCCGATGGCGAACGGCACGTTCAGGATGCGGGCCAAGGTCTTGGCCAGCAGGGTTTTGCCGCTGCCGGTTGGGCCGATGAGCAGGACGTTGGATTTATCGATTTCGACATCGCTCGTCGGTGCCGCGCCGTCGGCCGACGCGGTTTCCTGCGTGCTGAGTCGCTTGTAGTGATTGTGTACCGCGACCGAGAGCGCCTTCTTGGCGTAGTTCTGCCCGACGACGTACTGGTCGAGATATTCTTTGATTTCGCGCGGCGTGGGGATGCTGCTGAACAGCGGGCCGGTGCTGGTCATCTTCCGCTTTTCCTGGCGGATGATGTTGTGGGCCAGGTCCACGCAGTTGGCGCAGATGTAGACATCGGACGGTCCTTCGACCATCGGCCCCACGTCGCGGCTGGACTTACCGCAGAACGAGCAGGTGGTGATACGACGACCGCGGAACCCGCCGGGGGGCGTATTCGCTCCGCCGCCTGCTGCGCCACCGCCGCCACCTGCTGGGGGCTGCTGGTTACCGCCGTTTCCACCGCCGGGTCGAGTCGTGTTTGCCATCGCGCTAGTCGCCTTCCTCTGCGATACTGTAGGCCGCGGATAAGCCGCGCTACAGCCGATTGTTATGGAATGCCACCGGACTAAAAAAGTCGGCCCGGCTAATTAGTATCGTTCTTTACCGGGGAGGGACTTGACCACCGAATCCGATCACCGATCGGTCGAACCAAGGCCCCAAATCACCCGGCAGAGGGGCATCTTAACCACAGTTCTCTGGAAAAAGAAAACGCTAAATTTTGTCCCCGTTTCTACCGTTTTAGCCCAGCGATTATCAGCCAACGACTCATAACTTCGGGCGATCTGTTGAATTCGACTTGGAGTCGGACGGATGTGTCGCGGCTAGAAGGATGGCTTTGGCCTTTTCAAATTCTTCCGAGCTCATCTGGCCGGAACGGTGTAATTGCCGCAAATCCGCCAAGGTGAAGCCCGCTCCAGAGGCGGCATCGTCGTCGCTTTTCATCCATTTGTTGAGCGCCCGGACGGCCAGGTACCCCAGCACGGCGATCACGACTAACGCGACCAGGCCCATCAGGACGGATAGCACCTCAACCTCAGCCAGCACATGCCATTGCATGACCGAAATGCTACGCCGACCGACGGCGACAGGCAATCACCCCGGAACGGCCGGCGAGTTTTCGGTGGCGGAAAGAATGCCCGCCAGCCGGCGGACGGAATCATGGGTTTCCAGTGCGTGGCGGGCGGACAGGTGGCGGTTTACGAAATAACTGTTTCGGCGACCCGATTTGCGACGGGAAATCACGCCGTCCCTCACCAGAGCAAGGATGATCCGGGCGACGGACCGCTCGGTCAAACCTACCCGCGCCGCCAAATCGCGAATGCGGACCTGTGGGTTGTCGAGCATGGAAACCAGCACCATGGCGTGGGGGGTCAGCAGCGTCCAATCGCCTGTCGCCGGCGAATCCGTCAAATCGGGGTCTAAATCTGGCATTATTTTTTCCTCTTGATATGCGAACTATAATTCGTATAATGTATTTCGTCAATTAAAAGTCGTGCTATATCGATCCGGTGTTGGATCGGGCGATCACGACGCAGTCATCGATCAGAAAGGGCAACCATGTCAGCGGTAATGCAACTCAATCTCTCGTCCCGGGCCGGCGCCATTCATCGGGAGCTGCCTCGCACCGGGCTCGATCGGGTGCAGATCGATGAGCCGCTGGTGTTGCTCGTCGGGCACTACGGCTCCTGGGCTGACCTAGGCGAACTATCTGGGCAGCTCGGCGACGCCATGTGCGGGCAGAAGACCGCCGTGCTGCGTCTGGGTGCGGTGTCCGGCGGGGCGGTCGATGCACTGATGAGCCTGGCTGAGCAGGTCGATCGGCTGGTGCTGGTTACCTCCCCGGACGAAATCGCCGCTTGGCCGGCCGGCGAACGGGAGCGGCTGGCCGGCTGGGTGCAGGCTGACGCGGGGAAGGTCCTCGTGGAGTCCGGTATCGAGCGCGCCGTCGTGTCCGCCATGCAGTGGCTGGCCAGCGGCGATTCCCTGGCGTTGCTCTGCCCGGCCGGGCAATCCCTCCCGCACGCCAAGGCGGCGTTGCGATCGGGCGCGGCGTGGCGGGCATCGTTCCAGAGCATGGACGATGCGTGTTTCTAAGAATTTAACCCGTTTGTCACACTGAATTACTTCAAAGGAATTGTTTCATGAGCAGCAAGACCAATATCGTCACAGTCATCCCCGGCGACGGCGTAGGCCCGGAATGCGTTTCATCCGCCCGGCGCATCATCGATGCCGCCGGCGTCAAAATTCAATGGGATGAGCAGCACGCCGGTGCAAGCGTATTCCGAAAGGGCGTTGCATCCGGCGTGCCGACCGAAACGATCGACTCCATCAGCCGCACGCGCCTGGTTCTCAAAGGCCCGCTCGAAACCCCCATCGGGTTCGGCGAGAAAAGCGCCAACGTCACCCTGCGAAAGCTGTTTGAGACGTACGGCAACATCCGCCCGGTGCGCGAGCTGCCCGGCGTGAAAACCCCGTTCAGCGGACGCGGGATCGACCTGGTCGTGGTGCGCGAGAACGTGGAAGACCTCTACGCAGGCATCGAGCACATGCAGACGCCGGGCGTGGCTCAATGCCTCAAGCTGATCTCACGCAAGGGGTGCGAAAAGATCGCCAGGCTGGCATT
Source organism: Phycisphaerae bacterium (assembly GCA_031377185.1). Lineage (GTDB taxonomy): Bacteria > Planctomycetota > Phycisphaerae > Tepidisphaerales > Tepidisphaeraceae > JANMES01. The sequence goes on from JANMES010000104.1 coordinate 9,842, forward strand.
CGAATTCGCCAGGTCGGAAAAGCGAAAGAAAGTCCACTGCGCGACCAAGAGCAACATCATGAAGTTTACCGAAGGCATGCTCAAGCGGGCCTTCGAGGACGTGTCTGGCGATTATCCCGAGATCGAGTCGTCGCACATCATTATTGACAACTGTGCCCACCAGCTTGTGCGCCGGCCGGAACAGTTTGACGTCATCGTGACGACCAACATGAATGGCGACATCATCAGCGACCTGACCAGCGCGCTGGTTGGCGGTCTGGGGTTTGCGCCGTCGGCGAACCTGGGCAACGAAGTGTCAATTTTCGAGGCTGTCCACGGATCAGCACCCAAGTATGCCGGCAAGAACGTGATCAATCCGACGGCCGTCATCCTGTCATCGGTGATGATGCTCCGCCACATCGGGCAGTTCGAGGCCGCAGCGACCATCGAGCACGCGGTGTTCGTCACGCTCGAGCAGGGTCGCGCGCTCACCGGCGACATCGTCGGATACGACCGCGGCGCTCCCACGAGCGTCTTCACGGATGCCGTCATCAGCAACTTGGGCAAGCGGACCCAAAATTGGAGCGTGCGCGAACACACGCCGATCAAACTTCCCCAGCTTTCCACCGCGCCGCAGTTTGTCACTGCCAAGACTCAGCGGACGATCGGGGCGGACGTATTCGTGCAATCACCGCTGGAACCGGCCGAACTGGGAGCGAGCCTCGACGCGATCGTCGCCGACTCCCCGGTGAAGCTGAAGATGATCTCCAACCGAGGCACGAAGGTGTACCCGGCGATGGGCGCGATTACCGACTGCGTCGATCACTGGCGTTGCCGGTTCATCCTCCGCGACGCCGCGGCCGGCCTGCTCGACCCGATGATGATCGATCTGCTCCAGCGCGTCAGCCGCAATCACAAGTGGATGCATGTGGAAAAGCTGACGGAAATCGACGGCGTCGCGGGATTCACCAAGGCCCAGGGTGAAGACTGAACCACGCGAGAACCGGTTCGCCGCTTGCGGCTTTGCGATTGCACAACCCATTCGCAAAGCCGTAAGCGGTGGTTCTTCAATGGTTTGATCTGTATCTGCCCAACTCCGGCGGTATGATTTCTTCATGCGCCAAATACTGATCGCTTTCATTGCGGTTGTTTGTGTCTGTGCCGGCGATGGGAAATCGGCTGACCTGCAAGTGGGATCAGGCAAACCATTCGCCCGCATCGAAGACGCACTCGCCGCCGCCAAGGCCGGGGATACGATTGTCGTTTTTCCGCTCCCTAAGAATCAGCCGTACGAGAAAGTCGCACTGCAGATTCGCACGGCGAAGCTGACCCTTCGGGCCGCAGATAAGGATCGCGTGAAGCTCAGTGGGAAAGGGTACGATTACAGCGGCGCGGGCAAAGTGCCGCGGGCGATTGTGCAATTCAATGCCGGCGCGGATGGGTGCGTGCTGGAAGGGTTTGAGCTGTCCGATGCCCACAACCAAACCCACAACGGCGCGGGCGTGCGGATCAATCAGGCCAACGACATCACCGTCCGCCGCTGCGACATTCACGACAACGACATGGGCATCATGTCCAATGGCGACGGCACGGACCGCACCGGCCGAGAACAGTTGATCGAATCGTGCCGCATCCACAGCAATGGCAGCGACAAGGAGCCGGGGTTCAACCACAATCTCTATCTCGGCGGAACCAGCGTGAGGTTGATCGCGTGCGAGGTGTTCAAGAGCACCACCGGCCATAACGTCAAAAGCCGGGCGCATCAGACGTTCATCCTGAACTGCCACATCCACGACGCCGCCAACCGCGAGATCGATCTAGTTGACTCGGCCGACACCGTCCCGGCGCACAGCGATGCGGTGTTGGTGGGCAACATCATCGTGAAAGACTTCAATTGCACCGGAAATCGCGGTGTGATTCATTTCGGGCAGGACGGTAAAAAGGAACATGACGGCACGCTCTGGCTGGCACACAACTCGATCATCACGCCCTACATCACGCCTGTGGTGACACTGTCATCGCCCAAGGCGTCGGCACGGCTGTACAACAATCTTGTGCATGACGGCTATGAGCGGCAGCACGGCCAAGTGTTGATCGATCCGGGCAAGGCCGGTGCCGACGCGGTCGCCGGGTCACACAATTACGTCTCTAGCGGATTTGCAGAACAACTACCGGCGTCGATCGAGAAATCGATCATCGGTGATCCAAAGGAACGCTCGCCGATGGCAACGTGGGATAAGGGCGATTTCCAACTTCGGAAAGGTTCCCCCGCTATCAACTCCGGCCGGCCGCTGCCGGAGGAGTTGACCAAATTGCTGGGAGAGAAGTTGTTCGAGTACGGCGTGCCCCTCGCACGCTCACCACGGAAAGACGACGGTAAGCCTGACATCGGGGCGTACGAAAGCCGTTGAGGAGTGCGACGGCTAACCGAGGCTCCCCCGAAAAAGCACGACACAGCGGTGTTTGGTCGCACGAGCTACCAGTCTGTGTCCAACGACGTTGAGCGAACGAGCGGCGTAACCAACGCGCAAAAACCCACGCAGATCGTCGAATGCTTCCACACTCAATGACGCTCAAAGCGTGGTGTTGCGCCACATGCAGCCTGTATTCCGCTCCAGCCGGGTTTGACACGGGCTTGAAACCCGTGCGAAGGCAGAGCACGGACCGCGCTAGCTCCAATGGCCAGGTGCGCGATCGTAAACAGCCAGTAATTCGTCGAGGTGATGGTCGTACGACAGCTTGGGCCGCAGCGTCAGACAGGCTTGGCGGGCTTGGGCGCGATGGTCGGCATCGGCCCAGTGGCGCATCGCCGACGACAGGGCGGAGACGTCCGTCGCTGTCGGCAAGACGCTGCCGTGAACGCCATCGGTCATGATTTCGGTCGCGCCGTTCTGCTTGGTAGAGATCACCGGCACGCCCATCGCAAGCGCCTCAAGCACCACCAGGCTGCACGGATCGTGGCGCGTGGGCAGCACGAACAGGTCGGCCGCAGCGTAGGCGGAGTAAACGTCGTCGCTTCGCCCGGTGAAGATGACGTCGTTTCCCACGCCGGTTCGTATCGCCAGCCGCTTGTAATACGTCACGTCACCCGATCCGACGACCAGCAGTTTCATATCCACGCCGGTTTGCCGTACCACCGCCAGCGCCCGCATGGTCTCGGCCAGCCCCTTGCGGGCAAAATCCTGGGCGACCATTACCGCCAGCACCGTGCCTTCGGCGATGTGGTATTGCGATCGAAGCTCGTCCCGCTTTTGCGGGCGAACGGCGGGATCGAATTTCTGCAGATCGACCGCGTTGAACAAAGTCGCCAGTTTATCGTCGGCCAGTGAGTAGAACGACTTGACGGACCGCTTCACATAGTCCGACAGGCAAAGGACGATCGGCGGATGGGCTTTATTCAGCAGCCGCCGCTCGACCGATGCAAACGCCCGCCGGCGCGGGTTCAGGCGGTTCAGTACCGAGGAAACGAACCGCGCCAAAAGCCCTGATTTCTGATGATGCCCGCCGACCAATGCTTCGATCGCCAGTCCGGCGTGGGGGTGGTACACATCGGCTCTGCGCATCGGGAGCATCACATGAACGATGTCGTAAGGCGCGATATGCAGGTGCGAGTCGAATTGTGTGAGGAAGGATTTGTAACGCCCCGTGCGCGTCCACTGTTCGGTGGGCAGATGAATGCAAGTGATGTCGTTGAACATCACCGGAAAGCTAGTGGCCACGATCGACACCTGATGCCCCCGGCGCGACAGCCCGCGGGCCAGATCGACGGTATACCGTTCCGCGCCGCCGCGACGTGGGTCGGCGTGTAAAATGACTAGCGCGATTTTCAACCCGGTTTCCTCAACTGATTCCAGACGAATCCAACCCGCACATTTCCGCCGCTTGCGGCTTCGCGAGCGCCAGTGGTTGTGGTACTCGCGAAGCCGCAAGCGGTAAACTTATAACTCTCACCGCATTAGTACCGACGCCTCCGAAGCGTACGATGTTTTACGTCGGGATGGAAATGTTTCTTTTCGGCTGTAACGCATTGAGCTTGGCGTCGTGCCTGGCGATTCGGGCGACTTTTCGCAGCATCGATTTTCGGATCCCCTCACAGCCGGGCAATCCGCGCTGCTCGGCGTAGCGTTTGAGCCAGGCGTCGCGCTGGGCGTCGGTGATCGGGAGTTTGGTGGTGCTGTACCAGAACTGGGCGATGTCTTTGATGATCCACCGCCCACGGGTGAAGATGGATCCCAGCCTCGCCACGCGGGCGGTGTCAATTAAACGCAAGTCCATGTCTTCATCATCGGGTTTGGCGAGAAAATGACAAAGGTACAGGTCGCGATGGTGCAGGTTGGCCCGGTGCAGTCTGGCAGCGAGGTCGGCCGTTGGCTTGAGGAGCTTGTCGAATGACATTCCCTGTTCGACCAGCTTGTCCGCAGGCGTGTACCCTTCGAGGTGCTTCAGAATGACGAAGCTGCGGCGATCCAGCATCACGCCCCACGCCACCAGCGGAGCGGTGGGGATTTTCTCGTACATCAGCGCGGCCATGCCCTGGTATTCGATCTGCGCCGGGGTTTTGAACCCGCGATCGGCTTGGTATCGCTTGACGTGCAGGCGGACGGGCTTGCCCTCGAACGGCAGGTCCAGCGTGCAGTTCTCGCGATCTTCCAACACCCGCCAGGGTTTGATCAGCGGGTGTTTGAAGATGTTGTCGGCATTCACACCCGCCGCTAGCAGCAGGGCGTGAAACTCCGGCAGGGCGTTCATTCGATTCTTCGGCTGTTGAAACATCTACGCGCCCCTGCTCTTGAGAAACCGGCTGACTCCGGGCTTGAAAATCACCTTGCCATCGACCACCACCAGTTCCTCATCGAGGTACAACTGTACGGCTCTGCTGAGCACTTGCGACTCCAACTCCAGCCCCTTGGTTTTCACATCCTCCAGCGAATCGTCGCCGACGTTGATGTGGAACACATCCTGAAGGATAACCGGTCCTTCATCGAGCTGATCCGTCACGAAGTGAGCCGTGCAACCGTGAACGCGAACGCCCGATTCGTACGCCTGCTTGTACGGCGCTGCGCCCGGGAAGTAGGGGAGCAGGCTGGGATGAATATTGATGATCCGGTATTCAAAGTCCTTCACCAGCGAAGGCGACACAATCCGCATATACCGCGCCAGCACGATTAGGTCGATGTTCTGTTGCTTGAGCGATTTCGCCACCCACTCCGAGTGCTTGATCATCTCGTCGGCGGGGAAATGATCGAATTTCAACCCGGCGGCCTCGGCGATCGGCTTGAGGTCGGGGTGGTTCGACAGCACCACCGCGATCTCCCCGTGCAGCCGGCCGGCCTTGGCGTCGTCGATCAGTTGCTTTAGGCAGTGCGGCTCTTTACTGACCAGCACGGCGAGGCGCTTGGGCTTGCGCTCGCTGTGGAGATGAACCTTCACCTCCATGTCGATCTTCCGCCCGAGATCGAGCAATCCGGTGATCAGCTCCGACAGCGGGCAGGACAACTCCTTCAGGTCGACCAGCATGTCCATCACGAAGAACCCGCGGACGACGCGCTGTTCGATGTCCTCGATGTTGATCCCGCGATCGGCCAGGTAGGTGGCGAATTGCGCAACCACGCCCTTCTGATCCTTGCCCAATACGCTGACGACCGCCAAAACCGCTTGTGCCACAGTCCTACTCCAAATGAGACGAGCCCGCGATTTTACACGTTTTGAGAGGGCCCGACCAATCTGCCTCTTTTGAGGGAGGTGTAACTTCCGTGCGGGTCGCCCCCACTATCGGAGTGAATGGACCGCAGAAACCGCTTAAACGGGCCTGCAGATCGCAAATTACGATGGCTCTGAGTTTTATCAGACACAGGTTGCCGCACTTACCTGCCGATGCAATAAAACGGCCATCCTTGCGTTGATTAGACGGGTTTCGTGTCACTGGTACAGAGGATAGATCATGAAATCGATTCATACAGCAGTATTGATGACAGTTGCTTCCCTTTTCACCGGCGTGGCGGTTTACGCCGATCCCACCACCAAGCCGGTGGAGATCGATCGCGACACCAACTACACCGTCGTCCACAACCCCGACGGCTCGACCACCGTCACCCGCAACACCACCGCCACCAACGAGAACAACGGCAAAACCGCCACCCGTACCGACGACGTGACCGTCACCAAGACCGACGACGGCCATGCGTGGACCCGCGAGACCGAAGCCACCGGCCCGAACGGCAAGAAGATCGACTCCACCACCGAAGGCCAATCCCACCGCACCGGCGACGGCGGGGTGACCTGGGACAGCCACACCGATGGCACGGTGACGAGCAAGGACGGCTCGAAAAAGACCTACGACGTCGACCGCACCGGATCGGCCCAGAAGACCGAGACCGGCGGGGAAGCCAAGTCCACCCGAACCGTCACCGGCGAGAACGGCCGCAAGTGGGTCCGCGACCGCAACGGCAAATGGACCCGCGAAGGCGCGGCCGAGGGTTCCGCCGACACCGCGACCGCAGACAACCCCACCGCCGACGACGCCAAATCCCGTGACGGAACCGCTCGCGACGGCAGCGCCCGCGACAACGCCGGCGATCGCACCGCCCGCGGCACCCGCTCCGGCGGGCGCGCCCGCGGGCGATAGACTCAGATTGAACCACTAAGCAACGAAGAGACGAAGAAAGACAAGAATGAACGCAGAGACGCAGAGGCGCAGAGAATACAGAAATGGATAATTCCCCAGTTCCTCTTATCTGCGCCTCTGCGTCTCTGCGTTCATTTATTCTTACATTTGTCTTCGTTCCTTCGTCGCTTCGCGGTTCATTCTCTTTTCATGAAAGCTGAAAAGCCTGCCCGCTCCATTTCCCCCGGGTACTTTCTTGACGCTCTTTCCCCCCTCGGATACCGTCGATGGCGATGCCCAAACGTACGCCTTTCTACGATTACCACGTCTCCTCCGGCGGAAAAATGGTCGATTTTGCAGGGTGGGAGATGCCCATCCTCTACCGCGGGATCGTGGACGAGCACGAGCAGACGCGCAAAAGCGGCTCGATCTTCGACGTCTCCCACATGGGGCGCATCAGCTTCAAAGGCAAAGACACCGTTGCCTTCCTAAACAAGCTCCTCACCCGCGACTGCACCAAGCAGTACGTCGGCCAAAGCCGCTACTCGCTGGTCTGCAACGAGGCCGGCGGGATTCTCGACGACATTATCATCAGCCGCGACGAGAAGAACTGGATGATGGTCTGCAACGCCAGCAACCGCGAAAAGCTGTGGAAGCATTTCGGCGACGTCCGCCGCAAGTTTGATTTCGACGTCGACATGGTCGATCAGACCGAAAGCACCGCGATGGTCGCTATCCAGGGCCCGAAGGTGATCGACCGCCTGAGCGGCGTACTGCCCGGCGATCTGAAGGCAATCAAACGCTACCACTTCGTCACCGAGAGCTTCATGCTGATCAAGTTCACCGTCTTCCGCTCCGGCTACACCGGCGAAGACGGGATCGAACTGGTCCTGCCGGCCAAGATGGCGAACATGGCGATCAAGCTGCTGGCCGGGAAGGGCGACAGCGAAACCAGCACCATCCGCCTGGCCGGGCTGGGGGCGAGAGACACGCTCCGCCTGGAAGCCGGCATGCCGTTGTACGGCCACGAGTTAAGCGAAACGATCGACCCGATCAGCGCTGGCCTGAGCTGGGCGGTGAACCTCGACCACGACTTCATCGGCGCCGAAGCCCTCCGCAAAATCACCGCCGACGGACCGAAGCGGAAGCTGGTCGGTCTGGAGCTCGACGGCCGGCGCATCGCCCGGCAGGGCACACCGGTCGTCAAAGACGGCGTCGTGATCGGCGAAGTCACCAGCGGCACGTTCAGCCCGACGCTGCAGAAGTCGATCGCGATGGCGTTCGTCGACGCCGCCCACATCGCCGAGGGCACCGAGTTGCAGGCCGACTTAAAAGGTACGATGAATGCGGCTAAGATCGTGAAGTTGCCGTTTTATAAGAAACCATAAGTGGTGATTGATGAGTGGTGATTGACCCAAAACAAGTCAATCACCACTCATCAATCACCAGAAGGAATTCCCATGTCCGTCCCCACCGACCGCAAGTACCTCCCCAGCCACGAATGGCACAAGCCCGACGGCGACCTCGTCATCATGGGCATCACCCAACAGGCCGCCGACGAGCTGACCGACGTGACGTACGTCTCGCTGCCGAAGGTGGGCGACGAGATCAGCGCGAGCAGCCGCTTCGGCGAGATCGAATCCGTCAAAGCCACCAGCGACCTATACAGCGGCATCAGCGGCAAGGTCGTCGCCGTGAACGACGCGCTCGCCGGCGATCCCGGTTTGGTCAACCGCGAGCCGTTTGAAGGCGGCTGGATGATCAAGGTCACGCCAAGCAACAAGTCCGAGCTTGACGCGCTGCTGCCTGCGGACAAGTATTCCGCGCAGAGCGGGCACTAGTCGAAGAGAATGAACCACGAAGCGACGAAGGAACGAAGATGTAACAAAGATTTCGCAGATTACGCAGATGAAGTGAATCTGTGAACTCTGCGAAATCTTTATTCAAATCCGCTTCGTTGCTTCGTTGCTTCGTAGTTCATTTTCGTTGCAGACCTATTTCCGCAATTTGCTCCGCCGGCGTACCAGTGGCAAGGCGATCAGACACAATCCTGTCATTCCCGGCTCGGGCACATAGTCGTAGCCGATCAGGTCCAGCGCACGGATGTCGTTGTAGCTGATTCGCTCAATCACGTTCCCATTGATCGACGGGTCCATCACGCCCACTAGCACGCCGGTTTGCAGGTCGTCTTTCCAGTGACTGGCTTCGCTGCCGTCTCCGGAACTCCTGCCCGTGCTCATGAGCCGTTCGAGGATCAGGTCGTCGAAGATCGCCGTCCCGCCGGTGTCGAGATAGCGGGGGTCGTTCGTGAAATCCGACGCCGTCGCCGGGTCCTTGCCGGCTATGTTGTTCTGGAAGCGGAACAGGTCCAGCGGCGAGATATTGATTTGGCCGGTGGTGCCGGCCTTCTTATACGCGTCGACGGCATCGACCTGCGAGATGAACCCCAGCGCATGGCCGATCTCGTGGGTGGCGACGGTCTCGAAGTCGATCTTTCCCGCGTCCACGCCGTTGCTGTTGTCGTAGTCGAAGGTGAAGTTGCTATTGAACGTGATGGTGGAATCATTAACGCCGAACTGCGCATCCAGGTTAATCAGATTCATGTATCCCAAGGCCTTGAAGTTGGCCTTGGTGGCCTGAAATTTCCCGCTGAACGTGAATCCGCTCGGCAGGGTGGCGTTGAAATGAGCCAGATCGGGGATAGACGCCAAAATCCCATCGTCGGCGTCGGCTGAGGCCTGGATCTTGCCACGGAAAAAATCGTACGGTGCCTGCAGGTTCGTCGATGACGTGCTGCCGATGATATTCGGGCTGACGAAGCTGGTGCTCAGTCCGGCCGAGATGTTGATGGTGATGTTGTTGGTAAAGAGGCCCGACCAGTTGCTCGCCGCCCGATTAAACGCCGCCATCGCCGCCGGATTCGCCGCCAGACCCGCATCGGGCGTCAGGACGATGTTCATCGCCCCGGCAAAATGCGCACCGCATCCCAAGACAGCGGCCACCAGGGCCGCGCCACGCTTGTGCATGACTCACCTCCGAAAACTTTTTTTCTGTCCCCGTGAAAGTATTCGGCGTGTCCAGTTTGATTCGCCGCGAACAATCCCTCGCCTGCCGATCGGTTCCTTCGGCCGGCGCGGTCGTGAAATCCTGCGTATCTTATTCATTGTGACAACAAGCAACGATTCACTTCAGATCAGCAATATCCGATGATCCATCCTTTGAGAATTCTGCTAAACTCTGGCGCCCAATAATGGAGGAGGCAACCAATGCGTTCTTACTGGAAATCGGTGTCGGTTGTGGTGCTGGCGTTTGCGACCGTCGCGCAGGCTGAGCAGCCGCTCAGCGCGTATCAGCAGAAGGTTTACGACGAAGTTAAAGCCGGCCTGGCGTCGGTTGAAGCCGGGCTGGCGGATGCGAAAGCGAAGCTGGCCGCCGGGGATGTCGACGGCGCGACCGGCGGGTACAACACCGCCGTGCGCAATTACAACACGCACATCCGCCGGATCGGCCAGCTCCCGGCCGACAGCGCCAAGACCACCGCGCTGCGCGAATCGGCCCAGGCGCTGGGCAGGACGATCGCCGACACCGCCGCCGCCCTCAAGGCCGGCCCGACCGCTAAGGATCCCGCTGCCGCTCCGGGTAACAAGCCCGCTGCCAACCCCGGCGCCAAGCCCGCGGCCCGGCTCGATTACAAGCAGGCCGAGCAGCTGAAGAACGCCAATTACTACCTCAAGGAGATCGAACCCCGCGCCGCCCGCTTAAAGGAGCTGACCGCCGGCAAGCTCGACGCCGAGGCGATCGCTGAAGCCAACAACCTCATGAAGTTCGTCCGCCAGCGGCTAGGCTACGTCGCGGACAACCTCAAGGATCTCCCCGCCGACCATCCCGACGTAGCGGCCGTCGCGCAGCAGTCCGCGCAGGTGCAGGAGCTGACCACCGCCACGCAAGCCGCCATCGACAAAGCCGCCCCCGACGCCGACAAGCAGATGGCGGTGCTCGGCGCGCAGATGAAAGACGACCTGGCGATGGTCGACAGCTGGTCAAAAGTGCTGGGCGATCCGGTCGCGCTGTTCGACAAGCGTCCCGACGACGCGATCGCCACCGTCGGCCAACTGCCGCAGATGCGCGACGCGATCACCGCCATGCTCAAACGCTGGAACACCCGCTCGACCGAAAAGCCCAACGACAACATCGCCGCCGACATGGTGCGCAAGCTGAAGTACGTCGACGGACAGGTCACGGCGCTGGAGGAATACACCAAGGGCCTTTCCCGCAGCCTGCCGGAGCAGATCAACACTGAACTGGCTGCTGTGCAGAAGCTGATCCAGACCGCGGTGAGCGAATCGCGTCCTGCGTACTTCACGCCGGACGGCGGAGTCTCGCAGCAATTGGGCTTCGCCGCTCAGAAGGTGAAGATGCTGACCGCCATCGACGCCGCCTCCGGCGCGACCGCCGACAAATCGCTGGCCGCCGTGCGCGAGCAGGCGCGGGCTGCGCAAAAGTCCCTCGCGCAGGACATCATCAGCGCCAACAAGCTGCCTGCGGAAAAATACACCGGCACCGACAAGGAAGACCTCCGCCAGCTCGTCATCGCCGCTTGGAAAGAAGCCCACCCCGGCGACACCATCATTACCGTCGTCTTCAACACCGACGGCTGGAGCCGCACCACCCGCTGGGATTGGAGCAAGATCAGCCAGGTCTTCAGCCTGGTCGATTACGACTACATTCAGCCGAAGCTGTTCTGCAAGCTGAACGACACACAGGCGGTGGAGATCCCCGTCGACATCTACAAGGACTACCAGAAGGACGGCCGCATCGCGATCAAGCCGTGGGACAAGGAATCCGATCCGCCGGTCACGCGGATCTACCTGCTGACGAACTTGAAGTAGCCGTTGCGGCGTCGACCGATCAGCGCAGTCAACCCGAGGTACTCCGAGGGATCTCGGGATGCGAACAGTATTCGTCGTCCTAGATCCCTCGGAGTACCTCGGGATGACGGGTGTGGTCAGGCTTGCGGGCGAATTACATCAGCAGGTTGTATCCAAGGAATACCACGAACGGCGGCGAGATCGTCAGCGCAAACGCCGCTACGATCGACCACCCCGTGCCGTGCATCAGCAGCCACCCGCTCCCGCCAAACGCGAGGATCGCATAGACAAAGATCGGCCCGAGCATGAGCTTCGCCGCCTTCCCCGCGCCGGGCGAGTCGGCGAACGCGAACATCATCAGCGTCATGAACCCCGCGATCACCACCACGGCGATCCACGCGATCCAGAGCACCGCGATTGCGAGTGTCCCCATGCTGAACCTCCGAGCCGGTGTCGGGGCGCGCCACCAGACGGGCTTCTATACGCCCAGACGCTGCTTCCAGGCTTTGAGCTGTTCCTCAAACGGCTTGCCCCCCGCGGCGCCGGCGCTTTGGTAGCGCTTGACGACGTTCGCAGCGCCGAGACACGTATAAACGTCGTCGGTGACGCGGATTGGAGGGCGGGTGTCCTCACCCGCCGTTACCGGTGCGCCATTCGCGGCGGCTGGGGACAGCCGCCCTCCAGTCGATTGCGCGATCACTTCATTGAACGCGTCCACGCTCAACTGCGCAAGCGAGTGCTTCCCTTCCTTCTCACACCGCGCCACCAGCGTGCCCACGATGTGATGCGCCGTGCGGAACGGGATGCCCTGCGTGACGAGGTATTCCGCCAGCGAAGTCGCGTCCAGAAACCCGCGGTCGAGCGTCGGCTCGATGCGGGCCTTGTCGTACGACGCCGAGTTCACGATCGCCGCCGCCATCGTGAGGCATTGGCTGACGGTGTCGTACGCGCGGAAGACGATGCGTTTGTCTTCCTGCAGGTCGCGGTTGTAGCCGATGGGCAGGCCCTTGAGGATCGTCATCAGCGCGAACAGATCGCCGTACACGTTCCCGCACCGGCCGCGGATCAGCTCCAGCATGTCCGGGTTCCGCTTCTGCGGCATCATCGAACTGCTGGTGGTGTACCGGTCGGCGATCTTGATGAAGCCGAACTCGGTCGTCATGTAAATGATCCACTGCTCGGCCCAGCGGGAGAGATTCTGCGCCACCATCGCGCATTCAAACACAAAGCAGCACGCCTGCTCGCGCGAAGCCGTTCGCTCGATGCTGCTTGCGGGGCCTAGAAAATCCACCTTCGGAAACGAATGGAAGCCCATGTGTTCCGCAGAGGATGCGGGATCAATTGGGAGTGACGTTCCGGCAATCGCTCCGCTACCGAGAGGCGAAGTGACAAAATCGGTATGGCCTTCCCGATGAAGTCGGCCGGCGTGTCCAGCAAACATCGTGCTCCACGCCAAAGCTTCGGCGCCAGCCGAAATAGGCTGCGCTCGCTGAAGGTGCGTGAATGATGGCATGACCACTTTGGCACTTCGTTCTGCTAGTGAAACGAAAGCCAATTGAAGATCTTTGATGCTGTGGCTGAGCGAATGTTGCGCGTCATCAATCCATAGTGCCAGATCCGTCGCCACCTGATCATTCCGGCTCCGCCCCGTGTGCAGCTTGCGCCCCGGCTCGCCGATGCGTTCGGTCAACGCCGACTCCACGCACATGTGGATGTCTTCCAGTTCCGGCTTGAACCCCGCCCACTTCGGGCCGTCGCGGTCGATCTCGGCTTCGATCTGTTTCAGGCCGGCCACGATCGCGTCACGGTCGGCGTCGGTGATGAGTTTCACCTTCGCCAGCATCGTCGCGTGCGCGATGCTGCCGGCGACGTCGACCTTGTACAGCCGCCAGTCGTAGCTCATCGATTCAACAAAGGTCTGCGCGATCGCATCAGTCGCCTCGCCGATCCGTGCCTGCCAACTTTTATCCGCTTGCTTCGGGTCTGCCATAGGCGGGGATTGTACGCAATGCGGGGAGATTGAACCACGGAGTCACGGAGGCACGGAGAAAGCGTTCCGGCCACAGATAAACGCAGATGAACGCAGATGTTGCAGGAAAGGCTCCTTATCTCGGTCCTATCTGTGCGTATCTGTGTTCATCTGTGGTCGATTTCTCTTCTCTTCTCCGTGTCTCCGTGCCTCCGTGGTTCAATTCTGACTTGGGTCAGCCCAATCGCTTCAACCACCGCTGGACGAAATCGCGGACGATCGTCGGGCCTTGTTCGAGGATCGTGCCGAGGGTTTGGGCGCTCGCGATGGCGGCGTGGAAAGCGGGATCGTCGCTGATGGAGTCGGCGGCGGCGGTGGTCCAGAGGCTTTCGTCGATCGCGGCGGCCAGGTGCGGGTGACGGGCGGCGAAGGTGGTCCATTCTTCGCGGATGGCGGTTTGGACGTGTTGGTGGAGTTCGGTGGGTTGCATGGGGGCTCCTTGTCGCACGGGCGTCCCGCCCGTGTCAGACGGCGTGGTGGTCGAACCATTCATTGAAGTGTGGATGCACCTTGGCACGGGCGGGACGCCCGTGCTACTTGTTTGAGCCGAACCAGGTTAGTGGGACGGACTGCAGCGTACGGATCTGCTCCAGCGCCTGGTCGATCGCGTCGAGGTTCCGCTGCGCGGTGTCGGCGGCCTGACGGTCGGACAGTTGCTGCTGCGCCATCGCTTCGAGCGCCGCGGCGTACGCCCGGCGGTGCTCGATGACCCAGTCGGCGTCGATGGCGGGTTGCTCGCGGACGTCAGCATCGAAGGCGGTGTCGAGCTGCTTGCGACGCAACGCGTGCAGTTGATCGACCGACGCGGCGAACGAGGTTGTCGCCGACTGGGCGTGGGCGATGCCCTTGCGGCTTTGATCGAGCAGGTCGATCTGCACTTGGACGTAGGGCGCACAGCCGCTGAGTGCGAGGGTCAGAATCGCCGCCCCGTACCACGGGTGAGGTTTTCATTTGCTGCCTCCGATCGTGCGGATGAGTTGTTCCTGCGTCGCGGTGAGTTTGCTCATCGCGTCGCTGTTGCTGCGGACGACGGCGATGAGCTGATCGAGCTGTACGTGGTCGGCCATGATGCGGGCGTGGGCTTCGTCCAGTTGCTGCTCGCGCGAGCCGCTGAGCTTGCGTTCCCAGAACCACATCAGGCCCATCAGCCCCGCCACGCCGAGGTTGGCGAGCTGCGAAAAGCCGGGGAATTGGGTGAGGTCCATGAGGTATCTCCTTGAAGAGGATGGGAGCGATGGCTTTCACGCCGGTCGCTGTGCGACTGGATCCGGTCGCACAGCGACCGGCGTGGAATCACTTGTCGTTTGCGCGCACCACACGTCCGGTTTCGTCGATGTTGTTGGACCACACCACGTCCTTTGCGATCGATCCGTATCCGTACCGCGCGCTGCGGGAGTAAAACGTGTTGCCGGTGATGCGTACGCTCGGTCCGCCGCCGTTGTCGGCGTAGGCGTGGACGGGATAGTTCCCGCCAAGGCAGTGGTTGCCGTCGAACGTTACCTCACGGGCGGCGAGCTGCAGGAAGAGAGCAGAGTTGGCGTGGCAGTCGGGTTGGTCGTTGAGCAGGTCGAAGAAATTGCCGGTGATGCGGATGTTCCGCCCGCCGCGAATCTGCACGCCGTCGGCATGCGCTGCGGGGGATTGCCAGCCGAGCTCGGCGATGTAGTTGCCCTGGATCAGCGCGTTCTCGGTCGGCTTGAACGCATCGCCGGCGCTGCGGTGGATATAGCTGGCGATGCACTCAAAGTTTCGACCGTAGACGGCCGCGCTGGCGACGTTGGCGACCTCGCACTGCTCGATCACGAGTCGCCCGGCGTTTTGATCGCAGCGGAACCCGTACGGCGCGCCGCCTCCGTCGATCCGGCAGCGGCGGAACGTCACGATCTGCCCCGCAGCCAACGTGATCGCCTGGGTGCCGGTCAACGAGAGGCGCTCGTATACCTTTCCCGGCTCGATCGTGAGCTTGGCAGCGGGCGTCAGCTTCATGTCCGCCGGAATGCCGGTGGTATCGCGGCTCGGTCGGCGTGTCGGTTGTGTCGCCGGCTGCGACGTCGGTGCGGTGGCGGGTTTATTCACTCGCGGCGGCGTGACCAATGCGTAGGTCTTCCCGCCGAGCTTGAACCGAGCGACCGACTTAGCTGCCTCGGCCTCTGGGACGATGACGTAGCTCGTCCCGCCGACGGTGATCTGCCCGACCGGCTCGGCGCTGACGCGCGTGGCGAGAAGCATAAGGATGAACAGCATCGCCAGGATAATGCGGAATTGTTGTGTGAACATGTTGAATCCCCTTGTCGAGATGAATCAGTGAGGAGAGGTTCTTCTTTCTCCTCTCCCGGTACGCCGGGAGAGGGCAGGGTGAGGGTTATGCTGCGATCGCGGAGATGATCCACGAATAACACGAATCGACACGAATAGAGAAGGGCGGAATTGGATTCGTGAAGAGTCGTGTTATTCGTGGATGATTCCTCATGGCGGCAGAACCCTCACCCCAACCCTCTC
>JANMES010000110.1:0-23559 GCA_031377185.1 Phycisphaerae bacterium
TAACACCGGCTACCGCGGCCGACTGGGGTTGTACGAGATCATGATGCTCGACGACGAAATCCGCGACATGATCATCAAGCACGCCAGCACCCAGATGCTGCGTTTGGAATCCAAAAAACGCGGCATGCGGACGCTCCGTCAATCGGGTCTGCTGGCGATCTACGACGGCGTGACGACAATCGAAGAAGTGGTGAGAGAGACGATTATGGAAGAGGGGTAACATCGGCTAAGTTTGGCGGTGGGATGATTGATCTAGGTGCTGACCATAGAAGGACATCGAATGTTCCTACCAGATTCCGTGGCCGCGTTGGTGCGTCGAATACCGATCCGCGGGAAAACTCGCCTTTTCCTCCGAATGGTTCCACCTACGGGACAACGGCTGATTACTCTGCCCGGTGGTGCTTCAATGGAGATCGACCTTTCCAATGGTCATCAGCGAATGATGTACGTCGGCTCGTTCCTTCGCCCGCTGGTCAAGATCATGAGGGGTTTGTTAAATCCCGGCGACAGGGTAGTGGATATCGGTGCGAACGTGGGTTTCGTCTCGCTTGCCGCGGCGGGGCTGGTTGGTGCAACTGGCAAGGTTTTCGCGGTTGAGCCGTTTCCATCAAACTTGCAATCTCTGCGTCGCAACTTGGAGTTGAATCCATCTCTGCCGGTGAGAGTTGAAGCGGTGGCCGTTGCAGAAACCCGTGGAAAACTATGCCTTTATGCGCCGCCGGAGGATGAGCACCGAGATTTTAACGTATCTCTAATTCCAGTAGATGGTTACCGTCAATTGGATGTCCCGGCAACTCCGCTGGATGAACTATGGGAGTCATGGGGATGCCAAACCGCCCAATTACTCAAGATCGACGTCGAAGGGGCCGAACCGATCGCGCTGCGTGGAGGGGCCAAGGTTCTGTCGTCCGGAAAAGTGAAGCACGTATTCACCGAGGTGAATGGTTATTATCTGCCCAAGGTAGGTTCTTCCCCACAGAAACTGATCGACCAATTTATCGAATTCGGTTTCCTGCCCGCAAGGCTAGAGGGCAATCGGGCTGTCCCGTTCCAAGAACCCGAGCCTGCCCCGGATGGACTGGTAGACGACCGACTTTTTGTGCATCGGACAGCCCTTTAGTCCGGCGCAACTGCACTGGACACGACGTACAATTTCAGTGCCCCAGATGTCTCAGGAGATCCGGCTATGCCCACCTTTGCCTATGAAGCGATGAATTCTTCCGGCCAGGAAGTGAAGGAAGAGATTGAAGCGACCTCATCCGATGAGGCGATCGTTAAAATCCGGGCCAAGGGGTATTTCCCTACCAAGGTCCGGGAAAAAGCCGCCAAGAAGAAGGCCGGTAAGAAGGCCGAAGCTCAGGTCGTTGAAACCAAGCGGAAAATGCCGATTTCCTTCGGCGGGGTGCCGCGGAAGCAGTTGGTCGCGTTTACCCGTCAGCTTTCCACGCTGCAGGACGCAGGTTTACCTATCTTACGCTCCCTGCAGATCTTAGAACAACAACAGAAGCCCGGCCTGCTCAAAGCCATCATCGGCGGGGTGGCGGATGAGGTCGAAGGTGGCGGGACGCTTTCTGACGCGATGAGCAAGTACCCCAAGGCGTTCGACAAGCTTTACGTCAACATGATCAACGCCGGCGAATTGGGCGGCGTGCTCGATATCATTCTGGCCCGACTGGCCGATTTCATGGAAAAGGCCGCCAAGCTCAAGAAAAAGGTCATCGGTGCGATGATCTACCCGTCGGTCGTCATCAGTATCGCGATCGGTATCGTTTCGATGATCATGGTATTCGTGATCCCGAAATTCGAAACCATCTTCAAAGACTTCAAAGTCGAACTTCCGGGCATTACCCGGGTGCTGCTCAGCGTCAGCCGCTGGTTCGCCAACGATTACGGGTGGGCGTACGTGCTGTGTTCGCCGATCATATTAATCGTGTCGCTCAGGCTGATCCGAATGAGTGAAGGGGGCAAATACGGGACGGACCTGATCTTGCTCAAGATACCCATCGTCGGCACGATCATGGGCAAGGGCTCGATCGCCCGCTTCACCCGCACGCTGGGCACGCTGATCAGTGCCGGCGTGCCGATCCTGGACGCGATCAATATCACCAAGGAAACTTGCGGTAACGAAGTGTACGGCCGGGCTTTAGCGAAAGTACACGACGCCATCCGTGAAGGCGAATCGATGGCCGACCCGCTGCGGGCAACCAAGGTCTGCGACGCCATCGTCATCAACATGATCGACGTCGGCGAGGAAACCGGCGATCTTGATAAAATGCTCATGAAAGTCGCCGACAATTACGACAACGACGTCGACGTGCTGGTCGGCTCGCTGATCAGCATTCTCGAACCGGTGATGGTCGTGATCCTGGGTGTGATCGTCGGCTTCATCGTGATCGCGCTGTTCGCCCCGATGATCACGCTGATTCAATCGGTATCGGGCTCGGGCGGCAAGAAGTAGAAGTGGTGTCAGCCGCTCGCGGCTTCGCGGGTGCAGAATTCGCAAAGCCGCAAGCGGCTGATTCGAGTGTACAGAAGCGAGGAGAACCGCATGAACAGGTCATCACCCAAGAATTACAACCGTATCCGCGGCTTCACCTTGGTGGAGTTGCTGGTGGTGATCGGCATTATCGCGCTGCTGGTGGGGATCCTGCTGCCGGTGATCGGTGCTGCCCGCAGGGCCGCCTACGCGGCTGATACGAGAAACTCGGTCCGGGGGATCTCGAACGCGATCGATCGATATTATCAGGAACAGTCGGCGTATCCCGGGGTGTTCAGCAATACAGCGATCGCGAGCGGAAAATCAGTTACAGGCTCGCCAGGATCGCTGACCAGCACGGAAAACTGCGTTCTGGCATTGACGGGCGGAATTACCACCACGGCGGCTTGGTCTGTGGGCATGGTAATTAGTGATGCGACCGGGTTTACATACTCTAGCGCGAATTTAGGCCGCGGGCCTTTGACCTTCAATAGCGTCTTGCAGAAGCGACTGCCGGCGTATATGGAAATCACGTCCCAGCTTGTTTCGACCACCCCAAACACGCTGGATTCTGCCACCAGTTTCGGGTTGAGCGAGCCAAACCGTGGCGTTAACACCGGCGTGCCGGAGTTTATCGATCGCTTTCCCGGCCCCATGCCGATCATCTATCTTCGTGCCCGCGTCAGTGGTGCAGGCGTCGTCGGGGTTGATACGGTTGCCGCGACCTTCCAATACGACCACCGCCAGTTGCTACCTTATGTGTTGTCGAACTCCGGCGCGTTCGCGTTCGATACGACTACGTTCCCCGCCAATGTCGCAAACGATCCAGCCACCATTGGTTCAGCCAACTTCGCCGGGTGCTATAACTACTTCTTCAACGCCGGAGCCGGCGTCGTAAAAAACAAGGACACGTATATTCTGATCAGCCCTGGACAGGACCGCAAATACGGAACGTCTGATGACATTTGCAACTTCACATTCTGATTCATGGATCCACCGTCGCGGATTTACGTTGACGGAAATCCTCGTCGTCATAGGCATTATCCTGGTGCTGGTGGGGATTCTCGTGCCGACGATTATTCGTACGTATGGCACTGCAGATAAGACCAGATTCGCGTTCAATCTCCAAGTGATCGGCACGGGACTTGAGGCGTATAAGCAGGATTTTGGCGATTACCCACGGAATTTAAATGCCGCGACTGGCGCGGCACCGGCAGTTCTTTGCAAGGCGTTAGTGGGACCTGGCAATGCAACCACCGATTCATCTCCGGCTTATTCCGGGGCCGCCACGGCAATGCCCGGAGATTTGGTGAAAAGCGGCGGATCAACTTACGTGGCCACGCAGCCAGCGCCCGCCAGTTCCGTGCCGCCGGATGCACAGTATTGGGCGGTCTGGTCGCCGCTCGATGGTGCAGACGGTCCGGGCTTTAAAGTTCGCGCCGGCGGGGGTAAGACTTGGGGGCCGTACCTCCAGTTGGATCGCTTTAAGATCAACGGTCAGTTCCTGCTGGATAAAAATGGCGCGGCGATTCTTTACTATCCTGCCAATCCAGTAAAATCCGTGGTCACTTCGGGTACGAACTACGTCGGAACGACGGCTACCTCTCTATACAACAGTAATGACTGCATGTACGGTGCCGTTTCGGGGGTTACCTCAGCAGTGAGCGCGAACAATCTACGCGGCTTGTTGGGTAATTACAGCCTCACCGGGGCAATTAATTCAACCTACGGCACGGAGCAGGCGATCGGTAATTATCCGTACTTGCTTATTTCCGCGGGTCCAGACGGGGCGTTCGGGCCTTTGACCGACTTGGTAGCCGTCAATTCAGCCACGCTGTGGAGAACCAACAAAAGCTACATAGCCGGCTGTGACGACATCACGAATTTCCCCCGATGATCCGTCGCCGTGGCTTTACGATGATCGAACTCCTGACCAGCATTGCGGTGCTGGTGATCGTGTTCGGGCTGATCGTGTCGTTGTCGAACTTCGTTCGCAATACGTCCGCCACTGATTTGACCGTCGTGTTGTTGCGGAAGCTGGATGATCAACTGCAGGTGTATAGGCTGAAGTTCGAGGGGAGTTGGCCTCCCTCGCCGGTGTTCGATCCCAAGGCGGATCAGACCGAGCTGATCCTTGCCAAGGCAGCCAGACTGAACAATGAGTCGTTCGTAAGGGCGCTGGGAACCACGACGAACCTGTCGGCGACGGTTTTCTCTGAACTCCCCGCCAGCGTGTACGACCCCGAAACCCAAACCCTGCGCGATGCGTGGGGTAGCCCGATCGTCTTCATGCAGCGGATGCACCCGTCGATCGGGATGGCATTGGACGACCGCCCGTTTTTTTTCTCGGCCGGGCCGGACCGGAAATACCTGACGAGGGAAGATAATCTGTACAGCTATGAAGCTGCAAAATAAGCAGGGACAAGGGGTTAGAAGAAAGTGAAAAGCGATGAACGATGAGCGAAGAGTAAAGAATTCGCACTCATGGCTCATTGCTCATCGCGTCCACTTACCTTCGGATTGGTGGACATCCCGAATAATCCGACAGCGGACAAAGGAGCATTCCGGTGAAGCGACGAAGCGGTTTTACATTGGTGGAGATCATGACGGTGATCGCCGTCATTCTCATCCTTGCCGGGATGCTGTTTGTCGGTGCGCGGTACATGTCCGCGTCAGCCAAACGGGACAACACCCGGGCAATGCTGCAGTCGCTGCGGGGGATGGTCACCGAGCGGGAAGCTGCTAAAGACGCCAAGTCAGTGAAGACGGAGATCAATGCACTTTTTCCGGCCATTCCCGCGCCGCCGGCGTTTCCTCAGTTGGACGTGAGCGGCGGGCTGATCGTCGAACGCGACCAGCCGGCGCGCTATCCGACTGCCGGGAATCCCGTCGATCTGACAAAGACGCTCATGACCCTGCTCATCGCAATTCCGAGCAATAAAACCGCACTCGCCGGCCTGCCGGGGCGGCAGGTTCTGGAAGTACAGACCAGCGGTGCCACGCCATACAGCCCTCCGATTTTTCTCGACGGTTACGATAACCCGATCATCATCGTCCCCAGCGGTGGGCTGGCCGGGGTGTCGCTAAACGGTGTCGCCCAGGCTACACCGATTACATCCCCCGACGGCAAGCCGTTCTTCGCGTCGGCCGGGCCTGACGGGAATTTCCAGACCGGCGACGATAACGTCTATTCGTTCGAGAACTAGCCATGAATTTGCAATCTCCAATTTGCAATTTGCAATCGCAATCCGATGCATTGATGTCCGTTGGAATCAATTGCGAATCGCAAATCGCAAACTGCAAATCACGCCGAACCGCTTTCACGCTGAACGAAATGCTGATCGTGATCGCCATCATCGTGCTGATGCTGGCGCTGGCGTTGCCGGCGTTTAACGTACTCACCGGCAGCAGCAGCACCGAAGGCGCGACCAACCAGATCAGCGCCTTCCTCGGCCAGGCCCGCGCCGAAGCCATCGGCGTGCAGGAAATCCGCGGGGTGATGTTCTTCATCGATCCTCGTACCGACCGCGTCAACATGGCGATGGTGCGGGATTCGGGCTACGACGCCGGCAACAACGTGACTTACCTCGACTTGGTTCCCGATCGAGATTTCGTCGCGCTGCCCTCCGGAGTCATGGCCCAAACCACGCTCAACGCCGCCACCGCTGCCAGTCGGACGGTGGACGGATACATGGGATTCAACGACAAAGCCGCAACAACGGCCTCCAACGTCTCCGGCGGTTTGACGGTTGTAGTCAGGTACGGTGGGGTGATTCTGTTCGATTCCAGCGGCAAGTTGGTTTCGATCCGGTATGGGTTTCGCTGCTCGCAATCGGTCGTCAGTGCAACTGGCACGATGACACTGGTTGCTTCATTGCTGAGCCAGGGCAATATCAACAACCTCGGAAACGGCAGCGCGACGGATTTTGCCGTGCCGGGCGTGGTTTCCTCGCAGATCGGTTTCGCCTTGTTCCAACGCGAAGGTTTCGGCTCAGCCGGCTACACCCTTGGTGATTCACAGGTTGATTCATCGGTTGGTGCGTATGTGACGGCAGGAAACGAAGGATTGGAAGAAACTTGGATCGACTCCAATGCCGTCGTGTCGCTGGTCAATCGCTACAACGGCACTTTGATCAAAGCGGAATAGTTTTATGACCCAACGAGCAACCCATTCCCGATTCCGACGCGGATTTAATCTCGTCGAGGTCATGTTCGCGGTGATCACCCTTGGCATCGGGCTGATCATGGTGGCGGCGATGTTCCCGGTGGCGATTCAGCAGACCAAGCTGACCACCGAAGAAGGCGTGGCTGCGTCGTTGGCATGGGCGGGGATGAACACGATGACCTCGCTGGGACAGATCAGCGGGGCGCTGCCGGTGACCGGAAACGCCGGTGCCCGAACCGGCGTGGTGACGCGGCTTGGCGTGCCGAACTCAACATGGAAGGCGCTCAACGGGAATTTCATCCTGCCGTCGGACAATCGCTATGCCTGGGTTCCGCTCTACCGCCGCAACGGCGATCCGACCGCCAGTGCGACCACCTGGGACAACACGGCGCAGATCATTCTGATCGGCGTGAAAGTGCGCAACGCCAGCACTTTTGTTGCCGGTGATGTGTCGGATTCTCTGTCGCCGACTACCTTGATCAATCTCTACCCGCGAGCGACGAAAGTCGCCGTCAGCGATGGAACCCCCGACACCGTGACGTTTGACACCAGCACCCCCGCGCTGGCAGCTACCGCGGCGGCAGTGGCGGAAGGGTGCTATGTCGTGATCGCCAAGGACAACATTCCCGGCGCGAATGCCAATCGAATGAACGGGCGCATCTATCGCGTCGGCAATTACATCGCAGGAAGTCAGTGGGAATTGATGCCCGGCGGGGATTTCAACGTCGACTCCGGCCCGGATGGCGATCCGACAACCGTCGCTGACAATGTCACCAGCATCGGCACCGGCGGAGCCATGGGCAGCGGTGCCGACGCCTTCATCATCGGCCGAGGCTTGAACGCCGGTGTGTACGAAGGTTCCGCGATGGATATTTCAGTCTACACCGGGTTTGTGTATGCCAAGTAACAGGAATTGATTCATGGCCGTCACCAAAACAACCAACCGTCGATACGCCTTTACGCTCATCGAGCTGATGGTGTCGATCTTCCTGATGCTGCTGATCATGGTGGGCGTAAACAGCGTTTTCTCGGCCACCAGCGCGACGGTAGGCACGAGCACCGCCATCTCCGCCGCCAACCGCGACGCGCGGGCGGTTCAGACCGTTCTGAATCGCGATTTCGGGTCGGCCGTGCAGGACAATGGCACGCTTATCATCCGTGGCGAACAATTGTTCGCCTTCGCGAATCAGCGGGATTTTTCGACTGATCCGACCAGTGGCAATGTGCAGACGGTCGATCTGACCAGTAGTGGTACTGAAACTACCATCCCGGCAGCCCAATATGGCTCGCGTAGCCATCGACTTGATCGGATTTCAATGATGACCCGCCAACTGCTACGCCGGCAGACCGGCAATGCGGGTGTGTTCGCGGCCAATCAGGCTTGCATGGAGCAGTGGATCTGGCTCGGCCACCTGCGGATCCCTGACAACAGCGTGGCGCCGAATCTCCTCGGGTCCGGCAATGACGCGATTTTCCTCGCACCGGGAGCAGGCGCGAACCTCGCTGCCAATCCAAACAACTATTATGCCAACCAATGGACACTCGGACGTATAGCGGTGAACTTGGTCTCGCCGACCGTTGGCGTGATTAATGATTCAAGCACCGTGCCGGTCTCTCAGAACTACATCCAGTCAAACGGCCCAGTCGGTGCGTTAGATGTTGCGGCGACTTCCACCAATCTCAATGGCGAAGGCAGTTATGCGATGCGCTCATCGCGCTATGACTTGGCCGGGACGACAATCGATTCGTTTAGTAGTGCCCTCAGTAACTACATTGACCCTACGCCGTTACCACTCAACTGGTGGCCCAAGTGGTGGCTGAACATGATGGGCGGCCCGCTGGAAATGGCTGCGCCTGTCACCCCCGATCGATTCAGTGCCGTGCCGTTCGGCGCTCGTCCACTGCAGAGTAAGAATGCTGCTTGGACTTCGCCGATCCTGGCAACAGGTGTTTCGCAGTTTGTCGTGGAATACGCCGGGGATTTCCTAAATCAGAATTCGGCCGGTCAAGTGACTGACACTTATATGCGTTGCAACAACATTGCATCGCTTTCGAGTGATACGGTTAAGCCAACTTATGTGCAGGGCACAACGGATGGGTTGATCGATTTCGTTGTTCCGACTGCCGGTGCGAATACCGGACAGCGGCAGATCCGCTGGTACGGATTGCCGCGAAGCACGTCGGGGAATGCCAATATCACCGCGGCAAACGGTGACGTAGTTCCACTCCGCGACCTCTGGCAAACCAGCAGCGAGGCGACATTACCGCAAGCGAATGGCTTTGCACCATTCGAGCGAATTTCGGTGGCGGGGACGACGAACATCATTCCGACCTCCACGCCGCGTTCGGCGCCTGCCAACTACGCTGCTTCGATGGTAGCAGGTGCGTTTTACCAAACCGCTTGGGCACCCAGTGATACAAATCGTCCCAAGCTCATCCGTATCACGATGACGCTGGAAGACCCCAATAACCGGCTGGTTGACGGCCAGACCTACGAATACGTGTTCGCTGTCGGCAATTAACTTTTGATTTAGACCGGGGAGATCCCCAATGCAGAAAACCCAACCATTTCGTCGTTTTGTCTCACTGATGGGCACCCGCCGCGGGTCGTTGTTGATCATGGTGATCGTGATCTTGGTCCTGCTGGCGCTGATCGGGACGGCCATGATGTCCGGTGCACGCATCGACCGCCTGGCAACGGTCCAGAACTCGATCAACGCGCAGGTCGATCTGCTGCTGGAAAGCGCCAAGAACATCGCCAAAGCCGCCATTCAGGACGACATGTACGGGTCCAACGGGGGCACCAAGACGTTTCGCGGTGGAACGGGTTATCTGAATTATGATTCGGTGACGGGAAGCTCTGACACTTACCTCGCATCACGCTTGCCCAGCGCCGGACCGATCTGGCCGTTTATTTCGCTGCTGCCGAACACAACCTTTGAATCGCCGGCCAGACTGGCTCCCGGGTCGCTGCTGTATTCTTACCGGCAGAACATGCCGATCGGATCGCAAACAATCGGCGGGATCAGCTATCCGTCATTCGGGAACTACGTCGCTGGCGATGCCGATGGCGATGGCATTGCGGATTCGGGGTTGATCAAGTTCCCCATCGGTGAAATCAACGGTGTGACTTACTTCTACTCGGTGCGCATCACCGACAACGGTTCGGCCATCAACGCCAGCACCGCCTGGTCGTCGACATCGGATTACACCAATTCCACGTCTACGGCGTTGGTGCAGAATTACGGGTTCTTTCCGTCGAGCGTTGGATTCGGTGAATTTCTTACCGCCCCGGGCGAGATGGCTGCCTACAACCAGTACCGTCTTGGCAAACAAGTTTCGCCGGTGAATGCTGTCCCTGGCGCGGTGACTGAAAGCGGTGCCAACGGTACGCACGGAACCAACACCACGGACTTTGTTTACGTATCCCTGGGCGATCTGATGAACAACCAGATCGCCAAGCGGATTGCCAACCCCGGTTACTTCTCTCAAGGTAATGCAACGACCGATGGCGTTCGTTGCAACGCGCTGCCCGTGACCGACTCGATCTCGATGGCGTACCGATTCTGCCTGAAAAACCCGTACGCCTCCCCGTCGATTCTGGAGAGCACCGCGTACGGTATTCCGGGATCGGTCTACACGCACGCGGGCGTGAAGAGCAAGCCCTACGGGGCCAACAATTCAGCCATCTGGTATGCCGATAACTTCAATTTCGCAACGCCTCGGCCGATGCGGTCGCATTTGGTGGCGCGGAATCCGGTGTCGGAAGCGGTCGTGCCGCACGATACAACCGTGCTGGGCGGTTACACGGCACAGGTGAATCCGATCCCGGTGAACGCAACGGTGGTGAACAAAACGTCGGTCAATACCGCGTCATTTAACTACCTGTGGCGCGCGTTCTGGAACGTGATGGCCAACACCGCGGGTACGGCGCCGGCTTACAACGATTCAGCCGACGGCGCGCCGGTGGTGGATGGACGGATGTTCCGCTCGGTTCTCCGCGATCCGCGCCCGACAACTCCGGCCCGATCGACCCTGTCGCCGACGGCGGTTCCAATGACGTCGGCGGAAGTCATGATGCTCCGTTCGTCGATTGCCGCGGTGAACACCATGGCGATCCGCGGAACTCAGGCGCGCGACTACACGATCCCCAGCCGGCGCGTGTTCATTCGGGATAGCACTGACCTCACCAAGTTCAAGTACGAAGCAATGGTTTACGGCGGGGCACCTCAGCCATTCATCAGCGAAGTGTACGCCAACACCAACCCCGCGTACGGAACGCACGGATACGTTGCGATCGAACTGTACAATCCGTACGACTTTGCGATCTCGCTTGCCAACTACAACCTGGGCGTGATTTACCGCCCGGCCACCGCGACCACGCCGATCGCGCCTGCGCAGGCGTATCCGTATGTGCAGATGTATCCGATCACTGCGTTTCTGGGCTTTGGCGCACCGGGCACGGCACCGCAGATTCCTGCCAAAGGGCGAGTGGTTCTCGACAATTTTGGAGCAACAAGCACCAAGGATAGCAACTTGCGTCCGCCGGAAGCAACCGTGCTCGGTACGCCGATCTATGTTCCCAATTTGTCGGAAGTATTTTCCGATCCGGGCGATCTGACCAAACCGGGTGGCGAACTGGTCTTGCTGCGTCCCCGTCGCCAAATCATGAATGCTGCTGGTACGCTGCTGGAAAATGACGTGCTGTCCAAGAGTCTGGACAACGCCAATCCGTTCGACGAAACCGCCACGACGACGTTGCCAACACAAGCCAACCTGTTGGATCTGGTTCCGGTCGATCAGTTCGATTTCACGGGAATCGCACTGACCACCGTAGCACCGTTTCAGGGCGTTCATTACGTTCGCGCCAACGACGATACAACGCGGTTCAAGCAGGTCTATCCGGGCAAATACAACTCGGCCGGCACGGTCGGGCGTCAAAGCGGGACGGAAGTCTATGATTCTTCCCTCGCTGTCGCCGCGACTCCGCCCACGCTCGGGTCAGCCGACCTTGCTTCCAGCTATCTCAACCTGATCCCGCCGGTGCAGTGGATGAATACCGATCTTCTCGCCCAGTACCGTAGCGGAACGGCCGCGTCTTCGAACCGTTTCCCCTTTGGCGGGCTTGCCCGCGAGGGGGACATGCTGCAGATTCCGTTCATCGGTTCGTATCGCATCCGGCAGGTTGATCCGACCACCGGCGTGCCCATCAATCCGACGGCCGATGGCACGGTATTCATCGAAATGAACGGCGTCACCATGGACGCTGCCCTGGCCGAGGACGGCGAGACTGCCGACGATGCCCACGAGATGCTCGGGCGATTCTGCCCGCTGAACATGTCTTCCCCCGGCCAGTACACCGCCGCGCAGGGTTCGGCTTCGCCGGCTGCGGTGGATTATTATAGTTGGGCTTCAGCGCTGTTTGATTATCTCACGGTATCAACGCCCAGCGACGACTATTTCCCCAACGTCGATCCGGGTCAGAGCGACGCAACGACTTATGGTTTCACCTATTCCGGCGCTCTCTCCCTGGCGACTACTAGTTTCAATTACCCGCTGGGCGCGTTTAGCGGCGCTGGAAACCCGATGATCCCCGGCCAGGTGAAAAACGGTGCGGCTTCTGCGCAAGATTCCCGAATCACCGCGACGGCCGGGCTTGAGCAGACGATCGCGTCGGAAGGTCGCATCAACATCAACACCGCGTCCGCCCGGGTGTTGGAAGCGATCCCATGGGTGCCGAGAGGGAATACTTTTACGGTGAATTCGGCAACAGGAGTAGTGACAGTTGTGCCTGATCCAACCCTCAAGGATGACAACGAGAAAATCGCTGCCATCATCGCCGCGTGGCGTGACGGGACAGGCTACGGGTTTGCGACCCCGAACGGTCCGTTTACCTCGATCGTTGATTTGAACAAGATTGTCGCCGTCAACAGTACGTTGGCGACGCCATTGAATTTTGCCAACTGCTTCGGGGCTTTCCCGACGGATACGACCGACTCCGGCTTAGCCATGGGTGACATCTATCCAACCAGCGGAACACCGGACACCATTCTCAATGATTTTGAGCAGCGTTTCCTCATGTTTAACCGCGTGAGCAACCTGGTGACGGTCCGATCCGACTCGTTTACCGTTTATGTTCTTGTGCAAGGATGGAAGAACACCGGAACAGCCAGCCCCGAACTCGTCGCCACCCGCCGGGCGGCGCTGATCGTGGACCGGTCGGCGATGACTTCGACTTCCAATACGCTGAACGTTTCCACCGTGCCCGCGGATTAGGCCGGCTGCAATAGGTGATGCTGTAACCAGTGGGTCGCCGCCGGAGGGCGGTGACCCACTTTTTGTATCACAATAAACGTGGTCAGATGAAATCGCAGATCGGTAGGACAGACATTCCTGTCTGTCACGAGACGTGGTACTCCGCGGCTCGTACCGGATTGCGAATGAGTACGTGTCGATGAGGACATCGATGCGTGACAGACAGCAATGTATGTCCTACGTTAACTCTTTGGAGTTTACGGTTTGACGAGTACGAAACTCTTTCCCTCAGCGAGCATTTCAAACACGATCGCGGCGTCTTCGTTTTTCAGGCGGATGCAGCCCAGGCTCGCCTGCTTGCCGATGCTGTCTGGTTCGATCGTGCCGTGAATGCCATACCCGTGCTTGTCGAGTGCGTGACCGTCGGTGCCTACCAGGCCGATCCAGAATTCGCCGAGCGGGTTTTTCGGATCATCGGCCTCCATCGGCGGATGGTCCGGGCCGCTGCCCCAGAACTTCGGGTTCGTCTGTTTTTTGCCGGCTTCGACCATCCACGTGCCCATCGGCGTGCTGTCGTCGCGGCCGAGGGCGACCTTGTACTGCTTCACGAACATCGAGCCGGACTCACCGGGGTTGCCCAGGTACAGATCGAGCGTGAACGCGCTCTTGGTCACGACCGCATTGAACGGGCCGTTGACGATCTTGAGCGCCTGCTCGGCCCGCAGTTTTCGGGCGTCGGTCATGCCGTTCATGCGAAGCAGCAGGTCGGACGTGATGTCGTGCTTGGCGGCGATTTTCGACAGGAGGTCGCCGCGCTTGACGACGTACGACTCGGCGAACTTGTCGTTCACGAACTTTCGTGGTGAAAAGATGACAATATCGTTGATCGCACCGAGCTGCTGTTTAGCCTGCTGCATTTGATCGGGCGATAGCGTGCCCGAGAGCAGAGCGTCATTCAGGATTTTGCGGGCGGCGAGAAGGTCTTCGGCGTCGAGGCGCGACTTGGCAGCGGAGAGGACGTCGGCTGGCGGAACCGGGGCAACGCTGCGGGAGGCTTCGCCGTCCCGCCGCTCTGCCGCCGGAGTCGAGACGGTACTCTGCGCTGACAGCAGGGGCAACGCACCGGAGGGCGCAGGCTTTGTCGTCGGCGCGGTGGTAGGCGTCGCTGCCGGCCTGGGTGAGACCGCTGCCATTAACGGCAATGTGTCATCCGGCTTGGCCGTTCCGGGCGATTTGACGAGTGTTACCGGGGCGTTAGCCGGGTCGGTGGCAATCGGTTTGTTCTTTTGGGAATTCTTGTAGTACGCCACGCCGGTCCCGGTGACGGTGACTGCGAGAACGCCGATCAGCATCCTGCTGGTACGAAGACTCGAACGAGCCATGAGAACCTCCATGTTCTCTTGAATGAATAAGTTGCCAGTTGTTAGTTGCCAGTTGTCAGTAAGGCAGAAAAGATGGCTTTTCTGGCAACTGGCAACTCATCACTGGCAACTTATTTATGTTCGATGCAGCTTGAGGTGAAGCGTAAAACGCCTCCCTCGCATGCCAGCATATTCAATGGAATGTCGTGGTCAAGGATGGGGAGCTGCTCAACGATCTGATCTTCAAACGCCATGCCGCAACTGATGCCAATGAATTCGGGCATAGCCAGGAAGCGGTCGTAGAAGCCCATGCCTCGCCCGATGCGGTGGCCGGTGCGGGTGAAGCCCAGGCCGGGCACGATCACCAGGTCGATGAAATCGACAGGGATCGGCTTGCCCGCGATCGGCTCGCGCACGCCCGGGCCGGTCACGGTCATCGATGCGCTGTTGAGGGAGGAGATTTCCACCGGCAGCATCCGCCGCTGGTCCCAGGAGACTTTGGGGACGACGACCGTCTTGCCGGCCTGCCAGGCGCGGAGCGCCAGAGGGGCGGTATCGACTTCTTCCGGCGTGCTCAAAAAGAGCATCACTACTTTGGCGGATTGAAATTCAACGGTGGCGGCAACGGTGGTGCAGATGGCGACAGACTTGCTATGCCGATCCGCCTCGCTCATCGCGGACAGCTTGGTGTGCAACAGCTTGCGAATCTCAGCTTTGCTCGGCATATGCTTCATACGCTGCCCGGCGATGAAAAGTTTGCCCCCTCACACTCCGGCCATCAGTCTTTTTCGGTCCGACTGACAATATTTCTCTATCTCATTCTAGGCGAAGCAACCTGAGCAAGTATACGCTTTCCCAGGTTACGTATTTGCGACAATATAGCACCTGATTTGCGGTCACCCCTTCTTGGTATCGGCCGGATCCGCCGGGGGCTTGGGGGATTCATCATCGCTTTGTTTCAGCCACGCCAGATACTTGGTGATATGGATCTCATAGCCGCGTTCGCTTGGAATGTAATAGGTCTTATCGACTCCAAGGTAATCCTGTTCCACGTACCCCTTCTTGGAATCGTGGGCATATATGTAGCCCTTTCCATTTCCAAGCCGCTGGGAGCCTTTGTAATGGCCGTCCTTAAGGTGTTTGGGAACCGGAAGGGTGCGTCCCTCGCGGACATCGGTGATGGCCGCCCCGATCGCGGTGGTGCAGGCGTTGCTCTTGGGGGCAGTTGCCATGTAGATCACGGCTTGCGCGAGGGTGAGCTTGGCTTCGGGCAGGCCGATCTTCTCCACGATGTCGAACGCGCTGGCGGCGACGGTGATCGCGCGGGGGTCGGCGTTGCCGATGTCCTCGCTGGCGAGGATCGCAATCCGCCGGGCGATGAACCGCGGATCTTCCCCCGCCTCGAGCATCCGCGCCAGCCAGTAGATGCTGGCATCGGGGTCGCTCCCGCGCATGGATTTAATAAACGCGCTGGCGGCGTCGTAATGCTCGTCGCCGGTGGGGTCGTAGACGATCGCTTTCTGCTGGATCGACTGCTCGGCGATGTCGAGGGTGATGTGGATGCTCGGGTTCCGGGTTCCGGGGTCCGGGTTCCGGGAGGATTCATTCTGCTCTGCGCCCGGAACCCGGGACCCGGAACCCGGAACCCCTTTGCTCATTGACAGCACCGCGATTTCCAGCGCCATCAGCGCCCGGCGGGCGTCGCCGTCGCTGATCGTCGCCCAATGCTTGACGGCTTCGTCATCGATCTGAATGTTGTAGCTGCCAAAACCTCGCTCATTATCCGCCGCCGCCCGGCGGATGAGCGTTTCGATGTCTTCCTCGCTGAGCGGAGCGAACTGGAAAATCTGGCTTCGGCTGACCAGCGGTGAGTTTACCGCGAAAAACGGATTCTCCGTCGTCGCACCGACGAGCAGAATCCGCCCGGCTTCGACATCCGGGAGCAATATATCCTGCTGGGCCCGATTGAATCGATGGATTTCGTCGAGAAACAGCACCGTGCGTTTCCCGCCGGCTTCAAGGCCTTCCCTGGCGGCGTCGATGACGGCCCGCACTTCTTTCACGCCCACGCTGGCGGCGTTGAGTTGCTCGAAATGGCTGTCGGTGTACTGGGAAATCAGGCTTGCGAGCGTGGTCTTGCCGGTTCCGGGCGGGCCATAAAAGATAACGCTGGTCAGCCGATCGGCTTCAAGCATCCGGCGGAGCAGTTTGCCCGGCCCGAGAAAATGCTGCTGCCCGGCGAACTCGTCGAGCGTCCGCGGCCGCATCCGGGCGGCGAGGGGCGCAACGCGGTCCAGATTCTTTTGCTTCGTCGCGCCAAACAGGTCGGAATCTCGCGCCATCTCAATCCTCTTGCTCGTTACAACCTCGCCGATTCTAGTGTTCGGGAACGATTCGGGCGACGGCCGAGCGTTATCATAAGGCTTTTTATCGAATGTAGGGCTTTGTGTTTCCGATAAGATGGTGTAGTTGGTCTGACCTCTATGCTGTCTGCCCGTGCTTATTCATTCCGGCAGAAGTCCCGTCTGGCGATCTCGCTTTCCTGGGTGGCCGGGTACACCAACGTCATTACGTTCCTGTTTTGCGGCGGGATCGTCGTTTCGCACACGACGGGCAACATCACGCACCTCGGCGAGGGCGTTGGACACCGCGAGTGGGCGGCGACAGCGTATTTCGCGTTCCTGTTCTTCGCTTTCTTCCTCGGTGCTGTCGCCAGCGCGTGGATGACCGAACTGGCTCGCCGCCGGTCGGCACGGTCCAAGTACATCCTGCCGATTGCAGTTGAGGTGTTGTTGCTGGGGATGGTCGCGATCGGGCTGAATACGCATTTGTCCGACGATCTCCACTGGTCGCATGTGTTGAACACCGGCCAGGGATTGCTCACGCTCTACTGGATGACGGGCGTGGCCTCCATGGCGATGGGACTGCAGAACGCCACGATCACCCGTGTCAGCGGGGCGGTCATCCGCACCACGCATCTGACGGGCGTGACGACCGATCTGGGCATTGAACTCGTCCAGCTCGGCTACTGGTGGTACGACAAGTTATCCAACCGCGGTGCAAACCGACTTTGGCGAACGCTGGCGCTGGCGCGCAGGCACGCAGGTACCGAGCGGCTGGCGCTGTTGGCGAGCGTTATTGGATCATTCCTGTTCGGTGCGGTTCTGGGTACGGGCATGTACCACTGGAAACCGACGGCGGCGCTGCTTTTGCCGATCGCGTTCCTGCTGTTCATGATCTACAAGGATTGGCGAACTCCTATCGCCGACGTCAAAGAGCTGGACCTGCTGGCCGACCCGGAACTGGCGGCGTTTGGGCTGGTCAAATCGCTGCTTCCGCCCGAGCTTGGGATTTACCGACTTTCGCACCATCGCCGCGACAAAGCCCACGAAGCCCCGGATTTCACGCACTGGGCCGAGCGCGTGCCGCGCCACTGGCGGGTGATCGTGCTGGCACTAAGCCCGCTCACCCGTCTGACGGCCAACTCGTTTATCGATCTGGCCTCGGTGGTGGAAAAGCTGCATCAGCAACATCGCGAGTTGATCCTCAGCAGCCTGACTCCCAGCCAATACCGGGCGATGAGTCAAAGTGATCTGCTATCGGTGCTCGATTCTGACAACATTTGCCCGGATATGGAATTTGCCATCGCCCGAGCGATCGGGCTGATCGAGTCGATGAAGGCCAAAACGCCCGCCGGTTCGTAAATCCCTGAAAGACCTGCCCGATTTTCCTCATTCCAAAATCAATCCGCGCAACTTGCCAACGGAAGTTTGCCAGCATCAAGGGGTTGGGATAACTTACGCATCACAAATCTTTGGCCGGAGTGAGAACATTTTGATCCCGCGGATGACTTTGAAATCCCTTCTTTTGCTGGCATTGTCGGCTGGGGCGCTGCTGCCGCTGTCCGGGCAGGCGCAGACGATGGAAGAAGCTCGTGACGAACTGGCGGCATTCAATTGGGACGCGGCGTACAAGCATTTCACGATCTTGGCGGCTAATGCCAAACCCCCATCGGAAACCTGGGCCCAGGCGACGTTCGGCGCCGCCGCTGCGGTCAGCAACCGTCAGCCGGCTTCAAAAGATTTTGCCGATGAGGCTGCCAAGCTGTATCAGTCGATTGTCGATTCCACCCCGCAATCCAAATACGCCCCGCGCTCGATCATGAAACTGGCGAGACTGAAAGAACTCCGCGATTACCCCGGCGATACGCCCGATCTCGACGGGGCGGTCGAACTGTATCTGAAAGTCGCCAAGACCTGGCCGAACGAACCGATCGCCAGCGAAGCAACCCTCCGAGCCGCAGCGGGCAGGGTGCAGGCGTATGATGCACCCGGTTTTACCAAAGTGCTCAGCGGGATTTCGCTGCTGGAGCAATGGATCGCCGACCATCCCAAGGATCCCTATCTGAGCATTATGTATCAGTATTTGGGCGATACTTACTTCCTCCCGCTGTCCACCAGCGCGTTAAACGCGGGTGACAGCGAGAAAATGAAGCAATTTTACGCCAAATCGCTGGCGTGCTACGACAAGGTCAACACCCTCGGCTGGACCGACGCGGGCAATCAAGGCCCGATCCTCTGGCGATGCGCCGTGATGAGCGAGGCGATCGGGAACACCCCGTCGGCCATCAAGTACTACACGCAGATCATCGACCAAACCCCGACCAGCGGCAAAGCGTTCGAGTCGCAACTGGCGCTCAAGCGGCTGGGTGCGCCGGTGCCCGAGATCGATTTGGCCCACAAAAAGTCCGCCCGACCCGCTACGCAACCGGCGACTCAGGAGGGCTTACGATGAATGCCATCAGCCGCTTGCGATATCGGGGGGAAGTCAATCGATCGGTGATCGGCGTCGTGCTGCTGATCGGAACGGTGCTGGCAAGCCTGGCGTTGGTGATCAAGAATGTTCGTGCGATCGAGCGCCCGACGAAAACCACCATCCGCCTCTGCCACTGGCAGTTGGAGGCCGGCTACCGCGATGCGATGAGCGCGGTCATTGCCGAATACGAGAAGCTGCACCCCGATATCCAGATCGTTCAAATGCCTGTGACCGAAAAGGTCTACACGCAATGGATCAACACCCAACTGATCAGCGGAACCGCGCCGGACATTTGCGAGATGGGCAAGTCCAATTTGATCGAAAAAGATGAGTACACCGTCCGTTTTTTCATCTCTCTTGGCGAGGAGGTCGTTAAACCCAATCCTTACAACGCGGGCACTCCGTTGGAAGGCGTGATGTGGAAAGAAACCTTCCGCGACGGCATGCGCGGGGGTTTCCGCGACACGTTGCAGGATTACTACTCGGTCCCCACGACATCCGTGAGCATGCGGATGTTCTGCAACATGGACCTGATCAAAAAAGCCACCGGCCTGGCGAAAATCCCCCAGACGATGGGGGAACTGATCAAGGTCTGCGAGCAGGTTCGCAAGTACAGTCTGGAAACGCCCGGCATTGGCGGGCGGATCATCCCGATCGTCAGTTGCTATGGGGCTTCGCCGGTCATCAGCCCTTACCTGGTTCCGTTTACGGCCAAGCTCGAATCCGATCTGGATTTGGACTTGGATGGGCAGAACTCAACGATCGAATCGTATCGAGGCATGATCAAAGGGGTGGCCTCGGCTGACGCGCCGGTTATTCGGGCGTATTGGACGGCGATGAAACAGCTCTGCGATCAGATGCAGCAGGGCTTTTCGTCGATGGATCGCCAGCAGGCGCAGTTCCAGTTCTCCAACGGCAACGCGGCATTCCTGGCAACCGGATCATGGGACGCGGCCGGTACCTATTTGGGCGCAAAGATCCAGGGATTTGAAATCCAACTGGCCGACTGGCCGCTGCCGGGACCGGGCGAGCCGTATCACCAATACATCGCCGGCCGGGCCAACGAAGCGGCTTCGAAGGGGTCGGGCGCGTATGGCGTATACAAATCCACGCCGCGCCGGGCTGAAGCCTTGGATTTCCTGCGATACCTCACCAGCGTCAAAGGCAACGAAATGCTCAACCGCATTTCGGATTGGCCGCCGATCGTCATTGGGTCTGAGCCGTCGGACATCATGAAGTCGTTCATGCCCGATCCGGTGGGATACACCAGTTCGCTGAAATTCGGAATCGGCTCGCGCGTGGGATCCGTACTGGATGCGGAGTCGATCTCCTACTTGCAGGGCGAGAAGACGCTCGATGAGTTTCTTAGCACCTACAACCAGGCACTCAACGATCCGCGCAGCGGAGGTGACTGGGCGTGCTGGAAGGATTTCGACCAGCGGTGGCGCGACTGCCGCAATCAAGAACGATTGCTCGCCCGCGACGAAGCGATCGAACTGATGCAGCCGGGCGCGTTTTCCTCCGAACGATACCGTCGAACCGTGTTACAGCAGCTTCGACGTAACAACGGAGCTGATTTTCAGTACCAATTTGAGTTGTTCCGCGGCAAGCCCATGCCGATGTTTTAGAGCCTATTCGGATAGGCTCTTAGGACCGCAAGTACATGAGTGTTTCAGCAAGCCAACAATCTCCGCAGGGAAGGCGTAAGTGGTTGCATCAGTCGAAGTTGATGTTGGCGCTGTACGCGCTGATGCTGCCCACCATCGCGGGAATGGTGTTGTTCATCTTTTACCCACAGTTCTCGGCCATCAAGTTTTCACTGTTCAAATGGGATGGACAGGAAATCCAGGAGTTCATCGGGCTCAAGAATTTCATCGAGGCGTTCACGGAAGACCGCCTGTTCTGGCAATGTTTCCAACTGGTGGGCGTGCTGCTGGTGGCGAACCTGGTGAAGATGTGGCCGTCGATCCTGGCGGCGGTGGTGCTGCACCGAATCAAGTCTGAGAAAGCCCAGTACATCTACCGCGTGTTGTTCGTCATTCCGATGATCATCCCGGGCCTGGTGATGCTGCTGATGTGGAAGAGCTTTTACGATCCGACGATCGGCATTCTCAACATCCTGCTGAACAAGACCGGTGCAATGCATCTGCTGAACAATCTCGACCAGATCATGCCGCCCCTGTCAAAATCGCAAGGCGTGGTGTTCTGGCGCGATGGCGTGATCGCCAACGTGTTCGGCGGCGTGTGGGGCATGGCGTTGTTCGCCGTCTACCTGTTAAGCGTACGCCAGGGGTGGAACGGGCTGCGCCGCAGCACGTTTTGGTGGGTGATGATGATCGTGATCGGCATGGTGTACTGGTACGCCAGCGCCACGCATGCTGATCCGGGTTACTGGGTACGAATCTCTCAATCGATCGTGATCGATCCGGCCGCGCTTTGGCAAGGGGCGTTGCGACTGGCTGTGGCGGTTGCTGTCGCCTTTACGATTTCAATCCTTGCCGCGTCTTCCGAACGCGAATACGGGCTGCTCATCGCCCGCTGGGTGGGGGCGGCGCTGCTGTTCGTCGCGGTCGTCTTCATCCTGGGCACGATGGTGTGGACCACGCCGATCCGCGGCTTCGCTCCGCCGGCGCCCGGTGTGGGTGCGGCACCGAGTTGGCTGGGCAACAGCAATCTCATCATTCCGTCGATCATCTTCTGGGGCTTCCCGTGGATCGGCACGGTGGGCGTTCTGATCTACCTGGCCGGCCTGCAGAGCATCTCCACCGATGTGTATGAGGCCGCTGAGCTTGATGGCGTTTCGTCCCTCGGCAAGCTGTTCAAAATCGAACTTCCGCTGATCATGACGCAGGTTCGCATCAACCTGATCTTCATGACCATCGGCACGCTCGGCGATTACGGCCTGATCCTCCTGCTGCTAGGCCCCAACGGCGGCCCGGGCAACAAGGGCATGGTCCCAGGCTTGTACGCCTACCGAGCCGCTTTCGTCGACCAAAACTACGGCTACGCCTGCGCACTGGGCATGGTGATGTTTGTCATCATCCTGTTTATTACGGTGATTTATCAGAAGTATGTGAAGGTGGATAAGTGAGTGGAGTGAGTCATTGGTCATTGGTAAAGACTTAGGGACCAATGACCAGTGACCATTGACCAGTGACCAATGACTAATGACTCTCAGCGGATAGAAAATGGCTCAGAAAACATCCAAATCTCGCGAACTGATCAAACATGCGATCATTTGTAGCATTCTCGCGTTCTCGTTCTTTCCCTTGTATTTGATGTTCACCATCAGCTTCAAAGACAACCAGCAGTTCCAGAAAAATCCGTTCTTTCCGGATTCGCCGACGGTTTGGAATTGGTCGAACTGGGTCAAGGGCTGGGGGACGATTCAGAATTACATCGCCAACTCGATCGTCACGTCGTTCGGCGCGGTGGTGCTTTGCCTGATCGCGGCGATATTGACCAGCTATGTATTGGCGCGCTATCGCTTCCCCGGCCGATCGATTGTGTACTACGTCATGATCGGCACGATGTTCCTCCCCGGCACGCCGGCGACTTTGGTGACGTTGTTTACGCTCTGCAAAGACATGGGGATGATCAACAAGCTGTACGCGCTGTCCCTGATCGGCGCGGTCGGCGGGCAGGTGGTTTGCGTCTTTATCCTGCGGCAGTTTATCGAAGAAATCCCCAAGGAACTGTTCGAAAGCGCCCAGATCGACGGGGCCGGGCATCTGCAGCAGATATGGACGATCGTTCTCCCGCTCAGCGGCAGCGTGCTGGGGACGTTGGCGATCATGCAGTTTATCCACAACTGGAACAACCTCATGATGCCCCTCATACTCATGCGCGACGACCAGTTGCTGACCATCCCGGTCGGCCTGATGCGACTGGAGGGCGAGTATGTGAAGCAATGGGGCGAGCTGATGGCCGGCTACACCATCGGGTCGATCCCGCTGATCGTGCTGTTCCTGTTCACGATGCGCCTGTTCGTCAAAGGCATCGCCGCGGGCGCGGTCAAGGGTTAGAATCGACGCGTGCCTTCCACGCCCAACACGCTTCGCCGCACGATGCTGACCGGCGCGATCCTG
Source organism: Phycisphaerae bacterium (assembly GCA_031377185.1). Lineage (GTDB taxonomy): Bacteria > Planctomycetota > Phycisphaerae > Tepidisphaerales > Tepidisphaeraceae > JANMES01. The sequence goes on from JANMES010000110.1 coordinate 23,161, forward strand.
ATCGCCGTCTGCACGTTGCTGGTATTTTCCCCACTCCTGCTCGGCCCGGGCGTGATCAGCAAATGCATCGTCGCGTTTTCCTTGATCGGCCTTTGCCTGGGCGGAAGCATCCTGCTTAACGGCGCGTTCGACTGGTGGAGGCGGCGATGAACTTCCTAAGCACGCCCGCCGGTGTTCGTGCCCTCGCCCGGTATGCCGGACTTCGGCCAGCTCAATCGAGCCGGAGAGGAAAGGGCAAGGGTTCTGCTCCATTTTCCGGAGACCGCCAAGGCGCGAAGATGCGCGAAGAATGCGCGAAGAGAAACCAGAAATAATTCGAACAGAAGAATGAGGCACGTCACGCAAGTCGATAAAATTAAGCAAGTAAGCAGGAACAACCAATATATATTTAAATTATTA
>JANMES010000132.1:0-38125 GCA_031377185.1 Phycisphaerae bacterium
GTCATGCGCACCGCCGAACAACAGGGCCGAGATGTGCTGGAAACGATCAAGACCCTCCTGCAAGCCGAGTGGGCGGGGAAAGACATCGCCTTGCTCACAGACACGATCTAAAATCCATGACGGGACGGTAAACAGTTACGACTGGGCGAATCGGTTATCTTATTCAGTGTGAGGCGTTATCTCTTCAACATCGTTGCTGCTTTATCGCTGTTGTTATGCGTAGTAATAGTGGCCGTGTGGGTTCGCAGTTACTGGGCCTTCGACGGCCTCCATGGATGGGTGTACCAAGAGCCGACCTGGGGCGAATCTGGAATGGGCGTTGCGTGGACCTATCCGGGCAACCTGATCATCAACTGGCCGGACTCAAAGTTGCGGAACGATCCCGGTACCAAGTGGCACACGCGTTGGGTCACAGATGTGGCTCAACCTGGAACTGCACGTGACTTCTTGCGGGGTCGCGATGGGTGGGTCGTGGCGGGGCTGGGTTACATCAAGAAGAATCGCAGCTCTGAGCAGTTCACACTGTGGATTCCATTCTGGATGCTTACGACACTCACAAGTGTTGGTCCAGCGGGGTGGATTATCTGCTGGTTGTATCGCAAACGGCGGCGTGCTGTGCGGCTCCGGTCAAATCTCTGTCCCGAGTGCGGCTATGACCTTCGCGCCACGTCCGACCGCTTTCCCGAATGTGGCGCTCTTGCAATCAAAGTCAAAAATTCGGACTGATGGTATCTGAGTTTGCCATCATTTCCCCTCCAACTCCTCAATCGACCGCGGCCAATCCTTCTTCAGCAACCGCGACAGCGACCGATCCGCCAACAGCTTGCCGCCCGTCTGGCATCTCGGGCAGTAGTTGGTTTCGGTCTCTGCGTAGCGGATGCGTTGGACTTTGGTTTCGCACACCGGGCAGGGCTGGCCGAACTTGCCGTGGACGGCGAAGTCGGGGCGGAAGGCGGTGACATCTGACGGGGCGGGGAACTTTGCGCCGAAGGCGTTCATCAGGTGGCCGGTCCAGCGGCCTAACGTGAGTCGGCTGGCGCTGAGCAGCCGATCAACCTCTTCGTCGGTCAATGATCGCGACAGTTTTACGGGCGATAAGCCCGCCGCGTGGAGGATTTCGTCGCTGTAGGCGTTGCCGATGCCGTCGAACAGCCGCGGGTCGGTCAGGGATCGCTTGAGCGTGTGGTTTCCGCTCCGCAGGCGCTCGGCGAAGTCTGAATCGGTGCAGGTGAGCAGGTCGATCCCGCCGGGGTTGTGCTTGGCAAGTTCCTCGCGCCCGCGGATGAGCCACAGCCCGGCCCGCTTCTTGGGGGACGATTCCACCAGCCCCAGCGTGCCGGTAGGGAAGAAGAAGCTGGCCAGCCCGGCCTTGCCCGTGGGTTTCACGCGCGGCTTGTCGCTCCACTTAAACCGCCCTGCGATCATCAGGTGCACGACGAGAAACAGATCGTCCTCCAGCCCAAAGACGATGCGCTTGCCCAGCCGCTCCAGGTGGATGACGGTCTTCCCCTCGATCGCCTCGATCGGCGGATCAAACGTGCGCAGCACAAACGGGCTGGCGATGATCGCTCGTTCCAGCGTCTGCCCGAGCACGCGCGGCTTGAGCGCGTGAAGGTAGAGGGCGATGTCGGGAAGTTCGGGCATAAATTCAAGAGGGGCAAGTATTAAGGGGCAAGGGGCAAGTGCAAGGCATTTTCCTGTCTTGCCCCTTGCCCCTAAATACTTGCCCCTCCTCTCACGCTTCCAGCCACGCCGCTAGCAGGTCGATCGCGCTCTGCAGATCTCGCTTGTGTACCGATTCCGTCACCGTATGGATATACCGCGTCGGGATCGACAGCGTCATGCACGGGTAGCCGCCGCGGGTGCGTTGGATGGCGGCGGCGTCGGTGCCGCCTCGGGGCAGGATGCTGAGCTGGTGGGGGATTTTCTTTTTCTTGGCGATGGCTTCAAACTCGTCGATCAGCGGGCGGTGGGCGATGCTCGCGCCGTCCATGATCGTCAGCGCTACGCCGTCGCCTTGCTTGGTGACGCGGTCTTCCTCGGGCACGCCGGGGGTGTCGACACAGAGGGTGGTGTCGATCGCGATGCCGATATCCGGCTCGGCGGTGTAGGCGGCGGGGCCGGCGCCGCGCAGGCCTACTTCTTCCTGCACCGTGGCGGCGAAGACCAGTTCGTAACGAAGCTTCTTCACCTTCTTCATCGCTTCGATCGCGACGAACCCAGCTACGCGGTTATCCAGACATTTGCCGCTGACGACTTCGCCGATCTGGTCAAAGCTTTGCACCAGCGTGCACGGGTCGCCGATGCGGACTTTCTTCTTCACCACGTCGGCCGGCAGGCCTAAATCGACGAGGAAATCGCTCGGTTCGGGGATTTTTTTCTTTTCCTCATCCTTGGCCATGTGGATCGGCCGACCTGCCGGGTTCATCAGGCCGATCAGATCGTCGCCGCTGGTGGCTTGGATCATCACTCGGCGGGCGAAGAGGTTCCGCGGATCAAACCCGCCGGCGGGGTTGAGGCGGACGAATCCGTTGCTATCGACATGCCTCACGTAGAACCCGATCTCGTCCATGTGGCACGCGAGCAACACACGCTTGGCGTTTTTGCTCGCCGCCTTCTTGGTGGCGATCAGGCTGCCCATCGGGTCAACGGTGACGGTGTCGAACAGTTTTTTGGCGTGGACCTTGAGGATCTCGCGCACGCGCTCTTCACGACCCGGGACGCCGGGGGCTTCGGACAGTTGCTTGAGGAGTGGGATGTTCATGGCGGAGAAGATAGCCATTCATGCGACACAGAGCCACAGAGTTACAGAGCCCACACAGAGAAATTCAATTCCTCGGTGCTTTACTCTGTGGCGTTGTGCCTCTGTGTTGCATGTTTTCTGCTACTTCGCCGGACGCACGGCCAAATCTTTCTGGATTTCCTGCAGCGCCAGCACGGTGTAGCTGGTGGTGATGAGCGGGACGTTTTCCATCCACCGCGCCCCGCCGATCCAACTGCCGTCGGATTTTTGCAGGGTGGCGAGTTTGTCCAGCAGTTCCAGCCGCCAGTCGTGGGCTTTTCCGGCGGTGTCGGTGAGGACCGGCTCGCCGTAGGCGTGTAGGGCTTTGGCCATCATGTGGTAGTAGTAGTACATGCCGTCCTGAGCCTGCTTGGGGTCGTTTAGACGCAGGCCTGGGTTTTCGTCGAGGGTCCAGTTGGCGCGGCACCAGTCGAAGGCGGCTTTGACGCGCGGGTCGTCCTTGCTGACGCCGGCGTAGATCATCGATTTGATGCCCGCGTAGGTCATCGTTCCGTAGCTCCGCCACATTTTTTTGCCGTCGGGTGAGACGTAGCTTTCGGCTTCGGAGTCGCCGCCGTTGGACGGGGAGTAGATGAACCCGCCGTCGTTACCGCTGAAAGGCAGATCGTTGCTTTCGCTGCGGTTTTGCGTGCGGTTGAGGAATTTTTGGGCGGCCTTAAACGCCGGATCATCCGGAGACAAGCCCGCGTCGTGCAGTGCCTGGATCGAGAAGTGTACGTTGCTCAGGTCCGGTCGGCCGTGCTTGGGGTTGTAGCTGAAGCCGCCCTCGAAGGCGGTGTATTTGGGGTCGCCGTCTTTCTCGCCCTTGGGGCCGGGCTTGTCGGGCGTCCACTGCGTGCCCTTCATGTAAGCAACGGCCTTGTCGAGCGCGGGTTTGATTTCCGGCTGATCCTTCACCGCGCCCAGCGCGCTCATGGCGATGGCGGTGTTGTAGTTCTCCAGCATGTCCTTGTAGATGCCGCCTTCGGGCTTCTGCTGGGCGATCAACCAGGCGTACCCTTTCTTCACCGACTCTTTGCTGTAGGGGTGGTTTTTGTCCTGCACCATTCCGCGGAGGATCAGTGCGGTGACGGCCGGCGGCATTTTCTCGTTGCCGAAGCTGCCGTCGGGGTTTTGCTGCGCCGCCAGATATGCCAAAGCCTTGTCGAGCAATGCCTGCGCCTTGGCCGCAGCGTCGGAGGGCTTTTCAGCGGCGTTGATGGCCTTTACGCCGGCAGTGAGATTCTCGTCCGCCCGGGCCGCGTTCAGCACCATCAACGGCGCAGCGGCCACAGCCATTGCCAACACGGTAGTTGTCCATCGCTTGCTCATTCGGATTCTCCTCGTTTGTACCTATTGTTACGGATTCGAGCTTCCATCGCCTCGATCTCTTTTTGTTGTACCTCAAGACGCCGCCGACGTTGCTCGAGTTCGGCAGCATAGCGGACTTCGGGTGCCTCGTCGTGCATATGCGAGTAGGGCACTTTATAGTCCGGCGGGAGGATCGTCAGATCCGCCGGCGGGGGATTCAGTCGCATCTCTCGCCAAGCACCGATCGCCAGTGCCAGTAGCCCGCCGAACGCCAATGAGAGCACGGCGCACACCAATGTTAGCCCGATCGACCGGAGCACGACGGCGAAAAAAATGGCGTGGAACAGGTAAAATAGCGTTCCAATGCCGCTAACCAACGTCGCGCCCTGCGCCGAGTGCGGCCGAGTGCCTTGCAATCCCAAACCGACCGCCGCCAGCGATACGCCCAAGCCCACCGCCACGGTCGCCGCGACGCTGATCCCTTTCTGGGCCGAATACAGCGGTCGGTTTTGCCCGAACACATGCCAGCCGATCCGGGCCAGGTCTTCGCGCTTGGCGGTGTCCATCGACATCAACCCACTGCCGCAGCAGATCGCCATCGTCGCCAGAAACAGCGTCACGCCGGTGAACTGATACACCGTGCCCACGCCCTGGGTAAACGCCCGCGGGGGCGGCGTGGGGTCGGGCGACGGTGGGGCGACGGACGGGTCCATTGCGCCCTAGTGTAAAGGACGGACGCGAACCTGTCAGGCACGCGAATCCGCAAGGTTTTACCTACTTCCTGTTGGCGCGTGCAGGATTTACGCGATCATAGGGCGGTTGAGTTGAATCTTTAAGGAGAATGGCGTGGGATTGTATCATTGACGATTGGGCCATTGACGATTGAAAGGCGTTGCATTCAATCGTCAATGGCCCGATCGTCAATGATTCAATTCCTCCCCAACCCCCGGCAGTTATTACGATGAACGACCCAACCCCCAACCCAACGCCGTTCGACCAGGTGGTGGATGACGACACGCCGCGAGAGGAATCGCGCATGTGGGCGATCGATCAGCTTCGCGACGGGCGGTCGTTCGACGACGTGCTGACCGATCTGACTGAGAGCGGCTGGGACGCAGAATCCGCCGAGCAGATCCTGGAGAAGGCTCGAAAGTTCACCCGCGCCGAGCGCGGGGTGGTGACGCGCGAGCAGGTCGCCAAAGCCGCCAAAGCCTACTACCGCGGCGGCACGGGCAACGGCATGCTGTCCGGCCTGCCGACGATCGCCGCCATCCGCCGGCTGTTGTATTCCTTCGCAACGCTGAAATTCCTCCGTAGCAAAACGCGGAAGTAATGCCACCTGTACCACGGGCCTCCGGCCCGTGCGAGCGGCGTATGGAATCGGTGAACCGCAGTTACTTCAGTCCAAAAGCATCCAGCACGGGCCGGAGGCCCGTGGTACGGGTGGCGTTTCCGTCGCAGTATTTGACCTGTTCGTCGGTTCACCCTATATTTCGTTATATGACGAAATAACGGAGATGACATGCGAGACCTCGTGAACGTAGCCGCTGCCTTATCCGACGAAAACCGCGTGCGGGCATTGGCGGTGTTGAATCAAGGCGAGCTTTGCGTCTGCCAGTTGATCGAGCTGCTGCAGCTGGCGCCATCGACGGTTTCCAAGCACATGTCAATCCTTCGCCAGGCCGGGCTGGTCGATTCGCGCAAGGACGGGCGGTGGGCGTACTACTTCCTCCCCGACGCCAAAAGCGAATCGTCGGCTGTCGCGAAAGAGGCGGTGAAGTGGGCGATCCGCTCGCTGGGCGACGGGGCGCAGATTACCGCCGACCGCAAACGCATCGCCGCGATCAAGTGTGAGTCTCCGGAGGATTTATGCCGACGACAACTGTGCAAAACCGACTCCGCGTGCTGTTCCTCTGCACCGGCAACTCCTGTCGCAGCCAGATGGCAGAAGGATTCGCCAAGGCGCTTAAGGGCGACCTCCTCGAAGCCTACTCGGCCGGCACGAGCCCGCACGGCATGAACCCTCGGGCGATGGCGGTGATGAAAGAAGCCGACGCCGACATCTCGTCTCATCACTCCAAGCACCTGGACGAGCTGAAGCACGTGCCGTTCGACTACGTCGTCACCGTCTGCGGCCACGCGAACGAAACCTGCCCGGTGTTTCCGGGGAAGACAAAGGTCATCCATGTCGGTTTCGACGACCCGCCGAAGCTGGCGGCGAATGCCAAATCCGAGGAAGAGGCGCTGGCTCATTACCGGCGCGTACGCGATCAGATCAGGGCGTTCATTCTTACCCTTCCGGGAGCGCTGCACCGATGACCCGCCCGCAAGCCATCGCCGAGTTCGTTGGTACGTTCGCGCTGATCTTTGTCGGCACGGGCGCGATGATTGTTGACGTCATCCATCCCGGCTCGCTCACGCACGTCGGCGTGGCGATCACGTGGGGGCTGGCGGTGATGGCGCTGATTTACGCGCTGGGCGATGTCTCAGGCGCGCACTTCAATCCGGCCGTCACGTTGGGATTCAGCTTGAGCGGGTCGTTCCCGCGGCGGCAGATCCTGCCGTACATCGTCTGTCAGTTGGCCGGGGCGTTGAGCGCCAGCGTGCTGCTGCGGGTGATGTTCGGCAATGTTGCGTCGCTCGGGGCATCGCTGCCCAAAGGCCCGGTCGTGCAGTCGTTTGTGATGGAGATCGTGCTCAGTTTCCTGCTGATGCTGGTCATTCTCTGCGTCGCCCGTGGGTCAAAAGAACAAGGGCTGATGGCCGGCATTGCAGTGGGGGCCACGATCGGGCTGGAGTCGATGTTCGCCGGCCCGGTGTGCGATGCGTCGATGAACCCGGCCCGGTCACTCGCGCCGGCGATTGTGTTGGGGAATTTGTCGTCCGTCTGGTTGTACCTGATCGGTCCGGTGCTGGGCGCTGCTTTCGCAGTGCCCGTGTGGCGGGGGATGAAAACGCCGAAAGGAAACGAATCATGAGCCAATCCATTCTAGATGCCGTGAAGAATCAATACGCCGCGACCGCCGTCAGCGGGTTGTCGAGCGACCAAGCCGGTGTGCGCGCGGTGGCCGAGGCGTTCGGGTACACCGGGGCGGAGCTGTCATCCATCCCGGCCGAGGCGAACATGGGGTTGTCCTGCGGCAACCCCACCGCGATGGCCAGCTTGCGAGAAGGCGAAACCGTCGTCGATCTCGGTAGCGGCGGGGGGCTGGACGTGCTGCTGGCGGCGCAACGAGTCGGGCCGACGGGCCGGGCGATCGGAATCGATATGACACCGCAGATGATCGACCTGGCAACGCGCAACGCGAAGCAATCGGGCGCGACCAATGTCGAGTTCCACCTGGCGACGATCGACAAGCTCCCGCTGGCCGACGCGAGCGTGGACTGCGTGATCAGCAACTGCGTGATCAACCTCGCGCCGGACAAGCCGGCCGTCTTCCGCGAGATCGCCCGCGTGCTCAAGCCCGGCGGGAGGCTGGCGGTCAGCGACATCGCGCTCAAGCAATCGCTGCCTGCTGAACTGGCGCAGAGCGTCGCGGCTTATGCCGGGTGCATCGCCGGTGCGATCGCGATCGACACGTACCGCCGCGGGTTGGTCGATTCGGGGTTCGCGGCAGTGCAGGTGATCGACAGCGGGGCGGATCTGAACGCTTACGCAAAGGTGGAAAACCAACTCGCCTGCTGCACGCCACCCGCACCGGTGAAAGACAGCCGCTCGCTGCCCATCGCCGGCTGTTGTGGATCGGGCTCGGTCGCGCCGGCCACCGTGCACGAGGGGCTCACAACCCTGCTCGACCGCTACAACTTCAACGACTACGCCGCCAGCGTGAAGGTGTACGCGATCAAGCCGGCTGCGTCCTCGTAGCACGGGCGTCCCGCCCGTGTCAGGCGGCGTGCCCGGCCGAGTCGGTTCGGCGGGCGCAACATCACGGTTCGAATCGGACAGGTTTAGTGCTGGAAGTGGCTTTTGGCCTTCCTTACCCCGGCGTCGCGAATCCTGCACCCTGAAATGGGCAAGCTGCCCATGCCACGAGTCGGCCGATCGCGCACCTTGGCATGGGCGAGACGCCCATGCTACTGGTAGCCATTCCCGTATTTTCACAAAAAACTTGTCCGTTGCTGCGCGCATGGCGATGCGCCAGCGAAGCACGGGGGTATCTATAGAGAGGTCCCTCGCCGTCAGGCGATGAGGCCGTCGTTGTTTGGCAATTTGAGGTAAACGTCGGTTCGGAAACTCCGAACCAAACGATCGATTTCACCCGTGCAGCCACCTTGGAGTACCTTTTGCCACCTTTTTTGATCGCAAAATATTTATGTTAGTCAATGGCATGAAATGACTTATGATCAATTCTCCCCGCCGAAACGTGTTTTTGTGCGGTCGGCTGGCGGCTCGTAAAATGTGCTGGAAATCGACGCCTTTTAGGCCAAGATGACTGTAACTTTTTGACCGTCGCGCGCGTATTACGGATAGAAAGGTCAGACCCCACCGGCATGGCTGACGAAACGACCGAGCTCTTCGAGAAAGCAGTTCGCCTCCATTCGCGAAGGCTGTTGGCCATCGCGCGGGCGGTGGTGGGGTACCGCGCCAGTCCCGAAGACGTCGTTCAGCAGGCGGTGCTCAATCTGTTCGAGCACCGCGAACGCTACGACTGGCGCGAGCCCGGCGGGTTGCTTCGGCGGGCCGTCGTCAACGAGGCGCTCCGCATCCTCCGCAAGCCGAAGATGTCGGTCGTCGAAGAAGAACAAGTGCCCGGCGGCGCGATGCCCGACGCAGCGATGCAGAACCGCGAAATGGTCACCCACGTGCGGGCGGCCATCGATAAGTTGCCCGAGCATTTCCGCTCGGCGCTGGTGTTGTGCGAGTACGAAAACCTCTCGTACGCCGACATCGCCAAAACCCTCGACGCCAGCGTGCCTCAGGTCAAGACGTGGATCTTCCGGGCCCGCAGGCAACTCGCGGAGATGTTGCAGCCGTACTATCAGGCGGATCGTGTGAAGTGAGAGAGTCATTAGTGAAATGCATTCACCAATGACAAATGACCAATGACTAATGACTAATGACTAATGACCAAGGACTCTGAGCGATATGTATCCCGTAGCCGACCATGATCTTGAACTTCTGGAAGCTTACCTCGATGACGCATTAAGCGATCAGGAGCTTTCTGCGTTGCGCGATCGGCTGGCGGTTGAGCCCAGCCTGATGGCGGCGCTGCGGATGTTGCGCGACGAGCGATCGAGCCGGCAGGTGTTTTTCCAGAGCATCGACCCCACGCCGGCTGAGGTGGATGAACTGGTGTTCGATATCCGTCATGCAGCCGAGCGCAAGCGGTGGTGGCAGGATCATCGGCGGCTTACCCGCTGGGCGTCGGCGGTGGCGGCGTGCCTGGTGATGGGAGTCGCTGGCGCGTTTGTCTACCACTCGTGGGATAAAACGCCGCTCCGGAAAAATGGTGAAACGCCGCTGGCCAACGTGAATCCAACCAACACCGTGTCGGCCCCCACTCGGTACGCGGTGGAAGTGACCGATGACGCCGGCAACGTCATGGCGGTTCAGCACTTCGACAACGAATCCGAAGCCAACGACTTCCGCCGCGACCTGCGACTAATGCAACAGCGGCATCGTCAGGCGAACCATACCATGACGATTATGAACAATGAGTTCTAAACGCCCATCCTCTCTCGCGAACAACCTCACGCCGGGGCAGAGCGAAACGCCGCCCCGGATGAGCAGGCGCGATAGGAATCCAGGGCGACGCTTCGCGCTGTCCCGGCGTGGGACGTGGGCGAAGCGTACTGCGATGCTGATCGCTAGTGTCATTGGACTTGGCGGACTTTCAGCAAGCGCACAGACGACGATCGAACCGCCTGCACCGTTGCTGGAGCAGATTTCGCAGCAGTCGCAGTCGCTGCACCGCCGCGTGTCCGCCAGCTTGGTGCGCGTGCGTCTGCCCGACCGCAACGCCGCCGAGATCGGCGCTGCCGAGGAGTTACTGCGAAAGTGGGAGCAGCGACTCGAGCCGGTGGTGAAGCAGAAGCTGCAGGAGCAAGCGGCGACCGTCCGCGCGATGCGCGCGGCGATGACGGAAGAGGATCCGTTTGCGTGGATGCGCGCCAACCCTGATCGCCTCAGCAGCGCGGTGATGGTGTTCCGCCCGCTGGAGCCGGGGGATTTAGCCCATCAAATGCCGCTGGGCCTGATGAATCTCCCGCACGGGCGTGTCGCCGGTTCGGGCACGCTGGCGGTGGTGGTTGATGGTCGCGGGCTTCTGCTCGTGCCCGCATTTATCGATCGCGAGTTGGCATCTCAGCGCACGGTTCAAGTGACTTTGTCCGATGGTCGCAGCAGCCAGGCGGTGTTTGTCGGGTCGGATCAGTCAACGGGGATCACGTTGCTGCGCCTGAGCATCCCGGCCGGTCAGCCGGCGGAGCTGTCGGGCGTTAAGCCCTCCGACGGAACGCTGGTGATGTCGTTCGCCACGCAGACCGAGGGGGCGAAGTTGTCGGTATGGACCAGCGGAGCGCACGATGTGGGTTTGATTGTCACGCCCGACGGCAAGATCGCCGGTTTTGCCAACGACCATCAGTTTCTTTCCGCCTCCGCCGCCTTGCCGGTGATCAAGCAGCTTGCTGAACACGGCGCGGTTCGCAGAGCGCCGATCGGAATCCGGGTGAGCGAGATTCTTCGCGACGATCCGTTCCGCCAATTGGTGCAGCTGGGATCAAACCCGGGCATGCACGTCGACAAGGTGCAATCAGGCTCGGCCGCGGAGAAGAGCGGGATCCGCGCCGGCGATGTGATTCTGGCGATCGGCGACGAGCCGGTAGGTGACGTTCCCAGCTTCGCCGCTGCGATGGTAGCGAACTCATCCACCATGCCGATTCGCCTGCTCCGCGACGGCCGGATCGTTCAAACGGCCATCGACCTGCAGTCGAAGTAGCGGTCTGCCATTCCGAGCCGGGGGCTTGTGTGACGCAACATTTGCAAGAATGCGTCCCATAAAACGTCGGGCTGCATCCTGCAAACTCGGAAACGACACGAAAAATCCATGAATTCCTGAGGATGGTGATTAACCACTCCATCCAGCCCGTCGATGAATCGGTAGCGGACCTTGCCCGCTACCCATGCAGACGGTGCGTACACAACCCGGTGAAGTGATCGACCCGCCCAGCGACAGCGGCGGTGCGCCCAGCGCGCGGCAGCGCATGGCGTGGCGGCTGGGCATTCAGGGCAAGCTGGTACTGAGTTTTTCGATCCTGATCGGAATGGCTTTGTCGATCAGTTGCTGGATCTTTTTCCACGAAAGTCGCAAGGAAGTGGCACGACATTCCGAGCAGCGGGTCGTTCAAGTGGCACACCTGCTGGGGATGACCGCAGCGGAGAAGTTGAAGACCGGTAGCGTGCCGGAATTGGACCTCATCGCCCGAGAATTGATGAAACACCTCGACGTGTCGGCCGTCGCGTTTTACGACGTGGACGGGAAGGCGCTGTCGGTGTCGTGCCGCGATCCGGCGATTCAACTGGCGAACCCGGGATTTCTGGCGTTGCCGGAATCGCCAACGCAATCGCTGATGCGCGTCGTCGATCTTCACACGCCGACGCTAGGGGATTTCGCGATGGTGACGGTCCCGGTGATCGGCCCCGAATCCGCCGACGCCGACTACGAATCCGCCGACCGGCTGCTGGGCTACGTCACGGTGTGCCTCAGTGAGAACGGCGAGTGGGCGCATCTCCAGAAAGTGCAGGCGGTTCAAATCCTCATCGGGCTGCTGACGCTGATGTGCATCGTGCTGCTGATGTACCTGCTGGTGCAGCGAATCTTCCAACCGATCCGGCAGCTGGTGGTGGCGACGAACCAGATCGCCGACGGCGACCTGACGGCGCGGGTGGCGATCCACCGGACCGATGTGATAGGTCGGCTGGCAAGGTCGTTCAACCGGATGGCCATCAAGGTGAAGACCCAGCAGGAAAACCTTGAGCAAACCGTGCAGGATCGCACCGCTCAGTTGGAAGAAACCAACGCACGGCTGAAGTCGGAGATCGCGGAGAAGGAGGATTTCCTGCGGGCCGTTTCGCACGATCTGAACGCGCCGTTGCGCAACATCGCCGGGATGGCGGAAATGCTGCTGCACAAGCACTCGCACGAGTTCGACGGCGAAGTCATTCATCGCCTGAACCGCATCCAGAAAAACGCCGAGGTGGAACGCGACCTGATTAACGAACTGCTCGAGCTCTCGCGGATCAAGACCGTCCGTCAGCATCGCGAGATGGTGGACATCGAGGCGATGATACACGACCTGGCCGGACTGTTTGAGAACGATCTGAAGAATCGTGGCATCTCGCTGGAGATTGAAAACCGTCTGCCGGTGATTCACGGGGAAAAGTCGCGGCTGCGTCAGGTGTTTCAGAACCTGATCGACAACGCCATCAAGTACATGGACGACGGCTCGACGCGCGAAATTCGAATCGGTGCGAGCATTGGCTTGCAGGGGGCGGAGTTTTATGTGCGCGATACCGGCCAGGGGATTGATGCTGAGGATCTCGGTCGCGTGTTCCACATCTTCCGCCGGGGGAAGAACGCCCACGCGAAGCAGGTCGGCGGCAAAGGCGTCGGGCTGGCGAATGTGAAGAGCATCATCGAGACCTATCAAGGCCGCATCTGGGTCGAAAGTACGCCCGGCCAGGGGAGTGTATTCCGATTCACCATCGCCGGTCAGTACGTACCGGCGGTGCAGAGCAGGGGCGTCAAAAACGTTAAAAACGACAAAGGAAGCACGGGGCGAGAGAGGTTGGCAACATGAGCGAACATATCGTAGATCATCGTAACCGATCGACCCGGCGCACCCCGGTCGGCCAGGAACCGTGGAACTTGGAAAAGCTGAAACTGCTCATCATCGAAGACGACATCGATCAGCGGGAGTTGATCTGTGAGACGCTGGAGGAGTGTTTCGGTGAAGGCTCCACGCTCGGGGTCAGCAGCCATGCCGAGGCGTTGCAGCAGGACTTTGGCAAATTCGATCTGATTCTCAGCGACTACAACCTGCCCGACGCGACCGGCATGCAGATGCTCGAGGACATCCGCCAGCGCTGCGACACGCCGGTCATCATGGTTACTGGCGAAAACGTCGGCCAGACCGCTGCCGACGCGATCAACCGCGGGGCGACCGACTACGTGGTGAAGTTTGGCGATTACCTGTTCACCATTCCGCTGGTGATCCAGAAAAATCTGACCGTCGGCCGGATCAAACGGGAGAACCAGCGTCTGCAGGCCGAGTTGCAGCAGGCGCTGCGTGAAGTGCGCGACAAGAATACGCAGCTCGAGCAGTCGCTGCTGCGTGTGGAGGAAATGGCCGCTACCGATCCGCTGACCGGGCTATACAACCGCCGGCATTTCAGCAAGGTGATCGACCAGATGTTTGCTGAAGCGCAGCGTCACGATAAGGACCTGTCCTGCGTGATGATCGACCTTGACGGCTACAAGCAATTGAACGACTCGTTCGGCCACCAGGTCGGCGATCAACTGCTGGTGACGGCCGGCAAGGTGATCAACAGCAACATGCGTCGCAGCGACGTGGCAGCCCGGTACGGCGGGGATGAGTTCGTCCTGCTCCTGCCGCACGCAGACGTCGAGCAGGCGTACCAGGTGGCGGACCGCATCCGCGAGCAGTTCAAGGGCGCTTCGTCCGACATCCTTCACCGCGATCTGGGCGTGACGATGTCAATCGGCATTAGCAGCCTGGTTGGCGGTGTCCCGCCTCACGCGGAGCAACTCGTTGCCCAGGCCGACAAGGCGCTTTACCGCGCCAAAGAGCAGGGGCGCAATCGCATCGTGCGGGACCTGTCCAATCGGAAGGAACCGCTGGTGGCGTAGTTCCCGTTCAGCGCCAGTAACACAAAAGCCACGGGCGCGTCTCTTTTCAGATGACGCGCCCACGGTGTTTGAAATAAACCGGAATGTTTCAGTTCACCGCAACCAGCGGTGTGACGGCCGATGTTTTGCCGGCCTGCTGTAGATCGCGAAGCACCTGCGGGTCGTAGTACAGCTTGTTGCGACCGGTGCGGAGAAGATTCTGCTTGCGGAGGTCGGTCAGCGCCAGGCTTACCGTCTCGCGGGCGGCACCAACGGCTTGCGCGAGCTGCATATGCGTGATGTGGAGTTCCACCCCGTCCGGTCGTTTCGTCGCTGCGACCGTCTGGCTTAATTGCAGCAGGGTGCGGATCAGGCGTTGGTTGCAGTCACAGAAAACCAGGCTGGCTGCATCCTCCCGAGCAGACTGCAGTCGCTCCGCAAATTGCCTAAATAGAATGCCGGCGGCAATGGGATTGCGCGTGAGCTCGGCCAACACCTTCTCGGCAGATACTCGGATGACAGACGTATGGCTGGCTGCGACGGCGCGATGCCCGCAAACCTGGTTCATCGAAAACGCCGCCGGATTGAACCAATCGCCCGGCCCGAGAATCTCCAGCAGCCGTCCGTCACCTTGGTCACCCACTTGAAACGTACGCACTTCACCACTGCGGATGTAATAGATGTAAGAGGCAGCGTCCTGGGGTTCGTAAATCTTCTCGTTGGACGCAAAATTCATGCTTTGAGCATTGAGAGAAGGCATCGTAAAGAACTGTGCGAGCGACATGTGATTCCCTTAAAGGACACAGGCTTTAGATGGAAAGTTACATAAGCAGCCTGTGCGCTGCGTTACATGAAAAATCAGAGTTACCAGCCCTCGTCTAAAAATAACCTGTGTGGCGTTTTCGAAAACACGGACGATTGAGTTTGGCCGAGTTTATTCAAGAGCCTCACACCTGAATACGGCCAAACCACACGATTAGTTCGAGGGGATTTTTGCCTACAGACCTATTTTCAGCAGTGAACCCGGCAATTTCATTTAATTCTCACGTCGTAAGGCGTGAACAAGAGATAGCTTATGTAAACATGGGAATCACTGGGCTGCATCACAATTAAATTCTGATTAGAAAATTGATCCCTCATGAGCCGAGCCAAGGTTCGCGTGCTGGCCTTCCAGAACTTTGGCCGAAGTATGCCGTCGGGATTTCTGAATAGCCGCCGCCTATTGGCTTCGCAAAGGGGTTGCGCGCTCGCTAAGCCGCAAGCGGCGGACTCCTACTTGGGTATTCAGCGGTTTTCGTCGGATTCCGAAGCTGAATTGGATTTAGTGGAAGCAATGGTGTTGCCACAGCACCAGTTTCTCCGGTGCCGGTCGCACGCCGTCGGCGGTGGTGGGTTGACGCATGAAGTCGATGTCGAAGGTTTCAACTTTCTCGTCCTCTTCGTGGGCATTGTTCCACTGACGGGTGAGGTAGCGGGCGTAGTACAGGCGGTGATCGGAATTATCGACCGACGCGATATTCAGCATGTACTTGCGCCACCTCGTATTGCTGAACGTGGCGGATACCAAAGGCGGGCGTTCCCACGTCACCGGGCGGCCGGTGAGCAGGTCGATTTCATTCCCGTTTAGCAACTTCGCGGGGATGACAAACCACCCATCGTCGCGCATCGGCCGGGGGGAGAACATGTTCCACTGCTGGCCAACCCAGGTGAGGCCGGAAACCCAATCCAGTCGATCGGGAAAGTAAGCTGCGTAGTCCTGGCGATCGTAGTCGCGGAGATTCCACAGAAAGACGTAGATCAACATCAAGGTCGCCACGCCGCTGCACAGCGGGGACGATTTCAATGGCATGGAACGAACAGGCTTCGAGTAGCCTCGTTCAATCCACCACCGAACCGCTCGCCCGAAGAAGGTCAAACGCTCGCCGAGTGCAGTCATCGGGCGTCGGGCGATCGCCAAGTCCCAGAACCGCCCGGGCAAAAACGCCAGCCACGCCGCCGCGCAGATGTACGGGAAGTGACCCAGCTCCAGGCCCATTCCCATCCCCGCATGAAGCATCCAGAACGCAAAAACACCTGCGATTCGGATTCGCAAGTTGAAAAAGGGCAGGAAGATGATGATCGGTCCGAGTAACTCGATCCACCAGACGAAATGGGAAAGAACATGGAGGATTTGAGGGAAATCCATCATCCATCGTCCCATCGGCGTGACGAAGGCGTTGATCTGCAATGCGTACCAGATGGCCGACCCGTCGTGCCAGATCGGGTCGCTCTTGTAGAGGGCCGACATCACATACATCAGCGCCAGTTGCAGCAGCATCGCCAGGGTGGCCGGGGAGAGAAACAGGTGCGATCCTTGGGGGTATCGTCCTGCGGCCGAGTCGATCGACCAGCGGGCGCCGGTCGGCAGGAACATCGACCAGAAGAGGATCATCCGCAGCAGCACGTCGCCGCAGTCGAGGATCATGGGGTTGCGGCCCTGCAGCGAGACGAGCATGAACCAGGTCAGGCCCGTCGCCAGCCGGCTGCGATAGCCGACCAGTATCGCCAGTGCGAACACGCCCGCCAGCAAGAACAGCACGCCCTGCACCCAGGTCAGGCCGCTGATGAGGTGGAGACTGATGACATTGGCGTCGGAGAACTTTTCGAGAAGCGCCCACCGGGGGAGAACGCCTTGGTCGGAATAGTGATGGGCCAGGTCGGGCAAGCGGTTGATCAGGTCTGACAACACGATCACGCCCGACGCGATGCGCACGGCCGCCAGCGAGCGCAGATCGATCCCGAACAGCTCGCGAAGCTGCGTCCGCCAGACCGATTCGTCCAGCAACGGCTCTGCGGCCGGGAACCCCGTGATACCAATGGCTTGCGACATAGTCCTGTAACGGCGCGACGCCATAGGCGCGTGCGTCCTCTCTTTTCATCGGAGCAAAATCGGGCGGAGTTGATCGAGGCGGCACGATCGTTGCAATCGATTCACGCGGCAGCGGCGCGGTCCGATATTCACGGGGCTTTTCACGGGATTCCGCTGGATCGAACGCGATCGTCTGCCGGCCTGTATTCCCGGACCTGAATCCGAGAAAAATGGGTCGCGATTTGCCCCGCAGCGTTCTGAATCGTTCATTGATGGTGGAAGTTGCATTCAGGAGCGAGTTGAAACCGCTCCGATGCAAGTGAAACGTCAATTCCTGGGAAGGAATGGAACATGGTTACGGGAATCAAAAATCGCAAGCGCGGTTTCAGTCTGACTGAGATCACCGTCGTCGTTGCCATCATCGCGTTGCTCGTGGCGGTGTTGATGCCAGTCATCAACAAGGCCCGCGAGAGCTCCAACCGCGTGAACTGCGCCGCCAATCTCCGCCAGATCGGGCAGTTGATGAGCCAGTACGGACACGATAACCGCGGCAACCTGCCTCGCACCAAGTACACCGCCGGCGCGGCGATCACTTACTTCACCGGTGCAAGCAGCACCGATCCTTTCTCGTCGGGCAGCACCGTTCAGGCCAACGATCTGACGGCTGCGGTATTCCTGCTGGTCCGTAACATGGACGCACCGGCACGCCTGTTCATCTGCCCCAGCTCGACGATGGTGCCCGATACCTTCGGCGGAGCCACCGCCAAGCAACGGAGCAACTTTACGTCGTCGGCCAATCTCAGCTACAGCTTCGCCTGTCCGTATCCGGATACGGCGTCAAGCGCGGCTGGGTATCGATGGAACACGCTCCGACCGTCTCAGTTCGCGGTCGCGTCGGATGTAAGCCCCGGCGTCAGCAACAGCAATGACGACGTCACTTACCCCACGCGCACTTCGCCGACGAAGGATCAGCGGGTCGCGAACAGCCGCAATCACAAAAAGGACGGCCAGAACGTCCTGTACGCTGACGGCCATGTGGATTTTGCCACCACCGTGTTCGTCGGGATGGATCAGGACAATATCTTCACCCGGCAGGGCACGACCGTTGCCCTGAACGACACGACCACGCCGCTTGGATTTCCGAAGGTTCGTCTGGATTCGGTCCTGGGCGTGATCGACCCGACGGTGGCCGTTGCGGTCTCCACTACGACGACCGGAACCAGCACCACTGGCACGGGCACGACCGGAACCGGCACCACCGGCACGGGCACCACTGGAACCGGCACGACCGGAACTGGAACCACCGGAACGGGCACGACCGGCACCGGAACGACCGGCACCGGAACATCTGGAACCGGCACCAATGGCAACGCCAATGGCAACGCCAATGGTAATGCCAATGGCAACGCCAATGGTAATGCCAACGGTAACGGCAACGGCAAAGGTGGCTAAAGCCCAATATCCTTACACACTTCATCGGAGCGGAGGAGCCATTCCTCCGCTCCGACTTTTTTCTGGGGGAAAGAGCATTTATTCAGTGAGAGCATCTTGGGTTTGGTCAAATTGCTTTGGTTAGACCATTTTCAATTGGATCGTGTCGCTTTGTTAGCCGCCGTACTTGTGCGGTGGACCCGCCCCGCGAGCGGGGCGGCTAACTTCTTGCTACGCACCAAACGATACTGAACTTGAATGACTGTCCCACCGGAGTCATGCTGCCCCAAATCCTGATGATAGTCCTGATTTTCCTGAAACTTTACCGTACCTTCTGCGTCCAAGCGTACTGACCCGGATATCAACCTCGCGAGGGATCTATGCGATATTGCCTGTCTTGTGTCTTAACCTCAGTCTTGTTCACCTCGATCGCCTGCGCCGCCGACGCCAAGGGGCTGCAGTTGCCTGGGAAGATCGACTCCGTGACCGTCTACCGCGGGCAGGCGCTGGTCGCCCGCGTGGTGGATTTGCCCGCTCCCGGCGGGTTGCAGGAAGTCATTGTGACCGACCTGCCTGTCGGTGTCGTTTCCAGCAGCCTGTTCGCTGAGTCGGCCGACGGGACGGAAGTCCGGTCGGTGTTGTATCGTGAGCGGGCGGTATCGCAGGACGTGCGCGAGGAAGTCCGCAAGCTCGATGAGCTGATCCGTGCCGTCCAGGACGATCAGACCGCCAACTCTCGATCACTTCAGACCTTGGCGGAACAGAGGGCATACCTCGAACGCCTTTCAACATTTGTTGCCCCCACGGCACAGGTTGAAATGTCCAAAGGCGTTCTCAACGCCGAGACGCTGAAGAACCTCACGACCTACCAGTTCGAGCAGCGGAGCAAGATCGCCGACGAGGAACTCAAGCTCGCCAAGGCGGGGCGCGATTTTGGAGAAAAACTGGTCACGCTGCAACGCCAGCGGAACGAGCTGACCGGCACGTCCGGCCGGACCGTTCGCGAGGCAGTGGTGTTCGCCAACATCCCCGAGAAGGGCGGCAAGCTGCGGTTGCGATACCTGGTGAATAACGCCACCTGGTTCCCCAGCTACAACATCCGCGGCGACGCCGGGGCCAA
Source organism: Phycisphaerae bacterium (assembly GCA_031377185.1). Classification (GTDB taxonomy): domain Bacteria; phylum Planctomycetota; class Phycisphaerae; order Tepidisphaerales; family Tepidisphaeraceae; genus JANMES01. The sequence continues at coordinate 19,341 of JANMES010000132.1, forward strand.
GCAGGTGACGCTGGAGTACAACGCTTCGGTCCAGCAGCAGTCCGGCGAAGACTGGGGCGATGTACAAATGACCCTCAGCACCGCGACGCCCTCGCTGGTCGCGATGGCGCCAATGCTCGAACCGCTGGAAGTAGCCCTGGCCGCCGGTGCGGTACCGCCGGCTTCGGCGGTGGGATATCTGGCGAATAAGAGCCAGCTCGAGCAGAAAAAGCTGGAGATCAGCAACCGCCGGAACACGGACAATGCGTATAACATGACTATCAACAACGGCAATGCCAGCTTCGGCAACGGCATGGGCGGAAAAGGCCAAGTCGCACAAATGGACGCCGACAAGGGTCTGAACGATATCGCCCGCGAGATGCAGGTTCTGGAATTCCAAGCCAAGGATTGGCAGCGCCGCGACGTGAAGCAGGCCGTGCAGGATGAAACCGTCAGCGTCACCTACCAACTGATCAACCGAACTTCACTTCCCTCGCGCCAGGACATGCAGTTGATCCAGGTCGCCACCATGCCCATGGCGGCGGAGTTCTACAAGCTCGCGGCCCCGGTGCTCAGTTGCTATGTGTACGATCAGGCGACGCTCACGAATGACGGCAAGATGGTTCTGCTTGCTGGCCCGGTGGCTTCGTACCTCAACGGTCAATTCGTCGGCGGCGGGCAAGTGCCGACTGTCGCGGTTGGCGAGGCCTTTAACGTCGGCTTCGGGATCGATTCCTCGCTCCGCGCCACCCGCGAACTAATCGAAAAGACCGAGACCGTGCAGGCCGGAAATAAGGTGTTGAACTTCAACTACCACCTGGCGATCGAGAATTTCGGCGCCAAGCCGGTGACGGTTCGTCTGACTGATCGCATGCCCACCAGCAAGGACAACGACATCAAGACGTCGATCGAAAGCACGTCGGTCGCCCTCAGCACCGACGCGACCTACTTGCAGCGTGATCGCAAGAAAGGCATCCTCCGCTGGGATATGCAAGTCCCCGCGCAGGCGATCGACACCAAAGCTGCAGTAGTGGACTTCAAGCTGAAGCTGGAATTCGACCGCCAGATGAACATTGCCGGCATGCCGGTGGGGGGAAGATAAGCGAATGGATTCATTGATGATCGGGTCGTTGACGATTGAAAATGCAATCGTCAATGACCCGATGATTCAGTCATTAATCTGCTAGACCGCGTCCAGCGGCCAAGCCCGGCTGGCCAGTGCGGCGAGTTTTTCGATCGCCTTCTTCTGTGCCGGCGTGGCGGTCGGGGGGATCGTGACGCAGATGGCTTTGCGATTCCAACCGGTCATGTCTTTGTAGTAAAACTGCGGATTGAGCGTATCGCGGTCCAGCAGTTCGATGTGAATTTTTTCTTTTGAATCCGCCAGCACAAACTGTTCATCTTCCGGCGGGCGGGCCGGTTTGACGACCAGGCCGACGGTGTAGGCGTCGTCGAGCACGTTGGGCAGGTAGACGCTGAGTTGCCCGTCATCCTGCACGTGCATGGCGAACACCTGCTTGCGGTGTTTGCCGTCAGGTATGAAAAATTGTGCGGTGTTAACCCCGGTCAGCTTGGCCGGGCGGTTGGCGAGGGTCATGAACATCGCCGCGAAGTCTTTCCACATGGCGACGAGGGTTTCGCCACCCTTGGTGAGGTTGGCAGTGTTTTGGCGCTCGAAGCCGTCGCGATCCTTGGGGCTGAACTTGGCGAGCATGGCGGCCTGGTCGAGCAGCTTGGGAAGGGCGGGGATCGTGATTTTTTTCGACGCGGGTGAGGATTCCTGCACTTTCATCAAACACACTCCTGCGTGAATTATAGTCCCCGAGGGCTCTAAAAGCGCTGTCCAGTGGCCGCAAAAGCGATCCACTGATACGCCCGAAGGGGAGTGTCCCGCCGCTCGCGGGTTTGCGAGCGAAAGCGGATTAGATTCGCCAAGCCGCAAGCGGAGGGAGAGAAACATCGGTAAAAAAGCGCGGACCGCATTTCTGCGGCCCGCGCCTGGATAAGCGATTAAAGCTTAGTAGCGACCACGGCCACCGCCGCCGCCACCACCGCTGCCACCGCGACCGCCGCCGCCGCCACCGAAGCCGCCACGGCCACCGCCGCCGCCGCCACCGTAGCCACCGCCGCCGCCGCTGCGACCGCCACCACCACCGCCACCACCGAAGCCGCCCGAACGGGGTTCTTTCGGCTTGGCTTCATTGACGGTGAGAGCGCGACCGTTGCTTTCCTGCCCGTTGAGGGCGGCGATAGCGGCTTGCGCCTCTTCGTCGGTGCCCATTTCAACGAACCCGAAGCCTTTGCTCCGGCCGGTTTCGCGATCCGAAATGATCTCCGCGCTCTGCACGGTTCCGTGCGCAGCGAACATCGTTTCCAGTTCCGAGCTATCAACGCTGTAGCTCAAATTTCCGACATACAACTTCTTACCCATGGTCTCTCCTATTGAGTTGGGCATGCGGACCCGGTGTTTTACTTTTCAGGTCTCAAGAAAAGAGGCCAACCTTTGGCCCAAAAGGTAGGGATGCAAGGGGGAAGGAAGATTGGGGCAGAAACGAACCTGTCACCTAATTCTCGATCACGAAAGCGTACCGACCAGAGTCAATCATACCCGAACGGCTGGGAATGTCCACGAAAGACCGCCAGAACCGTCAGCAACTGCAAGACCACCGCCATTTTATACGGTAAACTCGCTTTTTATGAGGATTTCCACGATTCGGCCGACCACGTTCTTTACCTTCGGTTCCATGTCGCTGGGCACGAATCTGCTTCGGCTGGACGAACACCTCCGCGTCGCCCGGGCGGCCATGGACGCAGGCGTGTGGTTTCACTCCAGCCCGACGTACAACCGCGGGTTCACGTACATGGTGCTGCGGATGGCGTTTGACGAGGCCCGACACCAGGTGCCGCCGATGATCATCAAAATCCGTTGCGGCACGCCTAAGCTGTTGCGATTTGAAGTCGAGGACGCGCTCCGCCGGCTCGGGATCGAACGCATCGACGTTGCGCAACTGGTCTTCACCGAGACCGGCGGCTACAAGCCGGTCACCGATGACTTCGCCCATGACGGCGAGATCGCGGCCACCTGCCAATTGCTTCGTCGCGAGGGAAAGGTGTCGCAGTTCTGCCCGCAGGTCGATCGCGAATCTTCGCCCGCATTTCTGCCGATCGCGAAAAAGTTCGACGGGTTCTTGCTGTACCTGAATCCGCTGGAGCGTGACGTCGACGACGCCATGTGGTCGTATCTGCAACGCGAAGCGACGCCGCTCTGGGCGCTGCGAACCCTGGCCGGTGCCGTGGGAGATCCGGCCCGGCTTGACAAGCGCCAGGCCGAGAAGCCCGACGATCCGAACCTGCCCAAGACCGAGCGGTTGCTGTCGCTCTCCCGCGACATCGGGAGCGGCAACTGGACCGAGTTCTGCATGGCGTACGCCCAATCCGTGCCGAACCTGGTCACCACGATCGGCGGAACCGGCGACCTGGCCCACCTCAACGAATTTCTCTCCAAGTCTACCGGCGCAAAGCCGCTAACGAACGGGGTGATGTCGGAGATCGACGCCATCCGAAAAGGAGGTCTTGCATGACCCCAAACGTCATTTACATCTACGCCGACGACCTTGGACGTGGGATGCTCAGTTGTTACGGGCAGAAGCACATCCAAACCCCGAATATCGACCGCCTGGCCGCACGGGGTGTTCGCTTCGAGAACGCCTACGGCTGCCACGTGTGTGCTCCGGCCCGGGCGAGTCTGCTGACCGGGTACCACGACTGCCACGCCGGTACATGGAGTTTCACACGGGCGGGCGTTTACGATTCGCTGTTTGATTCGCCGGACAACTTCGCCCGGGTTCGCGAGTTGATCAACAATACGGGCTTTCAGGCGCGCGCCGATGAAGTACACCTGGCGCAGATCGCCAGGCGAGCGGGGTGTGTCACCGGGCAGATCGGCAAGCTCGAGTGGGGCTTTGCCACCACGCCCGAGGAACTAGAAAAGCACGGATGGGACTATCACTACGGCTACTACGACCACGCCCAATGCCACGGATTCTGGCCGCCGTTTGTTTTTGAGAACGGAAAACGGATCGACATCCCCGGGAACACGCGTCGCGATTTTGGGAAATCGCGGGGGGCTGTGGATGATCCGGAGGCGACGAAGGCTCGATGGGACCCCACGGGCAGATCGAGCTATTCGCAGGATCTGTACAACCAGAAGATCGTGGATTTTCTCACCGCGAACAAGGATCGCCCGTTTTTTCTCTATCACCCATCGCAGCTCCCGCACGGGCCGCTCTCTGTGCCGGAAATTCACCCCGCGGTTCGCCAGACGCCGGGGCTGACGGACGTGGAAAAGGAGTATGCGTCGATGGTCCTGCGATTGGACGATGCCGTCGGGCTGATCCAGCGGACGCTGGAGAACCTGGGCATCGCCGACCGCACTCTGCTGTTTTTCGCCTCCGACAACGGGCACGCCATGTACTACGAACAACAGGGACGATGCCACATGCGCCGCGACCTGCAAGGCCGGGCCTTCGACGACGCGGAGTACCCTTATACGACCGAGCGATCCGGCGACGTGTTCAACGGCAACGACTCGTTCTCCGGGCAGAAGCTCAACAGCCTTGAAGGCGGCACGCGTATCCCGTTCATCGTCAGTGGTGCCGGGATCTCCCAACCCGGACGCACGAGCGAACACCTGCTGGCGAATTACGACGTGATGTCGACGATCGCCGACCTGTGGGGCGTCACTCCGCCGGGATGGAAAGACGGGCGTTCCTTCCTGCCGACGCTGCGGGAGCAATCTCAGGGAAAACACGACCACGTCGTCTTTGCCGGCCGCGAGGGTCCGGCGCTGGTTCGTCCGGACGGGTGGAAGATTCGGTACATCACCTGGAACCGGAAGTTTTACCTCTACCACCTTCCCACCGACCGAATGGAACAAAGAAACCTGGCCGCAGAGCGACCCGATCTGGTCGAACAACTCGGCGGGGCGCTGCTCCGGGAATGCGACGGGAACTTCTATCACGGCACGGCGGAGAACCATAAGGCGGTCCGCATCGACGAATACCTCCGCGGCGAAGGCCCGGAAGATGCTTTCCCATGGATCCAGCGCTGGCGAGCGCCTGTGAAGAAGTAGGGAATTGCTTCATTGACGAACGGGTCACTGACGATTGAAAAGCGCCTGGTTCGCGTACGGATCACAGTTGATTCACTCGCTTCATTCCTCGGAGTATCTCGGAATGACGAATTACAGAAGATCGCACAGAAATAAGATGTGATCCGCATCAATCGTCAATGGCCCGATCCTCCATGATTCAATGCCAACCTCAGCCACGCATGACCCGGCGGAGACGGCAAGGCTTCACTCTCGTGATCCGGTGGCAGGCTCTGAATCCGACCATTGGTCGAGGAACGTCTTCCACTCTTTCATCCAGGTTTTCTCATTGCCGTGCACCCGAGCGATCCATCCGCGGTGAAATGCCGAACCGGCGAGGGGCAACTTGCGGTTTGAGCGGCTTCGGGAGATCAGCAGAGGGTCTTCGTCGGGTGGGGTGCGGCTTTGCAGCTTGTCCACGAGATTGGCGAAACGGGTTTCGAGAAACTGCGGTCGGCCGGCGCTGGCGGGCTGGTGCAGGGAGCGCGGGGTTCCGAACTCGATGACGGGCTTGTCATCGGTGTTGAGCGGATATCTGTCGAACAGATCGGCAGCGCGGGTGAGGTTGCCGCCATAGAACAACAGGATGGTCTGTTCGTTGATGGGCAGCATGAGTTCCTGCATGTCGAGGTGGGTGGCGCCTTGAACCGCGACCCGCTTCTGGTCTTCGACATCAAGGGCGCAGGCAGGGAGCGGGGTAAGATCGGCATGTCCCACCAGTGCCGCGATTTCCGCACCGGGCTGGAAGTTTCCGCGCCACAGGCTGACCTGCGGAAAGACGGTCATCATCGTATGTGCGATGATGCCGAATTCCTGCTCGGTCATCTGATAGAGCGGCAGCCACTGAACGAATACGCCGCCCGGGTTGAGTCGCTCACGGACGATCTGGAAATGCTCGCGGCTGTACAGGTTGCCCGTGCCCCGGCGGTAGGGAAGGAAAAGATCCGCGTTGATCATCGAGTACGTTTCGCCGCTGGCCATCAGCAGGTTGCGGCCGTCACCGATGACGACCTCCGCCCGCGGGTCTTGATAAAGGCCGTTGGTGAGATCGGAGCCGGTTTTTCCGGTGAAGTATTTTTTCGAGGCGGCAACGACGTTGGCGGAGAGCTCGCAGGCAACCACCTTCTTCACATCCTTGAAATCCGAACGGTTGAGCGCCTCGCCGGCGGTGATGCCGGTTCCCATGCCCAGGAAGAACACGCTTTGGCTGGCGGGGTAGGCCAGCAGCGGAATCCTGGCCTGGAAGATCTGCGGGGCGTATGCGTCGGTGGAGCCAAGGCCGTAGTTCGAGTTGATCTTGATGCTGAGCCGATTTCCGGTCTTTTCGACCACGGAGACCGTGCAATCACTTCCCTCCCATTGTTCCACCAATTTCCCGCTTTCGCCGGTTGCGTCAGCGTACGAAGGGGCGGGAAGTCGCGCGGGATCCAGATCGGTGAACAGCAGCACCAGCAGGATCACCGAGGCGATTCTGGCAGAATAGGTGCCTGCACTTCCTCTGGCGGGCGTCAGCACCGCGACGACGAGGTAGATGGCTGAAACGAGCTGGATCGTGTGCCAAACGCCCAACCATTCCAGCAGCAGGAATCCTGCGGCCAGGGAGCCAAGAATCGCACCGATCGTATTGATGGCAGAAAGCATGCCGATACTTTTCCCGGCATGGATGATGAATCTCTCCTCGCCCTTCATTAGAAAAGGGAACACCGCTCCCAGCGGAAGACAGGCCAGCCCGATGGTCGCGAAACCTGTGGCGAAGAGCCGGAGCACGTATACTGGGAACGTAAAATCGGTGGCGAGCATTTTCATGCCTTCGGTAAGGCTCGTGGAAACGACCGGAGTGATGGCCAAAGCGGCACCGCCGAGGACGAAGAGCCATAGGAGTACCTGAGGAGCGGGTATCTTGCTGCGGGCAATTTGCGAGGCGAGCCATGCGCCCAGCGAAAGGCAGACCAACACGACGATCAGCACCGTGGCAAAACTATAGACCGAATTCTCGTGCAGTTGCGCCAGCATCCGCGCCCAAACCACTTCCAGTGCCAGCAGATTGAATCCGGAAACGAAGGCTAAAACAATAATGATCGGCCGGGCAATGGCCGGCTTTCCGGCCGCCGGTGAATCCGCCTGGTTCGATTTCTTCTTCTGCTGCGGATTGCCCGACTCATCTTCCTCAATGGCGTGTGTTGACGTGACTTGGAAACAGGTTTGTCGTGACAAGCGTAACGCAAGGAGCGCGGCTGCGATGGAGGCTCCCATGGCTGTCACGCAGGTCATGCGGAGGCCCAGCCACGCGATCAGCAAGAAGGCGGTGGCGAAAGCGCCGCAGGCGGCGCCCATCGTGTTCACCGCGTACATTCGCGCCGTGATCGTGCCGAACGATGCTCTGCTGCGAATGACGGCCTGCCCCAGCAAGGGCAGCGTTCCGCCCATCAGAAACGAGGCGGGAAACACCAGAAGCAGGGTCGAGATGACTTTGAACGCCATCATCGCCAGCCCTTTTCCGCTTTCTTGATGGAGCATGGGATAAACGCGTGGGACGATGACAGGAGCAACGAGCAGCACGATTCCCGCGACGGCGATCCCCAATTCCATCCATGCGTATGTGCGGAGCGGATTGGTTTTGTTCTGACAGCGATTGCCCCAATACCAACCGCCGATCGACAGCCCGCCAAAGAACACCGCCAGCGTCAACGCGGCGGCGTGCGAGGTGCTTCCCAGCAGGACACTCGCCTGTCGCATCCAGAGGATCTGGTAGATCAGGCAGGCGAATCCGGAGAGCGCGGGCAGCATCCACAGCATCGCGATTGGGACGGTGGAGGCGTTCTGCTCGTCCGGCAGGGCGCTTTTGCTCCGGTCGGACGGCCAGGGAATCGAATTTCCAGCCGCTGCTTTATGCGGCTTTCGGGTTGATGGTTTGGAAGGATGCTTGTGCTTCATACGGGGACTTCCGCGGCAGCAATCATGGATGGAAGACCCGATTGAACCCGGTTTCCCAAGCCAAGGGTTCACTACAGATTATTTGCGTTGTTTCAAAGTTGGCGAAATCAGTTGCTTCATTCCTTCGCCCAGCGCGTTGCCGACCAGAAAATAGGTTTCGGCATTGGCAAACTCGTGATGGCCGTGGCCGGGGCAGGGGGATTCTTCGGGCTTGCGGACGAAGTCGTGCGTTTCCACGAAAAGCACGTTGCCCTTGAACTCAGGGCGTAGCGTGGCGGCTTTCTGGGCCTTGCGCAGCTCGTTCCATTCGCCGGGCGCTTCCACCCAGGGGCCGGTGATTTCGCCGACGACGACGGGCAGCTTGGGAACCTTGAACTCTTTGCGGATGTCGTTGATCAGGTTGACGAGGTTGGTTTCGTATTGCGGAATGGCATTCTCCGGATCGCAGCCGTCATTCCAGCCGTGATACCAGACAAAGCCGGCCAGTTCATAGCCGCGGCCGTCGTAATCGGGGAAATCTTTTTTCAAATCCGCCAGCGCCTGACGGATGTCGGAGATCATCAGACGGTAATACTTGCCCACCTCGCCGCCTGAGGAAGGAGGGCGAAAGTCCACATTCAGGCTCTTGCCGCCCCAGGCCGTCTTGATGATCAGTACCTGTTGGTCAAGGGAGTCGCCCACCACCCAGCCGAACTGAAGCTCCGGCCCGAAGTGGTGACGACCGTCATAGCATGTGAACCCGAGCGTCAGCGGCCCGACTTTGGCAGGCTCGTCTTCGGGCTTGTAACGCACCCAGACATCCTTGCGGACGGCGAACTGACCATCCGGCGTCTTGAGGTGTTTGAGAACAGGCGCTTTGACTGGGTCTTTCAGCAACGAATTGAGCGTGCCTTTGGCGTCGTTGTAGTCCTTGCCCTCCAGGTCGGCAACGCCCTGGCCTTCCATGTTCGATTGCCCGGCGAGGATGAAAACCTTCAAGGGGCTTTTGCCGGGCTGACCAGCGTGGATCGCGGTCGACGTCCAACCCAACGTCAACAGCAGGACAAGAAACGCAGTTTGACGGCAACGACGGACCATTGGCGACTCCTTGCTGGGGATGTATTTACTGATTGAACGATGCCAAGGCATCCTAACTTGCTGTCGATGGAAACTCCAAAGATCGGCACCGTCGGCTTTGATTGGAATCACACAACCAGAAAAGACGAAGCAGCCGCAGATTCCTGCGGATCACAATTCATTTTCGAGCGTCATTCCCTATCGTGAAGTTTCAGGAACACTCAGCCCGTCATAAGCAGCCGGCTCAAGACCGTGGTATTCGGCGGTGTGGTCGTCGACGGGGATCAGGTCGACCAGCACGACCGCGTTCTTCTCCAGTGTGAGTTCGATCGTCGGCACGCCGTCGCGTTGGTCGAGCTTGCTGTAGTGGCAGGCGGGCTTCGAGGATTCGCGGATCAGCTCGATCTGATGCCTCGGCGGATTCCGGTCACGCCCCAGCAGTTCCCAGGTTCGATACGGGTTGGCGTGAGTCTCATCGACCAGCATTGTCCGAACGGCGCAGGGCATCCGATGGCCGGGCAAGGCGATGCGGTATTGCTGCGTTTGCGATGCGCGCGAGCTGTCGTTGGGGTTCCAGATCACCCCGACGATGTGGCCATCGGCGCGGTGCGTGAACAGATGGCGCGCCTCGCGGGAAAGAACGCGATCGCCGAGTTGGGAGAAGAAATGGAACAGGTGGTACGTGGGCTTGGGGATGTCGTGAATGTTGATCATCCCAAACCCGCCATGAAACTCCGCCGGCGGAACGCCTTCTTCGGTGAAGACGTCGGAAACGGCCCAGTACGAAAGACTTTCGACATACCGCCCGGCTTCGCTGAGGGTTTGCGCCAGGTACGCCGCGTTGAACGGCAGATCGTGGATGATCTCCCGCGACGACACCGTGCTGTTGTATTCGGTGATGTGCAGCGGCAGGCCGGGGATCGGCGAGGCGTCGATTTCTTCTCGCATCTGCTTGAAGCGATTGGGGAGGAACGTCGGCTCCTTCATTTCGTGATAGCAGAACTCGCCGGTGTATTTGCTCGATCGATCGGCGTAAGAGTGCGAGGTGACAAAGTCGACCGGCGTTTTGTGTTCCTTGCAGAAGCGAAGGAACGCATCGATGTGGGCGTTGGATCGTCCCGCCGTCGCCGGGCCACCGACGCGGAGGTCAGCGTGGACGGATTTCACGCTGCGGACAGTCCGGTCATAGAGCTTGAAGTATTCGTCCATCCCGCCGGACCAGAAGCCGTGCAGGTTCGGCTCGTTCCACACCTCGTAGTACCACTGCGAAATCTCCGCAAGCCCGTAGCGTTTCTTCCAATGACTGACGAGGTGCTCGATCAGGTCGGCCCACAGATCATAATCGCGCGGCGGAGAGGTGTAGGCGTCGTATCGCGTCAGCGAATGCCGGCTGCTCGCGAGAATCCGCGGCATGAATCCGATCTCCACGAACGGCCGGATGCCGATGTCCAGCAACCGATCGATGATCAGGTCGATGAAGGCGAAATTGTGCAGGATGTCGCCTTCCTGCTTGAGTTGCTCGGTGTCGAAACCCAATTCCGGCTCAAGCCCCGCCTTGCTCTTGGTGGCCCATGAGCAAACGTCCGGCGATCCCGAGAGCAGCCCGTGACACCGCAGATACTTGATACCCAGTTCGCGATGGGCCATCTCCATGTGCTTCAGCGTTCGCTCGTAGAGCATCGTGCCCAGATGGCAGGAACCGATGACCTGATTGAAGTGATGCTTGAACGGTTCGGCGTCGGGGCGATGGATCAGTTGAAGGTGGTTCATTGGGGCAAGATTCTACAGTAAACTGCTCCGCCTATGATCCAACTCAATAAAGTTCCGTTCAGCCGTCGGGGTTCGTATTTTTCGGTTTCGATTAACCCGTGGGGAGAACTCGGGGCAGGGTTGTACGTGCATGTTCATTACAGCAACAGTCCGCAAGTCTTTATGGTTGAGACGGTTCGGGAAGGAACAGTGGTTCCGCACGAGATCGAGGCCTCTCCATCCCTGTTACGGCTGAAGGCCCAAGGTGGGGGAACGGTGGAGTTCGTGATCGAAGGCCCGGAGGCGATGCGCGTCCGCGGATCGGGGGTTTCTCTGAAGCTGACCATGCCCAAGGAACGCTGGACCACCGCCTATGAACTGCCCGGCGGGGCTTGGGGCATTAATATGTCGCGCCATTATGCGCAGGTGGCGATCGACAAAATCGCCGGCCAGATGGATGTCGATACCGGCTGGGAACGAGGCAAAGGTTTCTGCTGGGAAACCAGCCGATTATCAGCCACGCTGTCGGCCGGCGCATCGGAACGCTTCGAGGCAGCCATCGACAGCTTTCTCCACACCTGGGTCAGATACCCACGTCCCGCGTTCGATCAGATCAAGCAGCAAGTCGAGCAGGAATACGCCGCCTGGCAGAAAGACCTGCCGGCCGTCGCGAAGGAGTACGAACCCGCGCGGGATTTGGCCGCTTACGTGAACTGGTCGTGCCTGCTCGCGCCGGCGGGGAATCTGACGCACGAAACGATGTTCATGTCCAAGTTCAGCATGTGCAACATCTACGGCTGGGACAACGTGTTTAATGCGATGGCGCATGCAACGCATCATCCCGATGTTGCGTGGGATCAGCTCATGGTGATGTCGGGGCATCAGGATGAGTTCGGGAAGTTCCCCAGCAGCATGAACCGCAACGAATTGCGGTTCACGTTCACCAACGCGCCCGTACACGGATGGGCGATGCGGCGGATGTGGAAGGAGAATCCGGGGATGTTCACCCCGCAGCGGCTGGCAGCGGCGTATGCGTTTCTTGCGGGCAATAGCAACTGGCTTTGCAGCCATCGCACCTGGCCCGGCGACGGCTTGCCGTATTACCAGCACGGCTTCGACAGCGGCTGGGATAATTCGTCGATCTTTGACCAAGGCGTCCCGATGGTCAGCCCGGATCAGCCGGCATACCTCATCCTGCAACTGGAGGTGCTGGCCGAGATCGCCGACGCCATCGGCCGACATGCCGAAGCGCTGATCTGGCGACAGCGCGCCAAAGCCATGCTCGACGCGCTGCTGAACACGCTTTGGAAGAAGGATCATTTCGTCGGAATGATCCGCCCGTCAGGCAAGATCGTCGAATGCAACAGCCTCATCACCGCTATGCCGATGGTCCTCGGCAACCGCTTGCCGGCCGAAGTCCGCAAGCCACTGGTCCAAAGGATCAAAGAACATCTCACGCCCCACGGCCTGGCGACGGAGAAACTCGACAGCCCGGGCTATCAGGAAAACGGCTACTGGCGCGGGCCGATCTGGGCGCCGTCCACCATGCTCGTCACGACCGGCCTGCAGGAAATCGGCGAGCACGACTTGGCGAACACGATCATGCGCGGTTTCTGCCAGATGTGCCGCGAGCACGGCTTTGCCGAAAACTTCCACCCCGTAACCGGTAACGGCCTCTACTGCCCCGCGTACACCTGGACCTCCAGCGTCTTCATGCTCTTCGCCCGCGACCTGGCGCGATCGAAATGATCATAAGAGGCAGTGAAGCTCTCGTCGCATGAGCTACCGGCCCATGCTTAACGGCGCGATGACGATGGGCTGGTAGCCCATGCGAAGAAAAACTATTCAGGCTTTCAGGAAGACCTGAAGAATGATCCGAAGCTGCGGTGAGGTTCCAGCCGCGCTAGTTGACGATCAGTTCTGCCTCACATAAACGTGGAATCCGCAATGCCAGTCCTTGGGGATAGCGACGACCTCGTCGCTATCGGGGACGGCGTTGAAGCCGCCGCGTTCGACGATGAGAAATTCGCGCCCGCCGACCTTTCGGACTTCCATTTTGAGGGCTTGGTCGTCGTTGACGCCGATGAGCATGTCCCCTGACCAGAAATAGCCGCCAAAGAATTTTGATCTCGCGACTTTGCCCTTATCTAAAATCTGAATCGTATCCTTGGGGTTTTCAACCTTGTCAGGGCCTTTGCCGTTATTAGCTTTCAGAAACGCATTGATGCGGGCTTCAACTTCCGACGGGTTGGCCGGTTGGGGATAAATCGCCCACGCCCAGGTTCCCATGACGGCCGGGTTCGGGGTGAATTTACCGTCGTAGGAATACATGTCCGAATCCTTGCCGCTGATGTAGGAGGCCAGCGTGGTCTTGGGCAGTTGACGGACGAATTCCTCGCCGCCGGGCACTTCGTTCAAAATGGATCCGATGCGAGAGCGGACGGTTTGCGCGCCTCCGCCCATCACAGCACCCGTATTGGGTTCCTTGAGTTGACTCGGCAAGTCTGCGTAGGTTTTCTTCAGCAGTGGAGCCGCGAAAGCCTTCACCTCGGGACTGGCCGTCTTCAGCGCGTCGGCGATTGCTCGTGAAGTGCGACCCGAAGCCGAATCGACCCGGAGCGAGGCTGATTTGTTCACGATCGCAGGCAGCACGGTTTTGTAATGCGCGGGATCGGTTGAGATTTTGGCAAGAGCGCACACGGCAGCCGGTTGCAGCCATGTGCAGTCGTAATCGAGGAACTGAAGCAATCGGTCGCGGTGTTTTGCGATTACGTCCGGTGTGGCTCGACTGATACCCTCGATGGCGTGGAGCGCAACCCACCAGGATTCCTTGGGATTGTCGATCATTTTCCCCGCCAGCTCGAACATTTCCGGCGTAATCTGTTCGTTGGATAGCGCACTTCCCTTGAACATGCCAGTGAGAGCCAATAGCCCAGCCTGTCGCAGGCGCGGATCTTCCGATTTCAGAAGCTTGATTACCAACTCCACCTTCCCGCGCTTGACGACCTGATTCATCGCCCCGGTGCGCAGATCGTATTCTGGGTGGTAAATGTACTTGAGCAGGGTTTCATCGCTCAGGTTGGGGTCGTTGAGCTTTGTCCCGACCGCTAGCGAGGCATCCGTTTCGACTTTTTCATTTTTCAAATCATTGAGAGTGAGCGGCCCGCCGGGGATGGGGTCGATGGAATGAAAGGCGTCGTCGGCAGCGTTACCCCAGGGGCGAGGCAAGGGCATGGTCTTGGCCCATTTGCTGCGGGGTGCGCCAAAGAGCTGCAGTTGCTTGCGGGGGTAGGTGTAGGTCAGCGCAAAATAGGTTCCCCACGCCATGTTGTCTTCGGTGGCGGAGCGGTCGTAGCGATCATCCATGCCGGCGATGCCGACGCTGCCGTCGAATCGGCGGGAAAGATCCATGACCCAGCGCCGGGTGTCGAGATACGAACGATAGGAAACCGGGCGTTTCTCCCGCATCTGGCTGACGGCCGAATGGTGCCAGATTTCGCCCATGCCTCCGCCGGTGTGGGCGGCATGGAACCAGTTGGTGGCGTAAAAGCCTTTCATGGCAGAATTATCGCGGGCCTTGGCGTAGACGGAGGCTTCGCCATCTGGTGCGACCATGGCTGCCGCCCCCAGGGCAAGAGCCAAGCCGCTGGTTTTGCCGTTGTCGCGGAAACCGCCCTCGGGCAGACCATTGCCGTAAGCCACGTTGCCGTGTCCGGCGAAGCGATAGAACTGCGAGAAAGTTTCATCGAACATGTATTTGTCCACCTCCACGCCACACAGCTTGGCCATCAAAAGGAAGGTCATGCAATGTACGCCGGCCGCGTGAAGTTGCCCCGTGCCGGTGGAATAGGTGAACGCCGCCGGTGCTCCGCGGCCGCTCCAGCCACCGCTATACATGTGTACCCGCAACTCTTCGGTCATCTGCTTGATCACCGGCAGCACACTCTGATCACCGGTGCGCAGGTAATACTCACAAAGCCCCGGACCTTTGTAGCCTTTCTCCCAATTCAGCCCGCCGATGGTCTTGATGTCCTTCATCCAGCGGCGAACCACCGCCAGATCCTTTTCCTCGCCCGTGGAGAGGAGGAAAATGACCGATCCCCATTTAGGCTGCTCATCTTTCGCCAGCAGGTCGGCGAGGTTGCGGACGATCTTGTCGGACTTGGGACAGTTCACCGGCCAAGTGTCGCTGTAGCGACCCATCACTGGGATAGTGACCAGAACATCACCAGCACCTTGAATCTTTAGCACGACCTTGCCATCCGCAGCCTCTGCTTCAGTGACGATGTCGCCGAGAATGATGCGCGGATCGATTTCTTTGAGCACCTTGCCATTGATGCTCTCGATGATCTGCCCCTTCTGAAGCTTGCCGGTTGCCTCGGCGGGTGAGCCTTTCTCCACGTTGGCAATCTGCATGGTCATGCCCGGCCGCGTCAGATTGATGCCGATCCCCACCGGCCCCAGGTTTCGCACCAGCCACGGACCTCTGTCGGTGACATTGGGGAAGGGATTGAGGAGCGGCGTTTTGCCTTCGGTGTAATATGCCGGCTCATTGCTGACCGTAGCGCCCTTTTTCTGCGCCCAGGCATTTGAAGCCATCGCCAACGCGATCAACACGACGCCCGCGCCAACGAGGCACTTGAAGTAGGGTTGAACTTGTTTCATAGGTAGGTTCTTCTCGATGATTGGTTGATTGCTTGGAAGATCATACGGCAGCACCCGCCATAATGGTGCGATCTTTTCCGGAAACTACCATGCGCGATTCGAAAGGCAAGTTAATAGTCGATAAATGGTTCCCGTGAAATGCTTTGTGGCGTCGGACAAACGGACGAGCCAATGGTTTGCGGGGTGCGGGGATCTATTCTTCGGTCGCTTCTTTGGTGGTGTGGACTCTGGCATCATGGAACGGCCTTTCCAGCGACGGGTGGGCGCTTGTGCCTATTCAACGCAGGCCGGCTTCGGAACGATTCTGAGTTCTCGCAAACTCTCAGTTTTGCAAGTAATCTGGCAACCCTGTGAGCAATACTCCCTCTTTCGTACCTGACAACAAAGGATATCTTCGCCACTGGCTGATTGCCGGGCCCATTGAGTCGCCGTATACCGGCCCCACGCAGTTTGGCGATGATGCGATGCGAAGTGGCGCAATGGATCCCGCCATCCTGCCTGCGCCCATCGAACCTATGCTTGGCCGTGCTGGCCCGGCTGGCCAGCTCTGGGCGGTACACGATCCCGGGCACAACGTATTTATCGAACGGTCGGGATTCTGGTTCACGCTGAAGCATGTGAACACATGGTTCGCGACGGATCTGTATGCCGATACGTCGATGACGTTACCGGCCTGGTTGTGGGCGGCGGGGTGTGCGGATCTGAATTGCAATGGGGTACACATCGCTCGAAATGACTGTCCACGCTACATGTATCCTAAACGGCAGCGCGTCGAGATCCCGCTGGTTGCGGGCGCCAATCACCTCGCAGTGCGGTTGCAGGTGCTGGGCCTGCGCGACTCTCGCTACTTGTTTGGCCTGCAATGCGCGAATCCGGGGACACCGGCGGTAATCAGGCGTCCGGGCGAGTTACACGCATCGGTAGAGGCTCAGCAGGCGGGCAATCAAGTGGCCCGGCCACCGGCCACCGTCGCGATGTTGCTTGCCGCCGGCGGTCCTGCCGACAAGGCTGATCCCACTCCTCGCGGTAGTGGTCGCGACCATGACAGCCGGCGACTATCGCACATGCGAGCGGCCATGGAACTGGGCGTCGACACGGCCGAAGTGCAGGCGGTCGTGTGTGCCCGCAGCATCGGCGTTTACCGCGACAGCGACCGCGATGTTCTTGCAAAGACATGCCAATGGATCGACGGCCGGCCGGACTGTGCTGATTTCGCGTTGGCCGCCGTGCTTCGGCTGGCGGCTTTGAACCTTGTTGATGAGGCCGAACGCAATCTCATCAAGCAGACCGTGATTCGTTTCCGCTATTGGACGGACGAAGCCGGCGACGACGCGATGTGTTTCACCAGCGAGAACCACCGTCTCCTTTTCCATAGCGGCCAACTTATTGCCGGTCGCCTTTGGCCGGATGAACGGTTCAATGCTTCCGGTCGCAGCGGAAGGCAACAGGCGGAAATCGGCCTGCAACGATGTCGCCAGTGGCTTGATGCTGCTGAGGCACACGGCTTTCGTGAATACAACAGCTCCGGCTATATCCCGATCACGGCAGCGGCGCTGATGAACGTGGTCGATTGCAGCGGCAACCCGGAAGCATCGCGACGGGCCGTCGCGCTGGTCGATGGAATATTCCGCAGGCTGGCTGATCAAACGTTTTGCGGTGTAGTGATCTCGCCGCAGGGGCGCGTCTATCGTCAGGTGCTGGAACCGGAGACCAGCGGCACGCAAGCTCTGCTTTCCTATGCGGTACACGATGCGGTGATATCGCACAGCGTCTGGCTGGGGTATCTGGCCAGTTTGCCGACCTACCAGCCGCCGGATGATCTGGCCGCTCGCATGGTACGACCGATCAGTTGTCGGTACCGCCAGCACACGACCGAGATCGTGCTTCACAAGACCGCCGAATACATTCTAACCAGCGTTGCGGTCGGCGAAGCCCAGCCGCCTGCTGAAGATCCTTCGGAGGATCATGAACGGAAACTGGCTGCCGGGCAGGCCGGGTATCAGCAGCATCTCTGGTACGCTTCGCTCGGCAAGAGAGGTCATGTGTTTGTCAACCATCCCGGCGAATGGATCGACCTTGGCAGCGCCCGTCCGGGCTATTGGTACGGCAATGGCATCCTGCCTCGCACGGAGCAGCGCGATAATCTGCTGATGCAGATCTACGAAATCCACGATGATCATCCCGTGCCATTCGTCCACGCCTATTGGCCGGCCGACATGTTTGATGAAACAGCCGTCGAAAACCGGTGGCGTGTCGCCCGCCGCGGCAGGGGATACGTGGGGCTATGGTGCAGCGTCCCGCTTGAGGCGCACGACCAGGTTCTTGTCGGGCAGGAACTACGAGCCTGGTCGCAGCGATCCGCATGGGTATGCGTTTGCTCATCAGCAAGCGAGCACCCCAACCTCGCGGCGTTCTTGGCGCACTGTCAGGCTTTGGCGCCGCGTTACGATCAGTCGGAGTCGCTGCTGCTCTTGGCCGATGGGACGAAAATGGGCTGGCTTCGGTAATCGGTGTCATCGGTGGTTCGGTTTCAGGTGGAATTGAAGTGCGTTGGGATTATTCAGTGGTCTCACTTAGGGAAATGGACGCAACAACATGAGCGATCGGCCTAACATCATTTTCTTCTTCACCGACCAGCAGCGATGGGACTCCATGGGCCTTCACGGCTGTCCGTTGGACATCACGCCCAATCTCGATCGAATGGCAAAGCAGGGGACGTTTTTGAAGAACATATTCACCTGCCAGCCGGTCTGCGGGCCGGCTCGGTCGTGTTTACAGAGTGGGATGTTTGCCACCCGCACCGGGTGCTTTCGAAATGGGATTCCTCTGCCGGCTTCGGAGTCCAATCTCGGGGAACTTTTTTCCCGCAATGGGTATGACACCGGCTACATTGGGAAGTGGCACTTGGCCGACACCGATAAGCCCGACATCGTCGGCCCGGTCGATCCCGGGCAGCGCGGCGGGTATCAGTATTGGTTGGCGTCGAATGTCTTGGAGCACACCTCCGATGCCTATCACACCCGGCTGTGGGACAAGGACAACAACCCGGTTGATCTGCCCGGCTATCGCGTGGACGCGATGACCGACGCGGCCATCCGGTGGACCAACGAACCTCGTGAGAAGCCGTTCTTTCTGTTCCTGTCGTACATCGAACCCCACCAACAGAATCATCTGGATGATTACCCACCGCCGCTGGGGTATCGCGAGCGGTACACCAGCCGCTGGACTCCGCCGGATCTGACGGCTCTGGTCG
>JANMES010000139.1:0-21179 GCA_031377185.1 Phycisphaerae bacterium
GCTGGAAACGATCAAGACCCTCCTGCAAGCCGAGTGGGCGGGGAAAGACATCGCCTTGCTCACAGACACGATCTAAAATCCATGACGGGACGGTAAACAGTTACCGGGAACTGGAATAGAAAAGGGGTCACTACTGATTAATTGACGCCGCGTGGGCGGCTGGTTATGCTCTCCTTCCATGCCTCGACCTCCCCGCAAAATCGCCGCTGACGCTTACTACCACGTCCTCAATCGCGGCAACGGCCGGATGGACCTCTTCCACAAGGCGGCGGATTTCGAGGCGTTCCTTAAAGTGCTGGCCGAGGGGCTCGGGCGATATCCGGTCGATCTGCTGGCGTATTGCTTGATGAACAACCACTGGCATCTGGTCCTCCGGCCGCGGGAGGCGGCGGCGCTGGGAGATCTGATGCGATGGGTGGGCGTGACGCACGTGCGGCGGCATCACGAGCACTACCGCAGCCGGGGCGGCGGGCATTTGTATCAGGGGCGGTTCAAGAGCTTTCCGATCCAGGACGATGAGCATTTCCGGACCGTCTGCCGGTACGTGGAGGCCAACCCGCTGCGGGCGAAGAAGGTGGACCGGGCGGAGGATTGGCCGTGGTCGAGCCTGGGACGCGACCCGGCGGCCAAGACGGTGCTCCCGCTGGCGGAGTGGCCGGTCGATCGGCCCAAGAACTGGGTCAGCCTGGTCAACCGCGATCTGGCGAAGTCGGCGATCGAATCCCTGCGGCTGAGCGTGAACCGGGGGAGGCCGTTCGGGGAAGAGAAATGGGTGGCCAAGACCGCCAAGCGGCTGGAGTTGGGCAATACGCTGCGGGAGCGGGGAAGGCCAAAAAGGGGTGCTGCGGATCAATAAACGGGCCTGTCGTAAACATGTAATTCTTTTGATGAGTACGGTACCACTAAGGTAGAACCATCCCCGCCAAATACTCTCACATTCAGGGGTGATTCCATGTTCGGCGGAACCAAGCGCGTTAAGCGGGCAAGCGAGACGAAGTTCATCTCCCACTGGCTGCAATTGATCGAGAAGCTGAAATACTCCTCGCAGGAGTTTTACGGCAAGATCGAGACTGCCTTACAAGAGCGGCAGATACCGGAACTGAAGTTCGAGCGGGTGGAATGGCCGGAAGGCGGGATGCTTTCCGATCGGCGGGAGTATCTTCGCATCTCGCGCGAGCGGCTGGCGTTTGATGTGTGCGGCGCGCCGTTCGGCAGCGGGTTTTTCGTGTCGATCTGGTGCGGGGAGAAGAAAAACACGCTCGGCCGGCTGGCGATCGCCTTTGTCGCGGTGGCAGTGCTCGGTTGGCTTGACTGGCTCTTCCATCCCGATTTCGGGTTGTACCAGTTCCTGTGGAAGACGCTCAGCATTTCTTACACGCAAACCACCCTGACGATCCTGGGAATCTTGGGGGTGATTCTGGTGGGCATCGTCGTCCGCACCGGCCCGAATCTGGACGCACTGCTGATCGGACTGCCGGGAATCGGCTACGTGTATGAGCGATTCTTCCGCGTCATCACGTATTACCGGGTCGATAAGCAGTGCATGTACCGGCAGGCCGTCCATGAGGCGGTGATGCAGGTCATTGATGAATTGACGACGCTGCAGTGCATCAAGCCGCTTTCGGAGTTGGAGCGACGGCCGATCATGCGGGATTTATTTGATCGATAATTGAGCGATGAGCGAGAGCGTCCCTTCACTTTCGCCGGAAGAGGAACTGGCCGAGCAGTTTTACCGGTGGGAGCTGCGGGGTCGGGGATGGGGAACGTGGGATGCACCGGTCGCGATCGAGCCGCCGTTCCGACCGTTCTTCGGGCACTGGATAGCGGAGCGGTCGTTCGCCGATGACGGCCGCAAGCCGACACTGGTCAGCGGCGTCCTTGGTTGGCTGCACCGCAAGTTTGCCGGAGCGGGGAACACGCTCGCACTTCCTTCTATCGAATCCTCTGACGAAGAACCCGAACCCAAGGAATGGAACGATCCCGACGAATGGGTTGAACTTCGCGTGGCACTTCCGCGCGACGCGGACATCGGCAAGGCCGCGGCGGAGCAATTCCTGCTCGGGCTCTCCGGCTGCCGGCGGACAATCGCGTTTGAGCTGATCGGCCTGCCCGACGCGATCCTGATCCAGATCGCCTGCGATAGTCGGGACGCCGATTCAGTTGAAGGACAACTGGCAGCGTTCTTTCCCGAAGCGGTCATTAGCCGCGATGGCGACGGTCTCGCGGACGCTTGGGAAGCAGCCGACTGCGGCGAGACGGTCGTGGCCGAATTCGGGCTGAGCCGCGAGTTCATGCTGCCGCTGGCGACACCGACGAATTTTTCCACCGATCCGCTGGTCGGTCTCACTGGCGCGCTCTCGGGCGTGCGCGATGGCGAAATCGCCCTCGTTCAAATCCTGTTCCAGCCGGTCTCGCACCCGTGGGCCGAAAGCATCCTTCGCTCCGTCGTCTTCTGCGACGGCACTCCCTTCTTTTGCGGGCTACGGGATTTTGTCGGTCACGCCAAGCAGAAAATCTCCCGGCCGTTGTATGGCGTGGTGATCCGGGCTGCCTGCCGCAGCGGTCAGGAAGGCCGGGCGTGGGAGTTGGCCAAAGGACTGGCCGGAACGCTCAAAATCTTGGCCGATCCGGACGGGAATGAGCTGATCCCGCTCGCGAACGACGACTACGACGAAGACGATCATGCCGCCGACGTGCCGCTACGCCGCTGTCGGCGGTCGGGGGTGATCCTCAACAGCGACGAACTTGTCTCGCTCGTCCATCTGCCTTCGTCCTCGGTGCGGAGCACGAAACTGCGGCAGTCGCTGCGACGATCGTGTGCCGCCCCGCCCCAAGTGCTGAATCACAAGCTGGTGCTCGGCGTCAACGAACACGGCGGTGTGTCGAAACGCGTTACACTTAGCGCCGATCAGCGGGCGAAGCACCTGCATGCGGTAGGTGCCTCCGGCACTGGAAAATCCACGCTCCTGCTCAACCTGATCGGTCAGGACATCCAGAACGGCGACGGTGTGGCGGTCTTCGATCCGCACGGCGATCTGATCGACGCCGTGCTCGATCGCATTCCGGCCCATCGAATCAATGACGTCGTTCTGCTCGACCCAGCGGATGAAGCCTATCCCGTCGGCTTCAACATCCT
Organism: Phycisphaerae bacterium; assembly: GCA_031377185.1. GTDB lineage: Bacteria > Planctomycetota > Phycisphaerae > Tepidisphaerales > Tepidisphaeraceae > JANMES01. The sequence goes on from JANMES010000139.1 coordinate 3,137, forward strand.
CTCGGCCCATTCCGATCTGGAGAAGAACCTCCTCGCATCCGACCTGGTGGCAGTATTCCGCCGGCTCAGCACGAGCTGGGGCGATCAGATGACCTCCGTTCTGGGCAATGCAATCCTCGCCTTCGTCGAAAGTACACGCGGCGGCACGCTGGCTGACCTGCGGCGGTTCCTTGTCGAGCCGCCGTACCGTAAGGAGTTTTTGACCACCATCACCGACCCGGAAGTGGCCTACTACTGGGCCAAGGAATTCCCGCTGCTCACCGGACGGCCCCAAGGCCCGGTGCTGACGCGGCTGGACACGTTCCTGCGTCCCAAGCCGATCCGGTACATGGTCGCGCAGAAACAGAGCCGGCTGGACTTCGCGAACATCATGGATGGCGGCAAGATCTTTCTCGCCCGACTGTCCCACGGCGTCATCGGAGAAGAAAACAGCTATCTCCTCGGCTCATTGCTGGTCTCGAAGTTCCACCAACTGGCGCTTGGCCGACAGCAGCAGAAGGAATTGGATCGGCGTCACTTTTGGATGTACATTGATGAGTTCCATCACTTCGCCACGCCGTCGATGGCGGCGATCTTGTCCGGAGCCCGCAAGTACCGCCTCGGCCTCGTGCTGGCCCATCAGGAACTGCATCAACTGGAATCCCGCAGCCCCGAAGTCGCCAGTGCGGTGCTCTCCAATGCCGGGACGCGGGTCTGCTTCCGACTCGGTGATGCCGACGCCAAAAAGCTCGACTCCGGCTTCGCCCACTTCGAGGCGGACGATCTTCTAAATCTCGGCACGGGGGAGGCGATCGGCCGATTCGAGCGATCGGACGCCGACTTCAACTTTCGCACCTCGCCGCTGGTGAAAGTCGATGAGTCAGTTGTCGGGCCGATCCGTGATCGGATTGTCGCCCATTCCCGCGAGACCTACGCGACGCCGCGTGAGGCCGTCGAGCAACACTTGCGGCGGGCGATCGAGCGGAGAGATGCCGAAGAGCCGCCGGTCAGTGAAAAGCCGCAATCCAAACCTAAACCCTCAAAGGCTGAACCGCCTTCAACGCCACCTCCGCAGCCGCCTGAACCACCGGAACCAATCGTGGAATCAAATGAAGCTGAGCCAGAAGCTCCGCCAGAGCCGACACCCGTCAAACCTCGCAAGCCCAGGCCCGATCTGCTGCCGGAGGGTGCCGGGCTTCCCGGCAAGGGCGGGCCGCAGCACAAGTACCTGCAACAGCTCATCAAGCAATGGGGCGACGGCATGGGCTTCCGATCAGAAATCGAAAAGTCCATCCTCGCCGGCGAGGGGAGCGTTGATGTCTCGCTGGAAAAGCCCGGCCGGGCCATCGCCTGCCTCATCTCCGTCACCACGGGCGGCGAGTGGGAATTGAATAGCGTCCGCAAGTGCCTTACCGCCGGCTACGGGCACATCGTGATCGTCAGCCCGGACGGTAAGCACCTCGCAAAGTTAGAAAAGAGCATCACGAGCGAACTCACAGAGTCGCAATTGGCTCAAGTCCACTTTCTGCCGCCGGAGGACTGCTTCGCGTTTATTCAGGAGTTGGAGGTCAAGGAGTTGCAGAGTGAAAAGACCGTCCGCGGCTACAAGGTCAAAACGTCCTTCACGCCGCTCAACCTCGCCGACGGCCAAACCCAGAGGCAGGCGATCGCCAAAGTCGTCGCCGGAGCGATCCATCGCAACGACAAAAAGAAAGCATCCAAACGGAGTGCAAAGCCGAAATAGTCCCGCGCGGGGATAGCGAGAAATCGCATAAAAAAGTGGAGGCCGCGCGGAAAACGCATGATAGACTTTGGGCTTCTTCGATGTCGGAGGTGATTATGGTTTCCCGTTCCGCTTCAAGTCTTGCCGAAGTCGCCAAGCCCGTAGGGATTTGGATTCGTGTCAGCACCGAAGACCAAGCCCAGGGCGACAGCCCGGAACACCACGAGAAACGCGCCCGCTACTACGCCGAGTCCAAGGGCTGGGTCGTCAAAGAGGTCTATCATCTTGAAGCTGTCAGTGGCAAAGCCGTCCTGCAGCACTCCGAAGCCCAACGGATGCTCAAGGACGTCAAACAGGGTCGTATCAGCGGCCTGATCTTCTCCAAGCTCGCCCGGCTGGCTCGCAACACCAAGGAACTGCTGGAAATCGCCGACCTGTTCCAGGACTTGGGCGTTGACCTGATCTCGCTTCAGGAGTCGATCGACACCTCTACGCCCGCCGGTCGGCTGTTTTACACGATGATCGCTGCGATGGCCCAGTGGGAACGGGAGGAGATCGCCGAACGGGTCAAAGCCTCGATCTCTATTCGAGCCAAGCTGCAAAAGCCCCTCAACGGCAATGTGCCCTTCGGCTACCGGTGGCACGAGGGCAGGATCGTCCAGCATCCCGACGAAGCCCCGATCCGCCGGCTGGTCTATGAACTCTATGACCAACTCCATCGCAAGAAGGCCGTAGCCACCGCCCTCAACGATAAGGGCTTCCGCACCCGGGAAGGCAACCTGTACACCGACAGCACGATCGAGGCACTTCTGACCGACCCCGCCGCCAAGGGCACGCACCGGGCCAACTACACCCAACGGGTGAACGGCGGCAAGTCCTTCTGGGTCGAAAAGCCCAAAGACCAGTGGGTCTGGACAGAGGTCGAGCCGATCGTCTCGGAAGAACTCTGGGAACGCTGCAACCAGCACCTCCTGGCCCGCCGGGAGCGGCTGGCCAAAGGCCAGCGATTGGGCCGCACCCCAAAACACACCTACGCCGGGTACGTCTTCTGCTGCTGCGGCATGAAGATGTACGTCCGTCACAACTCCCCGAATAAGTACATCTGCGAATCCTGCCGGAACAAGATCCCCATCGAAGACCTGGACGCCGTCTATCTGGAACAACTCAAGGGTTTCTTCCTCTCCCCGGAAGAAGTCACCAAGCATCTTGCCCAGGCCGACGAACACCTGCACCAGCGTCAAACCCTGCTGACCACCCTCGAAACGGAGCAGTCCAAAGTGAACGCGGAGGTCGAGCGCATCTATCGCCTGTACAATGAAGGCCAACTAGACGCCGATGGCTTTGGCCGCTTCTACAAGCCTTTGCAGGAACGCCTGCAACAACTGGATAATGAGCTGCCCCGATTGCAGGCCGAGGTTGACCTGATGAAGATCAACCACCTGTCCGCGGACAAAGTCCTCACCGAAGCCCAAGACCTCTACACCCGGTGGCCGAACCTGGACAAGGACGAAAAACGGAAGGTGGTTGAGAGCCTGACCGACCGCATCACGGTCAGCAAAGACAGCATCGACATCAACTTACGGAGGGCCCCCCAAGGCCCTTTTGAAGACGTAACAAAATGGCAAAGCAACCTGCCTCCGGCCCGTGCGGGCGGCGGGCAGACTCAGAAGACGGTGTTTGAAGGATCACATCACCAGCACGGGCCGGAGGCCCGTGGTACGGGATCGCCAACTGATGGATAGACAAATTGCCCATGCGACGACCATCATGCCCGAAAACGAAAATACCAAACTCTACACCGGCGCGGCCATCGATCCGCCAACTGCAGTAGCGGCCTGCGCCGAGCACTACGCTGAGCTCGATGTCACCACGAACTTCTCGTTCCTCCACGGCGCATCGCACCCCGATGAGCTGGTGCTGACCGCCGCCCAACTCGGCTATCGCGCGATGGCCGTCACCGACATCAACACGCTGGCCGGCGCGGTGCGGGCATACGCGGCGGCGGAGAAGGTGAAGGGGTTTCAGCTGATCATCGGCGCCCGGCTGGTGTTCGCCGACGGTTCGCCCGACGTTCTCGCCTGGCCAACGGATCGGGCGGCGTACGCTCGCCTCTCGCAGTTGCTCACGCTCGGCCGGCGTCGCGCGATCAAGGGCGAGTGCCGGCTCACGCTCGACGATTTTCTCGACCACCAGCCAGGCATGCTTGCCGCCATCGCCCCGCGATGGCCGTGGGAGGATCGCATCGTCGCACTGCAACTCCGCGAGGCGATGGGCGATCGGCTGTCGCTGGCGATCAGCCTCAGTCGCGGCGATGACGACCAGCAACTGCTGGAAGACGCCGTCCGCTTCGCGAAGCAAACCCGTATCCCGCTGGTGGCGACCAACCACGTCCACTACCACGACCCCGGCCGCCGGGTGCTGCAGGATGTGCTCACCTGCGTGCGTCACGGCTGCACGATCCAGGAGGCGGGACATCGGCTGTTCCCCAACGCCGAGCGGCACCTGAAAACGCCGCTGCAGATGGTCCGCCAGTTCGCCGATCACCCGCCGGCCATCGAGCGCGGGCTGGAGATCGCTGCCCGCTGCACCTTCTCGCTAAGTGAGCTCAAGTACAACTACCCGACCGAAGTCGTCCCGCTCGGAAAATCGCCGGCCGATCACCTGCGCGAGCTCACCTACCTCGGCGCGGCCGAGCGGTACCCCACCTGCATCCCGGAAGGCGTGCGGCTGACGATCGAGAAGGAACTAGAGTTCATCTGCCACACCAAGTACGAATCGTACTTCCTCACCGTACACGACCTGGTGCGGTTCGCACGATCGCAAGGCATCCTCTGTCAGGGCCGCGGGTCGGCGGCGAATTCGGCGGTCTGTTATTGCCTGGGCGTCACCTCCGTCGACCCGGCCAAGTTCCAACTGGTGTTTGAACGCTTCGCCAGCGGCTCGCGCGGGGAGCCACCAGACATCGACGTCGATTTTGAGCACGAGCGTCGCGAGGAGGTCATCCAGTACGTCTATACCAAATACGGCCGCGACCGCGCGGGCATGACCGCGTCGATCATCTCCTACCGCGGTCGGTCGGCGATTCGCGATGTCGGCAAGGTGCTGGGCTTCGGCCAAGACACGCTCGACCAGCTGGCCGGCAAGCTCGATTGGTGGCACCGCGGGACACTGTCGTCGTCGCAGCTGCGCGAGGCGGGCGTGGATCCGGACAATCACACGATCCACCAACTCATCGCGCTCACCAAGCAACTACTCGGCTTCCCGCGTCACCTCAGCCAGCACGTGGGCGGCATGGTGATCTGCCGCGAGCCGCTGCGCGACATCGTCCCGATCGAAAACGCCGCGATGGCCGACCGCACCGTCATCGAGTGGGACAAGGACGATCTGGACATTCTGGGCATTTTCAAGGTCGACATCCTCGCGCTGGGCATGCTGACGGCAATCTCCAAGGCGCTGGTGCTGATCAACTCGTACTCTCCCGGCTTTAAGGCACAGATGCACACGCTGCCGGATGAGGACGTGGACGTGTACGACATGGTCAGCGACGCCGACACCGTCGGCGTGTTCCAGATCGAAAGCCGCGCGCAAATGTCGATGCTGCCGCGATTGCGCCCCAGCACGTTTTATGATCTGGTGATCGAAGTCGCGATCGTCCGGCCTGGGCCGATTCAGGGGGACATGGTGCATCCGTACCTCAAGCGTCGCGAGGCACTGCGGGCCGACCCGACGTTCAAGATCGAGTTTCCCAAGGAAGAACTCCGCGAGGTGCTGGCCAAAACGCTGGGCGTGCCGCTGTTCCAGGAACAGGCGATGAAACTCGCGATGGTCGCCGCTGCCTTCACCGGCGGAGAGGCGGATGAGCTCCGCCGCGCGATGGCGGCGTGGAAGCGCGGCGGAGGGATCGAGAAATTTCGCGACAAGTTCATCGGCGGCATGACAGGCCGCGGGTACTAACTTGAATTCGCCGAGCGGTGCTTCAAGCAGATCTGCGGCTTCGGCGAGTACGGCTTCCCGGAGAGCCACGCCGCATCGTTTGCGAAACTGGTGTATGTGTCGGCGTGGATTAAACGATTCCACCCCGCGGCGTTCGCGGCGGCGCTGCTCAACAGCCAGCCGATGGGGTTTTACGCGCCCGCGCAGCTCGTCCGCGACGCCCGCGAACACGGCGTGGAGGTGCGCCCGATCGACGTGAATTTCAGTGATTGGGATTGCACGCTGGAGTATGATGTCACGCCATTTCTGTCTCACGCGGAACATGCGACACAGAGGCACAGAGGCACAGAGATTTCACCGAGAGATTTTTCGTTGTTTTTTCTTCTCTGTGAGTCCTCTGTGCCTCTGTGCCTCTGTGTCGCATGGATTCGTGCGAGAATCGATGGCGACTCCCAAAGTTCGGCAGAACCCTCACCCTGCCCTCTCCCGGCATACCGGGAGAGGGGAAGGCACAAATCCACTTGGGGCATCGGCGGTCCGGCGTTGCGGCTCGGGTTCCGCCAGATCAAGGGCATGCGACAGGATGACGCCGACCGCATCGTCGCCGCGCGAAACGCACAAGGCGAGTTCGATTCCGTCGCCGAGCTTCAGCACGCGGCGAAGCTCAGCACTGCCTCGCTGCATCGTTTGGCGACGGCGGATACACTCAGCTCGATCGCGCTCAATCGCCGGCACGCCACATGGGAGGCGATGGCGCTGTCGAACGAATCGATGCCGCTCTTCGACGGCGTCCCCGATGAAGCGCCGGCCGAGGTTCCCGCGCTCCCGCCGATGCATCCGGGGGAAGAAGTCGTGGCCGACTACACGCACATCGGGTTGTCGTTGAAGAAGCACCCGGTCTCGTTCGCGCGCGCGGCACTGGAGAAATACCGCGTGGTTCCCGCATCCGCCGTGCAGGATGTGGCGCGATTCCCGCAAGGCAAGCGTGTAAGCGTCGCCGGGCTGGTGCTCGTTCGCCAGCGGCCGGGTACGGCGTCGGGCGTGGTGTTCATCACGCTGGAAGACGAGAGCGGCGTGGTGAATTTGATTCTCTGGTCATCGGTCTACGACCGCTATCGCAAAGCCGCCCGCCACGCCACGCTGCTGCAGTGCGATGGGATCGTCCAGCGCGAGGGGAAGGTGATCCATGTACTAGCCAAGCGGCTGACCGATCGCACGCCGTTGCTAGCAGGGATTTCGCAGGCGTCTCGCGATTTTCATTAGAGCGATTTGCAGTAAAAGTGTACTGTCTTGGTTCGCCGCCCCGCTCGCGAGGCGAGCCCGCCGCACAAGTGCGACGGCTAACCAAGGCGATACGATCCAACTGAAAATGCTTTGGCAACAGCGGAGTAGAAAAAAGAAAAGAGCCGGGGCCGTCTCGATCTACGCCGTGTGGGTGATGCGGCGGAGGAGGAATTCGATCAGGCGTCCGGCTCTTTAGAAGCGGCAAATGGAAAATGGCTCAGAAGACTGAGCAGAGCGGTGATAGCACAAATCGAATGAATGAAAGATGAAAAACGAAATTTATTTCTTGCCAACGAATCGGCCGCTATCGCCGGTTGTATTGTTGGTGAAGGAGCAGAAAATTCGGGAGAAGAGGACGTACTGTCCGTCCGCCGCCTCAACCCGCCCGCAAAGGGTGGCCGGTTGACCAAGAATCGTGCAGGTACCGACAAAGCGCCCGTCATCGAGCGCCAGATTGTTGGCTTTGAAGGTGCCGGTCGCGCCGGTGGACACTTCCGTCACATTGCCGTTGATCATGGAAATCTTATTCATCCCGCCCGTTACAACGGCTTGTCCGTCGCCGACGTATCCGCCGGCAAAGATGAGCTTATACGGTCCCGTCGTCCCCGCAGGAGTGCCCGGTTTGGCGACGCCGCCGCTCACGCACAGACCCAGTGCGATCAGAAGGCTAGCCAGAATCAGGGGACGAATCTTTCGCATCGGTTTAACCAACAATCCTACAAGATATGTTTCGACACAGGACTGTATCAACAAAACATGAAAAACAGATGAAGTTTTTCATTTAGTCACCAATTCCCTCTCGGAAGACACCACCAGGCTTGCCGGCAGGTGAATCTGAAACATCGCGCCCGATCCGGGCGGGCTTTGGACCTCGCAGCGGCCTCCCAGAGCACGCACATGCGCCTGCACAATCGACAAACCCAGCCCAAGATGACCCTCGGCCGCGCTGCGGGGCTGATTTCCCCTGAAAAACGGCTCGAATACTCGAGGCAGCAGTTCGGGGGAAATCCCGGGACCGGAATCACTCACCGTCACGATAATCTCCCCGGCCAACTCACACTTCACTTTGACCCACCCGCCGGCAGGCGTGTACTCAAAGGCGTTGGAGAGCAGATTGGTCACGATGCTGCGAACCCGACCGAGTTCGGTCTCCACGATCAAGCCCGGCTGCAATTGGCGCAAAACCTGAACGGATGCGATCTCGCGCGATCGGACCAACGAGTCGATGCACTCTTCCAACACCGCTGACAGCACAAACCGCTGCGGCTGCTCGGCCGCCAGCGCGGATTCGCTGCGCACCTGCTGCATCAGTCGATCCACGAGGTTTCGCAGCGAGCGGGCGTCGGTCAGACACGACTGGAGCGTTTCCTGCAGTGCCGGCACATCGCGAGGACGACGCAGCGCCACTTCCAGCGTCGTCATCAGCGCCGCCACGGGTGTGCGAAGATCGTGCGAGGCGTCGGCGATGAACCGCTTGCGATCGTTGAACGCCCGTTCCAGGCGCGACAACATGTCGTTCAGTCGATCCGCCATTGGCCGGAGTTCAACGGGCAGTTCTGCAGTGCTGATGCGCCGATCGAGTTGCCTTTCGTCGATCTGCCCGATCAAGTCAGCGGTGTTCAGCAACGGACGCAGCGAAACGCGCGAGACCTTCAACGCAACGGCCGAAGCGATGGCACCGGCGATCAAGCCGACGCCTAACAAGCACGCCCCAAGGCGAATGAGCAGCCGATCGAACCGATCCGCCGACGCGCTGTATGTTATCGTCGTCGCCCCGCCGGGCTGGGAGTTTGAAGTGTATTGCACGTTCAGAGTCAGCGTCCGCAGTCGACTCCCGTCCGCCAAAGAGCTGAACGACCGGCTGATGACGGTGGGCGATACGAACGTTCCCGTGATCGGCCTGGCGATGGTTCGACCGGCGGAATTGCGGACGACATAGCGGTCGCCCTGCGGCGTGGTGGGCACGCGCTCGCCGTCGCCGTCGAGGGCGTCGGTCAAGGCTGCGGCACGGGAGACAATTGCCTCATCCAAATCGGTCAGCAGCGTGTAGCGCGTCCCGAGATACACGCCCACGCTGATGATGATCAGCGTCGACCAGACGGTCAGGAGGATGGCGATTGCAATCCGACGAGTCACGCGGTCACGCCTCCGGTGGAATCGGCCGTCAGCACATAACCATGCCCGCGACGGGTCTGGATCGACTTCGTGCCGAAGGGCTTGTCGACCTTGTTGCGCAGGTAGCCGATGTAAACGTCCACCACGTTGCTGCTGTTTTCGTCTTCGTTGTCGTAAAGGTGTTCCCAGATGTCGGTACGCGATACGACTTCGCCCTGCCGCATCGCCAGGTACTGCAGCAGCGCGTATTCCTTGGCCGTCAATTGGATTTCCTGCCCGCGACGATGGACCGACTTGCCGATGGTGTCGATCTCGAGATCGCCGATCACCAAGCTGGCACTGGTCTTGCCGTGCTTGCGACGGGTGAGGGCTCGAATCCGTGCAACCAGCTCCTCAAACGCGAACGGTTTGACCAGATAATCATCCGCGCCCAAATTCAGCCCCTTCACGCGATCGGAAACCGCGTCAAGCGCGGTCAGCATCAGCACCGGCGTACGGTTTTCCGCGGCCCGCATGCGGCTGAGAACTTCCCAGCCTTCAAGGCCCGGCAGCATGATGTCGAGCACCAGACAGTCGTAAGCAGAGGCCTTGGCCATGTACTCAGCCTCGCTGCCGTCCATCGTCAGATCGACTACAAAACCTTCTTCGCGCAAGCCCTTGGCGATGGATTGCGCGAGGCTCGGATGATCTTCTGCAACTAAAATTCTCACGGGTCTATCTCCGTTATTTGTGAATCGGCAACTGGATTTCCTTGATGGCCTTTTGATCGTCCATCTCTTCGCAAGAGCCGTCGAGCCGGCTGACGTTCATTCTGCTTTTTTGATGCCAGCCGGGAAGGGCTTCAAAGGTCACGATCACGTTCCACTGCGCCTCGGTGATTTTTCTCCCGGCCAATGTGGAGTTTGGGTCGCCAGTGTCGCGCCAGTCATAGCTTGATCCGTTGGTCGGACCCAGTTCCGCGTCGGCGCGGCAGAGGAAAATCTTCATCGTTGGCAGGTAAGACTTCAGCGTGGCTTCCCAGGGCAGATCACAAATCGCCGGGTCGGGAAGTTTTCCGCGGTTGTCGCCGGCGTACAAATGCAGCGCCATGGTGATTTGCCTGAGGTTGCCCATGCAGTGGATCTTGTTGGCGGAAGTCTGAGCCTTGTTCAGCACCACGAACAACATGCTCATTAATACCGCGATAATGCCCAGCACCACGAGCATTTCGATGAGCGTGAATCCCCTGATGGCGGGCGTTCTGTTCGCAGAACACGAACAAAAACGGGTGCGCGGTTCAACAACGGCCACTTGTTCAATCGCGAACGAGCAGTCGCCGGGGTGCGAACTTGTGGGGCTCTGCAATTTCAATGCCATGCGTCTGTACAACGATGCGGACGAATTCTCCCGCTATTCATCGACAAACCACTGTACTGAATGAACTTCCATTCATATCAAAGGCGGCAAATCGGATGACTGGCCGAGGGAAAGACCCCGTTGCCGATTCGCGGACTAGGGGATCGGCAGGCCTATAATATACTGATCCAACGGGCCTTCGATACCCATTTGTTTGGTTCAATCGATCCACGCCGATTCAACCTCTTGCCCTGCCATTGCCTATGATTCGGCCATGCGCGACCGGCTTACCCTGATTTTCCTTCTCATCGCAACCCTTGGCGGCGGGTGTACGCGATTCGATGCGTTCAACGTTCTGTCACCGGGTTGTGGCCATTCCCGTGTCGGAAATATCCCGTACGGCAGGCTCGAACGACAGAAACTCGACATTTGGACGTCCGATTCCGTGCAACCCAACGCTAAGGTCATCGTGTTCTTTTATGGCGGCGAATGGCAGGCAGGTAAGAAATGGGACTACCGGTTTGTCGCCCATGCGCTTGCTTCCCGAGGGTTTGTCGTCGTGTTGCCGGACTATCGCGTCTATCCCGAGGTGACGTTTCCCGCGTTCGTCGACGACGGCGCGCTGGCGGTTCGCTGGGTACGCGATCACATCGCCGAGCACGGCGGCGATCCGAAGCACGTTTACCTGATGGGGCACTCCGCAGGCGCTCATATCGCCGCGTTGCTGACCCTCGATCCGCATTATCTCCAAGCAGTTGGACTTGATCGCAGCGCCATCCGCGCCACGATCGGACTTTCCGGCCCGTACGACTTTACGCCGTTCCCCGAAGATGAACTCCTCTTCAACATGCGCCCCGGCGGGCCGATCGACCCGCGAATCCAGCCCGTCACCTACGCCGACGGATCGGCCCCGCCGATGCTGCTGATCCACGGCGCGAAAGACACGACCTGCGCCCCCAGCAATGTCACCAGCCTGGCTGACAAAATCCGACAGCACGGCGGGCAGGTCGATACCATCATCTACCCCACCCGAGGGCATGGCGGAGTGGTCATGGCATTCGCGTGGTCATTTCGCTGGCTGGCACCGACGCTGGATGATGTGACACGATACATTGAATCGCATTAACGTCGCATGGGCTACCAGCCCATGCCAAGTCGCGCTGTAGAGCATGGGCTGGTAGCCCATGTGACACAAAATATTACAACTGCGCAGAGTCCTGTGAGTCGGTGAGGTTGATCCCGCACTCGACTTTTCCTTTGCCGGCCCAGCGGCCGGAGCGGGCGTCTTCGCCGATCTGGATGGCTTGCGTGCAACTCAGCGGGTTGCAGCCGATGCTCGCAAAACCCTTTTCGTACATCGGGTGGAACGGCAGGTCGTGCTTCTTGAGGTAGTTGTAGATGTCGCGGCTCGTCCAATTCAGGATCGGTGAGATCGAGTAGCAATCGTACCGCTTGGCCCATTGAATGAACTTCATGTCCTTGCGTGTCTCGGCCTGATCACGCCGCGTGCCGCGCAGCCACGCCTTGGGCTTGAGTTCCTTCAAAGCTCGCTCGAATGGCTCGTTCTTATTCACGGCGCAGCAGGCATCAACGTCTTTTCGCCACGCCGGATTGTCTTCTCCAGCCTGGTGCAGGTAGGCGATCGGGTCGTTCTTCGTACGGTACGTCCAGACGTTGAGATTCAGCCGAGCCCGGAGTTGTTCCATGAACTGGTGTGTTTCGGGGAACAGGTACCCGGTATCAACAAAGATCACTTTAATGTTCGGAAGCACCTGCGTAACCATGTGCAGCATCAGGGCGCTTTCAGCACCAAAGCTGGAGGAAACCACCAGCTCATTCCCAAACTGCGCGGCGCCCCAGGCAACGATCTTTTCAGGTTCGGACGTTTCGAATGCGGCATTGAGATCCGCAAGGTCTAATTGTTCGGTTGCAACTGGCATAATTTCATGACTGCTGAATTCGGAATGCTGAGATCTGAAATCGTCCCTTTGAGAATTCAGCATTCAGAATTCAGCATTTTCCTTTTGATTCTAGGCGGGCAACCAGTCCGTCGTAAAACGCCCTAGGAACACGGCGGCCGGCGGCGTGGCCTAGATCGATGTCTTTCTTGTTTCCCCCGTGAAAATCGCTCCCGCCGGTCTTTACCAGGCCGTGGCGGTCGGCCAGGCGCGTACACTTCTCTATCCACGCCGCATCGTGGTCGCTGTGCATCACTTCAATCCCCGCCAGCCCTTCGTCGAGCAGGTTTTTGACGATCGTCTCCAATTGTGCGTCGTTTTCCGTGCGAAGCTGATATGCGTGCGCCAGCACCGGCAGGCCGCCGGACTCGCGGATCATCGATAGCGCTTGTTTGCTGGTCAGCCGCTCTTTGTCGAAGTACGCCCTCCCGCCGGGGGCAAGGTATTCGTTGAACGCCTGCTTGATGGAACTGACGTACCCCTTGCGAACGAGGATCGCCGCGATGTGCGGCCGGCCGACGACGCCGCCTTTGGCTTCGGCTTCCACTTCTTCCATCGTGATCGCGACGTTCAGCTCCTGCAATTTGGCAATGATCTTCGGATTGCGATTGTCACGCCCGTCGATGAGCTGGCGGGTCATCTCCGTCAGCACGGGGCTTTTCGGATCCACGCCATATCCAAGGATGTGCATCGTGCCCGGCGGATAGTCGCAGGAGATTTCGATCCCGGGCAGAAAATCCAGCCCGATCTTCGCGGCCTCGGCGGCGGCTTCCTCGATCCCGCCGATCGTGTCGTGATCGGTCAAAGCCAGCGCGCTCAGCCCGCGTTCCTTGGCCAGCCGCACCACGGCCGCCGGCGCGAGCGTTCCGTCGGAGGCAGTCGAATGAGAATGAAGATCGACAAACTGCATGGCCATCAACGCTTTCGGATTCGGAATTTGCCTTCGTTGTCGCCCATGCGATTGAGGAACGACACCACGATTTTGATCCGCCCGGCGATTTTCTTCAGGGCCGGGTCGGTCTCCAGCCGATCGCGCATCGCCGGGCGATTGGCGCGGGACGATTTCTGACCCGCCGCCACGACGATCAGCACTTTTTTGCACTGACGATCGTGATAGTCCAGCGCGTGCTCGATCTCCTCAGCCGCCTTCGTGAGCTTCGATTCTAATTCGGGCACGTCGGTAGCAATGATCGTACAGGCGATGATATATCGCTTGCGAAACCAGCCGGTTTTATATTCGTTGATCTGCATGGTGTTGGCCCCCCGGCGCGGGCTTTTACGGCCGAAGATAGCCTTTTTGTTCGAGGTACGACACGATCTGCCTGGCCGACTCTTCCGGGCCGGTGGCGTCGGTATCGACAACGATTTCCGGCTTCTCGGGAGCTTCGTACGGGTCGTCGATGCCGGTAAAACCTTTGATCTCGCCGGCCCGGGCTTTCTTGTACAGGCCCTTGGGGTCGCGGCGCTCGGCAGTGGCCAGATCGGCTTTCACATAGCATTCAACGAAATCGCCCGGTTGAAAGTTCGCGCGGACGGCGTCGCGGTCTTTGCGGTACGGGCTGATGAAGCTGGTGATCGCGATCACCCCGGCGTCGGTGAAGAGCTTTGCGACTTCCCCGATCCGCCGGATGTTCTCGGCACGGTCCTCAGCGCTGAACGCCAAGCCAAACCGCTTGGATGCCGCCTCCGAAAAGCCCTTGGCGATCAGGCTCTTCGGATCGGTGTTCAACCCAAAGCGGACGTTGTCACCGTCCAGCCGATAAGCGTTTTTGCCCGCGTGCAGCAGCATCTGTTCGACGATGCTGCCAATCGTGGACTTGCCCGACCCGCTCAGGCCGGTCATCCAGAGCGTGACGCCCTTCTGCCTGAGCAGGGACTGGCGCTCAATGCGCGACACTGCTCCGTCGTGCCAGGTGATGTTGGTTTGGCTGTTGGTCTGGGGCATAAATAAGTTGGTAGTTGTTCGTTGTTGGTTGTTAGTGGGACCGTCGGCACCTCTTCTAACGACTAGCAACTGGCAACTAACAACTCTCCATCACTCTTCTTCAAACAACGGCGTGCTGAGATACCGTTCGCCGATCGAACACATGATGGTGACGATGGTCTTGCCCCGATTCTCCGGTCTGGCCGCGACTTGGGCGGCCGCCGCCATGTTTCCGCCGCTGCTGATGCCCGCGAAGATGCCTTCTTCCTTGTGCAACCGGCGGGCCCAGGCGAACGCTTCGTCATCGGTGATCTTGATCACTTCATCGACAATCTTGGTGTTGAGGTTGCCCGGCACGAAGCCGGCGCCGATGCCCTGCACTTTATGACGTCCGGGCTTTACCGGTTCACCAGCCAGCGTCTGCGTGATGACCGGCGAAGCCACCGGCTCGACGGCGATCGCCTTGAACGACGGCTTCTTCTGCTTGATTACTTCAGAGATACCGGTGATCGATCCACCCGTGCCCACGCCCGCGACGAGGATATCGACCTTGCCGGCGGTGTCTTCCCAGATTTCGATTGCGGTCGTCGCGCGGTGGATTGCCGGATTGGCCGGGTTTTCAAACTGCTGCGGAATGTAGCTCTTTTTGTGCTCGGCGGCGATTTCCTTGGCCTTGTTGATCGACCCGCGCATCCCGTCGGCCGCCGGGGTCAGCACGACTTGCGCGCCCAGTGCCTTGAGCAACCGCCGGCGTTCGATCGACATGCTTTCTGGCATGGTCAGGATCAGCTTGTAACCCTTAGCCGCACAAACAAACGCCAGGGCGATACCAGTGTTGCCGCTGGTCGGCTCGACAATGACGGTGTCTTTGTCGATCTTTCCGTCGCGTTCACCGGCCTCGATCATCGCCAGGCCGATGCGGTCCTTGACACTGCTGAGCGGGTTGAAAAACTCGCACTTGGCCAGCACGATCGCCTGATCCTTGGGGATCAGGCGGTTAATGCGCACCAGCGGGGTTCCGCCGATGGTTTCGGTGATGTCGTTAAAAATCCGGCCTTGGGGTTTGAGCGGCATGGAAGCACCTTCCGTTTCGGTCTTGTTGGTTCGATCGGGGCGGGTTGTCCCGACACCTCATTTAATCATCGTAGTGGGTCGCAGTGGCATCGCCAAGCGGCCCTAGTTCAGCTCAGGTTTCGAGTATGTTCTGTCGTTTAAACACGTTCGTTTCGTCATCCAGCAGCCAGCACGTCATATCCACCGGCTGGCCTTTGGCTATCGACACGATCACATAACTATAGAACGGCCAGGCGTGCTGGCGGTCGTATTCGCTCGGGCGGGCGGCGACGTCCGGATGGCTGTGGTAGAAGCCCAGCACTAACTGCCCTTGCTTGGCGGCTTCTTTTTCGGCCCGCATCAGGGTTTGCGGGGTGATGAGGAAACGGTGGTATTGCTCCTCGGCTTCAAATTCGTTGATGACCGGCGCAAGCGATTCGACCACGCGGCGCATGGCGAAGTCGCCATCGCCAGGCACGTCGCGCCCGAAGAGAATGCCGCAGCACTCGTTTGGATAGGCCTTGGCGCCTTCCGACTCGATCTTTTCGTACAAATCGCGCGATAATTCCAATACGTTCATGGCCAGTTTTCCGCTTCGCTGCTAATTTCGCTCCAGAAGCTTTCCGACAAATACTTGGCGGCTGAGTCGCAGAAGATCGTCACAACGACGCCTTCTTTTAGTTGCCGCGCAACCTGCATCGCCGCCTGCATGTTCCCGCCGGAGGATACGCCGACGAGCAGGCCTTCTTCGCGCGCCAGGCGGATGACCATGCGCTGCGCGTCCTCCGTCGCCACCTCCACGGTTTCATCGGCTAGCGTCGGATCGAAAATCCCCGGCACCAGCGCGGTGGCCATGTGTTTCATGCCTTCCAGCCCGTGCAACGGACTGTCCGGCTGCATGCTGATGCACTGGATCGCGGGGTTGAATTCCATTAATCGACGTGATACGCCCATGAACGTCCCGCTTGTACCCAAACCGGCGACGAAGTGCGTGATGCGTCCCTGGGTCTGCTCCCATATTTCGACGGCGGTCGTGTCGTAGTGGGCACGCCAGTTGGCATCGTTGTTGTATTGATCGGGGTAGAAGTACTTGCCCGGATTCTCCGCAACCATCGCTTTCACGTACCGCTGGGCGCCGTCGGTGCCTTCATGCGGATCGGTCAGGATCAGTTCCGCACCGTAAGCCTGCAAGCACTGCTTCCGCTCAGGGCTGGCATTCTTGGGGAGCGCGAGCTTCACCCGATAGCCCCGCTCGGCGCAGATCATTGCGTAGGCGATACCGGTGTTGCCGCTGGTGGCATCGACGACGATTTTGTCTTTCGTCAGCAGCCCGCGGCGCTCGCCGTCGAGGATCATCGCCAGGGCTGCACGGTCCTTAACACTCCCACCGGGGTTGTACCACTCGGCCTTGGCGAGAATCTCGACCGGGGCGACCGACTGTGCCACACGCTTAAATGCAAGCATGGGCGTGTTGCCCACCAGGCTGAGCACGCTTTGTGGTTTCGAATCGGATTGCAAAAACGCCATATCCACAATCATTTCCTACTAATATTAGAGGAAAGTAGATAATCGTCAACTTATCTCTTCTTTCCATCAAGGATAGCGGGAATTGCGGTAAAATGGCAATGGGAAGATGCAGCGTGGGGATGGATTTTCGCCGCTTGCGGCTTCGCGAGAGGTAGCCATCGGCACCCGCGAAGCCGCAAGCGGCGGAGGATCAACCTGTCGAATCACCTTCTGCCTTCGACAGATGACATTGCTCACCTCATGGTCAGTTGAACCCATCCCGCTATCATCGGTAGAAATGAGTGCAGCTTTTCAAACCGAGATTCGTCGTTACGCAGATCAAATTCGGTCGGTTGTAGCAAAGAGTCGACCCTTACTGGATTTCCAGAACGAGTCTGCAACTTCAATCCGCGTAGACCGTTGCGCGATTCTGGCTGCCGCGGTCGGCGGACCGATCGCCAACGACTCCGCCGGCACTGTCGATCGGCTGATCGAGATGTCCCGCTATGACCGCCTGCCGGACCTGCGGGTGATCGACTCCGCCGGGCATGCCCGGGCGGCGTATCGGCCGGCTATGGTCTACGGGTGGCTTAAGGCGTTTCAGATTTCCTTTGAAACCCTCCCCGCCGTGGAATTCGGTCGATGGGAAGAGGCCACCCGCGCCTGGGCCGATCTCATTGAGAGCGATTTGGGCGCAACCAACTGGCCGTCCCCGCAACTCCCCGCGTCTGCGGGCGATCGGTGGGCGGAGATGGCGTGGGATGCGCTGGCACTGCATGTTGCGGGCAAGGTGTTCGTCCGCGACGCCTGGACGGACCTGGCCGCCGACACGTTTGGGCGTCTTACCCGCGCACAGCAAGCCAGCGGCGCGTTCCTCACCTCCACCCCGGCCGATCAACCGGAGACGATGTGGTACCACGAGTTGCAAATCCTCCACGCCGCTGCGAGCTACGCGGTGCAGGCCGAGGACCGATCCGTCGCCTCTGCTGTGTTGCGCGCCAGCGAGTTTCATCAGAACGAAACCCAGCCCGATCACGCCACCACCCAGCCGTGGGGGCTATTCGCGCTGGTCTGGAACGCCAACACGCGCCCACTGGCGGATCAGTTGTTGCATGCAGTCGCGTTGCAGCAGCCGGGATCAATCGACGGGCTGTCGTTGATGCTGCTGGCCGATTGCCTATACTGCATCGGACTGTTTGAATAACGGGCCTTTTCCCTCTCCCGGTACTCCGG
>JANMES010000140.1:0-34737 GCA_031377185.1 Phycisphaerae bacterium
GCTGTTCGATCATGCCTTGGCCGGTGACTTCTTGGCGAGCTTCAATCCGATTGTAAGGAGTGTGTCTTGGGTTCCGGGTTCCGGGTTCCGGGTTCCGGGTTCCGGGAGAGAAAACTTCTGCCTTTTCACCCGGAACCCGGAACCCAGAACCCGGAACCCGCTTGTCTCGGATCGTTCGATAAACAAAATCATCCAACACCTTCAGCTCCCTCTTGAACCGCCGGTACTTCGGCAGCGGCACCCACAATGGTGGGGAAAGCGGGTTGGTGATGATGTCGTTCGTCCGTTCCAGCACTTCGGAGACGGCCGAGCTCACGCGGTTGAGTTCTTCACTCGGGCCGACGCCCAGCAATGTCTGCACGGCGATATGCAGCGTCACCCGCATCATCTCCGCGAACACATCGATCGGCTCGCCTGCGTTGGCTGGCCCGGCCCAAGTGTCGAGCATGGTCGATGTCGCCTCGACCATCGTCCCCGCAAAACTGGTGACGCGCGACCTTGAAAACGCCGGCGTGGCGATCCGCCTTTGCCGTTGCCAGAGCGGGCCTTCACTGGTCACCAGTCCATGGCCGAGGACGAGCTTGGCTTTTTCGTAGCCGCGGGTTTGCTTGGAGTAATTGTCGGCATTATCGATGAAAACCCGCTTGATCAGGTCCGGATGCCTCACCAGCGTTGCCCGATAAGGCCCGAGTTTGAGGAAGACTGCCTCCCCGCCGATGGTCGCGAACGCATTGTCCATCACGCCCAGCGGGTCATTCCGCATCGACAGTGAAAGCCCGATCAGCCAATGCCCCGGCACCAGCGGAGCGCGGCGAGGAGCGGTTGAATTGGCCTCGGACACGGTCATGCAGCCAATGGTATGCGATAGCAGTATGATCGGTGAGTTTGCGCCCATCGATTTCAGATTTCTTGAAACCCATTCTCAACGATTCATTCGTGAAGATTCGTGTTATTCGTGGATCATCGTCGTTCACAGCGGGTATGATTCACCCATGCAGGAACTCAGTACCAACGTCGTCATCATCGGTGCCGGACCGATCGGCTTGGAGATGGCGGCCGCGCTTAAGCGGGTGGGGATCGACTATCTTCAATTCGATGCCCGGCAGATCGGCTACACCATCAGTTGGTTCGCCCCGCAGACGCGGTTTTTCAGCAGCAACGAGCGCATCGCCATCGCCGGCGTGCCTCTGGCGACGGCCGACCAGTCGAAAGCCACCCGCGAGGAGTACCTGGCGTATCTCCGTCGCGTCGTGCTGCAGTACGACCTGCATGTCAACACGTATGAGCCGATCCTCGACATCCGACCGGGCGTGGAAGGCGGGTTTGTCCTCACCACGCAGAAAAGTCGCATCGTCCGCTGCCGCAAGCTGATCCTCGCCACCGGCGGGACCGATCATCCCCGCAAACTTAACGTGCCCGGCGAGAACCTGCCGCAAGTCAGTCACTATTTCACCGATCCGCACGAGTACTTCCGCAAAAACGTCCTGATCGTCGGCGGGCGCAATTCCGCGGTGGAGGCGGCCCTGCGGTGCCATCATGCCGGAGCGAATGTCTCCATCAGCTATCGCCGCGATGCGTTGCCGGAGAAGAGCATCAAGTATTGGCTAATGCCCGAGATCAAAGGACTGATTGCCGAAGGGCGGATCAAGGCGTATTTCAATTCCAATGTGGTTTCGATCACGCCGGACACGGTGACGCTCCGCAGCGGCGATCACGGTTTTGACGTGCCGGCCGACTTTGTGCTGTCGCTCATCGGGTACGAACAAGACACGACACTCTTCAAAAAAGCCGGACTTCGTCTGGAAGGCTCGAGCCAGACGCCGGCGTTCGATCCGGACACGATGGAAACCAATGTGCTCAATCTGTATGTCGCAGGCACGTGTATTGGTGGGACACAGGAGAAGTACAAGGTCTTCATCGAAAACTGCCACGTCCACGTCGACCGCATCGCCGCCGCGATCTCAGGCCATGCGTTGCAGGCGACAGCGGCGAGCTACGAGCAACCGGAAAGCTAGAGCATTTTCAGTTTAGCGTTATTGCTTTTGGTTAGCCGCCGCACTTGTGAGGCGGGCACGCCGCGCAAGCGGGGCGGCTAAAATGCCCCTATGCGCCGTCTGGGTGAATATGCTTTAACCCTCGTCCGGCTTAATCGGCTGCGTTGCGACGGAGCGACGCATGGCTTGCAATTCGGACTTGGCGCTTTGACGAACCGCTGGATCAGGCGATCGCATTTCAGAAGCGAGCTTTTTGTATTTATTGGTAAAAAACTGCGATGCGCCCAGCGCAATAATGTACTTTTGCCTCTGTGGCGAGTCCGCGGCGATTGGAATCCCCTTCAGCCGATCGGCGATGCCCGACCAGGCGGGGATCACGTCCCGCTCGAACTGCTCGGCCAGTGCCTGATCGGTGATTTTTTCCGAATTGAGCCGGTCAAGCAAAGCCCCGGTTTCAGAGGCGGCGCGGGTGGCCTGGGTTGCGATTTCATGCCAACTCATCGTGAAATCCACTTCCGCTCGATCGGCGGCGCTGGCTTTGGGGATCAGCGCGACGCCCGCGACCGCCATCGCCGAGCCTAGTGCCACGCCTGCCAGCAGCTTGGGGATCGTCTGTCGTCGCCGACGATCGGGATTGAGTGGTCTGGCCATCACCGCGCCGAGAACGAAGCCGCTCGCAAGCCCGCCTAGATGGGCCGCGTTGCTGATGCCTGTCACCGAGAATCCGAACGCGACGTTCAGCAGCACGAAGCCCATCGTGCTGCGAAGTAATCGCGCCACCGCGCCGACCGGGAAAGCCGCCCGCTGAAACAGCAGATACGCGATCAGTGCCCCGTAGATGGCAAAGATCGCCCCCGACGCCCCGGCCGCGGCGGCTTCGTGGTTCCACCAGATGCTAGTTAGACCCGAAAGCACGGCGCTGAACAGGTAAATCAGCAGGAAGAAGAGGTTGCCGAACAGCCGCTCGGTGAATTTGCCGACGGCGTGGAGCGCCCACATGTTCAGTGCGATGTGGAAGATGCCAAAATGGACAAACGCGCTGGTCATCAGGCGATACCACTCGCCGGTGGTCGTCAATGGCCAGAAATCCACGCCCCAGGGGATCGTCTCGTCGGCGCTCGGCATCCACCAGTTCACGCCGCGGATCACCATCACGGCGTAAACGGCGACATTGATCGCGATCAACACCGGGACAAACATCGATCGCGGGGTGGCGGTATCGAGCTGAGCAAAAAACGGATGTATTTCACGCTGCAGAGGAGGCGCGACCGGCGGCCGGAATTGAGAGGGATCCGTCTGCCACGGCGGGGGAGGGGCGGAAGGGCGTTGGTCACTACTCTGCAAGGCTACCTCGGCGTACGGATCGTATCCCCGGACCGCGTGACACGCGTCCACGCGAGCACCGGTGATACTAGGTTGAGCAATCGGCGTCCAGCGATACGCGGGTACAGATTTAGACGAAATATCCAATCCTGAACCCAGGGTTGTAGCATGAGCACTGGACCGGTTAGCCGCCCCGCTTGCGGGGCAGTTCGCCACGAATCGCCCCGCAAGCAGGACGGCTAATCAAGCAAATCGGCCTACGTCCGATAGTTGTGCCTCCTGGAACCCGCCATCACCGGTTCGCGGATTTCTCTTGACAAAAAGTTAGCGATCAATAAGTTAGCATATACTAATTAATTAGTCAGCGTTAACTGGCGGGTTAAACAATCATTAGCAGCCTTTTACCGCCGTCCAAGCCGATTCGTGACCAAATACTCACATTCGGCATCTAAGGTGTGGCTGGAATGAGGGATCATTATGACTGGATTGATTGAACAACCGTTCGAACTCAACCTGGAACGCATGGAAGGCGTCAAGGCATCGCTGCTGGCGATGTTTAAGAGCCCGATCGAGCACCTGCTCGATTTTCCGCGGCTGAACCGCCTCTACTCCACCGCTTCGGCGGCACCGGATGTGGATGGGTTTCTTCAGACCGTCGTCGATACGCTGCAGATCGACGAAAAACTCGATCCGGCCGATCTTGCTCGCATCCCCAAGACCGGGCCTGTCGTCGTCGTCGCGAACCACCCGTTCGGCGCGATCGACGGCATCCTGCTCGCCAAGCTTCTCCGCGCCGCTCGGCCGGACGTGAAGATCATGGGCAACTACCACCTCGGCCGGCTTAGCGCGATCAAGGACTTGTTCCTGCTCGTCGATCCGTTTGCCCGCGAAGGCTCCGCCAGCTTCAACCGCCGCGGGCTGAAACAGACACTCGATCATCTCCACGCCGGCGGTTGCCTGGGGATTTTCCCGGCCGGTGAAGTGGCGCACCTGCACCTGAAAGAACGGGCGATCATCGAATCACCGTGGATTGACTCGGTCACCCGTCTGATCCGCAAAACCGGCGCGACGGTTGTTCCCGTGCATTTCTCGGGACGCAACAGTGTGGCGTTCCAACTGCTGGGCCTGATTCATCCGCGTCTGCGTACCGCGATGCTGCCGCGGCAGGTTTATAAGAAGTACGGCACGACGATCGAGCTCCGCGTCGGCAAACCGATCAGCCCGAAGACCATCGCCACATTAGGCGAAGACGCCGACGTCACCGCATATATGCGATTGCGGACGAGCATGCTCGAACACCGCGGCGAAGTCCGTCGCGCGACGCACGCGTCGACCCGCAGTGAACGCCCGCTGGCCGAGATCGTGCCGGCGGTCGATCCGGCGTTGCTGGAGCGCGACATCGCCTCGCTTCCACCGGAGCAGTTGCTGGTGGAATCGAATGATCTGGCGGTTTACTACGCCAAGAGCGCGTTGCTGCCGCACATGCTGCAGGAGATCGGGCGGCTGCGGGAAATCACCTTCCGTGCCGTCGGCGAAGGTTCCGGCCGGGCGATCGACCTCGATGAATTCGACGCGTACTACACGCACTTGTTCATTTGGAATAAAACAAAGGGTGAACTCGTCGGAGCGTATCGGCTCGGACTGACCGACGAAATCATCCGCAAGCATGGCCTGCGCGGGCTGTACACCAGCACGCTGTTCAACTTCGACCTGATGCTGTTCGCGCAGCTCGGGCCAAGCATGGAATTGGGCCGTAGCTTCGTCCGGCCTGAATATCAAAAGGGCTTCGCTCCGTTGCTGATGCTGTGGAAAGGGGTCGGCCAATTCGTCGTCCGCCACCCGAAATACCGTCACCTGTTCGGGCCGGTGAGCATCACCAACGAGTACCAGAGCCTCAGCAAGCAGCTGATGGTGAAGTTCCTGAAACAGCACGGGTTCGATCCAGAACTCGCCGGCTACGTCCAGCCGCGCACCCCGTTCATGGACGTCCCGGTCCGCGACTGGACCCGCGCCACCGGCCAGGCGGTGAAAGAAATCGAAGACGTCAGCACCCTCGTCGGCGACTTGGAACCCGACGGCAAGGGTGTGCCGATCCTGCTGAAGCAGTACCTCAAGCTCGGCGGGAAAATCGTCGGCTTTAACATCGACCCGGATTTCAGCAATGTCCTCGACGGGCTGGTGATGGTCGACTTGGTCACCGGCGAGAAGCGGTCCCTTGCCCGCTACTTCGGCGACGAAGCGCTGGATCAATACCGCAAGTTCCATAACGCGTAGGCATGCAGTAGGCTGTCGGGCATGAAATTATCCTTCATGACGCTGGGCTGCCCGAAGTGGACGCTGGATCAGATCATCACCAATGCAGCGAAGTACGGCTACGACGCGATCGACTTTCGCGGCTTGGGCGACTCGATCGATATCACCACACTCCCCGAATTCACCACCGGCGTGGCCGCCACGCGCAAGCGGATCAACGACGCGGGGTTGGCCGTCAGCGCCATCAGTTCCAGCATCGGCCTGTGCGTGACTGAAAAGCGGCAGGCGAATCTCGACGAAGCCAAGCGAACGATCGATTGCGGCGTAGCCTTGGGCGCGTCGTTCGTCCGCGTTTTTGGCAACGGCGATGCGAAGCAGCCCAAAACCGAACTCGCCCAACGCGGGGCCGACTGCATGCGGGCGATTCTCGATCTGCCCGGGGCCGGCAAGCTGACGTGGGTGTTTGAAACGCACGATCAGTGGATCCGCGGCGCCGATGCCCGGCTGCTGCTCGACACGATCAACGTCCCGAATTTCGGTGCCCTGTGGGACATGGGCCACACCTCCCGCGTTGGCAACGAAAAACCCGAGGAGACTTTCGGCTACATCGGCCCGCGCGTGCGCTACACGCATGTGAAAGACGCAACCCACGATCCCTCACACCCCAAGGCGATGAAAGACGGTTGGCGCTATCGTCTCCCCGGCGAAGGACAGCTGCCGTTGGCGGAATCGATCGGAATACTCAAGCGGGCCGGCTACGATGGATACCTCGTCTGCGAAAGCGAAAAGCGCTGGCAACCGGCGCTGGCCGAGCCGGAGGAGATTTTCCCGGCGTTCGTGAAATGGGCGAGGTCGGCGATTGATTGAGAATGCAATTGCCACCGACAATTTGTCGTGCGGTGAATCTCAAGGTATAATAAAATATAATAAAATAGGGATGCTTCCATGACGGTAACCGTTAAAAAGGTCGGCGGCAGTATGAGCGTTGTAATTCCGATGCGAATGGCAAAGGAGATGCGACTTACCGAGGGTACTTCGCTTGAGATACGAGCTACGCAAGATTCCATCGTTATGCAGAAGCGTCAGCTTCCAGCAAGGCGGTCCCTTAAGTCGATCGTTTCTCAGATCAAACCAGCCACCTACCGACGCCGGAGGCTTGAGCTGGGACAGGATCAACCGATTGGCAAGGAGAACTGGCGAGTAAGCGCGCCTATTGCCCGGATCGGGGAGATTTGGTGGAATTGAATTTCCAGCCGTCGGCGGGGCGTGAAATAGATAAGCGTCGCCCCGCAATCGTGTTGAGTCCGCTTTCGTACAATCGGGCGAGCGGCTTGTGTTTGGCCGTTCCAGTGTCAACCGATCTCACGCCAGGCCCGTGTTGGATTCCCATGCCAGCGGGTTACTTGAGCCGCCCGAGTTTAATCTTGTGCGATTACTTGAAAAGTTTTGATTATCGCGAGCGGTCCGCGTCCCTCATTAAACCTGTGCCGCTGGAATTGGTCGAGCAGGTGGTTAGCCATCTTCTGGATTTGATCGATCCAATTCCCTGAACCGCTTTGGAATCATCAAATTGCAATATTCTTTGGGTCCGCTACCCTCACCGGGCTGATGACTCAGGAGGAATTACTCGCCGATTTGACCCCGCCGCAGCGGGAGGCCGCCATGCATGTGGACGGGCCTTTGCTGATCATTGCCGGGGCGGGAAGCGGGAAGACGCGGGTCATCACCCGGCGGGTGGCGTATTTGATGTCGCTGGGCATCCCGCAGAATTCGGTTCTGGCGATCACCTTTACCAACAAAGCCGCCGGCGAGATGAAATCGCGTATCGGCGCGGCGATGGGGCGCGATCTTCGCGATTTCGGACGGTTGGATACATACCAGCCGACGATATGCACGTTTCACTCGCTTTGCCTGCGGGTTCTTAAGCACTACGCGACGCGGGTGGGGTTGGCCCCGAATTTCACGATCTTTGATTCCTCCGATCAGACCAAGCTCATCAAAGAAGCCCTCAAGCTGCTGGAGATGAGCACCACCAACTTCCCGCCCGCCAGTGTGCATGGCACGATCAGCAACGCCAAGAATCAACTGCTGACCGCCGAGGCGTACGCCGAAGGGGCGAAGGACTTTTATCAGCGGCAGGTGGCGCGGATTTACACCAAGTATCAGGCACTGCTCAACCAGAGCAACGGGTTGGATTTCGATGATCTGCTGCTCCGCACGGCCCACGCATTGCGGACGCATCAGGATGTGCTGGCCGAGCTGCAGGAGCGGTTTGCGTACATCCTGATTGACGAATACCAGGACACGAACCACGCGCAGTACATCATCGCTCATGCGATTGCGCATAAGCACAAGAATATCTGCGTGGTCGGCGATCCCGATCAGTCGATCTACGCCTGGCGGGGCGCTGACATCCGGAACATCCTGCACTTCGAGCAGGATTACCCCGACGCCAAGATCGTTCGGCTGGAACAGAACTATCGCAGCACCAAAACCATCCTCGCGATCGCCAGCGCGCTCATCGCCCACAACAAGCAGCGGAAGAAGAAGGATCTCTGGACCGAAAACGACGACGGCCAGAGGGCCAAGCTGTATTTGTGTCAGGACGAGCACGACGAGGCCCGTACCATCACCGAAGAGCTGAAACGCCTTCACGATGACGACGGCCGGGCCTGGAGCCAGATGGGGATTTTCTATCGCATGAACGCGCTCTCCCGCGTGATGGAAGAATCGCTGTTCAAGGCCAAAATTCCGTATCAGATCGCCCGCGGTGTGGAGTTCTACAACCGCAAGGAGATCAAGGACGTACTAGCATACCTGCGCGTGATCGCCAACCCGGCCGACGAGGTGAGCCTCGAGCGCATCGCCAACACGCCGACCCGCGGCATCAGCGATCCGACGATCAAAGCCCTGCAGAACCAGGCGTACGCCAACGGCATCTCGCTGTTCGAGTCGATGAAACGCGCCGCCACCGTGCCGGGCATTACCGCGCGGGCGGTGAAGTCGATCGGCGCATTCGTGGAGCTGGTCGAAAGCTGGCGGAACCGCGTGGCGGCGATGAGCGGCGATATGTTCGAAGAGCCCAGCGGCCTCGGCCGGGTGCAGGCGATCATGGACGACGTCGTCAAACGCTCGGGTATGGAAGCCGCCCTCCGCAAGATCGGCGGCGACGAACTGGACGAACTGGCGAACGTCAACGAACTGCTGTCGGCCGCTGCTGAGTACGACAAGGAAACCTCCGACGGCGAGCTGGCCGACTACCT
Organism: Phycisphaerae bacterium; assembly: GCA_031377185.1. Lineage (GTDB taxonomy): Bacteria > Planctomycetota > Phycisphaerae > Tepidisphaerales > Tepidisphaeraceae > JANMES01. Next base: position 8,834 of record JANMES010000140.1, read on the forward strand.
CAACGCCGTCACGCTGATGAGCGACGCCGACCACATGAAGGACGGCGAAGGCGCCATCACGCTGATGACCCTGCACGCCGCGAAGGGGTTGGAGTTTCCTGTCGTCGCGATGATCGGGCTTGAAGAAGGCTGCCTGCCGCACGCGCGGGCGAGGGATGATGCGAACCAGATGGAAGAAGAACGCCGGCTGTGCTTCGTGGGCATCACCCGCGCCCAGCAGCGGCTGATTTTGGGCAAAGCCCAGTACCGCACGATCCGCGGGCTGCGCGAGCGCACCGTCCCCAGCCCGTTCCTGATGGAAATGCCGCAAGAGGCGTTAGAAATCATCGACCGCGCCGGCGTGCCCAATTCGGCGGGCATGGCATCCGACGACCCGTTCGGCCGCCCGTCCTACTTCGACCAATCCGCCGACCCGACGGGCAAATTCCGCAAAGGCCAGTTGGTACGCCACCCCCAGTTCGGCCTAGGCCGAATCAGCGACCTACAAACTACCGGCAGCGGGACGCGAGTGATCGTGAATTTCAACACCGCCGGTCAAAAAACGCTGATCCTCGAATACGCCAGACTCGAATTGATAGGGTAATCTTTTCGCGTCTGCTCGCGTTCAACGAAATCGAAAACCGCACCCGTACCACGGGCCTCCGGCCTGTGCATGATGCGCTGATCTTTGATGAAATCTCGATTCCCCAAATCCGAAAGCCGCCTGCACGGTCCGGAGGACCGTGGTACGGGAAGCCCGCTTGGATTCCCTCACACCCGCTGACCACCTATGGCACAGGCGGATTATTCTCTCCTTCTCCAGCTTGATGCATCTCCTCCAGTTGCCGCACCGTCTGACTGCCATCGCCGAGCAGTTCGAAGTCCGGCGGCTCGGTCGGTTCGCTCATCACCGGCTTGCGCAGCTCGGCTTGCAGCGACGCGATCTTCCTCCCAAAAAACGGTATCCCCATCGCGCAGCCGATCGCCAGTACCACCATCGCTCCTTGGCCGAGGCGGGTGCATTGGCCGTGGATCAGCTCGTTGACGATCAGGTAAATCCCAAACCCGCAACCGAACACGGCCACGATCAGAAACGACCGCGTGCGATACATCGCCCGCCGTTCGGTGGAGAGGGCGCGGATGCGCATCCCGTCCAGATCCCGCTCGCGATTCTGCTCGGCCTCTACCTTGCGGCGAAGCTCCTCGCGGGCCGTCTCGTCATCCACGGCGATCTCGTCCGGCGGGGCGATCTCGATAAAAAACTGATGGCCGCAATGCAGGCAGACGAGCAGATTCTGCATCATGTCATCCGGCCGCTCGACGGGCTGGCCGCAGGCGGGGCAGCTGAGCTCGTGTTGCGCGTCATCGTCGAAAAAAGTCAGGCTCATATTTAGAAGTAAAAATCACGATCATCTGTCCCGTAAATGATGCCCACCACGATCGATCCCAGAACGACGTAACCCACGCCTATGAGGTAGATCAATGCACGGCCAGCCAGCGGGTCAACCCAGAGCATAACAAATCCGATGGCTCCAAGAACGCCTGCAATGATTGCCAATAATAAGGCAATCGGTCGTTTCTTGAGCCGAACTGGGGAAATCCAATAGAGACTTCCTCGCTCCACCGTGATCTGTTTAGAATTGGAAATCTGCTCTGGAGTCTTTGGGTCACGGTTAATTGCGCGACCGATCAGCCATGCGATTAAGACGAACAGTGAAACTTCCAATGCCAGTACGAGCGGAAGCACGACAATAAAGAAGAATGCTTCCATAAGACCTGCCTCCGCGAGGCTAATCCCTCATCGTCGCCGGATCGACTCCCTGCGACCTGCACCACGCCTCGTACGCCTTTGGCGCGATCTCGCTGGGCTTGATCTCGCTGCGGCCGCCCCAGAAGACGTTGGTGTAGCTCACCGGGATGCCGATCTCTGCCAGGTATGCGTCGATGGCGGCCTTGTGGGCCAGCACCACGTTTTTGTCCGTGCCGTGGGCGACGCCCATGACGTTGACGTTGGCGAATTCCTCGCCGCCTTCGCGCCAGTAGGCGTGGGTCATGATGTGGAACCGCCCGACCTGCCGGCCGGTCTCGATCTCGCGGCCCTTGGGGACGGCCCAGTGGAATAGCGCATTGAACTTGGTCACGCGCTCGCCAGTGCTGAGGGGTTTGACGTGCTCAAGGAAGGTGCTGAACCGCCCGATCACCCGGCGGTCGTTCAGGCTGCGGGCGACGCGGAGGAACTCCTCCAGCGGCACGCCGGCGGCGGCGGCGCGGGGGGCCCAGAGGTTTTCGCTCAACTCCTCGGGCGCGAATTCGCGCTTCACTTCCGTCAGCACGTCCCAGTCGCGGGGCGAGAGTTGCACGATCTCTGTATCCACCACGTCGGCCAGATCGTCGGACTTGCTGCCCGGCTCCATCCCTCGCCGGCGGACGTGGCCGACGCCAAGCGCGAACAGCCGCTTGGCGGGCATCAGCAAAAACCGCTCGGCCCCGGTGAGTTTGCACAGCAGCTCGCCGTGCTTTTTGAGGGAGTAGCCCTGCGGCACTTTCAGCGTCGTCCACAGCCGATAGATGCTGCCGGCGGTTTGACCGTCGGTGGAGCGGATGACCACGTGCCCGCTGGCGGGGTCGTTCTGGCTCATCCAGTCGAACGCGGCGTTGAGCTTTTCCGGATCAACCACCCACGCCACCAGAGCGCCCTGCGCGAGATTGGTCGCCATCAGCGTCTGGCGGACGCGACGGATCGTGCCAGCCTTCAGCATCGCGCCGATACGCTCGATGACGGTTCCCACATCCACGCCGCTCAGCCGGGCGATTTCGCCCATCGGGTCGGGCAAAAATCCCTGGATGCGGTCCTCGCTGACGGCGAGGATCTTTGCGTTGATCGGGTCCTGGATCGAGACGGGCAGTTCGAGGGAATTCATACAGTCGGGATTGTAGTCGATTTGCAATTTTTTTGCGTCGCCAGTCAACGGTTCGGTCCGTATACTCCCGCTTCATGTCGCAGGTGAATCCCCAACGTACGATTTTGGAACTCAAAGACCTCCGCGCCCTCACCGGCACGGCTGACGGCGCCCAGCGGGTGGCTTTTACGCCCGTGTGGGCCAAGGCGCGGCAGTGGTTGAAGGACAAGCTAGCACAGTTGCCGGTGGAAGTGCATCAGGATTCGGCCGGCAACTTGTGGGCGACGTTGAAGGGGAAATCGGAGAAGTCGCTGGTGATCGGCAGCCATATCGATTCGGTTCCCAACGGCGGGTGGCTCGACGGCTGTCTCGGCGTGATGACAGGGCTGGAAGTGCTGCGACGGATCGCGGCGGAGGGAACGCCGGCGGTGACCGTGCGGCTGGTGGACTGGGCTGATGAGGAAGGCGCTCGCTTCGGGCGAAGCCTGTTCGGTAGCAGCGGGTTTTCGGGATCGCTCGTCGCCGATGAATTGCGGAACCTTGTCGATAAGCAGGGTGTGACGCTGCCGGATGCGATCAAGCATCATGGGATCGATCTGGACCGCATGACGGCCGCAGCCGTTGAGCAGAAGAACATCGCGGCGTATTTCGAGCTGCACATCGAGCAGGGGCCGGTGCTGGAAAGTAGGAATGAGCCGATGGGCGTGGTGCTCGGCACCTTTGGCGTCGAGCGGCATGCGATCAAGTTCACCGGGCAGGCGGCCCACAGCGGTTCGACGCCGATGGCGCACCGCAAAGACGCCTTGGGCGGGGTGAGCAAGCTGCACCTGGCCGCTCGGGAGATTGCCGTCAGGCACGGCGGCGTCTGCACCGTCGGCAGCGTGACAACCAAACCGGGCATCGTGACGGCCGTCGTCGGCGAGGCGGAAATGACGCTCGATCAGCGGCACCTCGATGTACCCGCGCTGGCGGCGATGTACCGCGAGGCGAAGGACGCTTCGGAGCGTATCGCGAAGGAAGAAAAGATCACCGTCGAGTGGCGAAAGATCTGGACGATCCAGCCGTTCCCGTTCAACAAGGACTTAATCGAGTTCGGCGACGCCGCGATCAAGCAGGTGTGCGGCGTCAGCCATCGCCTCCCCAGCGGCCCCCTGCACGACGCCGCCGAGGTCTGCCGGACGGGCATTCCGACCGTCATGCTCTTCGTGCAAAGCCTGCACGGCATTTCGCACAACAAGATCGAAGACACGAAGGAAGAGCATCTGGTGATGGCGGTCAATAGCATGGATCTGCTGGCGAGCAAGACAATGGCGTGGATCGCGGGTACATAATTTGTGTTCCCCAAGCGATAACATGTGTGGATTTTGTTAAGGCTTACACAAAACATGGGAGAGCCGCTACAATCCCGCCCCGGTATGACCTCGGTACGCCTCGATCACATCCACAAATCGTTCGGCAGCACCGTCACGCTCAGGGATATCAACCTGACAATTGCGGCCGGCGAGCTGTTTTTCCTGCTCGGGCCCAGTGGTTGCGGGAAAAGCACGCTGTTGCGACTGATCGCCGGGTTACACGCACCGACGGCCGGCAAAATCTGGTTCAATGAACGCGATGTGACCAATGTGTCCACCGATCAGCGGAACGCGGTGATGTGTTTCCAGAGTTATGCGTTGTGGCCGCACATGACGGTGGCGAATAACATCCGATTCGGGCTGCAGATTCACAAAATGCCGACGGCCCAGCAGGATGCGAAGGTGCTGGAGTCGCTCAGGCTCGTGCAGATGGAGCAGTACGCCGATCGTAAGCCCAACCAACTGTCCGGCGGGCAGCAACAGCGGGTGGCACTCGCCAGGGCACTGGCGGTCGATCCGGCGTGTCTGCTGCTGGATGAGCCGCTTTCCAATCTCGATAGCAAATTGCGGCTGGAGATGCGCAGTGAAATCCGCCGGATTTGCAAGGCGGTCGGTTCGACCACGATCTACGTCACGCACGACCAGAAGGAAGCCCTCAGCGTCGCGGATCGGATTGCGATCCTAAAGGATGGCAAACTGGCGCAGGTGGGCACACCCAGTGAACTGTATCACAAGCCCGTGAGTTCGTTCGTCGCCGACTTCATTGGGCAGACCAATTTGTTGCCCGGCACGGTGACGCATCGAGAAGGCCACAACGTGCAGATCGACACCGCCGTCGGTCCGCTCAATGCCAAGGCGTACACCGATGTGCCCGACTCGGTCATCGTCAGTGTTCGCCCGGAGCAGATGCAGATCGTTCGGCCGTACTATTCGCGGTTGGAGGGCAAACGCCTCAACCGCCTGACGGGCAAGAGCGTCGACTGGACCTTTCTTGGCGAGGCCAGCGAGCACGGCGTGGCGGTCAATGGCCATAAGCTGAAAGTTGTCAGCACGCCGCCTATGTTCGATGTCCCTGAGACGCTGGAGATCGAGTTCGACCCTCACGATGTGGTGGTGCTGGCTAGCTGAACGAACGACCTCCCCTGTATTCTACTAGGCTCTGTCTCAAAACACCCCGCGCGTCGAGGCGGAGCGACGCCGCCTCCGCCCGAAATCCGCAAGCATTGCCCGCGCGGTGTTTTGAGACAGAGCCTAGGGACCAACCCTTAAGAATTCACTGAATTCGCCGACTTAAGGCTCGCCCGTACCTTTGCAATCAAGAATAAGTTGAGATTGCCTTAACGAAATGTTAATAGAATTGCATGAGCCATGCGGAACCGGGGAATGTTGGGACGCTTGATTATCGAACTCCACTGAATCATCCGGAAGGTTATCGTGCCCGTCGCGGGTTGAACTGGGGTTCGATTGGGCTGCTTTACGCATCGTACTATTTTTGTCGCTACAACTTTCCGATCGCCAATACCCGCATCGGCAGTGAATTCGGGCTTTCCAAGACTCAGATGGGCCTGATCATCTCGACTGCGTTCATCGCGTACGCCATTGGGCAAATGGTGAACGGATTCTTCACCGACCGCATCGGCGGACGAAAGGCGATGCTTACCGGCGCAATCGGTACGATCATCCTGAATATCCTCTTCGGATTGTCATCGTTATGGGGAGGGCCGGAGGTTTCGAAGATTTCCATGCTTACCGCGTTTCTGACCATCTGGGGTTTGAACGGCTATCTGCAGTCGTTTGGCGCGCCGGGCATGATCAAGATCAACACCGCGTGGTTTGCCAAGCATGAGCGAGGACGCTTTGCGGGGATTTTCGGATTCATGATCAATATCGGCCGGCTTGGTATTGGTCTTTTAGCACCCGCGTTGTTGGGCGGGTTCTCGCTGTTCTGGCTGATTCATATCCAGCCGCAACACTGGCGCACGGTGTTCTTTATCCCGGCTATCATCACCTCGCTGGTCACGCTGAACTTTTATGTCTGGGTGAGAAACACGCCCGAAGAGACGGGCTTCCCCAGCCCCGTTCCGGAATCGGCCGATAACTCGCCCGATCCGACGATCGGCGAGCTGTTCTGGACCGTGTTCTCCAATCCCGTTGTCTGGATCACTGCCGGCGCGTACGCCTGCACCGGCGTGGTGCGTCAGGGGATCGACCAATGGTTTCCCGCGTTTGCCGAGCAGGAGTACAAGATCAACCTAAAGGGGCCGCAGTTTGCCATCTTGGTATTTGGCATTCCACTGGTCGCGACGCTCGGATCGCTGGTCTCAGGCTATGTGTCTGACATTTTCTTCAAAGGCAAGCGAGCGCCCGTCGCGGCGGCGCTGTATTTGATGGAGACGGTTGTGATCCTGTGCGCCGCCCAACTGGTGATTGGACCCAAATCGGTTGTGTTCTTCCTGATTTTGATCGCTTTCACCGCCAACGCAACGCACTCGATCCTGGGGACGGCTGCCGCGATGGACATCGGCGGGAAAAAAATGGCGGGATTTGCCTCGGGTGTGATTGACTCGTTCCAATACTACGGCGGATTCTTAGCCGGCGCGCCGCTCGGCTGGGCGATCGACAAATATGGTTGGGGCAGCTACTTCTACTTTCTCGCGCCGGCTGGGTTAATCGGTGCTGCGCTGATGTTCTTTGCCGGAGGACGAATGTCGCCGAAGGTGGTTGCCCAAAAACACGGGTTTGAAGTGGTTCAGAAGGGTCAGTGAGTTATTAGCGATTGGTTAATAGGTGTTAGGTGTTGGGTGTTAGGGTTGATCCCCGTCTGGCTTACAAGTACCGTTCGCTCCTAAACCCTAAACCTAATACCCAACTCCCAACGCCTCCTCCCCGATGTTCAAAAACCTCCTCATCCTGTCCGTCCTCGCGACCATCGTCGCTCTCCCGTTCATCTTCCGTCAGGAAGCCCCCGCTGGCGATTGGCGGAAGGGCGATCCGCAACTGGTGATCGTTTCGCCGCACAACGAGGCGATTCGGTTTGAGTTTGAGCAGGGTTTTTCAAAGTGGCACAAGCAGAAGTACGGCCAGCCCGTCAAGATCGACTGGCGCAGTATCGGCGGGACGACGGAGATCAGCCGGTATCTGCTGGCGGCGTACACCGCGTCGGTTCGCGGATGGTGGGAGCGACAGGGAAGTGAATGGCCGGACGGTGCGACTGAAACGCTCACCGCTTCCAAGCCTCCGGGCCCAACCAAGGACGGCAAACCTCCCGCCAAGGTGCTGGTGGAGTTGTTCAATAAGTACCGTGAGATCGACTCTCCTACCGAGTTTTCCGCCGACATTGATCTCTACTTCGGCGGAGGGGAGTACGACCATTCGGACATGTTCGCCCGAGGCGTTACCGTGCCGGTCTGGCGGCCTGATCAATTCCCGGCGGGTTTGTTTACCACCGCCGACGGCTCGGAACTGATCCCCGAACGGAATTCCGGCGAGTTGTGGCGAACGCGGTCGATGTTCGGCACGGCCGTCAGCACGTTCGGCATTTGCTACAACGTTGACCGCCTGCGCGACTTGGGTGTGGCAACGCCACCGAAAAACTGGAGCGACCTGGCCAACCCCGTTTACTTCAGGCAGGTTGGCGTGGCGGACCCGACCAAGAGCGGGTCGATCGCCAAGGCGTTCGAGATGATCGTGCATCAGAAAATCCATGAGCGTGTGATCGAAAACGGTTTTAGCGACGAGGAAATCGCCAGACTCGAAAAGTTCATCACCGCGACGAAATGGTCGACCGGCCAAAACGCGGCCGACTTCCCGAGGATCGAAGTCTATCAGCGCAGCATCGAGAGCGGCTGGGTGGACGGTATTCGCCTGTTGCAGCAGATCGGCGCCAATGCCCGCTACTTCACCGACGCGGCCAGCAAAGTTGCGGTCGATGTCAGCATCGGCGACGCCGCCGTCGGGATGTCGATCGACTTCTACGGCCGATTCCAGGCGCAAAACAGCTTCGGCCCGAACGGCGAGGTGCGAATGGAGTACGTCACGCCCGTCGGCGGGACCAGCGTGAGCTGCGACCCGGTCGGCCTGCTCCGCGGCGCACCGCACCGCGAACTGGCGACGCGGTTCATCGAGTTCTGCCTCAGCGAGGAAGGCCAGCGCCTCTGGACCTACAAGCCCGGCGAACCCGGCGGACCGACGAAATTCGCACTCCGACGCCTGCCCATCCGCCGCGACTTTTACCCCAGCACCAACCCCGCCATGCAGCGAACCGCCAGCGTCCACGCCTCCCGCGCCGCCGACCCGCTCGGCGATCCCACCGTCGATCCGTACGAAGTCGCCAAGCACTTCACGTACTACCCGCGCTGGACCGGCAGCCACTTCGGCGTGCAGCGATCCATCATCCGCGCCATGTGCATGGACTCCGCCGACGAACTCAAAGCCGCGTGGGCAACCATCCGCACCCACGGCGGCCCGCTCGCCTGCCCGCAGGCCATGGAAAAACTCGGCCAGCTTCCGACGGTCACCCTCACCAAAGACGGCCAACCCGTGCAAGTGCCCCTGACGTGGCAAACTGCCCCGACGTTCTCCAAGCTCTACGACCCGCTGGAATACATGCGAGAGTGGACGGCAGCGTTCCGGGCCAACTACAGCGAAGCGAAGCGGCTGGGGGATGAGGGGAAGTAGGGCAGGGGTTGGCTTTTGAAAGAGTCCGCTTCGGCGGCGAGCTATTCCGTGGCCGGATCGCCAATACCGAAGTCGATGACCAGACGCGCGATGCGGCCGACTTTGTTCAACCCGACGAAGCACGCGAAATCGCCGTCCCCCATGCCTCCTTCCACGATCAAGATGTTCCCGGGTTCCTGGCCTGGGCGATAGTTGAGCCAGTCTTTCGTGCCAAAGTGCTTCGCCTGCTTGCGAATGGTCGCGAGTTGCTCATCAAACTTCTGGTAAAGATGTGCAAAGTGAGTAGCACCCGCCTCGGGAGAGAAGAGCCCTGTACCGCCTTCCTGCACGATCCCGTTTGGCTTCTCGTCCGTAAAACATGGGGCGGCGGACTTCACCGCTGTAACAGGTTCCCAAGAGGCGACTGCGTCGCTCAAGAACGTCACCACGGCGAACGCGCACCGATCATTGCCGAACGGAAGGTTCTTAGGAATCTCCGCGATGGCCAGTTCGACAGCATACGCCCCTGGCAGGACAATCCTGTTCAGGGGCGGGTACTCGTCGGCGCTATATGCGTCAGCTACGCATATCCGCCCGGTCGGCAGTTCGAGCATGCCGGCGTCAATCCTTCGGATGTCAAAGGCGGTTCCTTCCTCGTGCTGTCCCGCGCGCACTTTCGCGGCCTTCGCTGATATTGCGACCTCCATTCTTTTCCGCAGTATGTCGTTGACGACCATCTTTCCTCCACGAAATAGCAGTCTCCTAACCTGACCGGCGTCGCAACGCAGCATTCCTCCGGTTCGATTGATGGTAATGACTTAACCTCGAAGGTGACAAGGAATTCTCCGCCGAGGTGCGAGCGTGAGCGAGTGGGACCAAGACTATGCGCGGAAAGTCATTGGGATTCGTATTACCCGCCGAGGTACGCCTTCTTCACATCCGGGTCTTCCAGCAGGGTTTTGGCGCGGTCGGATTTGATCACCTGGCCGGTCTGCAGGACGTACGCGCGGTCGGCGATGCTGAGGGCCATGTGGGCGTTTTGTTCGACGAGAAAGATGGTGACGCCCTGGGCGCTAACGTCACGGATGATCTGGAAAATCTTGCGGACGATCAGCGGAGCGAGGCCCAGCGAGGGCTCATCGAGCAGCAGCAGCTTGGGCTTGGCCATCAGTGCCCGGGCGATGGCGAGCATCTGCTGTTCGCCGCCGCTGAGGGTGCCGGCCAGTTGGCCGTGGCGCTCGCCGAGGATGGGGAATTGTTTGTACTGCTGTTCGACGTCGGCCATGATCTCGCGGTGGTGCGTCCGCTGGTACGCGCCGACGAGCAGGTTTTCCTTCACGGTGAGGTTGGCGAAAATCTGCCGGCCCTCGGGGACGTGGATGATGCCGGACCGCGTGATCTCGTAGGGGCGCTCCGCGATCAGCTCGACGTCGTTGTTCCACCGGATCGAGCCGTGTGTGGGCGAGAGCAGGCCGCTGATCGTGCGGAGCAGCGTGGTTTTGCCGGCACCGTTGGAGCCGATGAGCGTGACGATCTCGCCTTGCTTGATCGAAACGGAGACCCCGCGGATCGCCTGAATGGCGCCGTAGCTGACGTGGAGGTTGTGAATGTCGAGGAGCATCGTTGTAGCACGGGCGTTCCGCCCGTGTCAGACGGTGATCGGCTGACAAAGTCTGTTCGTCAATCGATCGTATTTTGGCACGGGCGAGACGCCCGTGCTACGGTTACGCACTTTCTCCCAAATACGCTTCGATGACTTCCGGGTTCGCCTGCACGTCCTCCGCACATCCCTGGGCGATCGTCTCGCCATGATCGAGAACGGTGATGCACTCGCAGATGCTCATCACCAGCTTCATGTCGTGCTCGATCAGCAGGACCGCGACGTTGAACTCCTTGCGGATGAAGGCGATCAGCTTGGTCAGCTCGATCTTCTCCTGCGGATTCATCCCGGCGGCGGGTTCGTCTAGGAGCAGCACCTTGGGGTTTGTCGCCAGGGCTCTCGCGATCTCCAGCCGACGTTGGTCGCCGTAGGGGAGGCTGGTGGCGGGGGCGTCGGCACGGTCGAGCAGGCCGAAGCGGTCGAGGATCAGGCGGCTGCGGGTGTCGATCGCGCGTTCGTCGTACTGCGCCCGGCGGGTGCGGAAGATCGCACTGGCCAGCGACTGGTGCGTGTGCAGGTGGCAGGCGACTTTGACGTTCTCCAGCACGGTCAGCTCGTGAAAGAGTCGGATGTTCTGGAACGTGCGGGCCATGCCGGCGGCGGTGATCTGGTAGGGCTTCAGGCGGTTGATGAGCCGGCCCGCGAGCGACATCTCGCCGGTGTCGGCGCAGTACACGCCGGTGAGAAGGTTGAAACAGGTGGTTTTGCCCGCACCGTTCGGGCCGATGAGGCCTTGCAGGTCGCCGTGGTGGAGCGTGAGGCAGAAATCGGTGACGGCCTTCAGCCCGCCGAAGCTGATGCCGAGATTTTGGATGCTGAGCAGCGGCAGGCTCATGTCATCACCTCGAATCCGCGGGGTTGCTCGCCTATCGCACGCCGGCGCGAAAAGAGGTCGGTGATTTCAGCGGTTCCGAACAGGCCGTCGGGGCGCAGGATCATCATGCTGATCAGCGTCAGGGCATAGATGATCATGCGGTACTCGCCCAGATCGATGCCCCATTTGATCGCCAGCCAGCGGGCGAGTTCGATCGCGATGATCGCCGACAGCCACCAGATCGCCGACTTCAGCCGACCCTCTGGCCAGACAATCAGGCGGACAATCAGCAGAACCAGCAGCACATGCCACACGTGCGTCGGCCCGCGGAGCCATTCGTTGGCGACGGTGAGCAGCACGGCCGCGATCGCCGCGCCGCTGATCGATCCAAGCCCGCCGAGCACGACCATGATGACAATATCGAAGCTGCGGAGGAAAGAGCCGTCGGAAGGGGAAATCTGCGTGCCAGGCTCATGGGCGTAAAGTGCGCCCGCGATGCCTGCAAAAAACGCGGCGAAGACGAACGCCCACACTTTCAGGCGCGTGATGTTCACGCCCATCGCCTCGGCGGCGATTTCGTTTTCGCGGATGGCGATCATCGAACGCCCGAACGTCGAGCGTTTCAGCCGCCACGCGACGATCAGCGTGACGCCGGCGAATAGGACGACCCAGAAGAGCGTGGTGACTTTCGGGATGTTGATGAACCCGAGCGCCCCGCCGACCGGCGGCGGGAAGAGTTGCTGGAACGTCGCGTCGTGAAGCTCGGCCTTGGTGTAAAGCTGGCTGTTGGTCTGTTGCAGCAGCACGCGAAGGATCTCGCCGAAGCCGAGCGTGACGATCGCGAGGTAATCGCCGCGAAGTCGGAGCGAGGGCAGCCCGACGAGCCAGCCGGCCGTCGCGGAGACCAAACCGCCAACAATGATCGATCCGACAAACAATTGCTGCTGGATGAGATAATTCGGTCCCCAAGTCGTAGTGAAACGGAGGTGGAATAACGCCAGATTGATGTCAATGTTCCATGGAATGAGCCCGGGAACCGCCGAGGTGTGATTCCATAACAGTAGCGAACCATAATAGGTGAAGAGCCCCGCGGTGTACCCGCCGATCGCGTAAAACGCCGCGTGGCCGATGGAGAATTGGCCGGTGTAGCCGTTCACAATGTTGAGCGAGACGGCAAGGATCACCGCGATGCCCGCGTCGATTGCGATGCGTTCGACGTAATCGCCGAAGTATCGGCCGATGGTTTGGTGCAGCAGCACCGCAATCGCGACCACGATTGCCACGGCAATCCACGGGCGGAGAAGATGAGCCTCGCGGTGATGGCTCATTTCGTCCACTCCAGAAAAAATGAACCACGAAATGACGAAGCAACGAAGAGTGCATTGAATGGAATGACCTCTTCGTTGCTTCGTCGCTTCGTGGTTAATACTTCTGAAAAACTCATACCTTCTCCCGCACGGTCGATCCGAATAAACCGCTGGGTTTGACCAGCAGGACGACGATCAGGAGGACGAACACGGCCACGTCGGTGTAAGCTGACGCATTAGAAAACACTTTCGTGCCGTACAGCCCGCCGAACTGTTCGATGAAGGCGATGAGGAATCCGCCGACGACCGCGCCGCGGATGTTGCCGATCCCGCCGACGACGGCGGCGATGAACGCCTTCAGGCCCAGCAGCGTCCAGGTGTAGTGGGCGGTTTGTTGGAGTTGGCCGTACTTCTGTCCGTACAGGAAGCCGGCGGCGGCGGCGAGGACGGCGCCGATCACGAACGTCGTGCTGATCACGCGGTCGATCGGGATGCCCATGAGGGCGGCGTAATCGGTGTTGAAGCTGACGGCCCGCATCGCCATGCCCAGGCGCGTGTGGTAGATCAGCATCTGCAGGCCGAACATCAGCAAAAACGCCGTGCCGACGATCACCACCTGCACCAGCTCGATCTTCAGCGGCTTGATCAGCGTGCGGACGCTGCCGTCGGGCTGAGTTTGCTGGCTGACGAAATCATGCTGCCACAGCACGTTGGCGGTGGCGGCGTCGTGCGATTGGGTCACGATCGGCATGAGGTTGGGCACGCGGTCGGGCATTTTGCCGAAGGGGAGCTTGAGGGCGGTGCTGCGGGTGATCAGCGTGTAGCTGGCTTCACGGGCCTGGCTCTTGCCGATGGAGTCGGCGATCGCGATCGCATCGCCGGCGGCGTACTGCCCCGGCTCGGCGGTCACGATCCGCTCGATCGGCGTGGCCGGCGGAACGCCGGGCGCGGTGACGGACGTGATATGCAGCATGTAATGCCCGTTGGCCGCCAATGTCAGCGGCTGATCGAGCGTCAGCTTTTTTGGATCCTTGTCATCGCGGGCGGTGATCTTGCCGTGCGCCACCTCGGTGATTCCGTTCACCAGCGTGTACTGCAACTGCCCGGCGTTCTGCAGCAGGAGCGAAACGCCCATCGCGGTAATCAGGGCGTTGAGTCGCGGGGCTTTGCGGATCGGCTTATACGCGAGGCGTTCGATAGTCAGACCGAGCAGGCCGCAGATCATCATCGACAGCACCAGCACCATCGCGCCCGCCCACCAAGGCGGCGAGTCGAGATTGACGCCCATCCGGGGCAGCAGGAAGGAGGCTGCGGTCAGGCTCACCCACGAGCCGAGCACGACAACGTCGCTGTGGGCAAAGTTGATAAGCTTGAGGATGCCGTACACCATCGTGTACCCGAGCGCGATCAGGGCGTAAAGGCTCCCGATCGTGAGGGTCATGATGAGGGTTTGGAGAAAATCAGCCAAGGAGTAAGTTGCCAGTTGTTAGTTGCCAGTTGCCAGCGGGAACCAGTTGCTTTCACTGGCAACTGGCAACTAACAACTGACAACTTGTTTACGGTTTGACAGTCGAGACGAATTGCGGCTTGCCGTCTTTGAGTTCGAGGATGACGGCGCTTTTCACGGCATCGCGTTTGCCATTGATCGTGATGACTCCGGTGGCGCCCTGGAATTCCTTGGTCTCACCGATGGCGGCGGCCAGGTCTTTGCCGGCCAAGCTCTTGGCGCGTTTCATGGCGGCGAAGAGGAGATTGCCGCTATCGTAGCCGAGGGCACCCAGCGCGTCCGGCGGGGCACCGTATTCGTCCTTGTACTTGCTGACGAAGTTCTGGAACGCGGGGCTCGGGTCGTCCGGGCTGGCGTGGTTGCTGTAGAAGGAGCCTTCGATGCTCTTGCCGGCGATCTCGCAGAGCTTGGCCGAGTCCCAACCGTCGCCGCCGAGCAGCGGGGCGGTGATGCCCAGTTTCTTGGCTTGGATGGCGATGTTGGCCACATCGGTGTAGTAGCCGGGGACGAAGATCACGTCGGGGTTATTGCCGCGGATGGCGGTCAGGCGGGCGGTGAAATCCTGGTCGCCTTTGTTGTACTGTTGCTTGATGGAGACGGTCCCGCCGAACTTGATGAAGGCTTTCTCGAACTCTTCAGCGAGGCCGACGGAGTAGGCCTGGCTCTGGTCGAGCAATACGGCGGCGTTTTTGAACTTCTTTTCCTCCCATGCGAACTTGGCGCACACGTACCCTTGGAACGGGTCGATGAAGCAGGCCCGGAAGATCATGTCGCCCTGCGCGGTCACTTTAGGGTTCGTGCTCGACGGCGAGATCATTGGGATGCCGTTTTGCTGGCAGATCGGTGCCCCGGCCAGCGACAGACTGCTGGCGACTTCGCCGATGACGGCGGTCACTTTGTCTTTCGTACACAGGCGGGTGACGACAGCACCGGCTTCCTTGGTGTCGCCCTTGGTGTCGTATTCGACGAGGACAATTTTATTGCCGTTGATCCCGCCGGCGGCGTTGATCTCGGCGATTGCCAGCTTCAGGCCGTTGGACGTGGATTGCCCGAACGTGGCTTCCGAGCCGGTGAGCGAGCCGTAATGGCCGATCTTGATGTCTTCAGCGAATAACGGCGAAGCAAGCAGCGTGACCAACATCAACGCAGTGGCGAGCGGTTTGAACATGGATTCTCCTGGCGAGCGGATGGTTGCGTTGCAATGTATTCGGGGTGATGAGGTGAGGCAAGGTGAATGCAGGCGAGGGGCAAGTATTTAGGGGCAAGGGGCAAGCCATAAAGTGGAAAGCGATGAGCGATGAGCGGAAAGTGCGAGCCTTGATCCTCATCGCTTTTCACTTTTTCCTGAATTCGCTTGCCCCTTCGTCTCTACCGTTCCAAAATCGCCGGCCGCACCAGCGTCTTCCCCTTCCATGTCCCGGTCACGGTCGGCCAGTCTCGCGTGCATTGGGTCAGGATGTCGAGTCCGGTGGGCGTGACCAGCACCGTGTCCTCGCATTTAGCGCCCACGATCGACGGATTCCACGCAAACGCCTGGTTCGGGCGGACGGCGATCGCGGATTCGGGGTTGGCAAACGCCTCGCGACCTGCGTAGCCGGTGCTGCCGCCCTGGTGGTGGTTTTTCCACTCATCCGCGTAGCCGTTGTCGGCGTAGGCTTGCTGGAGGGTTTTGAAGAGCTTGCCCAGCGTCTCGCCGGGGCGGGTGGCGAGGTTGACGGCGGTGTCGATGTTGGCGATCGCCTGCTGCTTGGCCTTCAGTTCCACACTCAGCTGGCCAAAGTGGATGAAGCGCGTGCAGCAGGAGATCATGCCCTGATATTCGGCACACGTCACCAGCATGGCGATGCGATGCACCTTGTTGGCGGTTGGGATCGGGTGGCGGAACTGGGTCACGCGGTCGTCGGCGCTGACCAGCGTCACTACGGGGTTGCAGCGGGCCCGGTGGATCTGGTTATCTAGCCGGCCGGCGATGTCGTGCTCGGTGTCGCCGGGGTGAATGTTTCGGCAGGCGGTTTCGATCGCGGCCGCGGTCCGCTGGGCGCCGTCGCGGTAGCGGGCGATTTCTTCGATCGTCAGCGACCACCGCAGCTCCGCAAAATCGTGCGGCAAGCCGGCCAGGCCGATGTCGAACGGGTCGACGTCGGCGGCGATCTTCCGCCCGGCGATCACCTCGTTGGCCACCCGGGCGGCCAGGTTCGCATCCCACCACGGATAGCTGACGGTATTGATCCCCGTGCCGGCCAGCTCCTCGTGGATCATCCGCGGGGCTTCGATCCCGTTGGCCAGGCAGATGCGCTGGTCCCGGGTTGCGAGAATCGCCGTCACGCCCTGCGGCGAGTTGTTGGGGATGTGGTTGTCCTTCCCGCAGGTGATCCACGCAAAGTTATTGCGGTGCGAAAGGAGCACGCCGTCGAGCTTGTGGCGATCGAGGAATTCATTGAGTCGCCGGAATTTGATGTCGAGTTCGCTGGCCATGACGCAAGTCCTTTGCTGAATAAGCGTGTAGGAATACCGCACGAATCAATTGCGGTCTACCGTTCAAGCCACCGTGACATCCGTAGACGCCAGCGGTACATTCCCGCACATGACTACGGGCATGATCGGGCGAATCAGTGGATGGGCGGTTGCAGGGCTTTTGCTGGGCGCGGGCGTCGCACGGGCAGATGAGTCGGCGGAAAGGCCGGCGTTTCCGTTGCCGAAGTTCTCGCTCATGCCCGATCTCGACAGCGTCTACGCCCCGCCGGGCGATCCGCGTGAACAAGCCGGCTCCAACACCGGCGGGGTCAACTTCGCGCTCGATACCTGGTACAGCACCGATTACGTCTTCCGCGGCCTGGACCGCTCGGAGGTCGGCGGACATGAAGATGCACCCAACGCCCAGTTCGATGCGGCGCTGAAATTCAACCTCGGCAAACTGCCGCACCCGTTCATCGGGGTGTTCGTCAATGTGTACAACTCCGATCCGATCTCCCGTTTTCAGGAGATTCGTCCCTATTTCGGCGTGGATTGGACGATCCGCCCGCTGAACATCAAGCTGGGGCACAACACCTACCTGTTTCTTGAGCGGGAAGAGAAAAACACCTCGGAATTCTACGGCCAGTTGACGTTCGACGACTCATACCTGTTCGGAACCGAAAGCCCGATCTTCAGCCCATACATCTTCGGAGCGTACGACTACGACCTCTACAACGGCGGGTATTTCGAGATCGGCATTTCACACAAGTTTATGTTCGAAGACTATGGTTTCTCGATCACGCCCAAGGCGCGGGTGGCGTACGTCACGACCAATCAACTGTTCGCCGTAGTGCCGGAGGGGAACGATTCAGGCTTCCAGCATTACGATGTCGGGTTTGAAACGGCCTATTCGCTCAATAAGCTGATGGGCATTCCCGAGCGGTTTGGCGAGTGGAGTCTGCAAGGCGAGATGTTCTACACCGACAACATTCACTTCGACCTGAAAGCCGACACGCAAATCTGGGGCGGAATCGGGATCGGATTCAGATATTAGGGATTGCATCATTGACGATCGAGCCATTGACGATTGAAAACGCAGGTCTTCAATCGTCAATGGCCCGGTCGTCAATCAATCAGTTCTTTTTAGCTCTTCCCGGCCAATTCCTGCTTGACCATCGAACGCTTGAGGGCGTCCTGGCGTTCTTCAAAGCTCTTGTCGTCGGTGATCCGACGCGCGGTGGCTTCAGCCAACTCGGCCTTGGCGGCGGCGGCGTCGATCTCGGTGGCGGGGGTGCATTTCTGGGTCAGGATCGTCAGCAAACCGCCCTTCATCTGGGCAACGCCTCCTTCAATCAGAAAGAACCGGCTGCCCCCGGCATTCCCGGCCAAATCCACCCGCAGCGGTCCGATGCCCAGTTTCACCAGCAGCGGAGCCCGGTTGGTTTCAATGCCAACCAGCCCGTCGTGGGCGGGGATAATCGCCTGATTCACCGACTCATCGAGCACCTGCGACTCGGGCGTGACAATGACACATTTAAAGGACATCGCGTCTCCAGACCTTAGGGAAAGAGCAGCAGTGTAAGAGAGTCGGGCTGGTTTGACAATATTCCGCTTTCCAATAGCAAAAAGGGGGTAAGTTAATTCACAAAACCCGCAAGTTTCGGTTGCCAAAACCCCCATCTCCGATATGATTTTGTTGGTTTGTCGCCAAGCCACCGCGCCGGTTAGCGCGGTGGTTGTATTTTATAGCCGCTCAAGAATCGGAGCCGAGTTATGCAGATCGTCAGTGCTGAAGAGAAGGCCACCATGGAGCGGAAACGCGAGGAACTGTACATCATCCAAATGGATGTGCAGGAACGCATCCGTAAAGCCGCCGCCTTGGGGGACTTATCGGAAAACGCCGAATACCACTACGCCAAGGAAGAAAACCGCAAGGTTCAGCGTGAGCTGGCTGAACTGGAGTTAAAGCTGCGTCATGTGTCGGTGGTATCCAATGAGCATGTGCCGGAAGACATGGTGTTCCTCGGTCACACGGTCAAGCTGCTGGACCTGGACGACGATAGCGAGCAGTTGGTCCGCCTGGTCGGCGAAGCGCTCCCGCCGGACCCGAACAGTGACGTGCTCCCGGTCAGCGCCAGCAGCCCGATGGGCGAAGCGCTGATGAAAGCCCGCGTCGGCGACACCGTCAAAGTCAAAGCCCCGCGCGGGACGATGGAATTTAAGATTCTGGAGATCATTTAGGGGAGTAAGTTGCCAGTTGCTAGTTACCAGTTGCTAGTTACCAGAATGAACCCGTCAGCGTTTGCTGGCAACTAACAACTGGCAACTTATTCTCACCCACGCCACCTTAGCTCAGTTGGTAGAGCAGCTGTTTTGTAAACAGCAGGTCGTCGGATCGTGCCCGACAGGTGGCTTTTTCAAATTTACATCAAAAGCTGTATGTGAACTGCACCGCGATGAATAGAGTCGGGTCGATATGGTCCTTGATCAGCTGATGGCCGTTGCTGTCGTCGAAGGTCAGTTCCTGCCAGGCGATGACGCCGATTTCGCCGGAGATTTTGAACTGCGGCGAGGGCTTCCACTCCGCACCAAGGCGTACAGGGATGACGTCGTCTTTCAGCACGCCGGATGAATAGGGAGCACCGTCGCCAAGGCGGTACTGGCGGGTGTCGTACGAGCTTGCGAGGTAGTAGTTCACATTAGGCCTGGTGAAGTACGCCAGCCGCAACTCCGTGCCGCGGCCGCTAAGGTGGAGTTTGTCGTTGATACGCCATTCCAATGCACCCAGAGGCAGGATCGACGAGCCGTCTTCCAGCTCCGTGTAGTAAACCGCTCCGCCGCCGATGAGCAGGCGGTCATTGACCTTGTACATCACCAGCCCGAGCACGCCATAGCTGGTGGAGTCGGCCACGTCCGTGCCGTATTCGCCGCTGACTTGCCCGAGGACTGAACCGCGAACGCTCCAGCGGTCGTTGATCGCGTAGTCGATGCCCGGGGCGATCCGCAGCAGCCCGACGTGATCAACGGGGGTTTTCACACCCGGATCGGTCTTGCGGAAGTTGTTCCAATCGTAGACCGAATCCTCATACTTCAGGCCGACGGTCAGCTGCGCCTTGGGGGTCAGGCTGTAGCCATAATCAAAATTCACACCTTCGCGGGCGATGTGTATGTCCGATTCGCCGTATTTGGAGTTGAATTGGTACTGCGCATAAGGCGTCAGTGAGAACGAATGTCGAGAATCCTCCTGGGCATGGGCAAGCGTCGTCGAAACAAGCACAAATCCCGCTAAAAGCCAAGTACGGTAGGCCGACATAAACCCTTTCGATAAACCAGAGAAGCACCGAACGGGAAAAGCCTAGGCCGCCGAAGGAGCCTTCACCATCGGGGCGATTCCCATATTGTACGGCTCGGTTGGGTGGTAGAATGATGAGGTCATGCCCAAACGACATTCCCTTCTGGTCGTCGACGATGAACCGGATGTGGTGAAAAGTGTGAAGGATCTGCTGCGTCTGGATTACCAGGTCTTCACCGCCACCAAAGCAGTGGACGGCCTGCAGATCATGGAGCAGAACGAGATCCACGTGGTGATGACCGACCAGCGCATGCCGGGCATGTCGGGCGTGGAGTTTCTAAAGAGTGTTCGCGAGAAATATCCCGAAGCCGTCCGCCTGCTCTTCACCGGCTACGCCGACATCAAAGCCGTCATCGACGCCATCAATGCCGGCAGCGTGTACCGGTACATCACCAAGCCGTGGGATCCGGACGAATTGCAATCGGTCATCCGCGAGGCGTGCGAGCGGTTTGATCTGATGGCCGAGCGGAAAAAGCTGTTGGCCGATCTTCAGACGAAGAACGCGGAACTGGAAAAGGTCAACGCGGAGTTGAAGACCGCCAGCGAGCTTAAATCGGCGTTCATCCAGGTTGCCAGCCACGAGTTGCGCACGCCATTGACGATTCTGCTGGGTTTGAATGACCTGGCCAGGCGTACCGCCGGTGATACCGAACCGCTGCACGGGTGGCTTATTCGGATCAAGTCGGCGGGCGACCGGCTGCTGCATTTGATCAACCAGATCATCACCATGTTGGCAGCGGGAAAGTTCGATCAGCGGATCGAGAAAACGCCCACGCCGCTCGGTGTGTTGCTGGCCAATTCCGTGGAGGATGTTGCGCCGTTCGTCGAGCTTCGTGGTCAGAGCGTGCTTCGCGACTGGGCGGACGATCTGGGTTCGATCCCGCTCGAGCCAAACCGCATTCGCGACAGCATCAACCACCTGCTGCTCAACGCGATCAAATTCACCAGCGACGGCGGGAAGATCGCGGTCAGCGCCCGCCGAACCGAAGGCGGTGGGGCGGAGATTGCGGTCATCGATAACGGAATCGGCATTTCACCGGAGAATTTGCCGCACCTGTTCGAGCCGTTCTTCACGGGTTTCAAAGTCGACCGTCACGCGTCGGGGCAGTTTGAGTACGGCCGGCAGGGGCTCGGGCTTGGGCTGAGTGTCGTTAAGTCATTCGTAGAATTGCATGGCGGAACGCTGACGGTGCAGAGCGAACTCGGCAAAGGCACCACGTTCACCATGAGACTACCGGGTCAATAGTTTTCGCTTCAGGAGGTTCCAGCCGTGACCAGCATCCCGAGCGAACCTTCAACGCGTCACCCGGCCGGACAGCCCGGATTGGCTTCTCGCGAACACAATCCATTAGAAACCCGACGCCGATTGGCGCATTCGCTGGAACTGTTCGCCTGGGGCGCAACGGTTGTGCTGGCGATCATCCCGAGCGCGACGTTGGTCGGCTGGTGGCTGGACAGTGCCTGGATCAAGCACAATCTGCCGCAGCTGGTTGAGATGAACCCGATGGTCGCCACGCTGCTGATCGTGGCGGCGGTTTCGCTTTCGCTTCAGCGGATCAAGACCCGCTCGGGTTGGACGGTGATAGCCAGTCGCGTTCTGGCGGGGTTGATCATTTTTGTCAGCGTGATGCGGCTGCAGTTTTTTTACACGCGTTGGGACAGCGGAATCGATCAGTTGCTGTTTCACGACCGGTTGAATTCCAAGGACCTTCCGTTCCCCAACCACATGGCGCCGATCCCAGCGGTGAATCTGGCTTTGTGTGGGTTGGCGATCTTGCTGATCCATGTGCACACCCGACGCGGCTGGCGACCGGCGCAGGCGCTGGTGATGGCCGTGGGGGCGTCGGCGTTGCTCGCGTTGCTCGCCTATGCGTTCGGGGGGAAAACGCTGATCGGAAAGATCTCCATCCTCCCGACGGCATTGTATTCCGCACTCTCCCTGATGCTGCTGAGCACGGCGATCCTCTGTTCGTTCCCGTACGTGGGCGTGATGCGCCTGATCACCAGCGATTCCCCCAGCGGCGCTTTGCTGCGAAGGCTGCTCCCGTCGGCCGTCTTCGTGCCGACGTTGCTGGCGCTGTTCCGGCTGCTCGGCTTGCATCTGAACTGGTTCGATCCCGAACTCGGCGTGGCGATCCTGGTCGTGATGACGATGGCGGTATTCGGCGTGCTCGCTTGGATCAACGCCAAAACCCTTGAACGCAGCGAACTGCTCCGCCGGCAGGCCGACCTCGCCCTCAATGCAGAGCGCAACCTGCTGCGCCGGCTGATCGATAACATTCCCGACCACATTTTTATCAAGGACATGCAGGGACATTACGTGACCGACAACATCGCCCATGCAAAGTTCGTCGGTTTGACGTCGCCTGAACAGATCGCGGGAAAGACGGTGAAGGATTTGTTCCCGCCGGAAATAGCGGCGAAATTCACCGAAGACGACCGGGCGGTGCTTTCTTCGGCGCAACCGATCACGTCGCGGGAAGAGCCCATCGTCGATCGGCAGGGCAAGCAGTTGTGGATGGCGACAACCAAAATTCCGCTGCACGACACCAACGGTCGGGTGAGCGGGTTGGTCTGCGTCAGCCGCGATATTACTCGCCGCCGCAAGGCTGAGCAGGAGATGCTGGAACTGCAGAATTTCCTGTTTTCGATCATTGAGAACATTCCGAACATGGTGTTCGTCAAAGACGCCGTCGAGCTTCGGTTCGTGCGTTTTAACACCGCCGGCGAGGAACTGTTGGGCTATCCAAGAGAAGAAATGCTGGGCAAGAACGATTACGATTTTTTCCCGAAGGAACAAGCCGACTTTTTCATCGAAAAAGACCGGGCCGTGCTGCGGGACCGAAAGCTGCTCGATATCCCGGCCGAGCCGATTATGACCCGCCGGGGCAAACGCATCCTGCACACCAAGAAAATGCCCATCCTCGTCAACGGCCAGGTGCAGTACCTGCTGGGCATTTCCGAGGACATCACCGACCGCGTGGCCGCCGAGGAGCAACTGCAGGACCAGAACGTGAAACTGACGGAGATGGCCCGGTCGGAGCGCGAGGCCAACGAAAAACTCAAGAAAGCCCAAAGCCAGATGCTGCAAACCGAAAAGCTGGCGGCCATGGGGCAGTTGGTGGCGGGGGTGGCACACGAGATCAACAACCCGCTGTCGTTCGTCAGCAACAATGTGGCCGTGCTGCAACGCGACCTGGCGGCCGTCCGGGCACTTCTGGAGATGTACCGCGAAGGCGATCCGATCCTGGGCTCGTCCAATCCCGAACTGATGGGTAAGATCCGCGAATTGGCCGACGCGATCGATCTGCCTTACACGCTCAGCAACCTCGACGAGATGATGCTTCGGAGCCGCGACGGGTTGCGACGCATTCAGAACATCGTCAAGGATCTCCGCGATTTCGCCCGCTTGGACGAGAGCGATCTGCAGGAGGCGGATCTCAACCACGGGATCGAGTCGACCGTCAACATCGTCCGCGGGCGGGCCAAGGCAAAGCAGGTCGAAATCACGCTCGATCTGCAACCGCTGCGCCCGCTGGTGTGCTACCCGGCCAAGATCAACCAGGTGGTGATGAACCTCGTCAGCAACGCCATAGACGCCTGCAACGACAGGGGAATGGTGACCGTGCGGTCCGCCGAACTGCCCGACAGGAGTGGCGTGAAGCTCGAGGTGATCGACACCGGCTCGGGCATCCCGCAAGGCATTCGCGAGCGGATTTTTGACCCGTTCTTCACCACCAAGCCGCAAGGGGAAGGCACCGGGCTGGGCCTGAGCATCAGCTACGGCATCGTCAAAGACCACGACGGCACGATCGAAGTCGATTCCACCGTCGGCCAGGGTACGACCTTCAGCATCAAGCTTCCGTTCAGGGAACTCAAGGCGGATTGAAACGAAGATATAAAAGATGAACTAGATAAGGATGGGTCATGGCCATCTTTTTCATCTGTTTCATCTTCGTTAACTCGGCTTGGCGTGTTTGGCGATCGAGCGGAGCAGGTGATCGGGATCGAACGGCTTGGTGAGATAATCCGCCGCTCCGCATTGGCGGCCTTTTTCACGGCACTCTTCGCCGGACATCGCGGTTAACATAATGACGGGGATGTGTTTGGTCTCGTCGCTGGCTTTGAGTTGCTGGCAGACTTCAAAGCCGGTTACGTCGGGAAGCATCAGATCGAGAATGACCAACGCCGGATGTCGGCGGCGGGCTTCTTCCAGTCCGCGTTGTCCAGTCAGGGCAGAACGGTACTCAAAGCCGCAGATCTTGGCGTATTCGCCCACCAGGGCGTTGACCTCACTGTCGTCTTCCACCACCAGCACGGATCGGCCGTTCAATTCCACTGATCGATCCTCCCTAACCCGTGGATATTATAGTCCGGCCTGGCCCGGTTAGGAAAAGCAGTATTTCGATCAATTCCCGATTTTCTGTGACTCCGGAGCGTCGATCAGATAAAATGATCCTTCAAAGCGGAGGAAAAATCTATGTCGGCTGAGCTTCCAGGCGAAGAACAAGTGATGCAGGCGGTCAAAGTCTACCTTCACACCGCGTACAACGATGACCTGCCGCTCCGCGTGCGATCGCAGTTGAAAGTGATGGACGCTTGGCACGGCAATTTTTACAGTTGCAGCATCTTTGTCCACGATCAGAACGGGCCGATCGAGCGTTACTACATTCGGTTCGGAAACCCTTTTTACCCGCACATGAAACTCGCGATCGAACGCCTGCCCACCGGCGAGCGTTACGTCTACCGCGTTGACACCCACGACCGCCACTGCTGCCCGGCCCCCGATCAGAAAGAGTACGCTGAGTTCGTCCAGTTGATGGAAAACAACCAGAAGCTGGCCGAGAAAATCGAAGCCGCCTGGGACGCCGCCGGCCTGCCGACGTTCAAAGCCTACCTCCGCGAAGACCTCAAGCGGCGGCAACAGGCGATGATGCATCATTAGTTCACAAAACCAACGCGACTCCTTTGGAGGGCGGCTGTCCTCAGCCGCCGTGTATTGGGTTTGATCCGGCAAACCGGCGGGTGAGGACACCCGCCCTCCATCCCGCCTGTGGTCGCATTCCTCCGCTTTCCGCTACAATCCCGCCCCATGCGTATCGGCCCGATCGAACTCCGCTCCCCCTTCGTCCAAGCCGGGCTGGCCGGCTACAGCGATCGTGCGATGCGGCTGGTGGCCCGTCGCCGCGGGTGTGCGTACGCCGTCACCGAGGCACTCCTCGACGTGATCCTCGCTAACGGCGGGCAGGGGCTCAAGAAATCGATCGACATCAACGACGAGGACCACCCGATCGCCGGGCAGATCATCGGCAGTGAACCGGCGGTGATGTCCAAGGCAGCGGGGCTACTTCAGCAGGCGGGGTACGACGTCATCGACCTCAACTTCGCCTGCCCGGTGAAAAAGATCAAAAACAAAGCCCGCGGCGGGCACATGCTCAAGGACCTCCCGCGAGCCCTCGATCTGCTCAAAGCCGTCCGCGACGCCTTGCCGCCGCACGTGCCGACGACGGTGAGCCTGCGCCGTGCGTTCGACGACACGCCGGAAGCATCCGACCTGTTCGACGCCTTGCTTACCACTGCGTTCGATCTGGGTTACTCGGCCGCGCGGGTGCATGCGAGAACCGTCGAGCAGAAATACCAGGGCCGCGCCGACTGGTCGATCCTGAAGCGCATCAAGCAGCAGCACCCGACGAGAACGATCCTCGGCAGCGGCGACGTCTTCACCGCCGAGGACGCGGTACGCATGCTCCGCGAGACCGGCGTGGATATGGTCTGGATCGCCCGAGGTGCCATCGGCAACCCGTGGATATTCAAACACGCGGAGCAATTGCGAACGGCCACCCCCCCGCCCGGGGCGCCGGGTGAGGGCGAGCGGAGGCAAAGCCTCCGCGGGGGTGAGGGTTCTGCCAGTATCGTAAGCAAC
>JANMES010000002.1:0-11840 GCA_031377185.1 Phycisphaerae bacterium
ATATCGACATCAAACGCGATACCTTCCTGCTGATCGACTACGGCGCTCTCTACCGCGGCTATTGCAGCGACATCACCCGCACGTTCTCGATCGGCACCTTGCCGGCGAAGCTGACGGAAATCTACAAGGTCTGCCTGGAAGCCCAGTTAGCCGCCATAGCCATGATTAAACCGGGCATAGCGACTAAAACCGTGGACCATGCGGCCCGCAGCATCATCGACGGTGCCGGCTATAAAGACTTTTTCGGCCACGGTTTAGGTCACGGCATCGGTCGCGATATCCACGAACAGCCGACGCTGCGTCGCGTCGGCGGGGAAGAAGAGCTCAAACCGGGTATGATCGTGACCGTCGAGCCGGGCATTTACCTGCCCGGGCTGGGCGGTGTGCGGATCGAGGACGACGTGCTGATCACGCCCACCGGGTGTGAAGTACTGACGCACCTCGATAAATCGCTCAATGGATGCCAGTTAGGATGAATTGACGATTGATCCATCGAGCCATTGACGATTGAAATGCAATCGTCAATGACTCACTCGTCAATGAGACAATTTAGAAACGAGGTTCGCTTGAAACAGAAAGCTAAAGGGAAGAAATCGGCCGGTACGATCAAAACGTCGGGCAGCCCGATGGACGTGTCGCTGCTGGAACAAATCGTCTCGCTGATGAGCGCCAATGACCTGAACACGGTGGACGTCCGGGATGGGGAAAAGCGAGTCATCCTGAAACGCGGCGCGGTTCAGGTGGCGCAGATGACATATGCACCGGCTCCCGCGACCGCTCATTCAGCCGCGCCAGCCGCCCCGGCCGGGGGCGCTGCTCCCGCGAAGCCGCAAGCGGCCGTCGATGACACAGCCGGACTCGTCGCGATCAAGAGCCCGATGGTCGGCACCTTCTACGCCGCCGCCACCCCCGACGCCAAGCCGTTCGTCTCGGTCGGCACGACGGTGGATGAAGATACCGACGTCTGCATCATTGAGGCGATGAAGGTCTTCAACAACATCAAAGCCGAAACCCGCGGCACCATCGCCAAGGTGCTTTGCACCAACGGGCAGACGGTGGAGTTCGGGCAGACGCTGTATCTGGTGAAACCATGAGTATTCCCCAGGCGGCGAGGCGGGACTCACTGAGGTATTCGAGCATCGATGAAGTCATCGCCGACATAAAGCTCTTGCGTAAAGGTTACGCCCAGACCGGCCAGTGGAGTTTGCCGCAAATCTGCTGGCATCTGGACGTAACCACGCAACGGCGCATGGCTCCGGGCCCGTATGCACCTGAGACACCCGAGCAGTCGGCCCGCCGGCCGATGATGGCGCAGATCATCGCCAGCGGAAAGCTCCCGCCGGGCCTTGTTGCTCCGCCGGATCTGACCCCTGCTCCGGATTTGGGGGAACCGGCGATCGACGCATTACTCCAAACACTGGACAGGCTGAAGTCGTTCAAGGGCCCGTACGCTCCGCATCGGCTGTTCGGCAATTTGAATGAAGTCGAATCGCAGCAACAGATTCTCATTCACTCGGCCCATCACCTGAGCCATCTTGTCCCAACAGGGAATTAACCGTGGCTTGGCCACTCGATTGAAAACACTATGTTCTCCAAGATCCTCATTGCCAACCGTGGCGAAATCGCACTCCGAATCATTCGCGCCTGCCGCGAACTCGGCATCCAGACGGCCGTCGTTTACTCAACCGCCGACAAGGACGCTGCATACCTGAAGCTGGCCGACCAGGCGATCTGCATCGGCGACGCTCCGCCGGCGGATTCGTATCTCAACATCCCGCGAATCATCAGCGCCGCTGAAATCGCCGACGTGCAGGCGATCCACCCGGGCTACGGCTTTTTGAGCGAGAAGCACCATTTCGCCGAGATCTGTCGCAGTTGCAAGATCGAGTTCATCGGCCCGCCGGTGGATGCGATGCTCGCACTCGGCGACAAGGTGCAGTGCAAGAACCTGGCTAAAAAAGCCAAAGTGCCGACGGTTCCCGGCTCGGACGGCGCAGTCGACGACGAAAAAGAAGCCCTCAAGATCGCAACCAAGATCGGCTACCCCGTCATCATCAAGGCTGCCGCCGGTGGTGGCGGACGCGGGATGCGCGTGGCGCATAACGACGTCTCCCTCCGTGCTGGCCTGAAGCAGGCGCAAGCCGAAGCGGAAAATGCGTTCAAGGACAGCACGGTCTACATCGAAAAATACGTCGAGTACGGCCGGCACGTCGAAGTCCAGGTCATCGCCGACCAGCACGGCAACGCCGTCCACCTTTGGGAACGCGATTGCACCATGCAGCGTCGCCACCAGAAGCTGGTTGAAGAATCCCCTTCGCCGGTGCTGACGCAGAAAATCCGCGAAGAACTCTGCGCCTCGGCCGTCCGGCTGATCAAGACCGCCAAGTACTACAACGCCGGCACGGTGGAGTTCCTCGTCGATAAGAAGTTGAATTACTACATCCTTGAAGTGAACGCCCGCATCCAGGTGGAGCACCCAGTGACGGAACTGGTGACCGGCATCGATCTGATTAAGGAACAGATCCGCGTCGCCAGCGGTGAAAAGCTCAGCTTCACGCAAAAGGACGTGCAACAGCGCGGCCACGCGATCGAGTGCCGCATCAACGCCGAAGACCCGGCTCGCAACTTCGCCCCCTTCCCCGGCCTGATCGAAGAATATCGCGCCCCCGGTGGCCCCGGCGTGCGGCTGGATAGCCACGCCTACGCCGGTTACCGCATCCCGCCGAACTACGACAGCATGATCGGCAAGCTGATCGTCCACCGTAACACGCGCGAGGAAGCCATCGCCACCATGAAACGGGCGCTGAGCGAGTTCCATATCTCGCCGATCAAGACGACGATCCCGCTGCACCTGCAGATCCTGGACAACAAAAACTTCCAGAGCGGTGACGTCGATACCGGCTTCGTCGAACGCGTGCTGCTGGCGAAGTGATTTTTCTTACCCTCGCCCGGTACGCTGGGAGCGGGCAGGGTGAAGGGCACATTCAAAAAGTTAGAGTGAAGAATGCAGAATGCAGAATGAATACCGAGGGTTTGAATTCATCATTCTGCATTCTTCATTCTGCATTTAGCACAGAACCCTCATCCTAACCTTCTCCCGGCGTAGCGGGAGAAGGGACCAGATCAGTTCATCGTGCTCGGATCGAGCCCCAGCGTGCCGATCAGGTCGTCGAGGTACTTCTCCGAGATCGTCTTATCCAGCTCTTCGTTCACAAACGCCTTCCGGCTGGCCAGATCCAGGCCCATCAGTTCGCGATAGGCCGGCGTGACCAGACATTGCTCGATGTACGACAGGTGACGCTTCCAAAGATCGATGTCGGCCTTTTGCTTGGCCCTCAGGCGGGCTTGGTACCAGTCGCTCTTGATCAGCGAAAGGTGCGTGAACATCGACCGGATCGACGCATGATGCACGTCTTTCCCTTCGAATGAGCCGGTGGCCATTATCATCAGGAGCGCTTTGAGCGGCGGGCAGGCGTCTTCGATGCTACCGTCTTCGATGTACTGTTTGGCCACACGGGTTTGGGCTTCGGTGATGTTCTTAATGCCGTCGATGAACTGATCGCGGTCCTGCGTTTCAGGTCGCAGGATCGCTTCTTCGAACACCTTGGATGGGTTATCGAACAACCGCCCGAAGTACGTCCGAACGAAGTGGGCCGTGATGCGATAACCCAGCCGGCTGGCGAGGATGGTTTCGCCTTTGTGGTCGAAATCCTTCAGTGGCTCAAGGAAACCGGCAGCGATCATCTTCTTTGGATCGCGCTCCTCGGGCGTCAGGCGGCACCATAGTTCCGGCACCATCAGGCTGACGTCGTGATCGACGCGGTAGCCGGGTCCAATGAAGCCGGCCGACGACGAGAAGCCGCCCAAGCCGGTGAGGATGTAGCTGACCAGCGCATTATTCAGATCGACTATCGGGCGAACCGCATTGAACGGACCCTTCGTCAACGCGCCCTCGCTGCCGGCACCGGTTGTGCTTGGGCTCTTGCCCGTCAGAGAGCAGACAAAATCCATGAACAATTCGGGCAATTCCTGGTAATGGATCGGATTGTAGACCGCCAAAGGCCGAATACCCGCTGCCGGGTCGGCCGGGTTGTTGCGACGGCCGACCAGCACTGAATCCACCGGCGTCAGTACGGGCTTCTGCAACGGCACCGCTCGCGAAAAACGAATGCCCTGCTCGGCCACGTATCGATTGAATGGCGTGACCAGATCCGGGCGGTTCTGCAAATAACGCGGATTTTTGCTCGGCTTGCCGTCCACCAGCCTCGGCTCGGATGATGAAACCACGTATCCCTTTCCGGCGGTGGCCGCTTCTTCCAGGATTCGCTGCATCGGGTGGGTGTAGCGATCGAATGTCGTCACCTTGGCCACAAGCTCTTTCGCCTTTTTCACATCGAGCGGCTCGAAGTTTGAAATAAAATTGTCGTGCCGCGACAGATCCAATTCCGTCTGCTTATCCAGCCCGCGATGGATCGCATCGTCCGGCCGTTGAAACAGTCGATATTCGCAATTGATCACGAACTTGCAGCTCGTCGCCTGCTGAGATGCACTCAGCTTCGCCAACTTCGTGCGCGGAACCACGACCGATGCGGAAATGTCATCCTCTGTCTGAATCTTGACGGCGGCGGCAAAATCCTGGCGAAGTTTATAAGTTCGCCAGTTACCGGATTTGGTCAGCCCCATTCGCAAATACGTTCCGACCAGCTGGCGATCGCCAAACTTCAATTCGTGGCCGTTGAAGCCATTGACGACGTCCACGCCGAATTGGTCTCGCCAGTTTTGGCCCCACTCGGGGCGGTAAAACCGCTTAATGATGAACACCATCGGGTAAATGTAGTTCGGCAGGCTGGCGAGCCATCCGTTATACCCATCGCTGTAGTCCGCTGAAGGCGTGAGGAGCTTGATGACGCTGCCGAGCGACCGCTGAGCGCTCAGTAGCGGCCGGCTGGATTTCTGATCGTGAGCATGATTGGCTTTGGCGGCTTCGGGCGATTTCCATCGGTCGGAATAGTTCCTCGTGATGATTTGATCGATCAGCGCAAAATCCTTGTCGATATCCGCAACAAAGATCGGGCCGTACAGCTTGTAGTCGCTGATCGACTTACTGATTTCGCTCTTTCCTCCGCCGCTGACGGTGCAGGGCTTGTGGCAAAACGTGCCTTCGCCCACCGTGCCGATGATCCGCCAGCTTGGCGCGCCAGGGTGTTTCTCCAGTCGCAGCTTGAAGCCGCTGGGGGTCATGTAGATTTTTCCGGGCATCATGGGGATGGCTCGATCCTGGCCGTCCGATTTCCAGTTGACCGATTGCGCCGCGACGCTGGCGGTGCTTTCTTCGGGGATGTAAATCAGGTCCGGCCAGACTTTATCCACGCCGTAGCCTTCGGGCTGAACGTGCATGAGCGATCTATAGTCTTTCAGCACATCGGCAAACACCCGCCCGTTGCCGCGACGGCTGTCGGAGACGAACTGATCGCCAAACGCGTAGCTGGTAAACGCCATCGCCCCGCCGGCGTGTTCTTCTTCGACATTGCCATAGAGATTGGCGGCATAGCTGATCTGCGTTTTCACTTCCTTCTTGCAGTAACCGAAATAGTTGTCGGCGATGAGCGTCACGATCACCCCCGCCTGCGTGCGGCAGGTGAGCTTGAACGGTACGCCGTCGTTGTATTTTTCCTTCTCGTCGCGATAGCACATCTTGTCGCGGCGTTGCCGCTCGGTGGCATGATCGTAATGCGGCAGGCCGACCTGCTTCTTGGTCAGCTCAACCAATTGCGGCGCGAGAATGACACACCCGGTCACGCCGATCCAGTGCTCGACATCGAGCCCCGCGTCGTTCTGCGGAAGGTAAGGATCGCCTGCGTTGCCGAAGATCGATTCGACGAAGTCGAGATTGCTGACGAGCGTGCCGGGCGCGAAGAACCGCACCTCCATCGACTTAGCCGGGCAAACGCCGGGCACTTCCGGGCAGACGGTCGGCCGGAGCAGCAGCGAGACGAACGACTTGGCCGGCTCGGCCTGGTCCGACATGAACGGCAGCGTCATCATCTCCACCGGCGGGTGCATCGCGTGGTAGTACAGCTCGGCGAACGTGCGCTTGGGTACGGCCCGCTTATCCCCCGGAACGGGCAGACCGCCTTCGGTGACGTGGAAGGTGCCTTCGGTCGTACGGCGGTCGCTCTTGGGGTTGTGCAGCACACCATTGCGCACTCGATAGCTGGTGAGCAGCGGGCTGGTGAACGAATCGCCGTGGATGGGGAGCGACAGCTCGCGGGCAATGCCGTGTTCTTCCAGTACCACGGTCTGATCCGGCAGGCGCATGCGCCACGCAAGCTTCAGATCGGCAAAGTGCTCGGCCAGAAACGCCTCGATCCGCCGATCCGCCGGGCAATGATGCTCGGCCAGCAGCCGGGTCTTTTCCCTGAAACTGGCGAGCAGTCCGTCGGCCACGTCGGCCAGTTCGGGGTCTTCAAGAGAATCAATGACGAAACCCTGCGATCGAAGCTGCAGGTTTACTTTGCGAAGACGCCGACGTCGATCGTCGACGGATTCAGAAGCTCCGGCGGAAGTCCAACCCAGCGAACGGCGCATGTCCATAGTTCGTACCTTCAACAGTGGCGGCTGACCAACTCCTTCGAGAGCCGGATTATACTGCACGGAAATGCCAATGAAAAAGCCTGATCGCAAGAACGATCAGGCTTATCTGTTTCTGATTACCGTTGCCGGGCAAGTGCGAACGTTATACCGCCGTCGCTTCGTGGAATTCCTTCCGCCGGTCGGCCATCTGGGCCTTCAAGCGGGCGAGGATCGACGAGTGCATCTGGCTGACACGGCTTTCGCTCAGATCGAGCGTGGCGCCGATTTCCTTCATCGTCATTTCTTCGAAGTAGTAGAGGATGATGATCAATCGCTCGGCCCGGCTGAGGCCCTTGGTGATGAGTTCTTTCAGATC
This sequence comes from Phycisphaerae bacterium, assembly GCA_031377185.1. GTDB lineage: Bacteria > Planctomycetota > Phycisphaerae > Tepidisphaerales > Tepidisphaeraceae > JANMES01. Next base: position 6,950 of record JANMES010000002.1, read on the forward strand.
TTTGCGCTGGATTTCTCGAACCGGATCGGCGCCGCGCTTGTCTTCCAGCACGTCGATCTCGCGGACGTCTTTATTGCTGTCGGTTTCAAACCACTTGCGGCTAAGCGAGACGACTCCGACAGCAGAAGCGTCCTTGGCCATCTTCTCGAACTCGGCCATTGGCACTTTGAGGCGTTTGGCGATTTCGTCATTCGTCGGGGCGCGGCCGAGTTCAACTTCCAGTTGCTTGCTAGCGCCGTCAAGCTTGTGGCTGCGGCTGCGGACGAGTCGCGGCACCCAGTCCATCGAGCGGAGTTCGTCCAGGATTGCGCCACGGATACGGGGAGCGCAGTAAGTTTCAAACTTCACGCCGCGTTCCATGTCAAACGCCGCGATCGCGTCCATCAACCCGAAGATGCCGGCCGACATCAGGTCGTCGAGTTCAACTTCGTCGGGCAGCTTCACATGGATTCGCTCGGCGTTGTAACGGACCAGGTGAAGGTAGTTCACCATCAGTGCGTTGCGGAGTTCTTCGGTTGGATTTTTTTTGTACGAAACCCATACATCTTTGATATCGGGCTTCTGCGCGGTCTTGGACATATGAACTCCCGGTCCATGGGACAATGTTTGCTTCCGTGCACGTCGAGACACAAAAAATGGAGACGTGACATGAATAAATTACGCGAACTTGAGCTATGACTCAACCAATATCTTGTTCGATTCGCGATAAAACTTGAAATTTTATCCAATTTTTCGGGCGTTTTTGTGCCGAAATGCCACTTGCCACTATCGGCTATTAGCCGGGGTTTTCTCCTGTGATTCTTTTAACTTTTCCGCCGTCTGTACATTTTCCGTCAACATCCGACGCCCCATCGCACCCAGGATCAGGCCGACGACAAACGTGCCGAACATCGCCACCAGCGCCCGGGAGACGGTGGTGGTAAACGGATTCTCCGCCTCCAATGCACCGATCAACAGGCACATCGCGAAAGCGATCATCGAGAGAATGGCAGCTACTTTTTGCGGCATCTATGTAGCACGGGCGTCTCGCCCGTGTCCGAACGCTTTGGCACGGGCGAGACGCCCGTGCTACTTTCTAAACCATCGACTCATCCGATTGAAAAACCCGCCGTGATTTTGGGAGACGGCGATACCCTGCTCCAATCGCATCGCCAGTTGGCTAATGCAGAGGCTGGCTGCACATTTGGGGCTGCCGACGACGAACGGAGCCCGACGGCGGACGGCGTTGCTGACTTGCTCGTCGTAAGACACAAATCCCGCGTCGTACAGCGTGACACCGAGGAACTGCTTGGCCACCTTGGCGATCCGCTCGAACACCACATGCGCCTCGGCCGGTGTACGCGCCTGATTGACAAGCAGGCTCACCCGACGGTTGGCGTCCTCGCGGCTGATGACCTTCACCACCGCGTATGCGTCGGTAATCGCGGTCGGCTCAGGCGTGGTCACGACCAGCACATGGTCGGCCGCCCGGGTGAAGCTCAGCACGTTGGGGCTGATGCCTGCACCGGTGTCGATCAGGATGATGTCGGTCTGTTCTTCCAATTCAGCCAGCGACGTGATCAGGCGTTGCCGATCGCTGTCGGTCAGGTCGGCCATGCGGGCCAGGCCAGACGCCCCGCCGATCAGCCGGAACCCGCCGGGGCCTTTCACCATCACGTCGGCCAGCTCTTTCTTGCGGGCGATGACGTGGGAGAGGTTGTTCGGCAGTTCGATATTGCACAGCACATCGGCGTTGGCAAGCCCGAGATCGGCGTCGAGCAGGACAACATCCTTGCCGGCCTGCGAGAGTTTGATCGCCAGGTTCACCGCGATGTTGCTCTTGCCGACGCCGCCCTTCCCGCTGGTAACGGCGATCACACTTGCGCGGTGTCGTCGGCCTGCCAGCGAGCGGAGTTGCGTGGCTTGATCGATTAGCATGGTCATACTTGTTATTTGCAATCTCCAGTTTTCAATTTGCAATCGAACTTCAAATCCGATTGCAAATTGCAAATCGCAAATCGCAAATCTCCTTTACATTAAGTTCATTCCGAGAATCAGTTGAGCCAGCTTCTTGCCGCGCCCGACTTCAATATCGTTCGGTACATCCTGGCCGGTCGTGATGTAGCTCAGGTTTTTGTTTACTTTGCGGATTACATTGAGCACGACACCCACATGGGCAGCTTCATCGAGCTTGGTGAAGATGATCTTGTCGACACGAACGTCGTTAAACCGGTCGATCGCCAGCTGGATGCACTCCGGTGACGCAGTCGTCGACAGCACTAGATGAACCTCATCCGGCTGGGCGGCATCGAGGAAGCCCCGCAGTTCGTTCAGCTTCATCGTATCCTTCGGGCTGCGACCGGCGGTGTCGATCAGGATGTACTCACAATCACTCATCGACGCGATGGCCTCGCGAAGATCATCCGTAGTGTTCACCACCCGCAGCGGAGCACCAATGATGTCGGCGTATTTCTTCAACTGATCGACGGCGGCGATGCGGTAGGTGTCGAGCGTGATCAGCCCCACACGGTGCTTCTCGCGAAGCTTCAGGTTGGCCGCCAGCTTGGCGATGGTCGTCGTCTTGCCTACGCCGGTCGGGCCGATCAGGGCGACGACGTGCGAGCCGACCGTTTTGGTTCGGCGGATCGGTCCCGACGACGGGATCATTTTCTCAAGCTGCTCGGCCAGTTTCTCACGGACGAAAGCAGGCTGGCTGAGATGTTCGGGACGAAGGTTCTTCTGCAGGGTAGCGACCATGTCGGCAGCCAGTTCGTCGGACACCTGGCTTTCGATCAGTTGCTGATAGTACTCAAACAGATCGGCCGGGACGTTGGGAGCTTTCTGATGATTCGCCTGGCGAACCAGATCCGTCACCATCGTCTTCAGGCACGCCATCTCCTGCGAGATGTTCAGCATAATCGCACTGCCAGCGGCGGGCGAGTTGAGGATCTGGTTGCTGTTGTCCAGCAGCGCCTTCTGCGAACTGACCGGTTGCGGCTTGGCGACGGACATGCGCGTGTACGCCCCAACCGCTGCAGGCGGAGTCGGCTTGACCTCTCGCTTGGGCGCGCGGCTCATCACGTTCACGCCCTTGCCGGCGGTGATCTCGACCATCTCCTTGCGGCGGAGGCCCATCCAGTAACGCGTGGTGTAACTCCGCGTGTGCAGGATAACCGCTTCGGACCCCATGGCGGTCTTCACCTGTTGCAGCGCCATGGCCATCGTGGGCGCTTTGAAGGTTTGAAGATTCATACTGCTTGCCGGCTCAGAGCCGGCCCCTTTCTCAATCGACACTATGCAAACACTATCCGTTCAACCCAATCAGCGCTACCGCTTCAACGGTGATTTCGGGCGCCACCTCGTTAAACGCCAACACCGCCACCTGCGGCATCGACGGTTCGATCATTTTTCGCAAGCTCGACCGAATTTGCGGGCTGCACAGCACCACGCCGTTGCGACCGGTCTGAGTAAGTTCGTTCACCTTCGCCGACACCTGCCGCACGATCGACCCGGCTGTTTGCGGAGGCATGGTGTTGGTGATGCCTCGGTCACTGCGTTCCAGGTGCCCGTTGATGACGTCTTCGAGCGCCGGATCGAGCGTCAGCACCCACAGCCGATCGCGGTCATCGACGTACTGCTTGCAGATGGTGCGCGACATGGCGTTACGGACGTATTCGGTCAGCACGTCGAGATCCTTCGTCCGGCTAGCGTAATCGCCGAGGGTTTCGAGGATCGTTTCCAGATCGCGGACCGGCACGCGCTCCCGCAGCAGGTTCTGCATGACCTTCTGCAACTCGCCGGGCTTGACCTGCGTCGGGATGACCTCTTCCACCAGCGCGGGCAGACGCTGCTTGAGATTCTCCAGAAGATTTTTGACTTCCTGCCGGGTGAGCAACTCACCGGCGTGGCTCTTGATGACTTCCGTGAGATGCGTCGCAAGGACGGCGGTGGCTTCGACGACGGTGTAGTTGAGCAGTTCGGCATTGGCCCGCTCGGATTCGGTGATCCAATACGCTGGAAGCCCGAACGCCGGCTCGGTGGTGAGCGATCCGCCGGGGATCGGGCCGCTGGTAGCGCCGTTGTCCATCGCCAGGAACTGCTCGGGATATGTCACGCCGCGAGCGACGACCTGGCCTTTGATCTTGATGTTGTAGTCGTTGGCACCCAACTGCATGTTGTCGCGAATGCGCACCGGCGGGACGATAATGCCCAGGTCCATCGCGATCTGCCGGCGGATCATGCTGATGCGATCGAGCAGATCGCCACCTTTGGCGGTATCGACCAACCGTACCAGGCCATAACCCACTTCCAGCTCCATCGTGTCCAGATCGAGCAGTTTCTCGACCTTTTCCGGCTCTCTGACGGAGGCCTTGTCACGCTCGGTTGCGGCGGCGGTGGCAATTTTCTGGTTCTCGCCACGGTTGAGCACTATTGCCAAGCCCATGCAGCACCCACCGATCACCAGCAGCGGGATCATCGGCAGGCCGCTGAACGCCATCAGGCCCAGGAAGCCGGAAGCGATCACCAGTGCCCGCGGTTTGGAGAAGAGCTGGGACAGCACTTCCGAGCCCAAATCCGACTTGCTGCTGGTTCGCGTCACGATCAGGCCTGCCGCGAGCGAGACGATGAACGCCGGGATCTGGCTGACCAAACCGTCACCGATGGTCAGCTTGGTGTACAGCTTGAGCACGTCCATGATTTCCCAGTGGTGCTCAAACATCCCGACGTAGAAGCCGCCCAAAATGTTAACGATGGTGATGACAATGCCCGCAATGGCATCGCCGCGGACGAATTTCGCCGCACCATCCATCGCGCCGTAAAAGCCGGTCTCCTCCTCCAGCTCGCGCCGGCGCAGGCGTGCGGTGGCCTCGTCGCACAGGCCCGAGGAGAGGTCGGCATCGATCGCCATCTG
>JANMES010000155.1:0-6783 GCA_031377185.1 Phycisphaerae bacterium
AGCCCGTTTGACTGTGAGGGCTACGGCCCGAACAGATGTGAAAGCAGGCCCAAGTGATCCTGTGGTAGCGTGTGGAAGCGCCATAGCTCAACGGATAAAAGGTACCCTGGGGATAACAGGCTGATCGCCTCCGAGCGTCCATAGCGGCGAGGCGGTTTGGCACCTCGATGTCGGCCCATCGCATCCTGGGGCTGAAGGCGGTCCCAAGGGTTTGGCTGTTCGCCAATTAAAGTGGTACGCGAGCTGGGTTCAGACCGGCGTGAGCCAGGTCGGTCCCTATCTGCTGTGTGCGTAGGAATCTTGACGGCACCTCAACCATAGTACGAGAGGATTTGGTTGGACTGACCCCTGGTGTACGAGTTGTCCTGCTAAGGGCACGGCTCGGTAGCTATGTCGGGAACGGATAAACGCTGAAAGCATCTAAGCGTGAAGCCTATGCCAAGACAAGGATTCCATGGGAGTTTACTCCCGAGAGACCCCACGTAGACCACGTGGTTGATAGGCTGGAGCTGTACGGGCGGAAACGTCTTCAGGTTACCAGTACTAACGGTCGATCATTTGATCACATTTATCGATCATCGTTTCCATACGGTCCTTGACTCGTATGGATTACAAAAAGATGTTCGGCGAATCGCGCGATTGAAAACCTAATAAACGAAACTCATCAAACACTTGAACAAACGGCCCGATCGGCCTTAACCGGTCGATCGGGTCTTCGTTGGTGGCTATAGTGGTAGGGTCACACCCGTTCCCATTCCGAACACGGTCGTTAAGCCTGCTACGCCGATGATACTGCTTCAGCGGGAAAGTAGGTCACTGCCAGCGTTTAAACAAAGGAACCCCGATCTCAAAAGGATCGGGGTTCTTTTTTTTCTATTCAATTCTGAACTCTTTTGAATTGCTTGTCTCGGGCGCAAATCTCCACTATCTGGTTGAACTACTCTGAAGTCAGCGCATCCCGAGCTCGCGTAGCATTGTTGATGGCGTCATTTACCGTTGATCCAGTCGCCGTGATGTGGCCCATTTTTCGTCCGGGTTTCGGATCCCGCTTCCCGTATAGATGCAATTTGGCGGTTGGAATCCCGCATGCTCGATCCCACTTCGGCTCGCCGGCGTTCCACTTGTCGCCCAGGAGTTGCACCATGGCGGCCGGGGCAAGCTGTTGGGTGGAACCCAGTGGCAATCCGCAGACCGCCCGGGCTTGTTGCTCGAACTGGCTGGTGATGCAGGCGTCTATCGTCAAATGCCCGCTATTGTGAGGCCGAGGTGCCAACTCATTGATCAGCACTGTGCCGGATTTTGTCAGGAAGAATTCCACGCACAATACGCCGATTACATCAAGCCCTGATAGCACGCCTTGGGCGATGGTGGTTGCCTCACCATAAACCGCCGGCGAAACGTCGGCGGGGCTGATCGACAGATCGAGGATGTGGTTCTCGTGTCGGTTCTCGATCACGCCCCAATGCGCGAACGATCCATCCACGCCGCGGGCCGCCACAACTGATATTTCGCGATCGAAATCCACCCATTGCTCGTAGATCCTCTCGGTGGTTTCATCCCCGGCGATCGCTACAGCGATGTCTGCGGGGGATTTGATCTTAGATTGTCCCTTCCCGTCATAGCCGAATGAGGCGGTCTTGAGCACGCCTGGTCCCAGATCGGTAAACGCCTGATGGATTTCCCCCGCCGTCCGCACGGCCCGGTAGGGCGTGACGGGGAATCCGTTTTGGCTGAGAAAATCTTTCTCTCGGAGCCGATTCTGGGTCGTATGCAGTACCCGCCCGTCGGGCCTGACGATGGCGTGCTTTGCTGCCGCCTGTGCGGTGGCGTGGGGGATGTTCTCGAATTCAAAAGTCACAACATCGACGCCCTTTGCAAAATCAGCCACGGCGTCCAGATCATCGTAACGGGCCACAATCTCTCGGTCGGCCACCTGTCCGGCCGGCGTGTCGGATTCGGGGGAGAAAACGTGTACGCGATATCCCATCTGCCGCGCCGCGATTGCCAGCATTCGGCCGAGCTGGCCAGAGCCGAGCACGCCGATGGTCGCACCGGGCAAAATGGGTGAATCGCTTGCTGCCATGGTTCTCCAAAAAAAGCCGGTGTGCGCGCATCCGATGTACTCTGGAAAGCAACTTACTTGCTCCCGGCACCGATGACCATATCCAGTAACGCCCCGACATTCCGGTGCTGTTCGATCGGATGCCGCAACGGCCGATTTCGGTGAATGGTATAGTGATTCCGACGGCCGTCACGGATGCGGTCGAGCACTTTGCCCTCTTCCAGGTCGGCCACGATCCGCTGCACCGCGCGCTCGGTGATTCCCACGCGGTCAGCCACGTCTCGCAGGCGCATTTCCGGATCGCCGGCCAGACAAAGCAACACATGCGTGTGGTTGCTGAGAAACGTCCAGTCGGCCGGCTTCTCCGATTTCGGGTTGCTCTTTTTTCCCACCGAGATTCGTCCAGCAGCCATCGCCTTGACCTCCGGCAATTGATGTCGTATGTTACACGAAATAAATGTCGTGTATCAGTCATCGTGATTTATTTGTCGGTTGAATTATCGCCCAAGGAGCCGTTCCGTGCAAACCCTCGATCTGGTCCGTTCGAACCTGCTTTCGCCCGTCGTGCTCGCGTTTCTGCTGGGGGCGATCGCGGTCTTCGTCCGCAGTGACCTGTCGATGCCCAAGGACCTTTACGCCGGCCTGTCGATCTACCTGCTGTTGGCGATCGGGCTTCGCGGCGGGCATGAGCTGGCCGAGGCGCATCTGTCCGAAGTCTGGCGACCCGCCTTGGCGACACTGGCGCTCGGCGTCGTCGTACCGCTGATGTGTTACGCATTACTCCGCCGGACGGGGCGGTTCAATGTCGCCGATGCTGCTGCCCTGGCAGCACATTACGGCTCGGTGTCGGCCGTCACTTTCGCGGCCACTCTTACGTTTCTGGATACCCGGGGAATTCAGTACGAAGGATTCATGCCCGCTCTGGTCGCGCTGTTGGAGGTTCCCGCGATCGTGGTGGCGTTGATGATTGCTCGAATCGCCATCGCCAAGACCGAAGCCGGCGGTGCGTCATCGGGAAACTGGAAGGCGGTATTGCACGAAGTGCTGGCCGGCCGGAGCGTGGTGTTGATGATCGGCGGATTGATCGCCGGATACGTTTCAACGTCCAAGAACATGGATCGCGTCGCCCCGGTGTTCGTCAACCTGTTCTACGGTGCGCTGGTGCTGTTTCTGCTGGAGATGGGCATGGTCGCCGCCCGGCGTTTGCGAGAAGCTCTCAGCGGAAGGTCCGATCCAAGCGACCTCGGCCCCACGCCATTGCCGGCACCGGCGGAACTTGAGCCTGCCGACTCGGGCAATGCGATCCAGCGTCGCACCGGTTGGTTCTTGCTGGCTTTCGCGATCCTGATGCCCGTGTTCAACGGTGCGTTGGGCGTGGCCTTGGGGAAATTGGCGGGGATGTCGTTTGGCGGGGCCGTGGTGCTCGGTGTGATGTCGGCCAGTGCGTCCTACATCGCCGCGCCGGCCGCCGTACGAGTGGCGCTGCCGCAGGCGAACCCGGCGTACTACCTCACCGCGGCGATCGGGATTACCTTCCCGTTCAACCTGACGCTAGGGATTCCGATCATGTATTCGTTGGCGCAGCTGCTGTATCGGGGATAAAAACACAACTGCGGGATCGTCTACTTCGGCAGTTCGTCGGTCAGCACTGTCTGTGTTTGCTTCGCGCGAAACGCCTTCAGCTTCTCTCGATACTCCGGCCGGCTCGTCGCCAGGATCGACACCGCCAGTAGCGCCGCGTTGATCGCACCGGCCTTGCCGATCGCCAGCGTCGCCACCGGAATGCCGGCCGGCATTTGCACGATGCTGAGCAGCGAATCCTGCCCCTTCATCACGGCCGACTCGACCGGTACGCCTAGCACTGGCAGCACCGTGTGCGCCGCGGTCATGCCCGGCAGGTGCGCCGCTCCGCCTGCGCCGGCGATGATCACCTGCACGCCGCGGGATTCGGCATCCTTCGCGTGTTGGGCCATCAAGTCCGGCGTGCGATGGGCCGAGACGATTTTGCATTCATGCGGCACCCCAAACTCGTCGAGCTTGGTCGATGCGTGCTGCATCGTGTCCCAGTCGCTCTTGGAGCCCATGATCACCGAAACCAGTGGCTGTGGATGATTCGCCATATGCGAGGCCATCTTATCAGAAACTTTTCCCTCCCGACATTGCACGATTGAGCCACACGCCTACGATGCAGGCATGACGGGCCTTGGCGACGTTTTCCCGCACTCCAGATCATTCGATCCCACCGGCGATTTTGAGGCTTTCCTCAAATCCGTGCCCGCCCGGTGGGTGGTGTATCTTCTGGCCGACGAGGCGGATAGGCCGGTGCAACTGCTGTGTGTGAAGAACCTCCGCAACAGCCTCAAACGCCGGCTGGGCGTCGAGGAAGTGCCCACGCCGAGCAAGCGTGTGAATTACCGCGATCTGGTCCGGCGGGTGTATTGGGTGCGAGTCGACAACGCGTTGGAATCGGATTGGATCTACCTTGAAGCTGCCCGCGCGTGCTTTTCGAATCAATACGAAAAGATGATCGGCTTCCGGCCGGCGTGGTTTCTGAACGTGAACCCGGAGGCGAAGTTCCCTCGCTACGTGAAGACGACTGATCTCGATCTCACCGCCGGCCAATACGTCGGGCCGATGGAGGACAAGACCACCGCATCCCGGCTGATCGAGATGCTGGAAGACGCATTCGATCTCTGCCGGTACTACAACATTCTCGTGCAATCGCCGGACGGTAAACCTTGTGCTTACAAGGAGATGGGAAAGTGCCCTGCGCCGTGCGATGGGACCATCGGCATGGATCAGTACCGCCGGCTGATCGAGTGGAGCCTGCGCGCCATCACCGATCCAGGCGATTTGGCTCGAGAACACACCGCCCGAATGGAGTCGGCCGCGAAGGAATTGCGGTTCGAGACGGCGGGCAAGATCAAGCAGTACATCGATGAACTGGGGGCGATGGGCAAGGGCCCGTTCCGCTTCGTCAGCCGGCTGGAGGAGTTCGCGTTCGTCTCCTTGCAGCACGGACCGACGAAGGGTTCGGCGGCGGCGTACCTGGTTCTGCCTGGCGTGATCGAGCCGATCGCGACCGCGTTCAACGAGTCCGGAGTGTCGGCTGAGCTGCACGCGACGATCCTCCGCCGGGCCGAGCACGCACCGGCTGCCCCGATCGATCGCGCCGGCCAGGAGCGTATCGCCGTCCTCGCGGCCCATCTCTTCGCGACGAAAAACACCCGCGGTGCCTTCCTTCGATTGAGCGAGGTGTCGCCTAAATCACTACTGCAGGCGTATCGCGATCTCCAGAAGCAGACTCATCCCGAGAACGAGCCGGATGAAGAGGGGATCCTCAAAGAACTGCAGTCAACACCTCAACCGTAACACGGGCCTCCGGCCCGTGCGTGCGATACAAGAATTCAAATCACTCAACGATTGCCGAGATCCAATTGTCACTCGCACGGGCCGGAGGCCCGTGGTACGGGCGGCGTGTCCGATAACCCCTGTCATTCACGCCGACTTTCAACTCCGGCCGATAGTGAATCGTCCGAAACACGGAATCGAGGCGGCATGTCGGAGTTGGGTCATCATTGTCCGTTTTTGAATCGAGCCGATTCGCGGTGTGCCGAGCATCTGAAGATCGATCGGCTGGACCACGCATTCGAGTTCTGCTTTGATGTGTACGCCGCCTGCCCGGTGTATCTTGATCTGCTGATCGAGCGACGCACCAAGTCGGCCGACCGATTGGAGGAGCCGGCGGCACAGACTCTGCCAGCCGTTCAGCACAACAGGACGCCTCATGTCAGTGGCATCGTCCAGGTCCAGGTCCGCCGTCGTACGCTTGCCTACCGCAACGCGTAGCACCCAGCCGAAGCTGCGCGAATTCCTCCTCCACCTGGCGAGCGAACGCGGCCTGGCGGATAACTCCATCCACGCCTACCGCCGCGATCTGGAAGACCTCGACGAGTACTTCAAGCAAAAGAATATCTCCATCGTCAAAGCCACCGCCGACCAGTTCCGCATGTATTTGCAGGATCAGTCGCGGAAAAAGCAGTCCACGAAAACCGTCTCGCGCCGGCTGGCGGCGATCCGGCTGTTCCTGCGATTTCTGAGCGAAGACGAGAAGGAAGCCCAGAAAATCCTGCAGCAACTGGAACGCCCCAAGCCAGAGCGCGATTTGCCCCACGTGCTGAGCAAGGCGCAGGTGAATCAACTGATCTCTGCCCCTAATCCCCAATCGCCGCTGTTTACGCGCGACGTCGCGATCCTCGAACTGCTCTACGCCAGTGGCCTGCGGGCCAGTGAACTGTGCGATCTCAAAATCCGCGATGTGAACCTGCAGGTGAACGTCGTCCGCGTGCTGGGCAAAGGGATGAAAGAACGCCTCGTCCCGCTCGGCCAGGCCGCGCATCAGGCGGTCCAGCGGTACTTGACCGAAGACCGTCCGAAATTCGACCGCACTGGTGTGAGCGAAATCCTGTTCCTCTCCCGTACCGGCAAGAAGCTGACACGAATGGCGTTGTGGGTGATCATCGACCGCCACGCCCGCGCCGCCGACCTGTACAACCGCGGAATCTCGCCGCACACGTTGCGGCACTGCTTCGCCACCCACCTGATCGGCGGCGGGGCGGATTTGCGCGTCGTTCAGGAATTATTGGGCCACAGCGATATCAGCACGACGCAGGTCTATACGCACGTCGACCAATCACGGCTAAAGGCCATTCACCAAAAAT
>JANMES010000009.1:0-4416 GCA_031377185.1 Phycisphaerae bacterium
CTTCAACACGCCCGCCCGCAACACGCCGCGAACGATCGCCTCGGCCATATTCCCCGCACCGATAATGCCCAGCCCGTATGTCATGGCAGGGAATATATCGGAGAGAGCTAATTTAGCCACAGATGGGGCACAGATGAACACGGATGAACTAAAATAAAGCAGCAGATCAACTCAGATGAACGCGGATCAGAAAAGACAAAACTACGCTCTTGGAATCTGCGTTTATCCGCGCGTTCATCTGCGGCTCACATTCTTCTATCTGTGTTTATCTGTGCCCCATCTGTGGCAAAACTATTCGGCCCGTCCGCCGATCATTTCCTGCACCGAGCGGGGTGCGGTCACGATCAGGCGGTTGCGGAAGAAGCGGATGTTGGCCGGGCCGCCGTTGATTTGCCAGACTTCCGGGCGGATGGTGGTGGTGATGATGCTCACCAGTTCGTTGCCGCGATCGTTAGCCGTCGCGGGTTTGTCGTTGTTGTTATTGTTGGCGTTGTTGCCGCCGAACAGATTATTCCCGCCGCCACCACCGGACTTGCCGGAATTGGATCCGCTGCTGCTGTTGTCCGTGATGTTCAAGCTCGGGCCGGCAAAGTCGGGGATATCGACCATGAGATCGCCGACATCGTACACGCGGGTGACTAGCTTGGCGTCGGCGGCTTCCTGGGTGGTGATTTCGATCACGCCCTGGTCGATGAAGTAAGTAAGCGGCGTGCCGGCACCGACTTCATCCAGCAGCAACTGCAGCGCCTTGCGCATAGAGACGGCCCGCAGCTTCATGTGAACGGGCGTGTCCTTATTGATGTTCTTTTCCTGCATCAATCGCCAGTTGACGTTGATGTTGGCGCCGGTGAGGTCGCGTAGGTAATCGATCGAGTCGGCGAATCCCACGCCGTCGAGGTTGACCGAAGACAACTCGCCGCCGAGCGCCCGAGCGGCCGCGACGTTGGGGGCGGATGCGAAAGTCTGAACGGGTGTTGCACACAAGCCGGCGAGAATGAGGGCAATGGCGACACGTCGCATGGCGGATACCTCCGTGACAAGTGCGCTCGCCGAGCGGGCGGTTTAAGTCGGGGGCAGCGAGGATGTGCTGGCGGCTTCGGCCAGCGGTTTGCCCGTGTACGGGTCAAACTTCTGTTGGTTGATCGGCTGGCCGGTGTAGGGGTCAAACTTCGCCCCGGGCAAGGCGGCCGGTCGATCGACCTGCGCGACGGACTGCGTGACGTCTTCCTCGATCCCCTTCAAGCCCTTCTTAAACTCGACAATCCCCTTGCCCAAGCTTCGGCCGACTTCCGGCAAACGCTTGCCGAACAGGAGCAGGCCGATCACTCCAATGACGATCCATTCTTCAATCCCGGGCATCTGAAAAGCGAGCGGCGTTGTCATGCTAGTGTCCTTCAATATCCAAACGTTAGTGAACGTAAATTATTATATGACGGGTTTTAACGCCCGGATAGTCAGTTTTTGTGACCGGCGATCAGGATTCCACCCGATGTGACCGCAAAAGTTTCACCAAATCCCCGATATCCGGCGGCAACGGGGCGTTTAACGTCATCGGCTTAAGGGTGACCGGGTGCATGAACGTAATTTCGTATGCATGAAGCGCCTGCCTGGCGAACTTGAACTCCCCATGCTCGATCGTCCGCCCGCCGTACATGGTATCGCCGACAATCGGGTAGCCGATGTGGCTCAAATGCACGCGTAACTGGTGTGTCCGCCCGGTTTTAGGGGTCAGCTTGATGAGGCTGAAGCCTTCCTTGGGAAGCGGATAGTGCTTGTCGTTGTGGAAGTTGGAGGGGTGGAGGATGAGAGGGTTCGGGGTTCGGGGTTCAGGGTTCGGGGAAGAACCTGACTTTGCACCCTGAACCCCGAACCCTGAACCCCGAACCCCTTCCTGCCCCGGCAAAAATGTCTCCATCACCTGGTAATGCGTGATCGCCGACCTTCCCCCGTTCTCGATCTTGCGGATCGCCTGCTTCTCGCGGACGTAGCGGTCCTTGCCGATGGGCATGTCGATGGTATCGCTGAGTAGTTCAGGCACGCCGTGGGCGACGCAGAGGTAGGTTTTCTGAATCGTTCGGTTCTCGAACTGCCTGGCGACGCGCCAATGAGCTTCGTCGCTTTTGGCGATCAGCATGACGCCGGTGGTATTGCGGTCCAGCCGATGCAAAATCCCCGGCCGCCACTCGCCGTTGAGGGTTGACCACTTTTTGCCGTAGTAGACCAGCCCGTTCACCAGCGTCCCCGTCCACACCCCGCGGGCGGGGTGGACAACGAGGTTGGCCTGCTTGTTGATGGCCATCAGGTGGTCGTCTTCGTAAACGATCTCCAGCGGAATCGGCTCAGGCACGATCTCATTCACCGGCTCAGGCGGGGCGACCATGTCGATCACGTCCCCGTTCCGCGGGCGGTAGCTGGATTTGGTGATCTTGCCGTTGACCGTGACCAAACCTTCTTCGATCAGCTTCTGCACGCCGTTACGGCTGAGGTAGCTGATGCGGTCGGTTAAAAACTGATCGATCCGGCGTTCGATGTTCTTGGTGGGGGAGAAGCGCAGATGCAGCGTGTCCGATTCGCTATCGCTATCGGGGACTAGGGCCTCTTCAAATGATTCGACGTCTTCACTCACAAGCGGCTAGTTGGACAGGAAAACGAAGCGGTGGTCAAGTTACACCCAAATCGATCCATGCGACACAGAGGCACAGAGTCACAGAGTTAAGCACAGAGAGAAAATCCAAATCAAATTCTTCTCTGTGCATTTCTCTGTGACTCTGTACCTCTGTGTCGCATTCCCTTATCGCAAAAAAAAGCTGCCCCGGGCAAGAGGGCAGCTTCGAATGGGGCTTGTGATCGTCTTCAGAGCGGGGAGCACTGAAGAACGTCACATCGGGAAAGGGAGGGCGTTGGTAAAACGTACATTCTCTCTCACTCCCGTTGCATGGGTACAATTCTACAACTGCCGTTCCGGGAAATGCTACTTTTCCGGAGGTTTCGCGACACGTTCCGATAACTTTTTCGAAGTCATCGACGCATCAAACGCTTGACAGCATTTCTTCCCCAATCCAAACAGGTTATGATCATCATGAGTCCGGTTCGCATGGATGCGATCCATGGACTGTCACTCATTCTTGTGTCGACACGGAGGTCGCATGTCATCTTCCCGCTCCAATTTCATCTGGCTGTTAATCTTTGGTCTGACTCTGCCGCTGTCAGTGGTATTTTCAACCAACCTGGCGCGTCGCAGTTTTGAAAAAGTGCAGCTACGCGATCAAACTATTTCGGTGAAAGGATACGCAGAGCACGATATCACTTCCGATCGAGCAACGTGGTCCGCTTCGATCGTGCAGCGTGATCCGCTATTGTCCGCCGGCTACAACAAATTGGAGGAAAGCCGCAATTCGCTGTTGAAATATCTCGATAGCAAGGGATTCCCGGCCGACAAGGTGGAGATCGCCACGGTGGGTGTGGAGTTGGTCTACAAGCGAGATGAAAAGGGGAACAAAACCAACATCATCGATTACTACAGCTTGACGCAGTGGGTAAGCGTTAGTTCATCGGAAGTTCAGAAAATCGCCAAGGCCGCTCGCGAATCGAGTGCGTTGATCAAAGACGGGATCGAGCTCAACTCCACGCCGCCGCAGTACATTTACACGCAACTGAACCAGCTTAAACTGCAGATGCTGGGTGATGCTTCCGACAACGCCCGTCAACGGGCCGAGCTTCTGGTGAAGCACGGCGGAGGCAAGCTCGGGCCGATGCGGCAGGCGAACCAAGGGGTGTTCCAGATCACTCCGGCATTTTCCACCGAAGTCTCCGGATCGGGCGAAAATGACACAGGGAGCATCCAAAAGGTCATCAAGGCGGTTGTAACTCAGGAATATGCGATAGAATAGGCCCGCTGGTTTCACAGGTGAAAAGGGAGAGTAGCGTTTATGGCGGAACGAAATTACGTAGCGTTTGATCTCGGGGCCGAAAGCGGACGGTCGGTGCTGGGCACCTTGAATAGCGGAAAGCTGACACTGGAAGTCACTCACCGATTCCCGAACCTCAACAGCCGGATGAACGGGCATCTCCACTGGAACCTGCTGGACCAGTGGGACCAGATCAAAACCGGCCTGACCAAATCCGTCGCTCAAGCGCCGGCCAATGAGCTCGCGGGCATCGGCATGGACACTTGGGGCGTGGATTTCGGCCTGCTCAGTAAGAGCGGCGAGATCCTTGGCACGCCGGTGCATTACCGCGACAGCCGGACCGATGGCGTGATGGATCGCACGTTTGCCAAGCTCAGCCGCGATAAGATTTACGAATCCACCGGCATTCAGTTCATGCAGCTCAACACGCTGTATCAACTGATCGCGGCCTCCAGAAAAAATCCGGCATTGTTCGAGATGGCTAAAACATTCCTGACCATTCCTGACC
>JANMES010000014.1:0-3877 GCA_031377185.1 Phycisphaerae bacterium
GTATGATGGAGGGATGGCCAAAGCCACCTTCTCGTGCCCCAAGTGCAACCGCACGCTGATCCAGTCCGGCGAGGTGAGTGTCAGCACGTCGTCGCATCTTCTGCCGACGTTTCAGTGTGACGAATGTCTGAAGACGGTGAATCTGTTCGGCGTGGCTCACGAGGTGGCGCTGACGTTCGCGGTGAAAGACGGTAAGCCTATTGATCCTGCGGAACCGGACGCGCCCCTGCGGTTTTGAGTTCTGCGGTTTGCTTCGCAGCTCAATGACAGGAAATTTGATTCTGCGGGGCCATCCATGGAGGTCCGAGGGGTGAGGGGTTTGCGGAGGTCGATCCGATCTGCGCACTGCAAGCTGCGATGGAGGGTTATCAGGTTCTCACGATCGAAGACGTCGTTTCAACCGCGGACCTGTTCATCACCACGACGGGCAACGTCGACATCATCACCCTCGATTACATGAAGAAGATGAAGGACTGCGCGATCGTCGGCAACATCGGCCACTTCGATAACGAAAACGACATGGCGGGCCTGAAGAAGTTCAAGGGCTTCTAGCGCGTGAACATCAAGCCGCAGTACGACAAGTGAGTGTTCCCGGACGGCCACGGCGTGCTGATCCTCGCGGAAGGGCGCTTGCTCAACCTCGGCTGCGCGACGGGTCACCCGAGCTTCGTGATGAGCAACAGTTTCACGAACCAGACGCTGGCGCAGATCGAACTGGCGACGAACCGCAGCAAGTATCAGAACAAGGTGTATGTGCTCCCACGTCACCTGGACGAGAAGGTTGCGATCCTGCACCTAGGGCAACTGGGTGCGAAGCTGACGAAGCTGAGCAAGCGTCAGGCGGACTACATCGGCGTGAGCGTCGATGGGCCGTTCAAGAGCGAGCACTATCGTTATTGAGTTTGGTTTGAATGGTTGGCTGTAAAACACAAGCCCCCGACGATTGTCGCGGGGCTTGTTTCATTTCACGCACGCCGCGTATTTAGCCGCGCGGGCTATGCCCCGCGCGTTGCGGTCGATTACTCAATGCATCGAGTTCGACCGGCGCGTGTCCCGTGACGCCAAATTACGCGCATTGATCGAATTGAATTCATCGCACAATCGGTCGCAACGCGCGGGGCATAGCCCACGCGGCTAATTAATCACATTGACACGTCCGCCTCCCTCTGCGAATTTCACGGCATGAATTGGACCCTTTCCCCGCGTTGGATTCATCACACGCCGACGATCGAAACTTCCGCTGATCGTCGCGTGCCCGACCTGCGATCGATTTTGATGGAGGGGCCCGAGCTGCACGGCAAGCCGACGCGTGCGTTTGGATACCTCGGCATGCCCACGGTCGAGCCCGGCCAAAAAATCCCCGGCGTGGTGCTGGTGCATGGCGGGGGCGGGACCGCGTTTCCGCAGTGGGTGCGGCTGTGGACGCAGCGCGGCTACGCAGCACTCGCGCTCGATTATTGCGGTGCGATTCCGCATGAAAAAGGCGACGGTGGGCCTCACCCGCGAAACCCGGTCGGCGGGCCCGCGGGTTGGGACGCATCGTTCAAGACAACCGACGAAAAGCTCGACGACCAGTGGCCCGCGCACGTGGCGACGCTCGGCAGGCTGGCGCGGAATCTGCTGGCGTCGCTCCCCGGGGTGGATAACGCACGCATCGGCGTGACGGGGATTTCGTGGGGCGGATATTCCACGCTCCTCATCGCAGGCGCGAGCCCCGATGCGTTTGCGTTTGCCATCCCGGTCTACGGCTGCGGCTTCCTAGGCGATAACTCATGCTGGAATGACGTGCAAGTCGGCGCAGCCAGCGAGCCCGCGTGGCGAAAGTGGAATGAGCTGTGGGACCCCTCGCACTTTATTCCGAAGATTGCGTGCCCGACGCTCTGGGTCTCGGGAACGAACGATTTTGCGTATCCGCTGGATTCGCTCCAGAAGAGCCATCGGCTTCAGGATGCGGGGAAACGGCATTTGTGCATTCGCCCCAACATGCCTCACAGCCACGAGGGTGGTTGGGCCCCGCGCGAGATCGGCGCTTTTGCGGATCAGGTCGTCGCGGGCGGGACGGCGAATCCCCGGGTGACCGCATCGGGCGTGGAAGGGGGGACGATCCAGTCGCTATTTGAGAGCGGCAGGCCTGTGGTGAGTGCGGAGCTGGTGTGGACGCGTGCAACGGGGTATTGGAGCGATCGGGTGTACCAATGCACGCCCGCGACGCTGCACGCGGCCCAGCGGCGGGTGGAGGCGGTATTGCCACGCCTGGCGACGACGGCGTATTTACTGGTTCAGGATGAATCGGGGCAGGTGGCGTCGTCGGAATATTGGTCGAAGGGTTAAGCAGCGAGCGTATTGGCGATTGGGGCGGGGCGATTCGCGGCTGGGGAACGATGCCGAGGGGTTTTTGGTTCACGTTGTCGACATGATTTCCACATTTCGGACACGGGATACTAGACCAAAAAAAGATCGTAAAGCGTTATCATAATGATAGGAAATTTGATTCCTCGGGGACGGCCATGGAGGTCCGGGGGTGAGGGGTTTTCTGTCTTTGTCAAAAGCATAGTTGATTTTGGAAGTGGATTCGGGCGTCAATGGCGAGGTGCTTGTCCGGGTGCAACTTTCGGATGGACTGGTGCTGGTTCGTCGTGGATTCAACGAAGAATAAAACTCACGGGCAATAGGCAATGGGTTCGCACATGGCCAGCAGATTTTCTTTGGGGGTGCTTGGTGGGATTTCGCAGCCGGCATTGACCATGAAGGGATTTCCGACGAGTTCGTAATGGCGACGGATGGTCCGGCGAATCGTGTCGGGGTTGCCTCGCATGACACCGCTTACCGGGTCAATGTTTCCAGCGAGCGTCACTCGCCGACCCACCACGCGGCGAGCTTCAGCAATATTCGCCATGTGGTCAACATCGAGAATATCCACGCCCAGATCCGCGATGCCTGGCAAGAGGTGCGTGATGTTGCCGCAGATGTGCAGCCGAACGATGGCGCCCATATCTTTGAGGGCTTTAACGAGCTGTTTTTCCCGTGGCTGAATCAGGTGTTCATAGACGTCGGGCGAGACTTGACTGGCGATGGCATCGCCGATGCCGATGGTGTCGGCGCCAGCCTCGATCTGAGCGCGGGCAAAGTCGATGGCGGTCGTGACGCAGCGGTCCATGAGTTCACCGCTTTGCGTTTCGTCATCCACCAAGTCCATCATGAAGTTCATCAGGTTGCGCAGGTCCGCAGCCTCGGCTGCTGGGCCTTCGACCCAGCCCATGATCGAAGCGGCGTCGCACACTTGTTGACGGTAGAGTTTGATCGCTTCGATTCGGTCGCGCATACGCTCGCTCGTCAAGGGGTCTGGCCGGGGCAGGCGGGCAGGTTCAATCGCCTCTTGGAGCGGATGACTTTCGCAGCGGGGAATGGCGTTTTTGTCGTAGATGATTTTGGCGCCGAAGCCCTGGGTTTCTCGGTAGGGATCGGACATGGTATTCATCTGATCGATGCCGAAGTATTCGGCGCATTTGCGATTGGCAGCGACCAGAACGCGGTAGTCCGAAGCGAAATTGCTGTAATCCGCACCGATAAATTCCGAGGCAAACTGCATCAGGATGGGCAGCCTGGGAACGAAATCGACTTTCTGGCCTGCGATCATGGCACGGTGGCGCTGCAGACTGGTCATGGCTTGGCTCCTGAAATCTCAATACGAAAAAGTATTCAAATGATAGGAAAATTGATTCAGCGGGGCCATCCATGGAATTCCGGGGGTGGGGGGGGGGGGTGGGACGTCCAATCCGCACCGCGGCGCATTACCACTTCACGCGCAACGCGGCACCCAGGACTTCACGCCGCTCAACCGTTTCGCCCCCATGATCGACTCCCCCGCCAGCTGGGC